>NZ_LGDD01000057.1 GCF_001279695.1 Streptomyces sp. WM6378
AACGGCTCCACCAGCGACCAGAGTTCATCCGACACGATCCACGGCCGCGACTGTCTCTTCCCCACACCCACACCAACGAACAGCCAAGCCGACAGTCACACCAACAACCACTTCTGTTAGGGCCTCTTAGCCGGGTCGTACTGCGGGGGCTTCACGCCCTCCAGGGGGCTGTCCTCGTAGAGCCCCAGCCGGTGGGCATCGAGCAGGATCGACTTCAGCTTGTCGAACGCGTTGGCCTGCGTTGCCAGCCCGGCACCGTTGCGCTCCATTGTCCTGATGAACCCGTCCACCACCTTGTGGTCGAACGAATCCATCCGTCGGCTCTCCAGCGCCGGGTAGAGGTGGTGCTCCAGCAGCGAGTCCAGATGCCGCAGCGAGGAAACCTCCAGATGCCGCTGGCTGCCACGCCACTCAGCGGCATATTCCTTGAACTGCATCGCCCCGTACTTCGCCACCCGCGCCGCTTTGCTCGCACGAGCGGGGGCAGCCCTCTTGGCGTTGTAGATTTCCGTCAAACGCGCAATCGCTGCCACGTCGGTCTCGAACCCGGACTCAACGCGCTGCTTCTTGGCGGCGTCACGGAATTGGATCTTGTACAGGTGAGAGCACTTCGGCCACTTCGGCTCGGGGTGGGCGCAGTCCTTGAAGAAGGTGCCCATGCCGTGGGCAAGGGTTTTGGTGGCCATGGTGTCGCTGACTCCCCAGGTCCGATGCTGACAGCTGACGGACCAAGGAGCGTCTGGCCTGCAAGAAGCCGCAGCGCTTTTGGTATGTGGTGGAACTTCATCGGGCGGTCCAACGAGGACATCCAGCAGGCCCGTTCGGACTGGATGACGGGGTCGCGCTTCGGTGAGGTGAAGGGGTACGAC
>NZ_LGDD01000058.1 GCF_001279695.1 Streptomyces sp. WM6378
GGGTACGACGGGGGGCCGATCCCGGCGCCGGAGCTGCCGGCAGTGCCCCTGAAAGCGCGGGGTCGGGTGCGCTGATCTGCGCTTATGGGCGATCGGGCCAACCTGTGGGGAGCGCAGAACTCGGCCCTGGAGGTGGCCGATCGGCATGGTGCGGAGTCGCTCACTTCCGGTGCGCGGGAGGAGATCTGTTGCCCAGTGTGTGACCTTGTGCGGGAGGGTTTAGCGATCCCATTGCTGACCCAATTTGCTGACCCGATGCTGACCTTTCTGACGGTGCGTCATGTCGACGCACCGGTCTGTCGCTGCACGTCCAGTGCGCCTGAGAATCGCTCGCGACGAGGACACGCTCGCCCCATTGCCGACCCTGGCGTGCCCGGGACCGGCAGGGAATGGCAGTGAGCTCTTCCCCGAGCAGACAGCCGCCCTTCAGGCCTGGGCGCGCAGCGTCGTCCATCTGCCACACGGACAGGGGGCAGACCGGTGGCTGGGGCTTCGGGACGACGGTGCGCACCTACCGAGGTGACTACGCGCCCATCGGCCCCCCCGATCCGCACGAACTGGTCTCGGGATCACTCGAATCGCTGCCGCTGTAAGGGATCTTGGTCCTGACCTCTCACAAACGGACCCTTTCAGCCCTCGGTCCCGCCGGTAGGCCAGGGCACCGGCTGGGGAGCGAAGTTGGGAAGCGTCCTGGTGGGTTCGTACCGGCGCTGCCAGATGGGTGTGGTCGAGCCGCTGGTGGCGGGCACGATGGCTGACCAGTCGGCCGGGCAGCCGCGGCCGCTCTTGTGTTCGCGTTCCTCGTGGCGTACGAACTGCTTGGTGGCGAAGTGGTGGTCGATGATGGACACACCGGCCTGGTCGTAGGAGTGCAGTACGGCCGAGGTGAGTTCAAGGAGCGCGCGGTCACGCCATAGGGTCCGGTCCCGGTCGGTGTCCAGGCCCATCCCGCGTGCGACTTCGGGGAGTTTGTCGTAGCGGTTGGTGTCGGAGAGGTTGCGGGCGCCGATCTCGGTGCAGGTGTACCAGGCGCTGAAGGGAGACAGGGAGTAGCGCAGGCCGCCCAGTTCGAGCACCTGGTTGGAGATGGTGGGAAAGGCGTGCCAGCGCAGGCCGAGCCGTTCGAACCACGGGTAGTCGGGGTGGCTGATGCGCACCTCGGGGACCGCGTCCGGCGGCAGGTCGAATAATCGGGGTTCGCGTCCGGGGTACTGGATGACCAGGGGCAGAACGTCGTACTCGGTGCCCCGACCGCGCCAGCCGAGCCGCAGCACGGCCGCGGTGAGATCCACCGTCTCGGGGTCGCCCACGACGGATCCGTCGTGCTGCCGATATCCGGCGTAGCGGATGAGCTGGCCGTTCCAGACCCTGGGTCCGGGCCGATCGGGCCTGCTCGGGGCGAAAACGCTCAGGAGCATGCGTACCTTTCCCCCGTTCCAGGCCAGCCGGAGATGGTCCACGAGAGCTTCGAACAGGGCGCTCTCATCACGGCCGCTGGCCCCGACGTCGCGGCAGTCCCGGGTCTCCAGCCCCTTCCAGTAGAACTTGCCGATGCACTGCGGGTTGTTGCGCCAGGCGATCCGGGCACCAAGGCGAAGCTCGTCAGAGCTCTGCCGGTAGGCACCCGTCGCGTCGAACTCGGCCCGTATCTCTCTGGTCCGCCGCTCCGCGGCATCGGCCAGGAGGTGCCCCTCGGCGACGAGTTGGCCCACCAGGTCCTCGGCCTCGGCAACTACCGGCCCGGGCGGCGAGGAAAGAGGCGTGGAAGGTTGTACGCACAGACGTGAGGTCTTCACGATGAGCTCCCTGTCAACTGTGAGGATGGGCCACCCAGTTCACGTGTACGAAACATCTGCCGGCAGCCGAACATTACGCACAGGCGGCTGTGGCGCGAACCTGGACATCACCGCTTTGACGGGACTCATGCGTGCTCTTGATGACTGCGGCAAGGAAGACGCGAGGCGAGGGCCCGTGAGGGGGACTGGAGGACCGTTCCGGTGGGGGAGTGGGGGAAAAGCCTGACGTCGGTTCTGACCGCAGTTTCGTGAATCACGCGGGGCTTGCGGGGAACTGTGGCCCTGAGCTGCGGAGATGTCCCGCGAAAAGGAGCTTTCGGAAGGGTTGCACGGGCCCGGGTGCGTCGCCTGTTCGCCACCCTGACTGGCATGAAGCGGCACGCCCGCTGTCAGGTCCGCATCGGACAACGTCTGCCCTGCCGACGACGACAGCGCAGGCTGACTGACTTCCGCACACCCCCGAGATCGCACGCCCCCGAGATCGCGCGCGTCCGTACCGTCGAGTCACGCGTCCAGGTGTGCGCGAATGAGTGTGTCGAGTCGCCGCCGTGCCGAGGACGATGCGTTGACCGTGTCCTGGACGAGGGCGGGGCTCTCGGACTGCGAGTCCAGCCGGGGCGGTTCGCCAGGGTCGTAGCGTTCCCGGCCGCCCTTCCCTTGGCCACCCTTCGGCTGGAGCAGCGCGGAGTGAGGGAAGATCCACAGCATCCGGACCGCGATGAGGGTGGCGGCCAGGGCGAGGGCGTACGGCGGCCAGAGCCGGTCTGCCTCGCCGAGCCCGCGGATGAGGCCGGGCAGCGAGAGGCCGATCAGGCTGAAGACCACGCTCTCCAGAAGGAAGACCACCGTGCCGTAGACCGCGTGGAGCTGGAGGCGGATGCGGGCGCTGGTCAGCCGGTCGGAGTTGCCGCCGAGGATCACTCCGGCCACCACCGCAGAGGTCACCCCAGAGGTGTGGGCGGCCACGGCGAGCACGTAGGCCGCGTACGGGGTCACGAGCGCCACCACCGTCTCCAGGACCGGGTCCTGCGTACGCCGCCGGATCAGCACGACCAGGCCCGCGACGGCCGCGCCGATCAATGTGTCGCCGCCTGCGAGCAGCGCGAACTCGCCGCCCGCGCCCTGCCAGGAGGCGGCCGATGCGGTGACGGCGATGCTCACCGCGACCTTGAGCAGGACCAGGGAAGTGGCGTCGTTGAACGGGCTCTCGGCCTGTACCAGGACCTGCACCTTGGGCGGCAGCGCGAGGCGCCGGCCGAGCGCCGTGACCGCCACCAAGTCGGTGCTGGCCAGGACCGCGCCGAGCGCGAGGGCCATCTGCCAGGACGAGCCCGATCGATATGCAGCTCGTCAAGGTGACGTCAATGAACTGCTGGCCGGCGACAGGAAGGTGTCAAGACACCTACCCCTGGGCCGCCGTAAGGAGTTCGGTGTAAGGGTGCCCGTTAACCACCCCTCGCCGTAGTCGCCCCGCCTGGCCCAGGGAGTTGAACGACCGTGAGCGTCGAGAACATCGTCGGACTTTGTGTTGCTGGATGCCTGCTCGGCTATCTGGTGTTTGCGCTGATCCGCCCGGACCGGTTCTGAGGAGTATCAGCCTCCGGCACCGCTCTTGGATCAGAAACACATCAAGGTCGTACGCCACGGTCGTGCTGCACCGCGACCTCCCGTGATGATCGGGAGCACACATCGCGCCCCCGGTCGCGCAGGGTCCCTGCACGGCGACCGGGGTGCGCGTTCTGCGCGAGGAGGCGTGTGCTGGGGTGGTGGAGCCGGATGTCCCGCCCGGACGGCGGGGTCGGCTGAAGGTCTATCTCGGGGCTGCTCCCGGGGTGGGCAAGACGTACCGGATGCTCGACGAGGCACGGCGGCGGGCCGGGCGCGGCTCGGACGTGGTGGTGGCGTACGTCGAGTGCCACAAGCGGCGGCACACGCTGGCAGGACTCAGCGGCCTCGAAGTCATCCACCGCTCTCAACGTTCCTATCGGGGTGGGCAGTTCGAGGAGATGTGCCTCGACGCCGTACTCGCCCGCCGTCCCCAGGTGGCGGTCGTCGACGAGCTGGCCCACAGCAACATTCCCGGCGGCCGCAACGCCAAGCGCTGGCAGGACATCGAGGAACTGCTCGCCGCCGGGATCGACGTGGTGACCGCGGTCAACATCCAGCATCTGGAGACCGTCCCCGACGACGTGGTGCGCCGCCCGAGGCCGAAACGCTGTCCTCGCTGGCCGGCTGGCGGAGGCGGCCGCCGAGGTCGAGCCGGTGAAGGCCGCCGACCGCATGCGCACCGCTCTTCTGGCGGCGGTCAGCCACGACCTGCGTACGCCGCTGGCCGCCGGCTGGGCCGCCATCACCTCGCTGCGCAGCCGCGACAACGACTTCAGCGAGGAGGACCGCGAGGAACTCCTCGCCACCGCCGACGAGTCCATGGCGCGCCTGGGCCGGCTCATCGACAACCTCCTCGACATGAGCCGCCTCCAGGCCGGTGCGCTCAAGCTCAACGTCCGGGACACGGCTCTGGAGGAAGTGCTCCCCACGGCGCTGGAGTCGCTGCCGCCGGGGGCCGCGTCGGTCGACATCCAGGGCCTCGACGCCGTACCGGCCGTGCTGGCCGACCCGCCGCTGCTCGAACGGGTCGTCGCCAACCTGCTGAGCAACGCGGCCCGGCACACCCCACAGGGCGAGGCCGTGCTGCTGACCGCCAGCATGCCCGTGGACCGGGTCGAGGTGCGGGTGATCGACCGGGGGCCCGGGCTGCCCCCCGAGGACCGGGAGCGGGCCTTCGTGCCGTTCCAGCGGCTCGGCGACACGGACAACACCACCGGCGTCGGGCTCGGTCTGGCGCTGGCTCGTGGCCTCGCCGAGGCGATGGCCGGCACCCTCACCCCCGAGGACACCCCAGGCGGCGGGCTCACCATGGTCCTGTCCGTGCCCGCCGCCGAATCTAGGGAGCCTGCCGAATCCAGTGCCGCCGAATCCAGTGCGGGTGAATCCGGTGTCGACAGACCCCCCCCGGCATGTAGTCGCGGGGCCGCGTAAGGAGTCCGTCTGGAGAACCGGAGCCCGGGGTGCCTGGGCGCTGGCCGCGCTCTCTGCGGCCGTCTGGTTCGACTTCTTCCTGATTGGCGCCTACGGCCGGTTCATGCTCGCGCCGGGGCGTGGTGTGGCTGTCCCTTTGCCAGAGGTTGCCGTCGTCAAGTGGGCGTTAAGCCAAGGTCCTTGGGCGTCAGGGACCCGTCAACGCGTGCATCCGGTCGAACTCCTGACCCCCAAGCTGATCTCGACACGGGTTCGTACGAACGGCCCTGTGGTGCGAGGTTGGAGGGCGAGTGACGGTCACCGCCGGTGCCGGGCAGCGTCAGGGAGCGGGGGCCCCGACAACGACTGCTGAACCAGACCCCGCACCACCCGTTCGGCACGGGGGGATCCCGTCGTCGCGGGCCAGAGGGGGCCCGGGACAAGGACGGCCGAGGCGACGGTCTCCCATTGCCGTCGCCCGGCTCGTCCGTCTCTTCCGGTACGCCGTCGGCCGCTACTGGACCACCACTCAGGGCCGGCTGCGACTGGCCCGCACGGTGTGCCTGCTGATCGGCGCCGGACTCGTCATCCTGATCGCCGTGGCGGCCACCGGGCTCTCCACCACCTGGGACGCGATCCAGCACCGTGCCGCGCCCCGCACGGTCGCCGCCACCCAGCTCAACCTGGCACTCAACGACATGGACGCCCAGGCTGCCAACATCCTTCTGTCCAGCGGCGATTCGGGCACAGGGAAGGGGCGCCTGGACGAGTCGTACAGCAAGGCGAACGGCTTCTACGGTGACGCACAGCAGACCATCAGCCGCTCCCTGCGCACGCTCGGCGCCGCCTCCGAAGGTGACACGGTGACCGAGGACACGGTGGTCGCCCTCACCGACGACTTCGCGCACTACCAGGAGCTGATCGGCCGGGCCCTGGAGAACGACGGGCACCCCGGCGGCAAGGACGCCGCACGCGCCGACTACCGCCAGGCCACCGACCTCCTGGCCGAACAGTTGCTGCCCCAGGCCCGCAAGCTCGTCGATGCCAACAACGCCGTCTACGAGGGGGAGTACGAGGCGGCGCGCACGGACTTGGAGGTGCAACTCGTCACCGAGGCCGTTCTCGGGGTGCTGCTGCTCGTCGTCCTCGTCGTGCTCCAGGTCCGGCTCGCCCGCAGCTTCCGCCGCGTCTTCAACCCCGCACTCGTAGCGGCCGCGCTGTGCGCGCTGTTCGCGGTGGTGTGCGGCAGCCGGCTCCTGGCCGTCTCCGTCGAGCAGCTGAAGGTCGCACGGCACGACTCCTTCGACTCGGTGGTCGCTCTTTCCCGTGCCAAGGCGATCGGGTACGACGCCAACGCGGACGAGAGCCGCTTCCTGCTCGATGCCACCCGCAGGGACCTGTACGAGAAGTCCTTCCTCGACAAGTCGCAGCAGCTGTACGGGCTCGACGGCGCGAGCATCTCCTCGTACGACGCGAAACTGGACCAGACCTGGGCGGCGTATCAACGCGACCACGGTGACGAGCAGTTCACCGGTGAGTACCGGCGCGAACTGGACAACATCACCTTCGCCGGGGAGCGCGAGGCGGCCGAGAAGACCGTCGAGGCGTACGCCGTCTACCAGAAGGACGACCGCACCTTCCGGCGGCTGATCGCGGAGGGCAAGACGCAGGAGGCCACGGTGTTCTGCATCGGCTGGGCATCCGACACCTCCAACGCGCACTTCGGCGTATGGACGAAAGCCCTGGACCAGGTGACGGCGATCAACTCTGCGCACCACGAGGCAGCCATCGCCACCGGCCGCGACGCCGTCAACACCCAGGCGCCAACGGCCGCCGGCGCCCTGCTCCTCGGGGGCGGGCTGCTGATCCTCGGCCTGCGTCCGAGACTGGCCGAGTTCCGCTGACGGGCGTGCCACCCGACCTCGGCATCCCGCTGCCCGGAGTGCCGACGCATACGCCCAGGCAGTCATGGGGCCGCTCGGTGGTCGATGGTCAGGCCTGCGGCATCCACGGGGGTGAGGAAGGGTGAGTCCAGTACGTCCGGGAACGGTCACCGCGGCCGGGAGATTCGCGATGCTCGCCGGCGCGGCCATGGCCGCGGCCGGTGGCTACGGAGCCGTGTGGACCGTGCTGTGGATCTTCGACGCGGAGCCCGGGCACAACCGGTGGCTGGGTGGCTGGGTCCTGTTCGCCTGGTGTCTGCTGATGCTCGGCATGGGGGCGGACCTGCTGTGGAGCGGCCGCGGAATCCTGCGGGGCCGACCGAGCGCCCTGGGCAGAGCCGAGAACGTCCTCGCCCTGGTCAGCCTGGTGTCTGCTGTCGCCGTTGCCGGAACACTGGGTCCCGCGCTGTTCGACGATTCGGTCTCCGTCGGGGGCTGGTTGCCTCCGCTGGCGGGCTGCTCGACGGTCTTCGCCTGCGCGATGACCGGACTGGCGCTGTGTTCGGCGAAAGCGACGCAGCAGTACCTCGGGCCGCATACCGAAGACCCCCTGATGGGGCCTGTCGCAGCGGAGCTGGCGGCCGGGGCGTCGCTGGGCGCGCAGGTCGCGGTGCTCCAGCTCCCGCACGAGACCGTTCACGTCCACGAGCACGGTGCCGTCTTCTTCTACGGGCACCGCGCACATCTGGTGCCGGGCAAGGGGAAGACGTTCGCCGTGCGATGGCAGGAGGTCGAGAGGCTCGACCACTCCTTCTCCAAGGTCAGGTTCCGGGGTGCGACGTACGAGCACGGGTACAGGTACTGCTTCTGGTACCGGGGATCCAGGCACCGGATGACGGCGGGGGCCCTCGCTCCCGCGGAGACGGCGCTGACGTACTTCGTCCGGCTGGCGGACCCGAAGATCGCGGAGGCGCAGCTCCCCGGGATGCTGGAACGCCTCCGGCAAGGCGGGACGGTCGATTTCAAGCTGGCCGCCGTCACGTCGGAGGGACTGCTCCTCTACGACTGGCTGCTCTTCGCCAAACGCCGCAAGCTGGTGATCTGGGCCGAGTTGGACCACGTCGAGGTGGGGCCGCGCTTCGACCTGAAGGCGCGGCCGCGCGGCATTGTCCTGCACACCAGGAGCGGGGAGCAGAGACGGGCGATGTGGGAGCCGAACGGCATACCCAACCGGTCCGCCTTTCTGGCCCTGTTGGAACACTTCGGCGTCGATGTACGCGAGACGCAGCCCCGGTGATGCGAGACGCCCGATGCCTGCCCGGCGGACGGGTGCTAAGCGGGAACGGCGGAATTCCGGCTGCCGGAGAGCCCTTTGGCGGCCGGGGCGCCGGTCGCGTAGTGGACGTACTCCCGTTCCAGGCGGAAGCCGGCCGTCCAGGCGAGCAGGCGGCTGGCCCGGTTGTAGCGGGAACAGGTCCAGCTGGCGGTTCGGCCGCGGGCCGCGACGTCGGTGCTGAGCTCGACGACGCAGCTGAGGGCGAGCTGCTCACGGCGGTGTTCGGGGGCAGTGACGACGGCGATGTCCTCGTACCGGCTGCCGAGGAAGTAGGTGCAGGCGACCGTCAGCAGGCGGCCCCGGTGGAAGGCGCCCCAGGCGTGGCCGGACTCCGCCAGTCCGGCCGGTCCGCCCCAACTGGCGTGAATCCACGCCGAGTTCGCTCCCAGTGAGGCCAGCGCCGTGGCGTCGGTACCGACTATGCGGCGTACGGTCACACCGCGCGGCGGGCGCGGGAGCGTCGGTTCTTCGCCGTGTACGTACACCATCCGCTCCCACGGGACGACCCGGTCGTATGCCGAGCCCAGGGCGGGGAGGAAGCGGGCCGGGGCCAGGACGTACCGGTTGGCGAGCGGGGCCAGCGCGGCGGGCTCAAGTGCGCCCGGGTCGCCGCTCAGCAGGACGTGGCCGGCGCTGGCGACGGCCACCGTGCGCGGCCGGTCGGCGCGGTCCGCCCAGAGGCGGCCGGTCCGGGTGGCGAGGACGTGCTCGGCCAGCGCGGTCGGTCCGGCGCTCCCGCCGGGGAACCAGCGCAGATAGGAGGGGAGCTGGCGGAGCGGAAGCTCGATCATGGAAGATCACCTGATTCTGGGGGTGGGGAACGAGGAAGGGCGGACTGTCAGCCGGGTACAGTCCGCCCCTCGGGCATCGGGCGTCCGGCCGCTAGCTGGAGGCCTTGCTGCCGTGGTTGGCCTTCTCCTTGCGAGCGTGCTTGGACATGGGGCGTGGCTCCTTCAAGGCGCGCTTGAGGGGGTGTTCTTCAGGCGTCGTGGCCGACGAGTACGGCAGCGAGCCTGTTGAGGCGCTTGACGCTGCGGTCCTCGGTGGCGGCGGGCGCGGGCTCGACGCGCTGGTCGCGGTCGTAGTAGGCGCCGTTGACGATCTGGGTGTCCGGGTCGCAGAGGCGTACGACGTGGGTGGCGCCTTCGGCGGGGGTGGCGCCCTCGTGTGCGTACAGGGGGAGCAGGGCGGTGTCGCAGATGCCGGGGTGGATGGAGACGGCGGTGACCCGCGGGTCGGCGGCGAACACCGTCAGGGCCAGCTGCGACTGGGCGTAGGCGGCGAGCCGGGTGTAGCGGCGGGAGCGGTTGGGGTCGCTCCACTGGATGTTGCCGGTGCGGTGCAGCGACGACGACACGTTGACGACGCGGCCGCCCGGGTCACTGGTGAG
>NZ_LGDD01000059.1 GCF_001279695.1 Streptomyces sp. WM6378
GCGCGAAGGTGTGCTTGAGCTGGGCGCCGACCGCGACGAGCGGAATCGTGGCGGGCCGGGGCAGCGGCATCGGGGCGGGAGCGAGGCCGCGTGCCCGGCACACGGTGATCACGGTCCTGCCCACAGCCTGTACCACCGAGTCGTCGTAGCGTGCGCGGATCGGCCTGTCATGCATCAGGAAGCCGTCCGCGATGCCGTCCAGTTGGAGCCGGGCCTCCGCGTCGTCCGTCGCGATCGGCTCGTCGGCGATGTTCCCGCTGGTGACGACGAGGGGACGCGCCAGGTCGTGGAGCAGGAGGTGGTGCAGGCCCGCGGTGGGGAGGAACAGCCCGACCCGGTAGGTGCCCGGGTCGAGCAGCGCGTGGGTTGCGTGGACGCTGGTGCCGACGATGGTGGTGGTGACGGCGCTGGGATGGTCGTGGTGTTTGTCGAGGCGGATGTGCGTGTCGGTGCCGGGGTGGGGCAGGGGTTCTCGATTCGCCGCTCCGGCCGACGGACGTGCCGTCGGCCGGAGCGGGGTGGTTCAGCGGGTTGCTCGGGCTGCGGGTGCGGTGGTTCGCGGGGGCGGTCCGGGCCGGGCTCCCCGGCCTCGTGGAAACCATCGACCAGGCCCTCGCCCAGTGGCGCCCCGACCAGTTCTGCACCGGCATCCTCACCCAGCTCGACCTCGCCTCGGGGCTGTTCCGCTGGTGCAACTGCGGGCACCCGCCGCCCCTGCTGATCCGCGACCGACGCGTCGTGGAGGGCGCCCTTGAACACCCGGCCCAGCCCCCCCCCCATGGGCCTGCCGGCCAGGTTCAGCGACGAACCCAGAACGGTCCACGAGACGACTCTGCGGCCGGGCGACCGTGTACTGCTCTACACCGACGGCGTCACCGAGGCGCGCACCGCTGGCGGCGGGGAGTTCGGCATGGACCGTTTCGCGGATTCGATCATCCGGGCCACCGCGGCGGGGCGAACTCGCCGCCGAGTCGCTGCGCCAGCTCATCCACTCAATCCTGGACGGCGAGGACAGCAATCTGCGCGACGACGCGACACTGCTGCTCATTGAATGGTCACCACCCACGACGTAGCGCCCGCCCGGGGAGCCAAAGACGGCGCCCGCTTCTCGGCTGTCCAGCCGACGGCGTTGCCGAAGACGGCCGAGGCGGTCGACTTCACGGCCTTCCGGCCCCACGTCGGCCATAGCCCTGCCCGCGGCTCCACGCCGGGCAGGTCGCTGCGATGGGCGACTGCAATACAAGACGAGGGTCCCCGTGGCTCCTCGTCACTACCCCGTCGACGATGCGCCAGGTTCGAAAGCCTAGTCATGCCCTCTGCCGGATGATCCGGCCGTTGATCTGTACGGCGCCATCCAGGTCGGCGGGCAGTTTGGCGACGATCTCACCCTCGGTCTGCTCGCCGGCCGCCAGCCGACGTGAAGGGGCCGACTCCACGCGTGTGCGTGGAGGGGTCGGTGATCCGCTGGAGCAGGGACCGGGGCCGGGACCGGTGATCGCGCACAAGGCTCGCGCACAAGGGCACTGGGGCAGCCCGACCTGGTGTGTCCGTCGCATCGGTCCCAATGGCCTCAGGCCGGAAAGCGAGTAACGCTGGTGGAGGACCCTGATTCCTCACTCTCCGCAGGAATGGTTGCAGAAACCCGCGCAACAACGAGGCTGACCATGGCGCGTTTGATCACCCCCGACGCCCCTTCTGCGTGTTTTGCCGTGCCGGAACGGCTGTGGCGACTGCCGGGCGTGTACGCCCCCCAGGCCGACACTCGGCTCCTTGGCGACGCACTGTGCCGTGAGGGGACCCTGACCGGCCTTGACGTGCTGGACATCGGCACGGGCAGCGGGGCTCTGGCCCTGTACGCCGCGAATCTGGGCGCCCGGGTGACCGCGCTGGACGTCTCACGCCGGGCCGTGTGGAGCGCCCGGCTCAACGCCTGGCGTGCCGGGCGGCAGATCACAGTCAGGCACGGCAGTGTCGAGACGCTCCACAACCGCCGCTTCGACCTGATCCTCAGCAACCCGCCCTACGTCCCCGCACCGCAGCCCGCCCCTGCGGGGCGCAGCCAGGTCCTGGGACGCCGGCATCGACGGCCGCCACGTGCTCGACCGCCTGGGCGGGACCGCGCCAGCCCTGTTGCGGCCTCACGGTGTGCTGCTGCTGGTCCAGTCCGCCCTGAGCGGCACCGACGCGACGCTGCAGATGCTGGAAGCGGCAGGCATGCGGGCCGAGGTGACCGACCGGGCCGTCATTCCGTACGGGCCCGTCCTGCGCTCTCGGGCGGAGTGGCTGCGCGCCCGGGGTCTGGTCGGCGCCGACGACACGACGGAAGAACTGGTGGTGATCCGTGCCGAGCGCGCCTGATAATCCTTGTCCCGCCCCCGCCCGCCGGGTCACCGTTGATCCCGAAGGCCCGGTGCTGGTGGAGGGCCCCGTCGAGGTGACGGCGGCCGACGGCACCGTCGCACGCTCGGACCGCTTCGTCGTCGCAGTCTGCACCTGCCGGCGCACTCGCACCCCACCCTGGTGCGACACCAGTCACCGCCGCCGCCCAAAGGACCCCGAAGCCACGGAGGAAACCCCGTGACCACCCTGCCCAGCCCGCGCGGCCCCCTCTCCCATGCCGTGATCACCGCGCTGCGAGACGGCCCGGGCGGCCATCTCCCCGACGACGCCGACACCCGCACCGCCGATCCGTACGGCGACGACCTGCAACTCGCCCTGTATGCGCTGTACGAACTGCACTACCGAGGCTTCGATTCCGTGGCCGACGACCTCGAATGGCACCCCGCCCTGCTCGCCACCCGCCAGTGCCTGGAGGGCCCGTTCCTGGCCGCCCTGCGCGACGGCACGCCGGACCACCGCAGCGCCCGGCAGGCGCTGGACGAACTGCTCGTGGAACCGGTCGACCACACCGGCAGCGTCAGCCACCACCTCGCCGACGACGGAGAACTGTGGCAGATGCGGGAGTACGTGATGCTCCGCTCGCTCTACCACCTCAAGGAGGCCGACCCCCACCTCTGGGTCATACCCCGGCTGCGCGGACGTGCCAAGGCCGCGATGGTGGCCGTCGAGTACGACGAGTTCGGCGCCGGGCGCGCCGAACGCATCCACGCGCAGCTCTTCGCGGACCTGATGGAGGACCTCGGCCTCGACACCGCGTACGGCCATTACGTGGACCAGGCGCCCGCCGAAGCACTGGCCATCGTCAATCTCATGTCGCTCTTCGGCCTGCACCGCGCCCTGCGCGGAGCCCTGGTCGGTCACTTCGCGACCGTGGAGATCACCTCCTCGCCCGGCTCGCGCCGCCTGGCCACGGCCATGCGCCGCTTGGGCGTCGGCCCTGCGGCGGAGCACTTCTACACCGAGCACGTCGAGGCGGACGCCGTCCACGAGCAAGTCGTCCGCCACGAGGTGGTGGCCGGACTCCTGGCTGACGAACCCCGCCTCGACACCGACATCGCCTTCGGCGCCGACGCCACCGGACTTGTCGAGGACCGTCTCACCGAGCGCCTCCTCACCGCCTGGTCCCACGGCCGCTCCGCCCTCCACGACCCGCTCCCCGTGGCGGCGCACTGACCCGGTACTCGGCAAAGCTTAATTACGCCGCACAAAAGGCGCCCTACGGATCACCCGTGTAACCTGAAATTCGCTGGGTACCCGGCAGCTCGGAGGCTGATAAACATGGTTCCGTTGCTCCTCGTCCTTCTTCTGGTCCTGATCCTCTTCGGCGCGGGCTTCGCGCTGAAGATCCTGTGGTGGATCGCGATCGTCGTCCTTGTTCTGTGGCTGATCGGCTTCGTAGCCCGCCCGAAGGGCGGCAGTGGCCGCTGGTACCGCTGGTAGCCCGCCCATCCGCCCGAACAGGCCACACGCTGCGCGGGCGCCGGCACGCCATTGCCGTACCTGCGGAATGCGAGCGAAATCCGCTCCGGAGAATTCCCGCCAAAAACCATGCGGCGTAGTTGTTTTGCGCCACTGAACAGCACGTGTGAAATCAGCGGAACGGTTTTTGGCCATCAGGTTTGGACCGGCCCAGCACGTGCACACGTGTGAATGTCCTTGCCGTCCCATGAGTCCTTAGGAGTGACCTGTATGTCCGGTGACAAGAAGGCCAAGGCAAAGGCCGAACAGGCCAAGGGAAAGGTCAAGGAGGCCGCGGGGCGCGCCGTCGGCAACGAGAGCATGGAGGCGAAAGGCCGCGCTGAGCAGGCCAAGGGGGACGCCCGCCAGGCCAAGGAAAAGATCAAGGACGTGTTCAAGCACTGACCCGTACAGCGCCAGCTTGGAGCCCGGCCGGGAAACCCGGCCGGGCTCCAAGCCCTTGCGGGGTTTGGAGGTCGCGGGTTGATGCCGTCCGGCAGGCGGAGCACGCCTGTAGGCCGCCTATGTGCGCCGCACCGCCCCTTGCTTCGTAGGGGCTTTCATGCGCTTGGCGGTGCCCGGGGTGCTGGCCCCTATTGGAGGGCGGAGGCTGACGATGGCGCCTGCGCGCGTGCCGTCCAGCCGTAGCAAGGGAGCACAGCCATGAGCCGTACGGGCAAGAAGGTGCACGACAAAATGCAGGAAGTGGCCGGCAAGGTCAAGGAGACCGCGGGCAAGGTGACGGGGGACGAGCACCTGCGGGCCAGGGGGACGGCCGAGAAGGCGCAGGCCCAGGTGAAGCAGGCCCAGGCAAGGCAGACGGCCCACCGGTCGAAGGGTGCCACCACCGGGAAGACCAAGGGCAAGCAGGGCGACTGACCGCCCGCATCCCGACCTCAGGAGCGACGATGAGTGTGGCAAACGAATACCGCGGACGGGCCCGCGAGTTGCAGGCCATCGCGGACGCGTGGCAGAGAGCGGCCGAGGAGGCCACCGACCCCGAACAGCGCCAGCGCCTGATGGACAAGGCCCGCCGCGTGAAGGAGCAGAGCGAACAGGAAGCCCGCCTGAGCGACCGGGACACCACCGGCCCCCAGAAATAGCGACCGCCCGTTGGCCGTCCGGGGCTGTCGCGGATGACGAGCCGTGACCGGACCCGGCGCCCCGCTGTTGAGTACACCGGAACCGCTGCGTCGTTGTGGTCACAGCCAGCAGACCAGCGGACCCACCAGCCCTGTACCGCACACACACCCGGTACAGGGCCACTCCTCCGGGAATCTAGGCCGAGTTGAAGAGCTGCTCCACTGCCTCGGCCCCGTGCTGGTTGCGGAAGGCGACGTCCGTCCCCACCGAGTGGCCACGCCAGCTTCCTCTGGCTGCTGCCGGTGACCGAGTCCGTTCGAGCAGGCCAAGGGCGACGCGCGGCAGGCCAAGGAGAAGATCAAAGACGTTCTGCAGGACTGACACCCGTACAAGCCATGCCAGTGCTCGGCTCGCGCCTGCTGACGCGATCCGGGCCACCGGCATGCGCACTCGTGGCTGGTGAAGGAGCCATGTCTCGTGCCGGACCCCCCGTTCGTGAGGGGTTGTCAGGGAAGTCCGCTGGGCCGCGTGGTCAGCGCCGAAGCAGTCGCAGGAGTCGCTGGCAGAGCCGGTGGAAGGGCTGCATCGCTGTCAGCAGCGCGTCAGCCGATCAGCAGGCGCAGCGTGCCTCAGGGCACTCGGTGGATTCGGTGAGTGCATCGGTTTCCCCTCCATACGGAGGGAAACGCATGTGAGACGGCCTGGGTCAGCACGTTCGGACATCGCCTCATCCAGGGCGGGCACCGCTACCCGGCTTTCCATTGCGGGCTCCATGGCAGCCATGAAGCCCGCAAACGGCGTCAATCCCCTGTCCTTACGGCGTTCCGGCCTGGCCGGCGGGGCCAGCGCGGGGCGCGCCCTGCCACCCCCGATGGCGGCGGGCTGCCCCCTCTATCGGGCCCCTCGCCGCCCCGGTGGCCCCGCTGCCGTTCCGGCAGCCAACGCCGACCCGCGCGGCCGGCGGCTGCGTACGGCATTGAACTGGGCTCCTGCGAGCAGTGAGAGGTTGGTGAACCACAGCCACACAAGGAAGACCACTACCCCGGCCAGCGAGCCGTACAGGCGTGTGTACGAGGCGAAGTGTCCGGCGTAGAGCGCAAAGCCGGCGGATGCCATAAACCAGAGGAGTACTGCAACCACTCCGCCCGGCAGCCCCCGGCGCACGCCTCGCGCCTGCGACGGTCCGGTGCGGAAGAGGACGAGGACCAGGGCCGTCACCACGCACAGCAGTACCGGCCAGCGCAGCATGGTCCACGGCCCCAGGCTCCCCACACCGAGCAACGCCGCAGCCCGGCGGGCCAGCGGCCCAGAGATCACGATCGTCCCGGAACCGGCTAGGAGCAGAGCGAGCAGGAGCAGCGCGGTGGCCACGATGGTGTGCGCAGTACGCAGCGCGGGCCGGGTGTCCGGCAGGTGATGCATGGAATGCAGGGCTCGCCGGAAGACCGCGAGATAGCTCGACGCCGACCACAGCGCACTCACCGCCCCCGTGACGACCAGCACCCACACGGTGGACTGCGCCGCCGTCATCTCACGCAGCGCGCCGCGCAAGGCACTCGCGGACTGCGCAGGGGCATACGAAGTGAGGTCGTCGATCAGGCGGCCGGTCGCCTGCGGAGCGGCCAGCCCGATGACTGAAACAGCCACCAAAAGCGCCGGCACCAGGGCGAGGACGGCGTAATAGGTCAGTGCGGCAGCGAAGTCGGACAGGTTGTCGTTCCACACGGCCAGGGCCGTGTCGCCAAGATCGATACGCAACTGCTTGAAAGCGGCGGCGACACGCGGGCGTATAGCTCCATCGGGAGGGGAGGGCGCGGACACGGAGCTCTCTCTCATGTGGCAGCGTGTAAGGAGCGGGTGCCCGGGGCAGCGCGGTCCACGGCGCACTGTAGCGGGTGTCCGGCAGCGCTGAACAATGTAGGGCTCGCTTGCGCATCCCAGCGCAATGTTGCTGGGTAGACGCGTCGGCCTTCCCTTGTTTGGGCCGGTGCGGGTTGCCGGTCCGGCGTCCCCAGCCGCGGGGCACGGGCACAAGCCCAGCGGCGGAAGCCAGATGGCCGGCCTCCGCGTAGGCCGCCAGGCCACCGGCCGCGACGACGCACCCGCATCACCCCCGCCTACCGAATCCCCCCCTCGAACGGCAGCTCACCCAAGCGTGAGACTGCGCCGAGCAGTGAACTGGCCCACCGGCAAAGGCAGCCTGACTCCAGCCTTCAGTCGACTGGGCCCCACCGGGTGCCCAGCAGCTTCTCCTGGTACCCGCATACTGCCCAACACCACGTCTGTTCCAGCTACTTGACGGAGAGAGGCATGTCAGGAAGATCGTTTAAATCCGTGCTCCGATGACCCTGGCGGTGCCGGGTGGCCCCGCCGGGTCGGAGAGGCAAGATCGAGTGACTGCGATTCAGTTATCCGGGGCCGGTGTCGACGGGCAGCTCCCCTCGGGGCAGGTCGAGGCTGTGCCGGGGCAGTTGACGGACTCTGCGGATGCCCTGCTTCCGCTGCTACGGGCGGAGCCTGGTCGGCCCCGCCGCCGGGTGGCCCTATGTCGGGCTCCTTTCGGGGGAGGCCTCGGCCTTGTGGCGCCGCACTGGGCCCGCTCCGGTCGACCATCGCAAGCGTGGCCAGTCTGGGTGTGCTGTGGCTGCGGGAAGTAGAGAGGCTGGGAGGCTGTCGTGCACATCCTGCTCATCGCGAGTGCGTTCAACAGCCTGACCCAACGGGCCCACGCGGAGTTGAGGGAGCATGGGCACACCGTGGGGGTGGAGATCGCGGGGGATGACGAGAGCCTGCGCGCTGCGGTGTGTCATCACGAGCCGGATCTGCTCGTGGCGCCCATGCTGAAGAGTGCCGTCCCCGAGGACATCTGGACCGCGCGTACCTGCCTCATCGTGCATCCCGGGCCGGCGGGCGACCGGGGGCCTTCCTCGCTCGACTGGGCCATCCACGAGCAGGCGGGCCGGTGGGGCGTCACCGTTCTGCAGGCCGACGCGGAGATGGACGCGGGGGACGTGTGGGCGACAGAGACTCTCGCTGTCCCACCGGTGGGCAAGAGCGACCTGTATCGCAACGAGGTGGCCGACGCCGCGATGAGTGCGCTGCTGAGCGCCGTGGAACGCTTCGCGAGCGGAACCTACCGGCCCCGAGCCCAACGGGACATCCCTGAAGCGCGGCGACCGCACGTCCGGCCGTACTTCAGCCAGGAGCGCAGGCGCATCCACTGGGACAGGGACACCACCGAGAACGTGCTGTGCGCACTGCGTGCCGCGGACTCCCAGCCGGGGGTGCTGGACGAACTGCTGGGCGCCGAGTGGTTCCTGCACGGAGGGCACCGGGAGCACGAACTGCGGGGCCAGTCGGGCGAGTTGCTCGCCACCCGCGCGGGCGCCGTATGTCGGGCGACTGCCGACGGTGCGGTGTGGCTGCCCGAACTACGTCCTCGGCGCCGTCCGGGAGGGTCGGCCACCTTCAAGCTGCCCGCCGTCACTGCCCTCGGCCGGCTTCTGCCCGACGTTCCGGAGTACCCCGCACCCGGGTACCCGAACGTCGCGGACGAAGACTGGTCGGACATCCGCTACCGGGAAGAGGGCGGGGCCGGATTCCTGTCGTTCTCCTTCCCCGGCGGCGCGATGAGCACCTGTCAGTGCCGCCGTCTGCTCGATGCATATCGGGCGGCCTGCTCCCGTCCCACCTCGGTCCTGGTGCTGGGCGGCAACCGCGACTTCTTCTCCAACGGCATCCACCTGAATGTCATCGAGGCAGCCGCCGACCCGGGCGAGGAGTCCTGGGCCAACATCGTCGCGATGAACGATCTGGTCGAGGCCGTGCTGTTGACCACGGACCGTCTTGTCGTCTCAGCAGTCGGCGGCAACGCCGCGGCCGGCGGAGTGCTGCTCGCCCTGGCTGCGGATGAGGTCTGGTGCAGGACGGGCGCAGTGCTCAACCCTCACTACCGGCTGATGGGCCTGCACGGCTCCGAGTATTGGACATATACCCTGCCGCGCCGGGTCGGCCCCGAGACCGCCGAGCGGCTCATGTGGGAGGCCTGGCCGGTCGGCGCTGCCGCCGCACACCGGATGGGTCTCGTGGACCGCCTGGTCGCCTGCGGCCCCCAGCGGTTCCGCGCCGAGATCGCCCAGATGGCCGGACGGCTTGCCTCGTCACCCTCCGTGGACGGACGGATCGCCGCCAAGAAGGCGGAGCGCGAGCGGCAGGAGGCCACGAAACCACTGGCCGCGTACCGCCAGGAAGAACTCACCCACATGCGGCGTACGTTCTTCGACCCGGACGCCCCCTACCACGCGCTGCGCGGAGCATTCGTGCGCAAGGTCCGTACCGAAGGCACGCCGGCTCATCTCGCGGGGACCGGGCCCGGCAGACGAGTGATCGTCGGGGGACCCGTCGGCGGTGGTGTCGCGGAGGTGTCGGCCGCCTGTTATCAAAGAGAGTGAAGGCCGATATGCGGCCTTTCATTTTGTTCCTCCCCTAGGAGGCGTGCCATGGACGCAGCTACGCCGACTGCGGTCAATGCCGCGGACGCGTCGGGTGCCGATGGCGGGGACGAGTCCCCGATTCACATCCTCTGGATCAACGCAGGACTGAGCTGCGACGGCGACTCCGTGTCCCTGACGGCTGCGATGCAGCCGAGCATCGAGGAAATCGTTCTCGGTGTGCTGCCCGGCCTGCCGAAGATCGCTGTCCACTGGCCGCTCATCGACTTCGAATGCGGGCCCGTGGGGGGATCCGACACCTTCATCGAGTGGTTCTTCAAGGGCGAGCGGGGTGAGATCGACCCGTTCGTCCTGGTGGTCGAGGGCTCCATCCCCAACGAGAGCATCAAGCAGGAGGGGTACTGGTGCGGTTTCGGGGACAACCCGGAAACCGGCCAGCCGATCACGACCAGCGAGTGGATCGACCGCCTCGCGCCCAAGGCCCTCGCCGTTGTGGCGATCGGGACCTGCGCCACCTACGGCGGCATCCACGCGATGGCGGGCAACCCGACCGGAGCCATGGGGGTGCCCGACTACCTCGGCTGGGACTGGAAGTCCAAGGCGGGCATCCCGATCGTCTGCGTCCCTGGCTGCCCGATCCAGCCGGACAACTTCTCGGAGACCCTCACCTACCTGCTCTACCAGGCGGCCGGGTCCGCGCCGATGATCCCGCTGGACGACAAGCTCCGCCCCACCTGGCTCTTCGGCGCCACCGTGCACGAGGGGTGCGACCGGGGCGGGTACTACGAGCAGGGCCAGTTCGCGCTCGCGTACGACTCGCCCAAGTGCCTGGTGAAGCTGGGCTGTTGGGGTCCTGTGGTCAAGTGCAATGTGCCCAAGCGCGGCTGGATGAACGGCATCGGGGGCTGCCCGAACGTGGGCGGCATCTGCATCGCCTGCACGATGCCCGGCTTCCCCGACAAGTTCATGCCCTTCATGGACGAACCGCCTGGAGGCAAGGTGTCGAGTACCGCCAGCGGCGCGTACGGAGCGGTGATCCGCAAACTGCGGTCGATCACCGCCAAGACCGTCGACAAGGAGCCGAAGTGGCGGCACACCGGCGACCGGCTGACCACCGGGTACCGGCCGCCCTGGTGACGAGCCCCGCGATGGCCGGCCGGCGCCGGTAGCTCGACCCGAAGGATGTTCCCACCACCCGCACGAAGTCGTGACGCACGGCGCCGCACACCACGAAGACGTGACGCGCGACGACTTGAAGAAGGGCGCTGCACACAGATGGCACCGAAGACCAAGACCGGCGACAGCAACGGTCTGGTGGAGATGGCCTGGGACCCGATCACCCGGATCGTCGGCAGCCTCGGCATCCACACCAAGATCGACTTTAAGCAGAAGCGCGTGGCCGAGTGCTACAGCACCTCGTCGGTCTTCCGTGGATACAGCGTGTTCATGCGCGGCAAGGACCCCCGCGACGCGCACTTCATCACCAGCCGGATCTGCGGGATCTGCGGTGACAACCACGCGACCTGTTCCGTGTACGCCCAGAACATGGCCTACGGGGTCAAGCCGCCGCACCTCGCCGAGTGGATCATCAACCTCGGAGAGTCCGCCGAGTACATGTTCGATCACAACATCTTCCAGGAGAACCTGGTCGGGGTCGACTACTGCGAGAAAATGGTCCGCGAGACCAACCCGGGCGTCCTGGAACTGGCCGAACGCACCGAGGCGCCACACGCGGGTGAGCACGGCTACCGCACCATCGCCGACATCATGCGCTCGCTCAACCCCCTTGAGGGCGAGTTCTACCGCGAGGCCCTGCAAGTCAGCCGCTACACCCGCGAGATGTTCTGTCTGATGGAGGGCCGCCATGTGCACCCCTCCACGCTCTACCCGGGCGGCGTGGGCACCATCGCCTCCGTGCAGTTGTTCACCGACTACCTCAGCCGCCTCATGCGGTACGTGGAGTTCATGAAGCGCGTCGTGCCGCTGCACGACGACCTCTTCGACTTCTTCTACGAGGCCCTGCCCGGTTACGAGGAAGTGGGCCGTCGACGGGTGCTGCTCGGCTGCTGGGGCGCGCTCAACGACCCGGAGCACTGCGACTTCACGTACGCCAACATGTCCGACTGGGGGCGGAAGATGTTCGTCACCCCGGGCATCGTCGTCGACGGCAAGCTGGTGACCAACGACCTCACCGAGATCAACCTCGGCATCCGCATCCTGCTGGGCTCCTCCTACTACGAGGACTGGCAGGGCCAGGAGCAGTTCGTCACCCACGACCCGCTGGGCAACCCCGTGGACCCGCGCCATCCCTGGAACCAGCACACCATCCCCGCCCCCCAGAAGCGCGACTTCGGCGACAAGTACAGCTGGGTGATGTCCCCGCGCTGGTTCGACGGCAAGGACTACCTGGCGCTCGACACCGGCGGCGGCCCCATCGCGCGGCTCTGGTCCACCGCACTGTCCGGGCTGGTCGACACCGACTACGTCAAGGCCACCGGACGCAGCGTCGTGATCACCCTGCCGCGCACCATGACCAAGCCCGAGACGCGTTTCGAGTGGAAGATCCCCAAGTGGAGCAACGCCCTCGAACGCAACCGGGCCCGCACGTACTTCCAGGCGTACGCCGCCGCCATCGCCCTGCACTGCGCGGAAAAGGGCCTGGCCGAGGTGCGCGCCGGGCGGACCCAGACGTGGGAGAAGTTCGAAGTGCCCGACGAGGGTCTCGGCGTCGGCTTCACGGAGGCCGTGCGCGGTGTGCTGTCCCATCACATGGTGATCAGGGACGGCAAGATCGCCAACTACCACCCGTACCCGCCGACTCCCTGGAACGCCAGCACCCGGGACACCTACGGCACCCCCGGCCCGTACGAGGACGCCGTACAGAACACGCCGATCTTCGAGGAGAACGCCCCGGAGAACTTCAAGGGCATCGACATCATGCGCGCGGTGCGCAGCTTCGACCCCTGTCTGCCGTGCGGCGTGCACATGTACGTGGGCGGGGGCAAGACGGTCAAGACGATGCACATGCCGACCGGCCTGAGCGGTCTGAGCGGATGAGCGCGCAGACCGCCACCGCCCGTGCGACACCGGCCCCCAACGCCGAACAGGCCGGCCGCCGTGTCGAGGAGATCCTCGAACGGCTCACCGCCGAAGGCGACGGCGAGACCGCCGTTGCCGCCGAGGAGCTGGTGCGCGTCCTCATGGACTTCTACGGCGCGGGCATGGCCAGGATCGTAGAGCTGCTTGAGGCGCGCGCCGCCGACGGGTCCGGCAGGGCTGGTCTTTCGTTGCTGCTGGAGGACGAACTCGTCACGAGCCTGCTGGTTCTGCACGACCTGCACCCCGAGGACACCGTCACCCGTATCGCCCGCGCCCTGGACGGAGTCCAGGACCATGCCGTCGAGCTCGTGGCATTCGACGAAACCACCGGCACGCTGCGCCTGCGGTCCGCCGGGACCGACGCAGGCTGCGGGTGCCAGAGCACGGCGGTCGCAGCCCGCACCGCGGTCGAGACCGCCCTGGCCTGCTACGCCCCCGAGGTCACCTCTGTGGAGCTGGGGGAGTCGGCTGCCGAGCGCACCCCCGTACTGCTCCAGATCGGCAACGCTCCACCCGGCAGCGCCCCTACGGGCGGGCCTGACCCGGTGCGGACCCGGTGAGCGCCCCGCCCTCCAGCCGGCGCTCCTCGCGAGCCCGGGGACTGCGCAGGTTCGCGGAGCCTGCGGCACCCAGGGAGGAGCGGTGCGAGCTGTGTGCGGCCGCACTCGCCGAGGACGCCCACCGCCACCTCGTGGACACCGAGCGCCGGGTCCTGTCCTGCGCCTGCACGCCGTGCGCGTTGCTCTTCGCCAAGTCCGGCGCCGCAGGCGGCCGTTTCCGGGCCGTCCCCGACCGCTATCTGACCGACCCGGGCCTGCGCCTCGACGACACCACGTGGGAGCTGCTGCAGATCCCGGTGGGAGTGGCCTTCTTCTTCCACAACGCCGCGTTGGACCGGTACGTCGCGCTGTACCCGAGCCCCGCCGGAGCCACCGAGAGCGAACTCGAGCCGTCCGTCTGGCAGTCCGTGCTCAGCGGCAGCCGGCTGGCCGCGGTACTCGAACCGGACGTGGAGGCGCTGCTGTTCCACCGCACCGACGGGCATGTCGACTGCCACCTGGTGCCCATCGACATCTGCTACGAACTGGTCGGCCGGATGCGGCTGTTGTGGCAGGGCTTCGACGGCGGAGCAAAGGCGCGCGCCGCGCTGGCGGACTTCTTCGCCCACGTCGCATCCCGCGCCACGAGCGTGGACCGGGCGGAGCGGCCGTGACCGAATTCTCCTTCACGTGTGTGGGCGTTCGCGCCGACCCGTACGCCGCCGGACCCACCTTGGTCTTCCGGCTGCGTGTCACCGCGTCCGAGCGCGCCCGCGTACACGCCCTCGCGCTGCGCTGCCAGATCCGCGTCGAACCGGTCAGACGCGGTTACGACGACGAGGAGGCCGCAGGCCTCGCCGATCTGTTCGGGGAGCGTTCGCGCTGGGGCGGCACGATGCAGCCCGTGCAGTTCGCGCAGGTATCCGTGATGGTCCCCAGTTTCACCGGGGAGACGGAGACCGATCTGGTGGTGCCGTGCACCTACGACATGGACATCGCCGCGAGCCGGTACTTCGACGCGCTGACCGGGGGAGAGGTGCCGCTCCTGATGCTGTTCTCCGGTACGGCCTTCACCGGCGCCGGCGGATTCCAGGTGGAGCCGGTTCCCTGGGACCGGGAGGCGTCCTGCCGGATGCCCGTCGCGGTGTGGCGCGAGATGATCCACCAGCACTTCCCCGGCTGCGGATGGATCCGGCTGCCGAGCGAAACGATGGGCGCGCTGCTCGCGTTCCGCTCCCGGGCATCGCTGCCGTCCTGGGAGGCGACCGTGCACGCGCTCCTCGATGCGGCGGAGCCGCCGGCCGGCCGGGACCGGACACCGCTGGAGGCCCTGCTGCCACGCGTCACCGAGAGGACGTCCCCGTGAGCGCGCCCGTGTTCCGCCCGCAGGCCGACGACCGGTTCGCGGCGGCCAGGGCGGTTGCCGACGCCGTGCTCTTCGAGGGCTACGTCCTCTACCCCTACCGCGCCTCGGCGGCCAAAAACCGGCTGCGCTGGCAGTTCGGGGTGCTCGTCCCGCCGGTGTGGGGGGCCGACACTGCGGAGCACAGCTTCCAGCAGACCGAGTGCCTGATGGAACCGAAGGCGGACGCGGCGTTCTCGGCCGAGTTGAGATTCCTGCGCGCACAGCGGCGTACGGTGCAACAGGCCCTGACGGGCGGCACTTTCGAGACCGTTCCGGAACTCCAGCTACCCGACCGCGTCCTGGTCCCGTGGGACGAAGGCGTCGAAGAACGCGTGGAAGTGTCGACCACCATCGCCGCCCTGACCGGCGGCGGTCACCGCGTGCCCTTCAGCCGGCCGGCCGGCGAAGAGACCGAGCTCGTACGCGACGCCCAGGGTGCAGTCGTCGGCCGGTTGGTCCGCCACGCCCGGCCGATCGAGGGCGTGCTGCGCCTGACGGCCACCGAGATCGAAGGCCCCTACCGCGTACTGCAGTTGACGGCGGTCGTCGAGAACACCAGCACGTGGACACCGCAGGACGGCGTCACTCTCGACCGGGAAGCGGTACTGCCGCACTCCCTGGTCGCCGCCCACCTCCTGCTGCACCTCGGCTCCGGCGCGTTCCTCTCGATGACGGACCCGCCCGAGTGGGCCAAGGGCGCGGTCGCGGCCTGCCGGAACCTGCACACGTGGCCGGTGCTGGCCGGCGCGCGCGGGCATGCCGATCTCGTCCTGTCCTCCCCGATCATTCTGGAGGACCATCCGGCCATCGCCCCGGAGAGCCCAGGTGCCCTCTACGACGCCACCGAGATCGACGAGATCCTCGCGCTGCGGACCGCCGCCCTCACGGACGAGGAGAAGCGCGAGGCACGCGGCACCGACGCGAAGGCGGCCGCGGTGATCGACCTGGCCGACTCGATGCCGCCCGAAGTGCTTGAGCGGCTGCACGGCGCGGTGCGCACCCTGCGGGACATCACCGGGCCGTCCGGCGACACCTCGCCGTCGACGGTTCCGGAGCTGTGGCCCGACGCCGGGCAGACTGCTCCCCGGCCGGAGAAGCCCTGGTGGGACCCCGCGAGCGACGCAGGATTCGACCCGGCGACCGACGAGGTCGTCATCGACGGACGCACGGTGAGCGCGGGCAGCCGCGTGCTCCTCAGACCCGGGCTGCGCCGCAGCGACGCCCAGGACCTCTTCCTGCACGGGCGCACCGCCCAGGTCGAGGCGGTGCTGCACGACGTCGACGGCACCGTTCACCTCGCGGTGACCGTCGAGGGAGATCCGGGCGCCGACATCCGCCGTGAACAGGGCCGGTTCCTCTACTTCCAGCCCGACGAGGTAGCTCACCCGGAGGAGACATGAGCGGGACACCGCACCGCGAGGACACCGCCCGCACCCTGGTGGCCGGCGTCGGCAACGTCTTCCTCGGCGACGACGGCTTCGGGGTCGAGTGCGTACGCGCCCTGCGCGAGCAACAACTGCCGCCCGGTGTCGAGGCGGTGGACTTCGGCGTGCGCGGTGTGCACCTCGCCTACCAACTGCTCGACGGCTACGACACCCTGATCCTGGTCGACGCCACCGCCCGCGGTGGCGCCCCCGGTTCGCTCTACCTCGTCGAGCCGGGAACGCCCGGACCCGAGGCGGCTCAGGGCGCCGTGCTCGACGGCCACCACATGTCGCCCGACGCGGTGCTCGCCCTGCTCGGCACCCTCTGCTCCGGCACCGGGGCGCGGCCCCCGCGACGCACGCTGGTGATCGGGTGCGAACCCCTCTCCGTAGAGGAAGGCATCGGCCTGAGCGCGCCGGTGGCGGCCGCCGTACCCGATGCGGTGCGGTGGGTGCGCGACCTCGTACAGGGTGACGATCCAGGTACGGCGAAACGCGAGACGCCCGCACCGACCGCCACCCGAACGCATGGCTTGTGAGCCGGTCAGCGACTCGGCACGTGAGGAGAGACGCATGAGGAAATCAGTCATCGGCGGGGCCGTGGCCGCCGCCACGCTTGCCGCCTTGGTGAAGCAGGTTCTGCCCGACATCAAGCGCTACCTGCGCATGCGCCGCATGTGAGAGCGGATCTCGCACGGCCACGGCCACAGCCGCTGCGGCGAACGGTGTACACGGGCCCCGGTGTCGGCGAGCCACGATGCGAACCCGCACCCCTCGCCGTGTAATGGTGCCGAGCTGGGCCGGCCCCACGGCTGCCGGCCCCTGCCAGGACGGAGGCGGGCCGATGCACGAGATGTCCATCGCGATGGCCGTCGTCGGCCAGGTGGAGGAAGCGGCGGCCCGGGCCGGCGCGACAGCGGTCACCGCGGTGCGGCTCCAAGTCGGCGAACTGGCCGGAGTCGTCCCCGACGCGCTGTCTTTCAGCTTCGAGCTTGCCCGCGCGGGGACGGTTCTCGAAGGCGCCGAACTCATCACCGAGTCCGTGCCCGGACGCGCCCGCTGCACCCCCTGCACGCACGAGTGGGCGGTCGGCATGCCCCCACAGCTGTGCTGCCCGGCGTGCGGTGACGCGGCCGCGGAGCTCCTGTGCGGCCGCGAGCTCCAGATCGTCAGCGTGCGCTGGGAGGACGGCCCGCCGAGCGAACGGGACCGCGAACCGATCCCCGAGGAGTGCTGAACCATGTGCCGAGAAGTTGACCTGCACCGTGCGGTCCTCGCCAAGAACGACACCAGCGCGGGAACCCTGCGGGCCGAACTGGCCGCCCGCGGCACCTCGGTGATCAATCTGCTGTCCAGCCCGGGCAGCGGGAAGACGGCGCTACTGGAGCGCGAGCTGCTTCGGGCGCGCGAACGCGGCATTCCGGTGGCCGCGCTCACCGCCGACCTCGCCACCGAGAACGATGCCAGGAGGCTGGCCCGCTCGGGGGTCCCGGTCAAACAGGTCCTCACCGATGGCCTGTGCCACCTGGAGGCGGCGATGCTGGGCGGTCACCTTGAGGGATGGCTGCCCGACGACACCCGTCTGCTGTTCGTGGAGAACGTCGGCAATCTGGTCTGTCCCGCCTCCTACGACCTGGGCGAGACCCTGCGGGTGGTGCTCGCCTCGGTGACGGAGGGGGAGGACAAACCGCTGAAGTACCCCACCGCCTTCGGCCTCGCCCACTTGGTGGTGGTGACCAAGACCGACATCGCGGAGGCAGTCGAATTCGACGGAGCGGCCTTTCGTGCGCACGTCGCTCAGGTCAACCCGGGGGTGGAGGTGCTCCTCACCTCGGCCCGCCGGGGTGCCGGTGTCGGCGAACTGCTCGACCGGGCGGTGGCCGCGGCCGACGGCGGCGGCATCCACCAGCCGGTCATGGCACAGCGGCCACCAGCGCACGAACACCATCGCGAGCACCACGGTCACGAACACCACGACGCCGCCGGATCTCCCAGCCATCCGACAGATCCGGCACGCACCCACGCCGGCGCGCCGGGCATCGCAGCCCGCCGCCCGTGACCGCCACCCGGCCCGATGCGACCCTCGACCCCGGGGCTGTGCGACGGCGGATCACGGTCCGGGGCGTAGTGCAGGGCGTCGGGTTCCGGCCCTACGTCTACACGCTGGCCACCGGCCTGGGGCTCGCGGGGCATGTGACCAACACCGGGGACGGCGTGATCGCCGAGGTCGAGGGCGCCCCAGCGGCAGTGACGGGGTTCTGCGCCCGCCTCACCGCCGACGCGCCCCCGCTGGCCGTCGTGGAGTCCGTCGGTCACGAGGAGATGCCGACCGCAGGGGGCCAGGGCTTTGTCATCGTGGCCTCCCGCACCGAAGGCCCCGCCCGTACGCTGCTCTCACCGGACGTGGCCACGTGTGCAGCGTGCCTGACGGAACTGGCGGCCGAGGGGGACCGGCGCCACCGGCACCCGTTCATCACCTGCACCCACTGCGGCCCCCGATTCACCATCGCCACCGGTCTGCCCTACGACCGGGCCAGGACGACCATGGCGGACTTCCCCATGTGCGCCGACTGCGCCCGTGAGTACGCCGATCCCGCCGACCGCCGCTTCCATGCGCAGCCCATCGCCTGCCCGGCCTGCGGGCCACGCCTTCGCCTGCTGCGCGCCGCTCCCGGCGGGCCACCCGTGACGGTCGCCGGTGATCCCGTCGCGGGGGCCCGTGAACTCCTGGCGCGCGGCGCTGTCCTCGCCGTCAAGGGACTGGGTGGCTACCACCTCGCCTGCGATGCCACCCACCCCACGGCGGTGAGCCTGCTGCGCGAGCGCAAGGCGCGCGGCAGCAAGCCGTTCGCACTCATGGCGCGGGACATCGCCGACGTGGAACACCTCGTGCACGCCGGACCGGCGGAGCGGGAACTGCTGACCGGCGCCGTCCGGCCCATCGTGCTGCTGCGCCGCAGGGCCGCCGACTCGACGGCGACGGGCGGCCCGCGGCTGTCCGAAGCCGTCGCGCCGGGCAGCCCCGACCTCGGCGTGATGCTGGCGTACACGCCCCTGCACCATCTCCTGTTCGGGCTGCCCACCGACCCCGAGGGGCCCCGGTTGCTCGTCATGACGAGCGGCAACCTCGCCGGAGAGCCCATCGTCACCGACGACGAGGAGGCGATCGAGCGGCTTGGTCCCCTCGCGGACGCCTGGCTCACCCACGACCGCCCCATCCACGTACCGTGCGACGACTCGGTGGTGCGGATCTGCGACGGTGAGGAGTTGATGGTCCGCAGATCCCGCGGCCACGCCCCGCTGCCGCTCGCGCTGCCGGTGTCCGTCGCGCCTGCGCTGGCCGTCGGGGGCGATCTGAAGAACACGTTCTGCCTCGGCGAGGGCCGCAGGGCCTGGCTGTCCGCGCACATCGGCGACATGGACGACCTCGCCACCCAGCACGCCTTCGAACGGGCCGAAGCGCAGCTGGAGTCCGTCACCGGGGTGACACCGGAGGTCCTCGCGGCCGACCGGCACCCCGGCTACCGATCGGCGCAATGGGCCGTGCGCCACACGCGCAGCAGGCCGCTGGTGCGCGTCCAGCACCACCACGCGCATGTCGCCGCGGCGATGGCGGAGCACGGTCTCGACGGCAGCCGGCCGGTCATCGGCATCGCCTTCGACGGCACCGGCTACGGGGACGACGCGGCGGTGTGGGGCGGCGAAGTCCTGCTCGCCGACTATGACGGATTCACCCGGTACGGGCACCTCGCCTACGTACCGCTGCCCGGCGGTGACGCGGCCGTACAGCGGCCCTACCGGATGGCTCTCGCGCACCTGCGGTCCGCGGGTGTCGCCTGGACGTGCGACCTGCCCGCGGTGGCGGCCTGCCCTCCGGACGAACGCGCCGTACTGGCACGCCAGTTGGAGGGAAACCTCCACTGCGTACCGACCTCCAGCATGGGACGCCTCTTCGACGCCGTCTCCTCCCTCGCGGGGATCTGCCACCGGTCGGGGTACGAGGCACAGGCGGCCATCGAGCTGGAGGCCGCCGCGCTGATCGCGGCCGAACCGGACGCGCCCGGATACGCGTTCACGCTGCGGGACGCGGCTCCGGGCGGCGCGGTCACCGCAGATCCGGCTCCCGTGATCGAAGCCGTCGTGGCAGACGTACGCGCCGGAACGTCGCCCGCACTCGTGGCCGCCCGCTTCCACCAAGCGGTGGCGGGTCTGGTCCGGGCGATGTGCGCGCGGGCGCGGGCGGACCACGCGCTGGGCACCGTGGCACTGACCGGGGGCGTGTTCGCCAACTCCCTGCTCTCCTCCGCCTGTGCGGGCGCGCTGCGAGCCGATGGCTTCACTGTCCTGCGGCACCACCGCGTGCCTCCCAACGACGGCGGCCTTGCCCTTGGCCAGCTGATCGTTGCCGCGCGCGCCGGTGCCCGCCGTTCGCCCGGTGACGGCTGACATCCCGCGCCCACTCATCACCTGGCACCGCCGGGACCCACGGACTACCCACAGCGAGGAGACCCATATGTGCCTGGCGGTACCCGGCAGAGTGCTCGACATCGAGGAACGGGATGGTACCCGGATGGCCAACGTCGACTTCGGTGGCGTGGTCAAGGAAGTGTGCCTGGAGTATCTGCCGGACCTCCAGGTCGGCGAGTACGCCATCGTCCACGTCGGCTTCGCACTCCAGCGCCTCGACGAGGAGTCGGCCCGGCAGACCCTTGAACTTTTCACCACCCTCGGCCTGCTCCAGGAGGAGTTCGGCGACCCGTGGGAACTGGCCGCGGAGGCCGGTGGCGCCCCGCGGCCCGCAGAGGATCAAGCCGCGCAGGAGGCCCAGCAGTGAAATACCTCGACGAGTTCCAGAACCCCGACCTCGCGCGGCGGCTGCTCGACAGCATCCACTCCACGGTGACCCGCCCATGGGCGCTGATGGAGGTGTGCGGCGGTCAGACGCACACGATCATCCGGCACGGAATCGACCAACTCCTGCCCGATCGGGTCGAGTTGATCCACGGGCCGGGCTGCCCCGTGTGCGTCACCCCGCTGGAGGTCATCGACAAGGCGCTGGAGATCGCCTCCAGGCCGGGCGTCATCTTCTGCTCATTCGGTGACATGCTCCGCGTCCCCGGCACCGGCCGCGACTTGTTCCGGGTCCGCAGCGAGGGCGGCGACGTCCGTGTGGTCTACTCGCCGCTCGACGCCCTGCGGATCGCCCAGCAGAACCCCGACCGCCAGGTGGTGTTCTTCGGTATCGGCTTCGAGACCACCGCGCCCCCCAACGCCATGACGGTGTATCAGGCGCGCAAGCTCGGCATCACCAACTTCAGCCTGCTGGTCTCGCACGTGCGGGTGCCCCCGGCTATCGAGGCGATCATGGAATCCCCGAGCTGCCGGGTGCAGGCGTTCCTCGCCGCCGGGCACGTGTGCAGCGTCATGGGCGTCGACGAGTACCCCGAACTGGCCGAACGCTACCGGGTGCCGATCGTGGTCACCGGCTTCGAACCATTGGACATCCTGGAGGGCGTGCGGCGCGCCGTCCTGCAACTGGAGCGCGGCGAGCACCGGGTGGACAACGCCTATCCGCGTGCCGTGCGCCCGGAGGGCAACCCGGCCGCGCGGGCCATGCTGGAGGACGTCTTCGAAGTGACCGATCGGGCCTGGCGCGGCATCGGGGTCATCCCCGGCAGCGGCTGGCGGCTCTCCTCCCGCTACCGCGACTACGATGCCGAACTCCGCTTCTCGGTGGCCGGCATCGACACCCGCGAACCCGCGGAGTGCCGCAGCGGGGAAGTCCTTCAGGGTCTGCTCAAGCCGAACGCCTGCGACGCCTTCGGTACCACCTGCACTCCCCGCACCCCGCTCGGTGCCACGATGGTCTCCAGCGAGGGCGCGTGCGCCGCGTACTACCTCTACCGGCGCCTGGACCTGCCGACCCCATCGCTGGAGGCGAGCCCCGTTGTCTGAGACCACCAGGGTCCATCTGCCCGACCCCGCCGCCTGGACGTGCCCGGCCCCGCTTCGGGACCAGCCGAGGATCGTGATGGGCCACGGCGGTGGCGGCGCGCTCTCCGCCGAACTGGTCCAGCACGTCTTCGCGCCCGCCTTCGGCGGCGAGACGCTGGCCCAGCTCGGCGACTCGGCGGCCGTGGACCTGGGCGGAGCACGGCTCGCCTTCTCCACCGACTCCTTCGTTGTCCGACCGCTGTTCTTCCCCGGCGGGAGCATCGGTGACCTCGCCGTGAACGGCACGGTGAACGACCTGGCGATGAGCGGCGCCAAGGCCGCCTACCTCTCCTGCGGATTCATCCTGGAGGAGGGCGTGGAGGTCGAGGTCGTGGCCAAGGTCGCCAAGGCGCTGGGCGATGCCGCCCGCGCGGCCGGCGTCGAGGTCGTCACTGGCGACACCAAGGTCGTCGAGGCCGGACATGGCGACGGCATTTACATCAACACCGCCGGCATCGGCCTCGTCCCACCCGGTGTCGACCTGCGGCCCCAGCGCGTCGTGCCGGGCGACGTCGTGATCGTCAGCGGCGACATCGGCGTCCACGGAATCGCGATCATGAGCGTGCGCGAGGGCCTCGAATTCGGCGTGCAGATCGAGAGCGACTGCGCACCCTTGAACGGTCTGGTCGAGACCATGCTGGCCGTGACCCCCGACCTCCATGTGCTGCGCGACCCCACCCGCGGGGGCCTTGCCGCAACCCTCAACGAGATCGCGTCGGCGGCCCGCGCCGGTGTCGTGATCCACGAGAACCGTGTCCCCGTGCCCACCCCGGTGGCCAACGCCTGCGCGATCCTCGGCCTCGACCCGATGTACGTGGCCAACGAGGGCAAGCTGGTCGCCTTCGTCCCCCGGGCTCACGCGGACGCCGTCCTCGACGCGATGCGGGCCCACCCGATGGGGGCCGGGGCGGCGGTGATCGGCGAAGTGGTCGAGGAACACCCGGGCATGGTCGTCGCACGCACCGCCCTCGGTGGTACGCGGGTGGTGGACCTGCCGATCGGCGAACAGCTACCGAGGATCTGCTGAGGGCGGTGGGGCACCGGTCGGCGGGCTCCCTGGCCCGGCCCTGCGGCCGACGGCTGTGCCAGCCTTGTGACCCCCAGTTCAACCACGTCATCGTCAGGTTCCGCACCGAGGTGGACGCTCACATCAGGGACGAGGAGGACAGCCTCTTCGTCCGGCTGTGGAGCGTCTGCACGCCCGGCGATCTGACAGGATCCGCACCGCGAAGAGGCCTCCGGGAAACGGCCTCGCGGAAGCCGATGCGCTGCGACGCGCACTGGACGCCCTGTGCCGCAAGCTGGACGGCAAGGCAGTTGCGGCCAAGACAGCACGGCGCAAGAGGGCTGCGCTCAACGAGGTGCTCAACACCGCAGTCGAAAAGGGGTACTTCGCAGAGAATCCGCTCAACGGTCTCCGGTGGAACGCTCCGGCAGTCAACGAGGAGGGGGACCCGGCCCCATCCCGCCGCAGTTCGTGCATATGCTCCGAGCGCACATCGAACGGTTCGGCGTGGCACCGGACGGCCGGCTGTTCCGCAACCAGAAGGCAACTACGTGGCGCCCGCCGCCTACGGCCTGACATGGTCGCGGGCACGGAAGCATGCGTTGACCCGCACGGGCCAGAGCATCGAGATCCTCTTCCGCTTCTACGCCAAGTTCCTGGACGGCGTCCGGGAGCAGGCCAACCGCCTCATCGAGCAGTCCATGGAGGAGTGGGACCGTGTCAGCCAAGGGTGGCCGCCGCAGGGCTGAGCCGGGATTCGGACCGGAAATAGACCGGAACAGCTGATCGGAAGTGGGATAGCCATGGGATGAATCGGGAACTGTCGGCCATTCCCAACTAGGCGCTCAACAGATAGAGCGGAAGGCGCCTGACGGGCAAAAGCCCACGTCAGGCGCCTTCCCCCTCGTGCCCCTAGAAGAAGCCCAGCTTCTTCGGCGAGTACGACACCAACAAGTTCTTCGTCTGCTGGTAGTGCTCCAGCATCATCTTGTGGGTCTCGCGGCCGATCCCCGATTGCTTGTACCCGCCGAAGGCGGCGTGTGCCGGGTATGCGTGGTAGCAGTTGGTCCACACTCGGCCGGCCTGGATCGCGCGGCCGGCGCGGTAGGCCGTGTTCGTGTCGCGGGTCCACACGCCGGCGCCCAGGCCGTACAGGGTGTCGTTCGCCGTGCCGATCGCGTCGTCGAAGTCCGTGAACGAGGTCACCGCCACCACCGGGCCGAAGATCTCCTCCTGGAAGATCCGCATGCGGTTGTCGCCTTCGAAGATGGTGGGCTGGACGTAGTAGCCGCCCGCCAACTCACCGTCGTAGGTGACTCGTTGACCGCCCGTCAGGATCTTCGCTCCCTCCTGCTGGCCTATGTCCAGGTAGGAGAGGATCTTCTGGAGCTGGTCGTTGGAGGCCTGGGCGCCGATCATCGTGTCGGTGTCCAGGGGGTGGCCCGGGACGATCTGTTCCGTGCGGGCGATCGCCGCCTCCAGGAACTCGCTGTAGTGGCCGCGCTGGATCAGGGCGCGGGACGGGCAGGTGCAGACCTCGCCCTGGTTGAGGGCGAACATCGTGAAGCCTTCGAGAGCCTTGTCGCGGAAGTCGTCGTCCTTGGCCCACACGTCGTCGAAGAAGATGTTGGGGGACTTGCCGCCCAGTTCGAGGGTGACGGGCTTGATGTTCTCCGAGGCGTACTGCATGATCAGCCGCCCCGTCGTGGTCTCGCCCGTGAACGCGATCTTCGCCACGCGCGGGCTCGATGCCAGCGGCTTGCCCGCCTCCACGCCGAAGCCGTTGACTATGTTCACCACGCCCGGGGGGAGGAGGTCCGCCACCAGGGTCATCCAGTAGTGGATCGAGGCCGGAGTCTGTTCGGCGGGTTTCAGGACCACCGCGTTGCCTGCCGCCAGCGCCGGAGCCAGCTTCCACACGGCCATCAGGATCGGGAAGTTCCACGGGATGATCTGGCCGACCACGCCGAGCGGCTCGTGGAAGTGGTACGCCACCGTATCGGCGTCCAGCTCGCTGAGCGAACCCTCCTGCGCGCGCAACGCGCCCGCGAAGTACCGGAAGTGGTCGATGGCCAGCGGGATGTCGGCGGCGAGGGTCTCGCGGACGGGCTTGCCGTTCTCCCAGCTCTCGGCGACGGCGAGGTCCTCCAGGTGCGCCTCCATCCGGTCCGCGATCTTGAGCAGGATGTTCGCGCGGGCCTCCGGCGAAGTGCGCCCCCAGGCGGGCGCGGCCGCGTGTGCCGCGTCCAGCGCCAGCTCGACGTCCTCGGCGGTGCCGCGCGCGATCTCCGTGAAGGGGCGGCCGTTCACGGGGCTCGGGTTCTCGAAGTACTGGCCGAGCCGGGGCGGCACGTACTCGCCGCCGATCCAGTTGTCGTAGCGGGACTGGAACGAGACGAGCGCGCCCTCGGTGCCGGGCGCTGCGAAACGGGTCATCTCCGTGGCCTCCCTCTGCCGCGCCGCCCGCCCTTGGACGGCGCACGGTGCGCAGATTAGGCGTGCGGACGTTGCAACCCCGTTGCGAGGCCCTGTTCGCCCTGCAATTCCGTCAACTTGGCCTGCACTGCCGCCCGTTGGCAGCTCGGCAGGACCGTCGCCAGGGCCTGCCACACCGGCAGGTCGTCCTCGCCCCACGGGCTGTACGCCCAGTCGGCCAGCAACCCCGGGTCGGCGCGGGCCAGCAGCGCGGCCCGTAGCTGGTCGGCCAGGCGTCGGCGCAGACGAGTCACCGCGGGCGCCCGCGAACCCGGCAGGAGCGGGCCGGCGTACACCGTCATGGCCGCGGCCACCGCGCCCGAGCCGAGGCGTCGGGCCACCGCGTCGAAGTCCGCGTCCACGGGTGCGGTCAGCCGGTAGGGGCGGGAGGCGAGGAGTTCCGGGCCCAACAGCCGTCGAAGTCGGGACAGTTCGGCCCGCAGCGTCACCGGGCTGACGGTCTCGTCCTCGTACAGGGACACCAGCAGTTCGTCGCCGCTCAGGCCCTCGGGGTGGCGGGCGAGGAGGACCAGGATTTCGCTGTGGCGGTGGCTCAGGCGGAGCTTGCGGCCGCCCGCGACGAGCAGCGCCTCGTCCCTGCCCAGAGCGCTGAGAGAGATCGTTTCGTGCGTCAACGGCGGTGCGAGCAGGGCGAGTTCGGCCTCCGCGGTCCGTGCCACGGCCTGGACGAAGCCCAGGCTGTGCGGGTGGGCGAGGCCGTCGCCGCCGGTCAGGTCGACGGCGCCGAGCAGTCGTCCCGTACGCGGGTCGTGCACGGGGGCGGCCGCGCAGGTCCACCGCTGGACCGGGCGGCGGAAGTGCTCGGCCGAGAACACCTGGACCGGGCGGTCCTCGGCGAGGGCGGTGCCGGGCGCGTTGGTGCCCACGGCCGACTCGGCCCAGCGGGCGCCGGGTACGAAGTTCATCCGTCCGGCCGCGCCGCGCGTTCGCGGATGGCCCTCGACCCACAGCAGCCGCCCCTGTGCGTCGCACACGGCCATCAGGTGCTCGCCGTCACCCGCGTACCTCCCGGTCAGTTCCCGTATCACCGGCATGACGCGGGCGAGTGGATGGCCGTCGCGGTGCCCGGCGAGCTCCTCCTCGCCGAGTTCCACACAGGCCGCGCCGTCCGGACTGACCCGGGCCCGCGCGGACCGCCGCCAGGACGCCGCCACCAGCGGACGCACCGGGCGCACCACCCGCCCGTCAGTGGTGAACTCCTCGTGTGCGCGCCGGAGTTGGCCGCTTCGCTCGACAGGGTCGACCCCCGCCTCCAGAGCCACCCAGGACTCGTTCCGCCCGTCCGTCAACTCGGCCTCCCCGCACACCGTATGGACCGCCCCCATCGTGGTCCCGGAGAAGCGGCCCGACAAGCAGCCCCGGGTGACCGGCCGCCGCTCAGGCGAAGTTCACCAGCCTGATGTACCGCACCCAGTCCCACTCGGGCCCCGGGTCGGTGTGGTCGGTGCCGGGGACCTGGTAGTGGCCGAGGATGTGCTCGCGGTCCTTCGGGATGCCGTACCGGTCGCAGATGGACGCGGTGAGCGCCGCCGACTTCTCGTACAGCGCGTTCGTGAAGTAGGCGGGCTGGTCGATCCAGCCCTCGTGTTCGATGCCGATGCTGCGGGTGTTGTAGTCCCAGTTCCCGGCGTGCCAGGCGATGTCGTGCTCCCGGACCATCTGTGCGAGGTATCCGTCGGCGGAGCGAGTCACATAGTGCGCGGACACCTTCTTCGCCGGGTTCTGGAAGATGTCGACGGTGTTCGACCAGGTTTCCTGCGTGACGTGGATGATGACGTAGTCGATCGGATACGTCGAAGGCCTGGTGGATGCGGTGTAGTTGGAGGTCGAAGCAGGCATCCAGTGCGCGCCCGGATAGCCCGTGGTGCCGTCCGCCGCAGCCTCGGTCGCCGGGAACAGGAAGCCGGCGGCGGCCGAGGCGGCGGCGCCCTGGAGGAGTCTTCTTCGGTTCATGGGCGTGCTCCTCAACTAGGCTGAAAGGGAGGGGAGTTGGACTGCCTGCTCGCGCAGGTGGCGGTGCAGGCCCCGGTGCGGCTCGCCCCGCCGGGGCAGCCACTCCTTGCGGATCTTCGCGACACAGGTGTAGTTGGTGTCGCAGACGTTGGCCAGCGGAGCCTCGCCCGCCTGGCTCACGAATTGGTAGGCGTCCAGCGCGGAAAGGCCGTAGTCGCGCTCCAGCCAGCGCACCAGGTCCAACTGCGAGATGCGGAAGGCGTCTTCGAGGGGGCGCGCCGAGCCCGTCGACATGATGTGTGTGTCGGACTCGATGCGTGGCCAGGGTGTCTCGACGCCCTTGAGGAGCTCGACCACGACGACCGTGTTCATGGCGCACTCCACGGCCACCCCACATGTCTCGCCCTCGCCCTGGCGGGCGTGCCCGTCGCCGAGACTGAACAGGGCGCCCTCCACATTGACCCCGAGATAGCAGGTCACACCCGCCCGCATCTCCGGCGTGTCCATGTTCCCGCCGTGGGCGTCCGGGACCAGGGCGGAGCGCACCTCCAGGTTGGCGGGGGCCACGCCGACCGTGCCGTGCATCGGGTCCATCGGCAGCTCGATCTCGATGTCGCTCTCACGGGCCCGGAACAGACACGTCCCGCGCGTCCGGTCGAGCTCCCACATCCACACCACCTCGGGCAGCGGCGGCTGGAGCGTCGCCGTCGCATGGGTGGAGGTGAGCGCGCCGAACAGGGGGACGGTCGTGGACGCGGCCCAGTCGCGCGCGGGCCGGATCGACACGAAGTGCACGGCGAGGGTGTCGCCCGGTTCTGCGCCCTCGACGTAGAACGGCCCGGTCTGCGGATTGAGGAACGGGAACTCGCAGACGCGGGACACCAGATCGCGCTCGGAACGCACCCGCCCGGCGAAGCAGTCCTCGGTGTACAGGTCAAGGGCGGTCCCGGGGGTGATGCGCGCCACCGGGGCAGCGCCCCCGAACGTCCAGGCGTACTCGTTCTCCTTGGGCCGCACGGTCAGGATTCGGGGATCGTCGCTCATCCTCGTACTGCTCCTGTCTCCTCGTGGTCCTCATCGGGATCGATGAGGTGAACGCGGCCGGTCCCTGCAAGGCGCTCGGGGTGCCGGCGCGCCACCGTCACGAGCACGACGACCCCGATCGCCATCCACGCCCCGACGACGGGCCCGGCGTACGACACCGGGGGCGTGAGCTCGGCGACGAAGCTGAAGGCCGGGATCCCCGCCGCGGTGAGCAGTGCCGGGACGAACGCGGCGATGCCGAGCACCGGGAACAGCACATGCCGCACCGGGCTGAACAGTTCGCGGCGCCGCCGCAGAAAGTATCCGGCGCAGGCCAGGTCGGCCACGATGTACACGCCGATGATCACCGTGACGATGACCGTGGCGAGCAGGGCGAACGCCGTCACCGGGCCGTACCGGAGGCCGAGCCCCAGCATGGCGGCCACCGCCACGACGAACTGCACGGCGACGCCGGTGACGGGAGAGCGGTGGCGGGGGTGCAGGCGGGTGAACGAGCGGGGGAAGAACCCGATCCGGCCGAGCGCGAAGGCCGTACGCGTCGACACGTTGGAAGACGCGTTGGCGTTCCCGATCGTCGAGTTGACCACGGCCAGGAAGAGGACGACCCAGAACAGCCCGAACGAGGCTCGCGCCACGCCCTCCCACGAGGCGTCGCCGGACGCCCCGAAGCCGGCGAACCGGTCGGGGCCGAAGTAGACCGCCATCGCGTACGTGGTCACGACGTACACCACCCCGATGGAGAGAGCCGCCCCGAACACCGCCCGGCGCATCGTGCGTTGCGGGTCCTTGGCCTCTTCGGCGAGCGGGGCGGCCGACTCGAACCCGGCGAAGGCGAGCACCGTATAGACGGAACCGGCGAACACCCCGCCGATTCCGCTGTAACCCCGCGCGGTGTGCGAAGTGCCGAACACGGTAAGGGTGTTGTGGGACCCGGCCGCCGCGATGAGCATCACCGCGAAGGCCATGAACACCAGCACCTCGAAGATGCCGAGCACCGTGCCGAACCGGGCCGAGGCCCGCACTCCGAAGAAGCCCGTGACCGCTATGACGACCGCCCCGGCCAGCGACCACGGCCACCACAGGTCCGCCGGATACGATGCCCACTGCTGGTGCAGGGTGCCCGCCGTGGTGAAGCCGAGCTGGAGCAGCGGCAGGGGCGGTACGAGCACCTCGACGAACACATAGCCCCAGCCGACCAGGAAGCCGACCGCCGGATGCAGCCCCTGCGCACTGTAGGTGGCGACCGAACCGGCGGCGGGCAGGTGCTGGGCGAGCTCCGCCACGCACGACGCCGTGAACAGGCACGCCACCAACGCCACCAGGACCGACAGCGGCAGGCTGCCGCCCGCGAACGCGGCGCCCGCCGGAATCGACGCGGCGACGGCAGCCGCGGGCGCCATCGCGGTGACGCTCTGGAAGAGGACCTCACGCAGACCGACGGCGTTCTTCGCCAGCCCCGTACCCGCACTGGATTCCCCCGGCACGTCTGCTCCCTCTGTCGGTCAACAGCCAAGAGGCTAGCGACAGTTACCGTACGGTCCGGGGCGCTCGGGGCGGAAGGGGACGGGCGGTGCGGGCGGGGCGCCGCACATGCTGCGGCCCTTCGGGCAGGTTGACGCAACTTCCGCAGAAGGGTCGCGGGGGCGCCCCCTTTCCGCCGACTCTGGAGGGTATGGCCACACCGCCCGTACCGCCCAAGCCGCCCGGTCCGCCGTACGGGCGGGGATTCGGACCGCCGCCAGCAGGGGGCTTCGGGCCGCCGCCGCTTCAGCCGCCGGGAGGGGGACGGCGCAGAGCTCCCTTTCTCGCCGTGGCGATCGTCGTGGCCGTCGTGGCGATCGCCGCCATCGCCTTCGCGGTCACGCGGGGCGGCGGCGCCGAGAAGCCGCGCGGCCCTGCCGGGAGCAGCCCCGCGAGCCCGACGCCGACGCCGTCGCTCAGCCTGCCGAGCGGGTTTCCGACGTCCCTGCCCACCGTTCTGCCGTCCGAACTGCCCTCCCTGCCAACGGACTTGCCCAGCGGGTTTCCGACCATGTTGCCCAGTGGGTTCCCCACGGAATGGCCGAGCGGGGTCCCCTCCGGGGTGGAGGGGCTGGTGACGGCCGGCCGAACGCCGGGCTGAACGTCCCCGCGCCCGGCTCAGCCGCCGGCGCCCCCTTCCGCCGGCATCGTCTCCAGCGCCGCCGCCGGGTCCCGGTCCGCCGGGCCCGCCGGGGTCCAGCGGCCGCGCTCCTTGCGGTAGGGCCACCACCGGCCGTCGCGGCCGAGCCGCAGCTGGGCACCCCGGCCGGTCACGGTCCAGCGGTTGCCGGCCGCCCGCAGCGCCGGGCGCTCGGCCTCGGGCCAGGCGCGGTCGAGCCCCGCGACGGCCCGGGCCAGCTCCTCCGCACCCGGAGCCCACTCCTCCTCAAGGGCCTGGAGCGACGCGGCCCCGCCGAGCCGCCAGGCGCGTACGGCCGCGGCCAGATCGGCGGGGCGTCGCCCCGAGGCGGTGGCGAGGCGTGCCGAGATCAGATTTTCGTGACACGAGGCGGCCAGGCGAACCGTGTCCTGATCCTCCGTCAACTCTGCCTCGAACGGGTGCAGTTCGTGCCCGGTCGCCAGCGCCTCCGCCAGCATGCGATGCGCCCGTGCCGCCGCGTCGGCGGCCAGGAATTCCAGCGCCGCCGGGTCGACACCCGGCTCCGGTGACGCCTCGGTGTCCAGGTGCGCGGGCTCGCCCGGCTCCGGCGGAAGGCGAGGGAGATCGGGCAGCGGCGGCACTATGTCCACGGCTGCGAACGCCTCCTTGGCCGGGACGCCCTGAGGTATCGCGGGCTCGTCCGAGAGCGGGCCCCCACTGCGCTCCTGCAACGCGTCGAGCAGCGGCCGCTCCGCGCGGCCCCGCATCAGCAGCAGGACGAACGGATCCTGGTCCAGGAGCCGCGCCACCTGATAGCAGAGGGCCGCCGAGTGCGGGCAGTGGTCCCAGGCCTCGCAGGTGCACTCGGCCTCCAAGTCGCCGATTGCGGGGAGGAGTTCGACCCCGGCGCTCGTCGCGTCCTCCACGAGGTGCGGCGGCATCTCGCGGTCGAGCAGGGCCGCGACATGCCCCGCGCGCTCCGCCGCCATCGTCAGGAAGCGGTCCCAGTCGTCCTCGTCCAGCTCCTGCAGCAGCACGTCGCTGCGGTGCTGCGAACCGTCCCGGCCCCGTACGACCGCGGTGATCCGGCCCGGCCGAACCGTCACCGCGCCGACCGCGCCCGCGCGGGCGAGCCGGCGCCCCTCCTTGAGCTGCCTGCCGTCGAGGGCGGTGTCCTCCAGGGCCTTCAGCCAGGCCACGCCCCACCAACTGGTCGCGAAGCCGCGCCCGTGCGCGGGCGGCAGCGGTTCGAAGGTGCGCTCGTTCTCGTACGTGTCGCTCATCGTCCGCTCCCTCGCAGCGCCACCAGATCCGTCAGCTCGGCATCGGAGAGTTCGGTCAGCGCGGACTCGCCCGAGCCGAGCACCGAATCCGCCAACTCCCGCTTACGGTCCAGCATTTCGGCGATCCGGTCCTCGATGGTGCCCTCGGTGATCAGCCGGTGCACCTGGACCGGCTGGGTCTGGCCGATGCGGTAGGCCCGGTCGGTGGCCTGCGCCTCGACTGCCGGGTTCCACCAGCGGTCGTAGTGGACGACATGACCGGCCCGGGTGAGGTTCAGGCCGGTGCCAGCCGCCTTCAACGACAGCAAGAACACCGGTACTTGACCTTCCTGGAAGCGCCGCACCATTTCCTCGCGGCGCACCACGGGCGTCCCGCCGTGCAGGAACAGCGTGGGCACACCGCGCGCCGCGAGGTGCTCCTCGATGAGCCGGGCCATCGAGACGTACTGGGTGAAGACGAGGACCGAGCCGTCCTCGGCGAGGATGGTGTCCAGGAGCTCGTCGAGCAGCTCCAGCTTCCCCGAACGGCCGGTGATCTCGGGGTCGTCCTCCGTGAGGTACTGGGCGGGGTGGTTGCAGATCTGCTTGAGCGCGGTCAGCAGCTTCATCACCAGGCCGCGCCGCTCGAAGCCGTCCGCGCCGGAGATCTCGGCCAGCGTCTCGCGCACCACCGCCTCGTACAGGCCGGTCTGCTCCTTGGTGAGGGAGACGGCCCGGTCGGTCTCGGTTTTGGGCGGCAGCTCGGGAGCGATGCCCGGATCGGACTTGCGGCGGCGCAGCAGGAAGGGCCGCACGAGTCGGGAGAGCCGTTCGGCGGCCGCCGGGTCGGAGCCGCTCTCGGCGGCGGACGCGTACTTGGTGCGGAACGTGGCGAGCCGGCCGAGCAGGCCGGGCGTGGTCCAGTCGAGGATCGCCCACAGCTCGGAGAGGTTGTTCTCGACGGGCGTGCCACTGAGCGCCACCCGGGCCCGCGCCCCGATCGTACGCAGCTGTCGGGCGGTGGCGGAGTACGGGTTCTTGACGTGCTGGGCCTCGTCGGTGACCACCATGCCCCACTGGGCGGCGGCCAGCTTGGCGGAGTCCAGGCGCATCGTGCCGTACGTGGTGAGCACGAACTCGCCGTCCGCCAGCGAGTCGAGCGAGCGGGAGGAGGCGTGGAAGCGGCGCACGGGCGTGTCCGGCGCGAACTTCTCGATCTCCCGCTGCCAGTTGCCCATGAGGGAAGTGGGGCAGACGACGAGGGTCGGGCCCGCCGTCGCCGGATCGCTCTGGCGGTGCAGATGCAGGGCGATGAGTGTGATCGTCTTGCCGAGGCCCATGTCGTCGGCGAGACAGCCGCCGAGGCCCAACGAGGTCATGTCGGCAAGCCAGTTGAGGCCGCGCAGCTGGTAGTCGCGCAACTGGGCGGTGAGCGCGGCCGGTTGGGCGACGGGCTGCTCGCGGTCGCCCTCGGGATCGGCGAGGCGGTCACGCAGGCGGGCCAGCCAGCCCGTCGCCTCGACGTCGACCCGGCGTCCGTCGATCTCGGTGGAGCCGGTCAGGACGGCGGCGAGCGCGTCGACCGGGGTCACCTTGCGGTCCTGGGCCGTGCGGGCGCGCCGCACCTCCTCCGGATCGACGAGCACCCACTGGTCGCGCAGCCGCACCACGGGACGGTTCGCCTCGACGAGCAGGTCCAGCTCCTGCCGGGACAGCTCGGTGTCGCCCAGCGCGAACCACCAGTTGAACGCGAGCAGCGCGTCGGCGGACAGCACCGAGGGCGCCCCGGACTCGGTCCGCTCGGGCCCCTGGTCCTGCGGGCCGATCACCGCACGCGCCGCCAGCTTGCGGGACAGCTCCTTCGGCCAGTGCACCCGCACGCCGGTCGCGGCCAGCGTGCGCGAGGCCGCGCCGAGCAGCTCGGCCGCCTCCTCGTCGGCGAGCTCGACCGCGTCCGGCACGGCGGCCGAGAGCAGCGGGGCCAGCGGGGCCCAGGCGCGAGCCGCCCGGCGCAGGGCGAGCAGCGCGTCCATGCGGGCCCGGGGCCCGAACGCGGCGGCCGCACCGGATCCCGCCCACACCTCGGCGGCGTCCGCGACCAGCGCGGGATCGCTGACGCTGTGCATCTGGAGCACGGCCCGGAACACCGGCCCCGCGCTTTCGGGGTCCGCCGAGGCGAGCCCCGGAAGTTCCACCCGCAGCGAGATCCGTACGCCCGCGTCGTGCCCGGCGGCCACATCGGCGGCCCAGGCCCGTTGCTCCGGCAGTCGCTGCGGCGCGTCGGCGGCGAAGGCCGGCCTCCCGGTGGCCCGCATCGCGGCGGGGGTACGCGGAAGGCCGTCGGCGACCGCGTCCAGGAAGGCGCGCAGGAGCCGCTCGGGCTCCGGAAGCAGCAGCGGTCCGGGTGCGTCGAGCGGTACGGCATGGGCCTCAGGCGGCATCGCGGCGGCCAGCTCGCGCACCTTGTCCAGCTCGTCGGCGCCGAGCGGACCGACCCGCCACGCGTCGTGGTCGCTCGCGGTCAGACCGGGCAACAGCAGTCCCCGCGCGGCGAGTTGAAGGGCGAGCAGGGCTGCCGTGCCCCAGAACGCGGCGGCGCGCGATGCCTGGGCCGAGGCGCGGGCCCGGGTGAGCACGGGCAGCGCGTCGCGAACCGGCAGCAGGAGGGCGCGCACGTCGTGGAGCGCGACGTCCGCGCCGACGACGGTGAGGTCCTCGACGGTGCCGGGCGCGGCCGGGGGCGCTTCGCCTTCCGGGTGCCAGAAGGCCATCCGGCCGGTGCGGGAGGGATCGGCGGGCAGGAAGGTCACGGAACAGCGGGCGAGTTCGGCGAGCTGGGGCGGCGTGGGAGCGGGGAGCCTCTGCACAGCGATAACGCATTCCTCAAATTTGACTACGTTGGCCGGAGCGGCCGAGGGTACAGGAAAGAACGGCCGGGCGGGGACTTCGCGAGGTGGCCTGCGTCACATGCGATCCGAGTGGGTGTTGCCAGCACCACCTACCGGCGCGGGGCAAGCCCCCGCCGGTAGAGGGGTGGTGGCTCCATGGTCGTCAAGGGGTGCCGATCCGTACGTTCAGTCAGGTCAGCGCAGGGGACTGCGGGGGACGACCGACCACCGGAGACGTCATGTCACAGGCGACCATGCCGCAGCCCACCACGGGCCTCGGCGCCCCTGCGGAGCCGCGGGCGGGCAGCGAATTCGCGCCACTGCTCAAGACGGTGAAGGGGCAAGGCCTGCTCGACCGGCGCACCGGCTGGTACGCGACCCGCATCGCCGTCAACCTCCTCGCCCTGGCCGCGACGATCACCGCGATGGTGCTGACCGGCGACACCTGGTGGAATCTGCTGCTCGCCGTGCCGCTCTCGGTGTTCTGGGCCCGCAGCGCCTTCTTCGGCCACGACGCGGGCCACGCCCAGATCACCCGGGGCAAGGGCGCGGGCCGGCTCATCGGCCTGTTCCACAGCGACCTCCTGCTCGGCATGAGCTACGCCTGGTGGAACGACAAGCACAACCGCCACCACGCCAACCCGAACCACATAGACAAGGACCCCGATGTCGGGGTCGGCGCCCTCGTGTGGACCCAGCGCCAAGCCGAGCAGCGCGAAGGCTTCGCCCGCTGGCTCACCCGCAACCAGGCCCGGCTCTTCTTCCCGATGCTGCTCCTGGAGGGCATCGCCCTGAAGGTGTACGGATTCCAGGACCTCAAGCGCCAGCCGCCCCGCGAGCGGGCCGCCGAGGCACCCCTCCTGATCGCCCATCTCGTCGGCTACGCGACCCTGCTCCTGACCGTCATGTCGCCGGGCAAGGCGCTGGTGTTCGCCCTGGTGCACCACGCGCTGTTCGGCCTGCACCTCGGCATGACCTTCGCCCCCAACCACAAGGGCATGGAGATGCCCGATCCGAACGACCCCGAGGACTCGGGCTGGGGCCATCTGCGTCGCCAGGTCCTGACCTCGCGCAACGTGCGCGGCGGCTTCCTCACCGACTGGTTCCTGGGCGGCCTGAACTATCAGATAGAGCACCACCTCTTCCCGAACATGCCGCGCCCGCACCTCAGGCTCGCCCAGCCGATGGTCCGCGCCCACTGCGCCGCCGTGGGCATCCCGTACACGGAGACCTCGCTGACCGAGTCCTACCGGCAGGCGCTGGGTCACATGCACGAGGTCGGCGCGCCGCTGCGGAAGTGACGCATAGTGGAAGCAGAGCTGGAACCAGTGGGCGCCGCCGTGCGTTCTCTGGACAGGAAGAGCGGCCACAGGCCGCGCAAGGGAAGGCGACGGACATGTCGAAGCGCGCGATGATCGCCGCCGGTGGAGTCGTGGCGGGGCTCATCCTGATCCCACTGATCGGTTTCTGGCTCGCCCTGCTGGTGCTGATCGGCGTCCCCGTGGCGGCTTACCTGATGCTGGACCCGAGCCAGCGCCGCAGGCTGCGGCACATATCCCGCAAGGAGCTCGGCCGCTAGGCACTCCTGGGATGCCCCTGGATGCCTCTGACCTGCCGGGATAGGCTCGGGCCGATCATTGTTACGGCAGAGGGGAGCCCCGCGCGATGAGCGGCATCAAGGGCACGGTCACGGCGGTCAGCAGCAATGGTGAGTACTCATTCACCAAGCCGAACCGGGACAGCATCACGCTGCTGCCCGGGCTCGGGGTGGAGGGAGACGTCCATGCGGGCGTGACGGTCAGGCACCGCTCCCGCGTCGCCCAGGACCCGACGCAGCCGAACCTGCGCCAGGTCCACCTGATCCACGGGGAGCTGTTCGGTGAGGTCGCCGAGCAGGGCTTCCAGGTGGCCCCCGGGCAGCTCGGCGAGAACGTGACAACGCAGGGCATCGACCTCCTCGGCCTGCCCGTCGGCACCCTGCTGCACATCGGCGCCGACGCGGTCGTCGAGGTCACCGGCCTGCGCAACCCCTGCCTCCAGATCGACGGGTTCCAGGACGGCCTCCTGAAGCAGGTCGTCGGCCGCGACGCCGACGGCAACATAGTCCGCAAGGCCGGAATCATGAGCGTGGTCCGCGCGGGCGGCGAGATCCGCCCGGGCGACCCGATCACGGCCGAGCTGCCGGCGGGACCGCACCGGCAGCTTGAGCGGGTCTAGGCAGTTGGGGTTGGGGCTCAACTGGGCGCCGGTACATGGGAGTTGAGGCGGGCGGGCTGGTGCCTGCGCCGCCCGATGCGTTGGCGCGGTTGAGACAGGCGGGCGTGCTGCTCAGCGACGTCACACCGCGACGCTCGCCCGCGTCACTCGTAGTAGTCCCGCATCAGCTCCACCGACCACTGCGGCTGCGTGGTCTCGCCGCGCGGGCCGAATTCGGCCATGTGCGGCTTGATGTCGAGCACCGGCGTGCCGTCCACCGCGTCGAGCCCGGCGACCCGCACCTCTAGACCCTCGATCGCGAGGACACGGCAGTGCGAGACGCCGAGGCGGTTGGGGCGGTTCTTGCCGCGCTGGGCGAAGATCCCGACCAGCGGCCAGTCCGGGTTGCCGCGCGGCCGCCGGGCGCCGGACTCGATCTTCTCGGGGGCCACCCGGTCGAAGTGGAAGACCACTTCGAGATGCGAGAAGTCCGCGAGACCGTACAGCGCGTCGGGCCCGAACCGCTCCGCGTCGAGCCGGATCACGGCCGTCTCGCGGTCCCAGTGATCATCGGCGACCTCGGCCCGCCCGCCGACCACCCAGCCGACGGGTCGGCACACCACGTCTTGCCCGCCCGAGGCTTCCCCGTCGGCGTTCCCGGCCCTGTCCTCGTCAACGGCCTTGTCCGTCATGCCAGTTCCTCCCCGTTGTGCCCGTGGTGCCTGGTTCGGCACTTGATCGAATCGAAGTGCCGGGGACGATCGTAGACAGGCTGATCGGGAAGCCGGAGGCCGGGATCCGGCATTCAATGAACGTACGGCAACGACGAATTGAACATTCCCGGCGCCGGAACTCGCCTTCCACAGCGTGTAGTAGTTTCACCAGGCCGCCCGTGGTTCTGCGCGCGCTCTCGCGTCAGGGACCCTCCACACACCTGAAAGCCACCGATGTCTGTTCTGACCTACCCGGAAGCGATAGGCGTCGGCCTGCTCCAAGGCGTCACCGAGCTGTTTCCCGTATCCAGCCTTGGCCACAGCATTCTGCTGCCCGCGCTGCTCGGCGGACACTGGAAGCGGGACCTCGACGTGTCGGCCGACGGATCGCCTTACTTGAACGTCCTGATCGGGCTGCATCTGGCCACGGCGCTCGCGCTCGTCGTGTATTTTCGCAGGGACTGGGTCCGGGTGGCGCGAGGCTTGGTCACTTCGATACGCGAGCGCCGCATCGTCACCGTCGAGCAGAAGCTGGCGTGGCTGCTCATCGTGGCCACCATCCCGGTCGGCGTCGCGGGTCTGGCCCTTGACCACCTCTTCCGCTCCACGCTGGGAAAGCCCGTCCCGACCGCCGTCTTCCTGGCCCTCAACGGCATCGTGCTCTACCTCACCGAGCAGCTGCGCCGGGGCGGCACCGGCCGTCGCCGCGCGGGCGCGTCCGTGGCGCCGGGCGAGGAACATCTGGACCCGGAGGAACTCTCCGACCGGCGTCTGACCCAGCTCACGTACCGCCAGGCCGCCTGGATCGGGGCCGCGCAGATCCTCGCACTGTGCCCCGGCATCAGCCGCTCGGGCTCCACGATCAGCGCGGGCATCTTCCGAGGCCTCTCCCACGAGGACTCGGCCCGCTTCGCCTTCCTGCTCGCCACTCCGGTGATCGCCGCCGCGGCGTTGCTGAAGGTGCCGTCCCTGCTCGGTCACGAGGGCGACGGGATCCGCGGCCAGGTTCTGGCAGGCAGCGCCGCCGCCTTCGTCGCCGGATATGTCGCGGTCCGCTTCCTCACGAAGTACTTCGAAACCCGAACCCTGACCCCGTTCGCCATCTACTGCACAGTGGCCGGCCTCGGCAGCCTGGCCTGGCTGACACTGGGCTGAACGGGCACGTTCCGGCCGCCCTCGCGTGGTGTCTGCGTCAAGAGGGTCATGGTGGACTGGGGCGCTCCCGGCGGTGGCGCTCGGTCGATGCCGTGCACTCGGCGGTGACCGCCGAGGGTCCATGCTCCAGTACGGCCAGTCCGAGGGCCAGGAACGCGGCGAATTCCTCGGCCAGTTGGCCGAGCAGCAATCCCGAGACCTTCTGCCTGTTCGAAACCGGCAGAAGCACGCTCTTGCCGTCCGTGGCGTTCTCCACGCCGAGAAGCTTGGAGAACGTCCATTCCCTGCTGGTGTGTGTTCCTTTGAACACAACGCGCTGGGTGGTCACCATGGCTGATCCCCGATCAACCGGCGTCTGGACCTCCGGTCCCGGTACGTAGTGCCGGCTGGACGCGCCGACCCGTACGGAGACACCCTTCGCGATGCCCACCCGGACCCCGGAGGAGCCTCCGGAATAGTGCCCGGGCCGTCGGCGCGGTTCGACCAAGGACGTCTGGCCGGTCCACAGAACAGTCTCGTTCGCCTTCAGGATGAAGAGTCCGTGGGCGGCGCCCCTGGAAGCCGTCCCGATGCGACGGGCAGCGGCGACGACCTTGTCGAGGAGTCGCTGCTCTGCTTCCCACACCATCAAGGCCTTCGCATAGTCCTTCGTCGCGCGGGCGGCCGCACGCCGTTCCTTCCGCGAAGGAGAATGAGGGCGATCGGCGGGTGCGAGGGTGGGGCCGACGGGGGCGGGCGCCGCCCACGACGTATTGCGGCGTGGCCTCGTCGGCGGCTGTCTGTCGTGGCGGACCTGCCGGGCGTCGTCGCTGCTCGGAGGCGCAGGCCGACAGGAGGCGAGCAGCTCCGCATGGACGCGGGTTCCTGTCCGGTGGGCCCCCGCCAGAACGGCTGCTCCGAGAACGGCGTACGACTGGGAGCGGTCGGCGTTGAGGACCAGCGTGTTGAGGTCGGTCTTTGGATTGCCCGGCTCGGCCACCGACATGCCCGCGAGCACGAAGTGCAGCCACCCGGTGAACCGAGGGTGATCTATTCGAACGTCGGCAATTGCCTCCAGCGGAAGGTCCCGGCGGCTGGCCCCCTTCTTCTCCGGTGCTGCCAGGCGGCCGAACCACAGGACCACGGTCGTCCCGTCGAAGCTGACACGCCCGTCGGACCCGGACACCTCAAGCGGCAGCACGCCACTCTCGACCCAGGGGGCGTCGTCCGCATTGACACCCGGCCCCGCTGCTGCCAGGCGGGCCCGCAGCATCTCGGCGAACGTGGCTGCCTGCACTGCGTGCGCATGCGAGATGACCAAGGTGTCCGGGTCGCCGCTCGGTCCGGGCTCGGGGCTCTTCAGGAGTGGGCGCAGAGGATCCGTCCCGGGAACGAGCATGAGTCGCAGCGATCCTTGACGCCGTCCCGTTGGCGGGTCGTAACGCACATCGGTCACCACGGCGAGGGGAATACGGCGTACCCGAAGGGCCGCCTTGAGGGGATCACCCAAGCGCCCGACCGTGAAGTTCAGCTGGAGCCAGTCACCGTGGAAGGTCATGGTTCCGTCCTCGCCACGGAGTTCTTCCGGACCGAAAGGGAGGGCCTCCACTCCGGGGTGTGAGACGGCTGTGGGTGTAAGTCCGGGCGGGGTAGGGGTGGTTGGCGGCGATGTCCAACGCCCTGGGTCCGGCACGTCCTCGACCCACACCCAGAACGGCCAGTTGTCCGGCGCCGGTGCCCAGGAAGGATCAGGACGCCACCCCGGTGACGGCGAGAAGTCCTGTGGTGCGGATGGCCACCCTGGTGCGGGATTGAATCTCCAGGACATGCGCCTGCCCCCTCGTGCGGCATATGCGGAGTGCTTTGCCTGCCCCTTTCTACTCGGTGCGTTGGCCTGCTACCTCACGCATGGGCAAGTTCGGGCGCCTGCTCTCGACGCGCCAACTTGCCGTGCGGTCCAGCGACTTGGGGTCAAGGAGAGGTGGCCGTGCTGCTGGCCGTCCCTCACGACGGCCGCACGGCCATGGCCTCCAGGGCTTCGAGGAGGGCGGGCAGTTCCGCGCCGCGGCCCACGGGGTGTACCTCGCCGGGGGAGTCGTCCAGCAGGACGAAGGCTATGTCGTCCGTCCTGGCGACCAGGGACCAGCCGGGGCCGTCGGCGCGCAGCATGCGGGCGCCGCCCGGGGCGAAGGCCGACCGGACGCGGCCGACCGGGGGAGGGGAGTCGAGGTAACCGTGCAGCTCGGTCAGTACGCGCCGGACCCGGGACATCTCGGCCCCGGCGTCGGGGTGTTCGGAGTCTTCGTCCGGATCGGCGTTCGCCGAGCCCCCGCCCTCCCGTGCACCCCCGCCCGCACCTGAGGCCACGGGCCGCCCGGCCGGCTCCTCCTGCGGTACGGAACGCGCAGGTGTCGCCGTGGCTTCGGGCTCTGCCGAGGAGGCTTCCGCGGGTTCGGCCCCGCCCGGTGCGGCCCCTGCGGAGTCCGGCTCGTCGGAGGTCGGCGCTTCGTCCGGCGCCGGCCCGAACTCGTCGTCCCCCAGTTGCTCCCGCCACGCCGCCCACTGCAGCGCGATCTCGTCCGCGCCGAGACGGCGTTGGGCCGGGCCCCACTCGGTCGTGTCGGGGGGTGCGAGCGGGCGCCGCCCCTCCGCTTCGGAGACGGGGTCGTGCGGGGCGGGGATGTCCGGGGCCGAGATGGCCAGTTCCAGGGGCCAGCCCGGCAGGGCCGCGACCACGGTGCGCTCGTCCGGCGACAGCTCGTACTCCATGCCGCAGTCCCAGGACGCGATCGCGACCGCCACCAGTGACACGTCGTCGACGACCACCGTCCAGCGCGCGCCCGTGCCGTCCTGGCCGAGTACGAGACCGTAGCCCTGCGCGTACGGCCCGAGGCCGAGCGCCGCGCACGCCTCCGGGTAGTCGTCGCCGAGCACGCTGGGGAACTGCGCCGGCGTGAGGAGCACCGCCGTGAGCACGTACAGCGCCTCTTCTGCGGCGGTTGCGGCCGCTTCGGCCTCGTCCGTCCCGGTCACGGAATCCTCTCCTTCGGTTCGCTCGTCGGCGCACCCTAACTACTGAGTAACGCGGACGTCGAGGGTCGCGAACCACCAACTGGCGGGGTGCTCCTCAGGCCGCAGGCAGGCCCATCAGTTCCTGGGCGACCGCACTCGGGGACTCGTCGCGGTCGCGGGCCAGGGCGATGACCGCCCGACAGGCCAGTTCGCGCACCCCGAACGACAGGGCTTCGGGCGACACCCAGCCCGCCGCCTCTTCGAGCGCGTCCTGGTCGTCCTCCGCACAGGCGGCCACATACGCGGCCGCAGCCTCGAAGATGTTGTGGTGGCGATCGTCGGCCGCTCGCGACCGGGCCGGCTTCCGGAATCTCCCGAACATCAGGACCACCTTCCCTGGATTCCCCGGGAGTCACCTGGATTCCCGGGGACGACCCGGCCGCAGCGCGGCAGCGCCGAACTCTCGAACGGTCCTGTCCAACGTAGAGTTGAACCTCCGTCGACACATAGGGGGCAGCGGTGACTCGCTTCGACCGGCTCAAGGAAATCCAACGACTCGACCCCGAGCGGGACTTCCTCGCGATCTACCGGATGTCGTCGACCCTGGAATTCCCCTGGGACTACACGCGCGCCCTGGAGCTGGCGCTGTACCGCACCTACGCCGTGCCCAGCATCGGCCGACTCCTCGCCGAGACCGCTGAACTGACGGACCGTCCCCAGAAGAGGTACGACGACACCGCCCTGCTCCTCGACACCGTCCTAGAGCACGGCTTCGACAGTGTGGGCGGACGCACCGCCGTGCGTCGCATCAACCAGATGCACCGCTCGTACGACATCAGCGACGACGACATGCGCTACGTGCTCTGCACCTTCGTCGTCATGCCCAAACGCTGGATCGACTCCTACGGCTGGCGGCGGCTGAGCGACCACGAACTGCGCGCCTCGGCCCGTTACTACCAGACCCTCGGCAAGCACATGGGCATCAACGAAATCCCGGAGTCCTACGAGGAGTTCGAGCGCCTCCTCGACGAGTACGAGGCCGCCCACTTCGGCTTCGACGAGGGTGCGCGGCGGGTGTCCGACGCGACCATCGACCTGATGGCTTCGTGGTATCCGAAGCCGCTGGCCCCCCTGCTGCGCACCGCGAGCCTCGCGCTCCTCGACGAACCCCTGCTGCGGGCGTTCCGCTACGCCCCGCCCGCCCCCGCCGCACGGACCCTGGTCCGCGGTGCGTTGCGCCTGCGGGCCCGCACCGTACGACTGCTGCCGCCGCGCTCCGCTCCCCATTACGCGCGCCAGAACCCCGAGGTCAAGGGCTACCCCAAGGGCTACCGCGTGCCGGAGCTCGGCACATTCCCGACACCGGGCGTACGCGGCTGCCCCGTCCCGCACCTCAAGGCCACCGATGGCGAGTGAGCCCGGCTCAGGGCTCCAGTGAACGCAGCGTCGCGCGGAGCCACTTGAGCTCCGCCGCGCTGGTGGCCCGGGCGATCGTGAGGATGCCGCGCCGGAACGGGTCGTCCAACTCCTCGGCGACGATGGGCCGTTCGCCGTCGTAGAAGAAGCTGGCCGGTTCCTCCAGGAAGGCAAGTCTGCGGCGCAGCACGGCCGCCTGCTCGGCAGGGTGCGGCAGATGGCGTAGAAACGCGAGCAGCGTGAACCAGCGGTTCTCGTCGGTGACGTCGAGGCGGTCCGGTTCGGCGAGCCGGTGCAGCAGATCCTGGCGGCCTGCCCTGGTCAGGGTGAGTGTGTGCCGGGGCGCGGCCGCCGCCCCCGGCTGGGTCTCGCGGGCCAGCAGCCCTGCCTTCTCCAGGCGTTTGATCGCCGGATAGAGCGTGCTCTCGCCGACCGGGCGCACATGGCCGGTGAGCGCGGTGATGCGCTTGCGCAGCTCGTAGCCGTGCAGTGGCGCTTCGTAGAGGAATCCCAGGATGGCGAGTTCGAGCATGCCCGCATTCTGCCTCATGTGTGCAGTACGTCGGTGGCGTAGTACTACGCCACCGATGTATGGTCTCGGTCGAAGGGAACAACCAGCGACGGGGAGTGCGTCATGCGGCAGTCGGAGTTCGACGGGCGGGGCAGCCGGATCCGGTGGACGGAGAGCGAGGGGGAGGGGGCAGCGCTCGTCTATGTGCACGGTCTGGGTTCCATGTCGGCCGTCTATCACGCGCACGTCGCCGGGCACCCGGCGCTCGCCGGCCGCCGTCAGCTTTTCGTCGATCTGCCCGGTCACGGCATCAGCGACCGGCCCGCCGACTTCGGCTACACGCTGGAGGACCACGCGGGTGCGCTCGCGGCGGCCCTCGACGCGGCGGGCGTCACCGGGGCCGAACTGGTGGCGCACAGCATGGGCGGCGCGGTCGCCGTCGTGCTCGCCGACCGCCGCCCCGACCTGGTCACCCGGCTCGTGCTGACCGAGGCCAACCTCGACCCCAACCCGGTGCCGACGGCGGGCAGCAGCGGGATCGCCTCGTACACCGAGGAGGAATTCGTGCACGGCGGAGGCTTCGCCGCGGTGCTCGAACGCGTCGGCCCGCTGTGGGCGGCGACCATGCGCCTCGCCGACCCGCTCGGCCTGCACCGCACGGCCATCGGCCTCGTGCGCGGTACGGAGCCGACGATGCGCGAGCTCCTCATGAAGCTGCCGGTCGACCGCACCTATCTGGTGGGCGGGCTCGACGACTCGCTGCCCGGGCGCGCCGAACTCGTCGGCTCCGGAGTCCGGGTCGTGACGATTCCGGACGCCGGTCACAACATCATGTTCGACGCCCCGGCCGCCTTCGTGCGCGAAGTGGCCGGGCCGGCCGCGGTCTGATCCGGACGGAGTCCAGACGCAGGTCGCGAGCGGCCGTCAGGCCTCGCGCACGGCCACCGCGAGGTAACGCTCGTCCTCGTCGGCGTACGACACCAGCCGCCAGCCGGCCGAGGCGAGCAGCGGGCGCAGCCGGGGTTCCGCGCGCAGGTCGTCGTCGGTGAGCCGGCGGCCGTGGCGCGCGGCCAGCGCGGCCCGGCCGATCGGGTGGAACAGGGCGAGGCGGCCGCCCAGGTGCGTGATGCGCGCCAACTCCCGCAGATTCCGGGCTGGTTCGGGCAGATGTGAGATCAGACCGGCGCCGAACACCACGTCGACGGACGCGGTACGCAGCGGCAGCCGGGCCACATCCGCGCGCAGCAGCGCGGCGTACCGGTCGCGGCCGGCCCGTACGGCTTCGGCGAGCATCTCGGGCGTGAGGTCCGCGCCGAGGACGGTGCCCTCGGGGCCGACCGCGGCGCGCAGCGGCATCAGGGCGCGGCCGGTTCCGCAGCCCGCGTCGAGGACGGCATCGCCCTGCGCGAGGCCGAGTTCCGCGACGGCCGCGGCATAGGCCGGGCCGTCGTCGGGGAACTTGCGGTCCCAGTCGGCCGCCCGGGCGGCGAAGAATTCCTGAACGTGTGTGTGGTCTTCGGCCATACCGTCATGATCCCCCATGGGGCACCGGTCCACGGGTGGCTGAAAATCGACCGCGGCGGGCAGGTTCGAACAAAGGGCGATCGCTCTGGAACATCTCTTCGTCATATTCCAGCAGCTTTCGAACTGCGCCCCTGTCGTGCGCCCCTCCCCGGACTAGCGTCCCTGGGCCATGGGACACCTGGACCACGCCGCTTTCGGCTGGCTTACACCCGTGCTGTCGTACGTGATGGCCTGCATAGGCGCCGCCCTCGGGCTGCGCTGCACCGTGCGCGCCCTGGGGGCGAGCGGCCGTTCCCGGCGCAACTGGCTGATCACCGCCGCGTCCGCCATCGGCACCGGCATCTGGACGATGCACTTCGTCGCGATGCTCGGCTTCGCCGTCACCGGCACCGACATCCGCTACGACGTGCTCCTGACCATCCTCAGCCTCCTCGTCGCCATGGTCTTCGTCGGCGCCGGGGTCTTCGCCGTCGGCTACGGCAAGGACCGCACCCGCTCCCTGCTGCTCGGCGGCCTCGCCACCGGACTCGGCGTGGCGGGCATGCACTACCTCGGCATGGCGGCCCTCAGGCTGCACGGACGGGTCCACTACGACCCCGTGCTCGTCGCGCTCTCCGTCGTCATCGCCGTGGTCGCCGCGACCGCCGCCCTGTGGGCCGGGCTCAACATCAAGTCGCCGATCGCCGTGGCCGTCGCTTCCCTGGTGATGGGCGCGGCCGTCAGCAGCATGCACTACACCGGAATGTTCTCGGTGAGCGTGGACGTCGCACCGAGCGGCGCCGAACTGCCGGGGGCGACGGCGATGCAGTTCATCTTCCCCCTCGCCGTCGGCCTCGGGTCCTATCTCTTCATCACCGCCGCCTTCGTCGCGCTCTCGCCGACGGCACGCGAGCGCGCCGAGTACACCTCGGCCGAACAGCTCGCCCCCACGTCCTGAACCACCGCCCGCTGTCCGGCAGTTGATCCCCATTCCTAAGCGAGGAGATCCGTGCGCATACCCCGCAAGGCCCCGGACGCCGCGCCGCCGATCCCGGTGGGCGCCCGTGGGCGACGCGCCCACGCAGGACCGCCGGCCGCCGACGAACGCGCCCTCGGGGAGCAGCCTCCCGCACCCCAGGACGGCGAGTCCCGGTGGCGGCTGCGCCCGCGCACCGTACGCGCCAAGATCGTCTCGCTCCTGATGGTGCCCGTCGTCTCGCTGCTCGCCCTGTGGGGCTTCGCCACCGTCACCACCGCCCAGGACGTGTCCGCGCTGCGCCAGTCGCGCCGCGTCGACGAACAGGTCCGCACCCCGGTCGCGGCGGCTGTCGCCGAGCTCCAGGCCGAACGGCGGTCCGCCGTACGGTACTTGGCGTCTCCGGCCGACGACAGGGCCGCTGAACTCGACCAGCAGGCCAAACGCACCGACACGGCGATCGGCAGGCTCAGGCTCGACCAGAAGCACACCGTCGCCGACGCGGGCGACCTGCCCTCGGGCGTGTCCGACCGGCTGCGCACCTTCGTCGCCGAGGCCCTGAAACTGCCCGCGCTGCGCACCGGCGTGCATGATCGCTCCACCGGTTGGGACGCCGCCTACCAGCAGTACACCGACACCATCGGCGCCGGCTTCGACGTCGACGGCGCGCTCGCCGACGTCCAGGCACCGGCGCTCGGCTCCGGTGCGCGCGTCCTGTACGAGTTCGGCCGGGCCGGCGAAATGCTCGCCCGCGAGGACGCCCTTGTCACCTCCGCGCAGCTCGGCCACACCTTCACGGCCGAGCACCTGCGCCGCCTGACCGGCGCCGTCGACAGCCGCCGCACCCTCACCGACAGCGCCGCCGCAGACCTGACCGGTTCCGGCCACACCGCCTGGGCCACGCTCAGCGGGCAGAGTGCCTACGCCTCGCTCCACACCGCCGAGGACAAGATCCAGTCCGCCGAGCCGGGCCGCGCCGCCGCCACTGCCGTGGACCCCGCCGCCTGGGACACCGTCCTCGGCGCCGTGCAGAAGGGCATGCGCGACATCGAGACCGGCGCCGCGGCGAGCGCCGCCGACCGCGCCGACCCGTTCGGCCGCGGACTGCTCACCGCGGGCGGAGCCGCCGTCCTGTTCGGCCTCGCGGCCGTCGCCGCATCCCTCGTCATCTCCGTACGCATCGGACGCGGCCTCGTCGTCGAACTGATCAGCCTGCGCAACAGCGCCCTGGAGATCGCCCGGCGCAAACTCCCCACCGCCATGGGCCGGTTGAGGTCCGGCGAAGAACTCGACATCCAGGCCGAGGCGCCGTCAGGCCCGCCCCCGAGGGACGAGATCGCCCAGGTCGGCGAGGCGCTTGGCACGGTCCACCGGGCCGCCCTGCACGCCGCCGTCGAACGCGCGGAACTGGCCAGCGGAATCTCCGGCGTCTTCGTCAACCTCGCCCGGCGCAGCCAGGTCCTGGTCCACCGCCAGCTCAACCTGCTCGACCGCATGGAGCGGCGCGCCGACGACCCCGGCGAACTCGGCGACCTGTTCCGCCTCGACCACCTCACCACCCGCATGCGCCGGCACGCCGAATCCCTGATCATCCTGTCCGGCGCCGCCCCCGGCCGCGCCTGGAGCGTGCCGGTCCCGCTCACCAACGTCGTACGGGCCGCGGTCTCCGAGATCGAGGACTACGCCCGGGTGGAAGTGCGCCGGCTCCCCGAGGCCGCCGTCACCGGCGGCGCCGTCGCCGACCTCACCCACCTGCTGGCCGAACTCGTCGAGAACGCCGCCCAGTTCTCGCCCCCGCACACCAAGGTGCGGGTCACGGGCGAGCCCGTCGGCAACGGCTACGCCCTCGAAATCGAGGACCGCGGACTGGGCATGGGCGACGAATCCCTCGACGAGGCCAACCGCAGGATCGAGCAGTCCGAGGCGCTCGACCTCTTCGACAGCGACCGCCTCGGCCTCTTCGTCGTCAGCCGCCTCGCCGCCCGCCACGCCATCAAGGTCCATCTGCGCACCTCGCCGTACGGCGGCACCACCGCGGTCGTGCTGCTCCCGACCGGCCTCCTCCAGGCCGCCGTCACAGCCGCCCCCGGCCCCGCGCGGGCCGACGCCCGGCGCGAGGACCAGCCGCACGGCGAACCCCGCAGGAGGATCGAGGTGCCCCTCGAAGGACCGCCCCGGCCGGCCCTGGTCGCCCAGTACGCACCCCCGCCGCCGCGGCCCGAACCGCCCGCGCCGCCCGGCGTCACCACCCTGCGCCAGCGGGCCCGAGGCGTCGCCCCGGACGGCGTGGAGGCCGGACTCCCGCGCCGGGTGCGCCAGGCGAGCCTCGCCCCCCAACTGCGCGAGGCCCCCGTCCCCGAGCCCGACACGGGCCCGGACACCGCTTCGCCCACCCCCGAGCAGGCGCGCGACCGCATGACGGCCTACATGGGCGGCTGGGCCCGCGGCGGCGCCGCCCGCACAAGTACTCCCGCACCGGGCGCGCCCGGCGGCGGCCACCCGAGCGAAGGAGACCGCGCATGATCGACCACCAGAGGCTCGACGCCCCGCACCGCACCGGGGCGGCACCCGGCTCCGAAGCCCGCTCCGGATCCCGCTCCGGATCCGGCGAACTCGACTGGCTGCTCGACGACTTGGTCATGCGGGTCGGAGAGGTCCGGCACGCCGTCGTCCTGTCCAACGACGGCCTCGCCGTCGGCGCCTCCAGCGCGCTGACCCGCGAGGACGCCGAACACCTCGCCGCCGTCGCCTCCGGATTCCACAGCCTCGCCAAAGGGGCCGGACGCCACTTCCACGTCGGGGGCGTGCGCCAGACCATGGTCGAGATGGACGACGGCTTCCTCTTCGTCGCGGCCGCCGGAGACGGCTCCTGCCTCGCCGTGCTGTCCTCGCTCACCACCGACATTGGGCTCATCGCGTACGAAATGGCGCGCCTGGTGAAACGTGTCGGCGAACACCTCTACACGCCGCCGCGCCACACCGTGCGCCCGCCGGCCGCCGGTTGACCGGAAAGGGGACGCCGACCCCATGAACGAGCACCGGCCGGAAGGCCCCGCGTACCGGCCGAGCCACTGGTACGACGCCGAAGCGGGGCCGCTGGTCCGCCCGTACGCCATGACCGGCGGCCGCACCGCACCCGGCCCCAGCGGCGTGCGCCTCGACCTCATCGCGCTCGTCACGCTCGCCGCTCCGCACGGCCCCGAGCCCGCCGATGAATCCCTCCTCGGCCCCGAGCACCGGGCGCTGCTCGTCCTGTGCCGCAAGGAGACCCAGTCCGTCGCCGAACTCGCCGCCGACGCGGACCTGCCCGTCGGCGTCGTCCGCGTCCTCGTCGGGGACCTGCTCGAAGCCGGCCACGTGGTCGTGAGCCGGCCCGTTCCGCCCGCGCAACTGCCCGACGAGATCATCCTGAGAGAAGTGATCGATGGCCTCCGAGCCCTCTGAACCCACCCCCGCCCTCGCGCTGAAGATCCTCGTCGCGGGCGGATTCGGAGTGGGCAAGACCACCCTTGTCGGAGCGGTCAGCGAGATACGGCCGCTGCGTACCGAGGAACTCCTGAGCGAGGCAGGGGAGTCGGTGGACGACACCGGTGGCGTGGACCAGAAGACCACGACCACCGTCGCCATGGACTTCGGCCGGATCACCATCCGCTCGGGCCTGTCCCTCTACCTGTTCGGCACGCCGGGGCAGGATCGTTTCTGGTTCCTGTGGGACGAGCTCTCCCAAGGAGCGCTGGGCGCCGTCGTCCTCGCCGACACCCGCCGCCTGGAGGACTGCTTCCCGGCCGTCGACTACTTCGAGCACCGCCGCATCCCGTTCGTCGTCGCCGTCAACTGCTTCGCCGGAGCCCGCTCCTACGGTGCCGCCGACGTGTCGGCGGCCCTCGACCTGGACCACGGCACCCCCGTCGTGCTGTGCGACGCCCGCGACCGCGACTCCGGGAAGGAGGTGCTGATACGGCTCGTCGAATACGCGGGGCGCATGCACACGGCGCGCCTGCTCGACTCGGTCGGCTGATGCGCCGCCCGCGCCGCCGCGCGACTCCCCGGGGCCCGGCACCGCTTGCCCGTGGCGCGCCGGTGGTGAAGGGTGGCAGGAGAACGGGGAAACGGGGAATTGCATGAGCGGGGAGGCCTGACATGGCACTGAACAAGGAACTCGACTGGCTGCTCGACGACCTGACCAGGCGGGTCGAGCACGTACGCCACGCGATCGTGCTGTCCAACGACGGTCTGGTCACCGCCGCGAGCGCCGACCTGAAGCGCGAGGACGCGGAGCACCTGGCCGCGGTCTCCTCCGGACTGCACAGCCTCGCCAAGGGCTCGGGCCTGCACTTCCGGGCCGGCAAGGTCCGCCAGACGATGGTCGAATTCGACGAGGGCGTCCTCTTCGTCACCGCGGCCGGCGACGGCAGCTGCCTGTGCGTGCTCGCCTCCGCGGAGGCCGACATCGGCCAGATCGCCTACGAGATGACCCTTTTGGTCAACCGCGTCGGCGAGCACCTCTCGGTGGCGGCGCGGCAGCCGGGGAACTTCGGCGTGACCGAGCTCTGAGCCGGTGATCTGAGCTGGTGAACCGGCGTTCCGCGCGCTCGATTTGAGTTGTCCACAGGCCGCGCGGGATGTCCGCGCGGCGGGTTACGGTCGTCACCGAGAGTATTCGTCTCTCGCGTACTCGTTCCTCACGGGGGAGGATCCGATGACTGCCGTCACCACTGTCACGACCAAGAACGCCGTCGCGCCCGCCATCGCAGCGGGTGCGGCGCCGCCGCCCGGGCCGCGGCTCGCACCCGGCGCCGCCGCCCGCGAACTGGAGCTGAAGCGCGGCGAGTTCGAGCTGGCCGTCCAGCTCGGGCACATCCGCACCGTCCCGGATCCGGGCGGCGGGCAACGCCGGGTCACGGCGCGGGAGGTGGCCCGGTTGAGAGCCGCAGCCGACTTCCCCGAGGGCCTTCGCGAACGGGTGCGGACCGTCGGCACCGGCGAGGGCGCCGACCTGCTCGGCATCGCACCGGGGCGCTTCACCAAACTGGCCCGCACGGGGCGGCTCACCCCGGTGCGCTGCTACCTCAACCGATACCGGGCGGTCGTCTGGCTCTACCTGGCCGACGAACTGGTCGAACTTGCCCTGCGAGAGCCGGAGTTGCTGAGCGGCCGCCATCCGGAGCCCGACGGCGGCCAGGACTGGCGGGCGCGCAACTGGCGCGGGCGCAGGGTCGCCATGCTGGCCCGCCAGACCGACGACCAGTGGGAACAGGCGGCCGCTGTCGCCTCCGCCCTAGACAGCGCACACCTCGCCGAGATCGTCCGGGACCCCTACGAGCGAGCGTGCCTCAGACGTCTGCAGCCCGAGACGTTCAGGATCCACCCCGAGTCCGCGATCGCCCAGGGCATCGTCGACCGGGTGCTCCTGGCGGAAGAACCGGACGAGGTCGAGTGGTACCGGCTGCGCCTGGTGGAGGCTCTCGCGGACGCGCGCGACCAGTGCCCGGCGCCGCGCCCGATCGGAGACCCGGCGGCGCAGCGGGGCATCCCGGCGGCCGTGGAGCCGGTGACGAAGCGGGGTGCCCCGGCCGGCGTGGAACCACCCGCGCCGCGGCCCTTGGGGCGGACCGGCCCACGGACCGCTGCCCCCGCGGCGCGCCCTGCCGGGCCCGAACGCACGCGGCGCAAGCCCACCCCGAAGGAGGCAGGAGCGCCCGTCCCGCGAAGTCTGCTGAGGCGGCTACGCCGGGAAAAGTAGCCGGGCCGGGGTGGGCGGTCGACCCGGCCGAAGTCCATGACATCCTGTGACGTCACAGCTCGCCGGACGGGATCGGCGGACGTCCGGGCATTACGGGGAAGGTCGATGAGGCTCTGCTTCCTGGTGGAAGAGCACTACCGCCATGACGGCATGCCCGTCGAGGTGATCCGCCAACTCGACGCCTGGGGCCACCAGGTCGACGTGGTGCGCCCCGGCGGGTCCCTGCTGCGGATGTCGGAGGCGGTCCGAGCCGGCAGTCACGATGCCTGGGTGCTCAAGACGGTCTCCGGCGGCCCAGGGCTCCCGCTCCTCGAAGCCGCCGCCGCGGTGGGCCTGACCACGGTCAACGACGTGCGGTCCATCCGGGGGGTACGGGACAAGGCGCTGGCCTCGGCCATCGGCCGCAGCCGGGGCCTGCCGGTGCCGATGACGTACGCGGCGGCCCGGCCCGAACTGCTCACGGAGATACCCGAGTCCGAGTACCCGCTGGTGGTGAAGCCCGCCGACGGAAGCTCGGGGCGCGCCGTGCACCTCGTCCCGTCACCGGACCGGCTCGCCGCGATGCTGCCCGTCCTCGCCGGGGAGGGGATGCTCATAGCCCAGCCGTACGTCTCCAACTCGGGCATCGACCTCAAGGTGTACTGCGTCGGAGGCGAGCTGTACGCCACCGAGCGCCGCTCACCGCTCCACCCCGACCAGGGCGTCCGCGAACGCCATGTCCCGCTGCCCGCCGAGGTGGCGGCCATCGTCGACCAGGTCGGCGCGGTCTACGGACTCGACCTGTACGGCGTGGACGTGCTGCTCGGCCCGGACGGGCCGGTGGTCGTCGACGTGAACGACTTCCCGAGCTTCCGTCAGGTCCCGGACGCGGCGGCCAAGGTGGCCCGCGCAGTGCTCGAACTGGCCCGCACGGGAAGCGAGGTCGCCGCCGCGGCCTTCGTGTCCGGCGCGGGGCGGATCCCGGAGCAGCCGTTCGGGGCACAGCCCGTCCGGAGCTCGGCGGGGGCGGGCGAGGGCCGGTGAGCAACACGACGACGGTCGGGCTGATCACGCCCGAGCCGGGCCATCCGCTGCTCGCCGCCACGACGGAACTGCTCGGCCGCGAACACCGGGTGGTGACGGTCCACCCGGAGACGGCCGACGCCGCCGTGCTCGGCCGGCTCGCGGACGTCTACCTGCTGAAGTCGCGCACGCCCCGGGCTCTCGCGCTGGCCCGGGGGCTGGAGGCCCGCGGGGCCGTGGTGATCAACTCGGCGGAGGCGACCGCCCTGTGCCAGGACCGTACGGCCATGGCGGAGCGGGCCCGCGATGCGGGGCTGCCCTTCTCGGCGACCCGCACGTTCGGTTCGTTGGCCGAGCTCGCGGCCGATGCGGGGTCGACCGGTCCGCTGGTGGTGAAGAGCCGCCACAGCAGGCGGCACGACCTCGTCGCCCGTGTCGACAGCCCGGGCCGGCTGGCCGAGCTGGCTGGCGCATGGGCGGACGAACCCGTCGTGGCGCAGGAGTTCGCGGAGAACAACGGGTACGACCACAAACTCTGGGTGATCGACGGCACGGTGTTCGCGGCACTGCGCCGCTCCGAGCTCGCCCCCGGGGGCCGCGGTCCCACGGTGCCGCTCGCACTCGGTGAACTCCCGCCCGGCTGGGGCGAGTTGGTGGTCGAGGTCGGCGACGTCTTCGGCCTCGACGTCTACGGGGTCGACGTCATAGACACGGTGGAGGGCACCCCGCTGATCGTCGACATCAACGCGTTCCCCGGGATCCGGGGACAGGCCGGCGCCCCGCAGGCCCTGGCGGCGCTGGCGCTGCGCAGGGCCCGTGCGGCGGTCGCGGCGGCCTGAGGGGGGTGTGGCTGAACCCGGTCCGACGGGGCGCAGGCACACGCCCGATCCGGGTAGACGCAGGGCCTCCGGCCGGCCCGCTCAGTTCGCCGTGTGCTGCAGCACCGTGTTCCAGGCGGTGATCACCGGGCGGTCGTGTTCGCGGCCGAGGCGGGACACTGCGCCCGTGTCGAGGACGAACAGTGCGCCCCCCGAAGCGGGCAGGCCGAGGTAGCGGGCGGTCAGGACGCGCAGGAAGTGGGAGTGGGCGATCAGGACGACGTCCTCGTCGCTCGCGCGCAGGGCGGCCTCGGCCTCGACCAGCACCCGGTCGGCCCGCGCGCCGACCTCGGCCGGGCTCTCGCCGGGATGGTCGGCAGGGCCGGGTGCGACGCCGTCGGTCCACAGGTTCCAGTCGGGGCGGCCGCGGTGGATCTCGACGGTGGTGATGCCCTCGTAGCCGCCGTAGTCCCATTCGTGGAGATCCGGGGTGATGCGGGCGTTCTTGAACCCGGCCAATTCGGCCGTGTGCACGGCCCGTTGGAGCGGGCTGACCAGGGCGAGGCCGATGGGCCGGTCGGCGAGCAGCGGCGCGACCGCGCGGGCCTGCTCTTCCCCGTGTGCCGTGAGCGGCAGGTCGGTGTAGCTCGTGTGCCGCCCCGACAGTGACCATTCGGTCTCCCCGTGACGTACGAGGATCAACTCACCCATGGCTGTGTATTCCGTTCTCCGTGTGCGTCCCCCGGCCGGTACCGCCCCGGCCGTACGCGGGGACAACCTCCGAGGGTGCGCGCGCATTCCGGGTGTACCGGCGTGTCGGGCGTCGTATACCTCACGTGCGGGGCTGCGCCTTGCGCGCCGGGCCGGGATTTCTCGGGCCCGGCCCGCACGGCGCGGACCGGGACGCTCAGGCGGAGTGCAGGGCGAGCGTCGGAGACAGCCGGGATGCGCGAACCGCCGGATAGAGTCCGGCGACCGTCCCGATCACCAGCGTTGCGCCGAAGCCGCCCGCGACCGCCCACGGCGGAATCACCCAGGGGATGCCGCTCGACGCCGAGTACACCGCTGTCGCGGCCCCGCCGAGCACGATGCCGGCCGCGCCGCCGAGCCCCGACAGGAGCAGTGACTCGGTGACGAACTGGCCCCGGATCTGGCCCCGGGTCGCGCCGATGGAACGGCGCAGGCCGATCTCGTAGCGGCGCTCCAGAACGGAAATGATCATGGTGTTGGCGACGCCGACCCCGCCGACCAGGAGCGCGACCCCGCCGAGCCCGAGCAGCAGGCTGCTGAACGCGCCCTCGGTGGCGGCCTTCGCCTGGAGACCCGAGGACGGGTCGGTGACGCTGACGTCGCGCGGCGTCTCGGGTGAGACCGTGCGCGGGATCAGGTCGTGGACCCGGTCGACCGAGGCATCGGCGGAGCGCTCGTAGAGGGCCGTCGGGTGGCCGTCGAAACCGAGGCGGCTCGTGGCGACGTCCCAGCCGACCAGGGCCGAGCGGGCGATGTCGGGGGCCAGCGGCAGCGGGTCGAGGATGCCGAGCACCGTGAAGTACTGGCCGTTGATGAACACCTGCTGGCCGGGTGCGGTGATGCCGAGCCGGCCGGCTGCCACATCGCCGAGCACCACCGACGGATATTTCCCGGTGGCCGAGTTGAGGAAGGTCCCGCTGCGCATCGTGCCGCGCAGGGTGGTGAGCAGGCCGTCGGTCGCCGCCTGGACCTGGATGCCGCCGGTGATGCTGTCGGGGATCTTCTCCGACCGGCGTACGGTCTGCGGCACCGAGCCCGTCGCGCCGACGTGCTCCACTCCGGCGATCCGCCCCACCCGCCCGGCCGCGTCCTTCGCCAGCGGCACCGGCTTCCCGGTCAGCAGGTCCGTGCCGGGGGTCACGACCAGCATGTTGGTGCCGAGCTTGTCGAGTTCCCGGAGCAACTGCTCCTTGCTGGACGCCGAGATGCCCACCACCGCGATCATCGTGGCGATGCCGATCGCGATGCCGATCGCCGAGAGCACCACCCGCAGCGGGCGGCTGCGCATTCCGGCGGCGCCGGTGTGCAGGAGGTCGCGCGGGCCGAGCCGGGCCGGCCTGAGCGCCGGCCGCCCGCTCATCGGACGTCCTCGGGCACAGGAGCCGTCCTTGGCCCGCTGTCCTCGATCGCGCGGCCGTCCGCGGCACCCGGGCCGATGTCCTCGACCACCCGCCCGTCCCGGATCCGCACCTGGCGCGGCAGCCGTGCCGCGATCTCCGTGTCGTGGGTGATCACGGCGATGGTCGCGCCCTCCTGGTTGAGTTCGTGGATGAGCTCCATCACCGCCGCGCCGGACGCCGAGTCGAGCGCGCCCGTCGGCTCGTCCGCGAGCAGCAGATCGGGCTCGCCGACGACGGCGCGGGCGATGGCCACACGCTGCTTCTGCCCCCCTGACAATTCGTGCGGCCGGTGCCGCATACGGTCGCCCAGGCCGACTCGCTCAAGGGCCACGGCCGCCCGCTTGCGGCGTTCGGCGCGCGGCAGCCCGGAGTAGAGGAGCCCCTCCGCCACGTTGTCCTGCGCGCTGATGCCCGGTACGAGGTGGAAGGCCTGGAAGACGAAGCCGATGTGCTGGGCCCGCAGGGCGGAGAGCTTCCGGTCGGTGAGGGCCGCCGCGTCGTGACCGGCGAGGGTCACGGACCCGGCGGTCGGCAGGTCGAGGGTGCCGATGATGTGCAGCAGGGTGGACTTGCCCGAGCCGGACGGGCCGACGATCGCCAGGAGCTCGCCCCGCTCGACGGTGAGGTCCACCCCGCGCAACGCGGCGACCGGGCCCGGGTACTCCTTGGTCACGCCGGTCAGTTCGACGACCGGCGGCTGGGTGAGGGGGACAGTGCTCATGTCGAGGGCACCCCGACCCGCAGCCCCGAGCGCAACCCGTCCCCGGATATCTCGACCCGCCCCTGCGCGAACATGCCGAGCCTCACCTTCACTTCGTGCGCCTTGCCGTCCGCCACCACCTGCACCCCGAACGAGCCGTCGTCGAGCGCGAGCAGCGCGCCGACCGGCACGCTCAGCACGTTCTTGCGGGTCTCGCCGCTGAGCTTCACGGTCGCGGGGGACTTGTCGATGCCCTTGACCTTGCCCGGGTCGTCGAAGGTGACGGTCACCGCGATCCGGGGCGTCTTGTCGTTCGGGTCGTCGCCCGCCTTGGCACTCGCGCCGACCGAGGACACCGTGCCCGAGGTGGTGGTCCCGTCGGGCAGCTCCACCCGCACCTTGCCGCCCGTCTTGGCGAGGGCCGCGTCCGACACCTTGAGCTGGAGCTGTACGACCCGGTCGGAACTGGTCGTCGTCATGATCTTCTGGCCGGGTGCGGTGCGGTCGCCCACTGCGGCGTCCGCGCTCTGCACCCGGACAGGACCGGTGGCGAAGGCGATCTGCTCCGGCCCCGCCCGACCGCTCTGCGCAAGGCCGTGCTCCTTCTGCCAGCGCTTGACCGCATCGGCGGTTCCGGGGGTGAACGTCTCGTCGTCGGCAAGCCCGCCGCCGTATCCGAGAGCCCGCAGGTTCGTCTTCAACTGCCGTACGTCGGAGCCCTTGTCGCCGCTCTTGAGGACCCGGTACATCGGCTCCGTCCCGTACATCAGCCGGACGTCCTTCCCGTCGACCGCGTACAGCCTCTCGTCCCGTCCGATGCTGGAACCGCTGCCCGCGATCCAGGTCAGCGTGCCGCCCGCGCCCGCGTTGAGCTTGCTCTCGCGGGAGTAGCCGAGGGTGCCGTCGACGCTGGCGCTGCTCACCAGATCGCCCTGCTGGATGGGCGCGGTGGCGGGCGGAAGGCCGGTCTGGCGCTGGGCGGAGTCCTTGGGTCCGGGCTGAGCGAGGCCCGTGACGGCGAACCCGCCGCCCGTCACGGCCGCCACCGCGACCCCCGCCGCGATCATGGTCCGGGGCCTCATGCGGCGCACTCGTTGAGGGCCTTCATGAACTTGTCCTTGTCGGCACCGTCGGGAATCCTGAAGCCGCTGCTGTGGCCGCCCTCGACCTTCGGGTCGGGCATGTCGAAGCCCTTGCCCCGCAGGCACTGGGCGATCTTGACCTGCTGGTCCTGCTGCTTCGGGTCGGGAGCGCCGGTGCCGCCGCCTCCCTCGACACCCGAGCCGCACGCATTGAGCGCCTGGTTCCACTTGTCCGCCGAGGTGCCCTGCGGCTGGGAGAGGGCCTGAGCATACGGGTTCTCGCCCGGCTTGAGGTCGGGCACGTCCATGCCCTGCTTGCGCAGGCAGCTGCGCAGCGCCTGCGCCTTGTCGGCCGCCGACGAGTCCCCGCCGGAGCCGTCGTCGGAGGCACCCGAATCCTTGCCGGAGCCGCCGCCCGACGAGCCGGAGCAGCCGGAGGCGAACAGGGCGAGACCTGCCGTTCCGGATGCCAGGACCAGGGTGAGCCGGTGGTTCCTCATCGTTTCTCTCCTCGCGGACATGCGTGGACGCGGCAGCGCGCGCCGGCCGCCGAGCGGCGGCCGAGGAGAGCGTCCAGGAACGCGCTGTTTCGTTTCCCTTACGGCGCCCGCCGTCGCCCCGCGTAACAACGGCGAAAGGCCCGTTTCAGGTAGACAGGGGGGCATGCGCGTACTGGTGGTGGAAGACGAGGCGTTCCTGGCCACGATGATCGCCGAGGGCCTGCGCCGCGATGCGATCGCGGTGGACGTCGCCCTCGACGGCCTCAGCGGGCTCCGCAAGGCACAGCTCGGCGACTACGACGTCCTCGTGCTGGACCGCGACCTGCCCGGCCTGCACGGCGACGAGGTCTGCCGCCAAGTCGTGGCCGAGGGACTGCTCACCCGGGTGCTCATGCTCACCGCGTCGGGCACCGTGCGCGACCGGGTCGAGGGTCTCGGCCTCGGCGCCGACGACTACCTCACGAAGCCGTTCGCGTACGACGAACTCCTCGCCCGGGTGCTCGCGCTCGGCCGCCGAGCCCGGCCCGCACTGCCCCCGGTCATCGAACGGGCCGGCATCGTCCTGGACACCGCTCGCCGCCGAGCGAGCCGCCACGGACGCGAACTCACCCTGACCCGCAAGGAGTTCGCCGTCCTGGAAACCCTGATGCGGGCCGATGGCGGGGTGGTCAGCGGCGAGGACCTCATCGAGCAGGTGTGGGAGGAACACGCCGGGTACGACACCAATCCGGTACGGGTCGCCCTCAGCCGGCTGCGCGCCAAACTCGGCGAGCCGGCGGTGATCGAAACCGTCCCCGGAGTGGGCTACCGCATCGCCCGGGACCCGGACGGCGTCGAGGGCGCCCGGCGGGCCGAGCGGTGATCCGCCGCTTGCTGCCCAGCACCGAGCGGGCCCGGCTGACCGCCCTGTACGGCGGGCTGCTCCTGCTCGCCGGATGCGTCCTGGTCGGCGTGATCTACGTACTCGTCCAGGACGGCCTCGACAACCGAATCGGCACCGCCTTCACGGGAGTCGTGCCCGGCGGCCGGACCTCGCCGCAGCCCACCGCCACCCCGCCCGGCGACCTCATCCCGTCCGAGCAGGCCGGCGAGCACGCCAGGACGCAGGTGGTTCAGGTCGTCGCGGCGACCACCCTCAACCGCCTGCTGACCGTCTCCGGGATCGCGCTCGCCGTCTTCGCCGTGCTCTCGGTGTTCCTGGCCTGGTGGATGGCGGGACGGGTGCTGCGCCCGGTCGGCCTCATCACCGCCACCGCGCGCAAGCTCTCCGGCGAGAACCTGCACCAGCGCATCGACCTGGAGGGACCGCCCGGCGAGCTCAAGCAGCTCGCCGACACCTTCGACCAGATGCTGGGCCGGATCGAGCAACTGGTCGGCGCCCAGCGGAGGTTCGCCGCGAACGCCGCCCATGAACTGCGCACCCCGCTGGCCGTTCAGCGGGCCGCCGCCGAGATCGGCCTCGTCGACCCCGACCCCGAGCGGATCAGGTGGATCCGCGGCGAACTCCTCCAAGTCGCCGACAGCAGTGAGCAGTTGATCGATTCGCTCCTGCTGCTCGCCGCCACCGACCAGGGGCTGGAGCGCCGCGAACCGGTGGCATTCGACGAGAGCGTGGCCGCCGTGGCCGGTGAACACCGCGACGAGGCGGGTGAACGCGGCATCACCTTCACGACCGCGCTGGAACCCCTGACCGTCGAGGGCGACCCCGTGCTGCTCACCCATCTGAGCCGCAACCTCATCGGCAACGCGCTCCGCTACAACCACCGTGACGGCAGCGTCCACATCGCCCTCGTCGCGGCCGACCGTACGCTACGGATCACGAACACCGGCCCGGCCGTGCCGCAGGACGCGGTGCCGGAGCTCTTCGAACCCTTCCGCCGCCTGAACGAACGCCGGCACGCGCCCGGCGAGGGCGCCGGTCTCGGTCTCGCCCTGGTCGCGTCCATCGCGCGCGCCCACGGTGGCCGGGCCACGGCCGAGGCGAACCCGGGCGGCGGCCTCACGGTGACCGTCCGCCTGCCCTGACCGGGAACCGGGTCAGGGGTGCATGCGCGCCCCCTTGAGGATCTTGTCCACCGCGTTGCGCGGCCCGTGGACGGCCAGACCGACCAGATCGAGGTCGGCCCCGGGCACGGCCCGGACCGCCGCCCGGTTGTCCGCGTCGTTGCCCGTGCTGAACATGTCGCTCGTGAACACCGCCCGGGGCAGCTCGCGGCTCAGGGCGCGGGTGTGGGCCGCGCGCAGGACTTCCTTGCTCCCCTCGAAGACGAGGACCGGCTGACGGAACAGCGGGAGGTAGGGGGTGCCGTCGGCATCGGCGTACGGCTCGCCGATGATCTCGGGCAGCGCCGTGCCGAGCCCGCTGACCAGGAAGGCCGTCACATTGAGCCGCTGCCAGATGTGCAGGTCGTCGCGCAGCAGCACGGCGATCTTCGTGTCGAAACGTACGGGCGCACTGTCGGATGTCATGGACTCGGATGTCATGGACTGAGACTGCCGAACCCGCCCACGCCGCGTCTTGTACGTTCCTTGCATGACCGCAGGACAGGAGATCTCCGCTTGGCGGCCCCGGGTCGCCGGGGTCGTGGAGGTCTTCCACGCCCGGTTCACCGAGCACTCCTACCCGATGCACGTCCACGACAGCTGGACGCTGCTGATCGTCGACGACGGCGCGGTGCGCTACGACCTGGACCGCCACGAACGCGGCACTCCGGGCGACGCGGTGACCCTGCTCCCGCCGGACGTGCCGCACAACGGCTCCGCGGCCACCGCCCAGGGCTTTCGCAAGCGGGTGGTCTACCTGGAGCGGACCCAGCTCGACGAGAGTTTCATCGCGCCCGCGGTCGACGGCCCCGACCTCGTGGACGCCGTACTGCGCCGCCGGGTCGGGCAGTTGCACACGGCCCTCGCGCTCCGCGGTGAGGAGCTGGAGGCCGAGAGCAGGCTCGCGCTCATCGCCGAGCGGCTGCGCGACCATCTGCGCCCGCGGCACGTGACCGGTTCGGCAGGCCCCGGCCGCTCGGTGGCGCGGCGCCTGCGAGACCTCCTCGACGCCCGGGTCGTCGACGGCGTGAGCCTGGAGGAGGCCGCGGGCCTGGTGCACGCGCACCCGACACATCTGGTGCGCGCCTTCACCGCGGAGTTCGGCATCGCGCCGCACCAGTATCTGACGGCCCGTCGGGTCGACCGGGCCCGGGGACTGCTCCTCGACGGACTGGCGCCCGGTGACGTGGCCCGCGCCACCGGGTTCTACGACCAGTCCCATCTGACCCGCCACTTCAAGCGGGTGGTGGGTACCGCGCCGGGCCGCTATGCCCGGCGTGCCCGGGCCTGACGCCCGGGTTCAGACGAACAGGAACGCCGCCGAAGTGGCCGCGCCGAGCGCGCCGCCCGCGACCGTCTGCATGACCGTGTGGTAGGTCAGGGCGACCCGCGACCAGCACACCACGGCCGTGATCGCGTAGGCGAGCAGCCACCAGGGGGAGTGCACCACGGCGAGCAGCGCCACGACCGCCGAGGCGACGGCGGAGTCCACCGAGATCTTCCAGACCGTGTTCACGGCGAGCAGGAAGATCGTCATCACCCACAGGGCGAGCATCGCGGTCAGGATGCCGACCGGGGCATGGCCGAGCACCATGACGACCGAGCCGGCCCCGATCGACCCGAGGATGACGAAGAAGATCGGCGCCCGCTTGGTGCGGTCGACGACATGCCGGTCGCCCCAGGTGCCGCGCTTGCGCTCCCACTCGATGTAGCCGGCCGGTATGAGCCCCGCGCACAGCGCGCCGAGCAGGCCCCACAGCAGGCCGGTCCACTCGCCGGCCGCGGCCAGGCCGATGCCCAGCATTCCGGCGAGCAGGACGTTGCGGGGCTGCAGGACGTCGGTGACGGTGCGGGCCGTGGCCGTCGTACGGCTGTCGGCCTCGGTCAGGGTGTCGCTCACGCGGTCTTCTCCAGGGAGTCCAGGACGCTGCGGGCGCGCTCGGCGCTGATGGTCCGGTAGGCGGCGGCCACCCGCACCAGCCGGGCGACTTCGCCGTCCTGGTCGGTGGCGTGCATGGTGTCGACGGCCGCGGCATCGCCCGCGGCGGCGCCGGCGGCCTTGGCGGCGAGCGCCGCCTTGATCCAGTACGCCTCGGCGAGCGGCCCCTCGCTCTCGGCGCGCGGGCTGTCGTGGGAGGCGGCCCGCTTGGCGGCCGGAAGCAGGCTGTCCGGCACGTAGTGGCGCAGCTTCTCGACGGCGTCCGCGATGTCGGCGGCCCACCGGTCGATCCGCAGGTCCGCCGGGGTGCCGAACCGGGTCAGCTCGCGGGTGAGCGAGGCCGGCGGCTCGAAGGGCTGGTCGGGGAAGGCCGTCATCAGCTCCCGCCACAGCGGATGCAGCCGGGCCTGCGCCCGCCACAGCCGCACCCGGCGCCAGCCCTTGCTGAACGCGGGGATGGACGCGCCGAGCGCGAAGAACGCGAACAGGACGACCTGGGCCGCCTCGGTGATCTCGTCGAACTTCAGGGCGAAGGACGGGCTCGGCTGGTCGGCGACGCTGATCCACAGGAACAGGGTGCGGCTGAGGGTGTAACCGACGCCGATGAACATGGCGAACGTCATCATGCCGAGCCCGATCCGCAGATGGCGGGCCGTGGCCCCGGCGGTGGCGAGCGCCCACTGATAGGCGCAGACGGCGGAGGCGGCACCCAAGTACAGGTAGAACACGCTCATGTAGAGCGTGGCGCCCCACTGCCCGGCGTGATCGGAGACGAACCGGTCCGAGGCGTACGAGCGGTCGACCACGGTGAAGAAGAGCACGGTCAGCAGGATCAGCGTGGCGACGGACGCCTTGGCCGCCACCTGCTGGATGATCCGCGCGAACCGGACGTGGCGGGGGATGGCGCCACCCTCCGGGAAGTGCCCGTAGATCGCCACGATGTAGCTGAGGATCGCCAGGATCGCGATGGTCGCCGTGTAGTGCTTGATCAGTACGGCGAGGTCGACGACGGGGCTGTTGTTGAGCCCGATGCGCACGACCTTGGTCTTGGTCCACAGGGCGACGGCGAAGCCGGCGTAGCAGCCCCACAGGGCGCGCCTGCGTTTGTCCTCCTCGTCGCCCCAGAGCGCTGCGGGCATGCGCCACAGGGCGACGGCGGTCATCACGCCGGCTATGAGATAGCCGGCAAGGTCAAGCGCGGTCAAGGGGATTCCTCGGGGGACGGGGAGGGGGACAGGAGGGGGAGCGGGCTACGAACGGCGGAAGAAACCGCGGCGCCGGTGGGCGACGGGCCGGGAGAGGGAGTTGGCGAGCCGCCCGACCATGTCGTCGCTGGTCACGTCGCGGGCCATGCGGGGAATGAGCGAGGCGCCGAACTCGGCGATCCGCTCGTCGTGGGTGTCGTACTGGGCCCGCGCCTGGATGGGACCGCCGGAGCGGAACGCCTCGGTGACCGCGGGCGGCAGGCCATCCGGCTCGTCGGCCGCGGGCTCATCAGCCGCGGGCTCGGCGGGATCGGCCCGTGCGGCCGGCTCGTCGGTGGCGAGAACCCGGTTGATCAGCGACGTGTTGAAGACTGGAAGCAGCTGGCGCAGCTGGTCCGCGTTCAGGGTCGTACCGTGGTCGAACCACTCGTGGCACAGCTCGTGCAGGATGACGTGCTGGGTCTGGTAGAGGGTCGGGCGCTTGCGGTAGAGCACGAAACTGGTGCCGCCCGACTTGAGGCGGAGACCGCACGCGGCGTTCACGCGGGCCAGACGGTCGGGCAGTTCGTGCAGCACGATCGTGCGACCACGGGCCTCTTCCATGTTCGCCACGAGCCCCGGGATGCTGAACGGGGCCGGGATGGGCAGATCCGCCAGTCCGGCTTCGCACTCTCTCCGCAGCTCGCGCATGGACATTGAGACCTCTTGATCGTAGTCACGCGTGTGTGACAAGCGGTCTGCGATCTTAGCCAATCGTCATGAACACGCGGTGGCGGCTACCCGGGCTGTCCGCCAGGGGCGGCTTCGGGCCCGTTGTCCCGCCCGTCCTTGTTGTCCTCAAGGAGGGAGAGGACGAACTGGAGCAGCTCCGGGTCGAGCCCGTCGTCGTCGATGCCGCGGCCCGCCAGACCGCTGATCTCCCCGGTACGCCGCTTCGCGAGGAACTGGAGCCCCGCCACGACGTCGTCGACCACCTCGGACTCGTCCTTGAAGAAGCGCCAGTCCACGCCGAAGCCGAGCCCGAGCGCCTTGAGGATCTCCTCCGAGGGGTTGGTGACCTTGCCGGCGAGGATGTTGGAGAAATAGCTGTGCGAGAGCGAGCCGCCCCGCTCCTTGACGAGATCGGCGAAGACCCGGCCGGAAATCTTCTCTCCCGGAAAGGTCTTCTCGACCATGTACTCGACCTTTTGCTGCAACGTCGTCAGCTCGGGAGTGCGCTCTTCGCCGTTGTCCATCAGGGTCCCCACGTCCACGTCCGCCGCTCGTGCGCTGTCCGACGATGCGCGATGTTCGATTCGGTCAACGGATTCGTACTTTAACTGACCTTGGTCGAGGAGCCCGGTCGACGGGGAGGCTGTCGGCCACGGCCGTCGGCGACAAAACGGAACATCTTGCTCCGTGATCGGAACCGGACTTGCGGAAACACTCTACGTCACTGTTAACTCGAAAAAACACGAACAAGGGGCCACGAGGGGAGTTCCTTGCTCGGGTGGCTGCTGTGCCCTGCGCGCCTGGCGCGTCCAGGGTGCGTGGCCGTGGCAAGCAGGTGTAGCCCTTCGCGACGGGGGACGCGCGAAGGGCTACACATGCATTATGCACCTTGTCTGTGGAGTCCGGCGACCACTCCCGACTGGGAGTCGACCGGATCCGCTCAACTCCAAGCCGAATGCGACCGATTGTCGAGCCGGGCGCAAAATCGACGCCCCTGCGACTTGGCCGGGAAACGCCTCTCGTGAGCGGGGCCCGTGCGGGGACGTTCGCCGCCCGCAGGATGCGGCCCGTGACCTGCGCGAGGGCCGACTACTCCGCCGGCGAGCTGGTGCCCGGCAGGTGGACGATCACCAGGACGATGCCCGCCACCATGAAGTTGCGGGCCGCCGCGTCGAGGCCGTTCCAGGACTTGGACTGCCACATCGAGAACCACTCCCCGCCGACGGCGATGAACCCGGCGCCGAACAGCAGCAGCACCATCAGCAGCCCCATGGTGCTCAGCCGCCGGGCCCGCCCGAAACCGGCCCCGCGCCGCAGCCCGCCGAACCACACGCCGGCCGCCGCTATGAGCACCAGGGCCGCCAGCGTCTCCCAGGCGATGATCAGGACGTACGCGATGTCCTGGAGCGTGCTCGACGTGATGGCCCGCCACATGAGATCCGGGTCCTTGAACGTGGTGTCCATCGCGAGGACGTGACGGACGAACTGGCGGTTGGTGTCGAAGTCGGTGATGTTGCCGAAGGCGACGAGCGCCATGTACAGCGCGACGGTCGCGGTGAGCAGCGCCGCGGCGACCGGCAGCGCCGGGAGTCGTGTCCCGCTCGCGGGGCGTGTGCCACCCGCCGTACGTGCCCCGAACCTGAACCTGGACGTCATCCCGGACTCCCTCGTCGGACCGAACCCAATTCCGTGCCGAACGCACGGGGCTCTGCGTGCGCCTGTCGTTCAGCCTGCCCACCATCGTGCCGCGCACCACTGACAACGAGCCCGTCGGGTGTGGGCCGGTGTGGCCGAATGGGGTACGCCAGCTGCTCTGAGGAGAAGTACGGCTCCTGGCCGTAGGCGGTTCGGGCGGCCGAACTCCAGTACTGGACAAGGGCGTTGACGGCCGGCGGGGCCTGGAGTTGACTCGTGACTGAAACAGCGCACCAGGGAAGGATCTTGACCATGATTCCCGAGCAGCCTGTTCTTCCGACCGCTCCACCGACCTCGCCATTCACGACACCCCGCCCTGCGACGGCCCCGCCGATCCGCGCGGCCAACTGCTCCTGCGGGCCGAGCTGCCAGTGCGGATGCCAGAGCGGCGGGCCCTGCCAGTGCGGAGGAGCCGTCCCCTGCTGACCCGTAACGACCGCGCGGCCCCACCGAAACCGGCGGGGCCGCGAGACCTCTCGTCGCCTACTGGCTCAGCCGAGCCGGGTGAGCTTCGCGCCGAACGAGGGCTCGGCCAGGTCGTCCTTGAGCGTGACCGGCACCTTCGCCTCGCCGGTTCCGCTGCCCACGGTCAGCATGCCGACCTCCGTACCGGCCTTGGCCGAGTGCGGCAGCGCCTTGCCGCCGTCCGTCAGCTTGAGCGCGACCGAGGCGCCGGACCACACGGGCACGGTCAGGTCCTTGGCCGCCACGACCGGGACCGTACCGCCGAGCCCGTCCTCCACTTGGCCGACCACCTCGCCCTTCTTCACCACCGTCTCGTTCCTGAGCGCCTTGTCCGCGGCCAGGATCAGGCTCTTGCTGGCCGCCGTCGCGGTGTCGATGATGGGCGTCTTGTGCTGGCCGAACACGGCGCCGATGACCAGCTGCTTGCTGTCGCCGACCGTCGTCTCGGCCGCGAACAGCAGGTTGCCGCCCGCCTTGGTCGTGGACCCTGTCTTGATGCCGACGACTCCGTTCAGCGGGACGAGCTTGTTGAAGTTGTACTGCGTCCTGGCCGTCTCCACCGTGCCGCCACCGGATGTCGTCGTCGACTGGTACGACGGCTGCTTGGCGATCTGCCGGAAGACGGGATCCGCCATGGCGCGCTTGGCCAGCTTCACCTGGTCCTCGGCCGTGCTGACCGTGGACTCCATGAGTCCGCTCGCGTCGGTGTACGTCGTGTTGGTCATCCCGAGTTCCTTGGCGGTGTCGTTCATCTTCTTGATGAACGCCTCCTCCGTCGATGCGTCCCAACGGGCCAGCAGGCGGGCCACGTTGTTCGCCGAGGGCAGCATGACGGCCTGCAGGGCCTCCCGTTCGGAGATCTGCTGACCCGCCTTCACCTCGACGACCGACTCCTTCTCCTTGACGCCGTTGGTGTAGTCGTCCTGCGCCTTCTGGTCGACCGGGATCGAAGGCCCCTTGTCACCGGCCTTGAGCGGGTGGTCCCGCAGGATGAGGTACGTGGTCATCACCTTGGCCACGCTGCCGATGGGCAGCGGCTTCATCTCTCCGTACGTGCCCATCCGGCCCAAGCCGTCGATGTCGACCACAGCCTGCCCCTCGGTGGGCCAGGGCAGCGACAGGGCGCCGCCGTCGGCGGTGTGGCTCGACTTGCCGGTGAGCTTGAGCGTCGGCGTCGGGAGGGGACGCAGCGCCTGGACCGTCACCAGGACCACGGCGAGCAGCGCCACCAGGGTGCCCCAGATCTTGATCCTTCGCGCGACCGTACGGCCCACAGTCTCGGGCTTCGGCGGGGTGTTCGTCAGCTGCGCGAGCAGGTCGAGCGGGGGCGGCGGACCTGCGGAATCGCCGGCGCCGGACGCGGTTGCGGGCGCCGTGGCGGCGGGGGCGGGCGGCCGGGTCAGCGCCATGGTGCGGTCGCTGTCCGCGCGTGAGGGAGCGGCGAACTCCCGGGTGCGTTCCGACTCGGCGGAACTCGTGCCGGGCTTCTCGCCGGGCGACGCTGGCAGAGGGGTCGGGACGATGGGGTGGGGCGATGCCGGGCTCGGCAGGTCCGGCTTCAGCGCGATGAACTCGCTGGTCCGCTCGGAATCCGACTCTCTGCGGGTGGCCCAGGAGGGGGCTGGGGGCTTCCGCGCGGAGTCCGACTCCGGGACCGATGCCGATGCCGACTCCGGGTCCGCGTCCGGGGCGGACTCCGGGCTGCGTACCGGTGTGGTGGCGGAGGCCGGGCTGGGCTTCGCGGGTGCCTCGGTTGACTCGGGTGCGTCGGCCTCGGGCCGCTCTTCGCCCTGTTCCTTGGGCTGTTCTTCGCGCTCTTCGCGTTGTTCGGGCTGCTCGTCGTTCGGCGGGGTACTGGACGTGGCGCCGTCGGCGCGTGGGTCGCGGGCGGCCTCGCTGTCGTCGGCTGCGCCGTCGGCGTGGTCCTCGGCGGGCTTGGAGGCCTCTTTCGCCGTCGGGCGAGCCGGGTCCTGCCCAGACGCCGGGGGCACGGCGAGCAGGGTCTTTTCGACCCGGTCGGTCGAATCGGCCTGGTCGGCCGGAGTCGCCCGATCCGCTTGGTCCCGAGTCGGCTCGGGGCGGCCGGAGTTGGGGCCGACCTCGTCCGCCGCCTCGCCGGCCCGGTCCGACTGCGTCGAATCCGGCCGGGTCTCGGGCCGCTCAGCCGCTTCCTCCGCCGCCTTCACCGCATCGGCCTCGTCGCCCGGTACCGCCTCCTTGCCGGAAAGCCCGCCCGCCTTCGCGCTGTTCTTCTCGTTCATACGTAGTGCAGCCCGCCTTGCTGTGCTGATCTCGCCCTGTGCTCTGCGCTGTCGGCCGCCTAGACGCCAGGAACATACGAAGGCGTTCCAGTCGGAAGTCTTCATTTCCGATCTGATCCGAAAACTTCGTGGCGCCAGGTGGCCAAGCAGGCAAGACCACGATCGCACGTCCATGTGACCAAATGATGACAAAGACGCCGTGGGGCCTGTCATGAGTCCTGGGCTGCCGCCGACCCGGCGCATTGTCAGACCCCCTTCCTATGCTGGCAGGGCAAGATCGAACGGGGACTCGTCAGGAGGCAGAGGTGCGGATCGAGCGCCATCGAATCGGTGAGGCGGCGTTGGCCGCCGCGGAGGCCGGCTTCGCCGAGCGGATCGCGGGGGACGTACACCGGATGCAGGACGACCCTCGTCCCGCCCGGGGCTGGCGCACCATCGCCGGTGCCTTCCTCGACTACCTGGGGGCGCGGTCGACACGGCTGCCCGAGCTGGGCGGCAAGGACGCCGAGGTCGCGCTCGGATCGGCGGCGGCCGCAGCGGTGGGCGCTCTGGAGCTGACGGTGTTTCCGGGGCGGCAGTTCGACGTGTTCATCGACTACGCCGGGGCAGGCGTGTCGTACGGAGGCGAGTTCGACCGGGAAGAGGGCGACACGGACCGGGCCGGGCAGGTCCGTTCCTTCGAGTGGCTGGACGGCTTCTGCCTGGCGTTCCTCGCGCACATCTCGGACCGCGAGGCCGAGGTGTTCATCGAGGCCGCCCCGCCGTGGCGCGGGAACGAGGGGCGTGCCGACGTGGCGCTCGTCCATGCCTTGATGGCGTACGCCTTCGGGCACGAGGAGGGGCCGGACCACGCGGCCTCGCCGGGGCCGGTCCAGGACATCGAGAAGTGCGCGCTGATCGACATGGTGACCGCGACGCTCGGCGAAGGTGACGACTGGCCGGGCCACCGGGCCGCCCTCAGCACCCTGCGGGCCCTGGCCTCGGGTGACGAAGAGGGCTTCACCCGTTGCCTGGCAACGCAGTTGGAGCAGCACCGCGGCCGCGTCGCGGGAGGAGACGCCGGGCCGCGGAGCCTCCTGCCGCTCGACGCGATAGCGCTCGCGGCAATGGCTCACCGGCGGCACGGCTGGCCCCAGCGCATCGACTCCGCATACCTTCCGCACGCACTGGTGACGGGCTTCGCCCCGGGCGCGCCGCGGGTCCGGGCGTACGGACGGGACAAGCGCGCCGATGCCGTGACCGCGCTCGCCAGCGGCCCCCTGGTGGTCGAGAGGCCGCCGCACCCCTTCGCGGCGCAGTCGGCGAACCCGTCCCTGTACGACGACTTCGCCGCGCAGGAAATGCACCGCTTCCACGACCCCGGCGAAGACCCGAAGGCGCTCGCACGGGATCTGACGTCGTTCATGTCGGATCAGCGCCAGCGCTTCCTGGTGCGAGCGGCGCTCGATCCGGACGGGACGGATCCGTGCCAGTACGAGGCACTGCTGCTCGGCGCCGAGGCGGGAGCGGGCGCCCTTCGGGTGGCACGGGCCGAGCCAGGTACGGAAGTCGAGGTCGCGATCGGCGGCACGACACGGCTGTTGCCGGCGTGGCGCAGCTCCTACCGGCCCAATCCGCACCAGTGGCAACAGGCCGTGGCGCTGGCCCTGGTCGTCGGCGCGCGCAGGCCGCTGGCCGACTGCGTCCTCGTCGAGCCCGAGTTCTTCGTGGAGGACGACCACCCCTCACCCGGCGGGGCGTACTGCGCGGCGTTGCACGACTATCTGCGCGGCGTCGACCCGGAGCCCGCGATGGACCACGCGTTGACGACGGCCGCCCGGATGGCCGACGGCAGCTTCCTGGCCCCACCGGTCTCGCTGCTTTCCCAGCTCGTCCAAGGCGACCAGCAGGGCTTCGCGCTCGCGCTGGCCGACGCCTTGGAGGAACACCGCGAGCACTACACGGTGGGCGACCGGGGCAAGGACATGGAAGCCGCCGTCAACCTCGACGTTCTGGGCCTGGCCTGCCACGCCCACCGCATCGGCTGGCCCGTCCCCATGCGGTCGCCCTATCTGCCCGAGGGGGTGCTCCGGTAACGGAGGTACGGCAGCCGACCGCCAACGCGCCCGCCGATCGAGGGGACCCGGTCAACCGCGAACGCGCCCACCGGCCGAGAGGGCGCCGCTAACCGCGAGCGCGCCCCACCGATCCCGACCCCCGGACGACGAGCCGGGTCAGGAGCACCACGGAGCGGGGCGCTGAGCGGTCGCCGTCGATCCGGGAGAACAGGAGGTTCGCGGCCGTCGCGCCGAGTGCGACCGGGTCCTGGCTGACGACGCTGAGCGGCGGGCTGAGCCGGTCGGCCAGCGGGAAGTCGTCGAATCCGACGAGGGCGACGGGGCCGGGGCGCCCGAGCCCGTCCATCACGCCGATCGTGATCAGGTCGTTGGTGGTGAACAGCGCCGTGGGCGGATCGGGCAGCGCCCGCAGCTCGGCGAGGGCGGCCGCGGCGTCGGACCGCGAACGCAGTCCGTGCCGTACGAGGGCCAGGTCCTCGGGTATGTGGTGGGAAGCCAGGGCGTCGAGATAGCCGGCGTGGCGTTCGCGCTGGGTCCAGATGTCGAACCGGTCGCCGAGATAGGCGATCCGGGTGTGTCCGTGGCCGAGCAAGTGGCTGACGGCCCGTTCGGCCCCCGCGCGGTTGTCGACGGTGACGGTGTCGACGGCCAGCCCCTTGGCGGGCCGGTCGACGCAGACGACGCAAGTCCCGCCTTCCATCGGCTGCTTGAGGAAGCCGTGGCCCCCGTTGGTCGGCACCAGGATGAGACCGTCCACCTGGCGGGCGGTGAACGCGGCTATGACCTCGCGTTCGCGGCGGGGTTCGTCGTTGGTGCTGCCGACCAGGACGAGAAAGCCGCGCCGATGCGCCTCGTCCTCGACGGAGCGGGCCATGAGCGCGTAGAACGGGTTGGCCAGGTCGTCGACGACGAGACCGATGGTGGACGTGCGGAGGTTCTTCTGCCGCAGGTTGCGGGCGTTGTCGTTGCGCTGGTAGCCCAACTGCCGTATGGCCTGCTCGACTCGGGCGGCGGTCTCCGGCGAGACCCCGGGCTCGCCCGACACCGCGCGCGAGACGGTCATGGGGCTCACTCCCGCCGCGCGGGCCACGTCCTTCATCGTCGGGCGCTTCACGAGCCTCCTCATCGACCGGTCCGTGCCCGGGTCCGGCACGGCGACGGCTCGATGATGACAGACGACGCCCCATGTCAGGCGGCCAACGGGGTGCCTGCGACGGCCGGTGCGGAGCAGCCGGAGAGGACACTGCGGCTTGTTAACGTTCCCATGCATGGAAGTCCGGAGGCAGCCACGGCTGACCTGTTGTCAATATCCGCCGATCAGGCGGAGGTTGCTCCCTCTGGCCGACGGCGGCGGAGCCTGAAGGTGAACACGGGGCTCGATTTCACCCGCCCCCCTTGACGGGTGGTCAGGGACACCTCAACAATCCTGAGTTGATTGGTAACGTTCACATGCACATCGAGCATCCCCGTCCCGAGGCCGGCCGTCGGACGGCGGGCGGTCCTTTGCGAGAAGGTGGTCCCCCCTCGTGCTCAGCTCCGTGCCTTCCTCCGGATCAGTGATCCGGTCCAGACGCCTCTCCCGATGCGTCGGCGCCTTCAGCGCTCTCGCCCTCTCCGCCTTAGGGCTCGCCGGCCTCGCCGTGGCGCCCGCCCACGCGGCGGCGCTTCCGCTGACCCAGTACGTCGACCCGTTCATCGGCACCGACGACAGCAACGCCCCCAACCCCGTGCCGGGCGGCGCCGGAGGCAGCACCTACCCCGGGGCCGTGGTGCCCTTCGGCGGTGTGCAGTTCGGTCCGGACACCCCCACCGCCTCCCCGTCCGGCTACCGCTACAAGGACACCTCCGTCGAGGACTTCAGCCTCACCCACTTCGACGGCGCGGGCTGCGCCAACAACGAGGACCTGCCGCTCCTTCCGGTCACCGGCGCGCTGGGCAGCTCGCCCGGTACCAACTGGACGAGCTACGCCTCCGGTTACACCAAGGCGAACGAGGTCTCCAAGCCCGGCTACTACAAGACCCGCCTCGACCGCTATTCCACCGATGTGGAGCTGTCCGCCACCACCCGCACCGCCATGGGCAAGCTGACCTATCCCGCCTCGACCGCGTCCCGGCTGCTGATCAACACCGGCCGCAGCGCCACCGGAAACCGCGCCGGAAGCGTGCGCATCAACGGCAACGAGCTGACCGGAAGCGTGACCGCGGGTGGATTCTGCGGCTCGTCCAAGACGTACCAGATCTACTTCGACGTGCGCTTCGACCGGACGCCGACCGGCTTCGGAACCTGGTCCGGCGGCGCCGTCCGCGACGGCTCGGCCAGCGCGTCGGGCACCAACACCGGCGCCTACGTCACCTTCGACACCACCAGCAACGCGGCGGTCCAGTTCAAGGTCGGCCTGTCCTACGTCAGCGTCGCGGGTGCGCGAGCCAACGTGACCTCGGAGAACAACGGCTGGGACTTCGGCGCCGTCCGCACCGCGGCCGACAACTCCTGGAACCAGATGCTCAACCGGCTCCAGGTCTCCGGCGGCAGCGCCGCCGACAAGCAGAAGTTCTACACCGCGCTCTACCACGTGCTCCAGAGCCCCAACATCTCCAGCGACGTCAACGGCGACTACCGGGGCTTCGACAACGCCGTGCACAACTCGGCCAGGCCGGTGTACCAGAACTACTCCGGCTGGGACATCTACCGGTCCTGGGCGGCGCTCATCGCGCTCATCGCGCCCACCGAGGCGAGCGACATCGCCAAGTCGATGGTCCTGGACGGACAACAAGGCGGGCTGCTGCCCAAGTGGTCGCAGCAGACCAACGAGGACTTCGTCATGACGGGCGACCCCGGCCCGATCATCGTCAGCAGCATGTACGCCTTCGGGGCCCGTGACTTCGACACCTCGGCGGCCCTGTCCCTGATGGAGAAGGCGTCCAACGGCGGCACCGCACAGGGCAGCGCCATACGGGGACGCCAGTCCACGTACATGAGCCTGCACTACCTCGACGACCCCTCCGACTCCCTCGAATACTCCGCGTCCGACTTCGCGGTGGCCGAGTTCGCGAAGTCCCTCGGAGACACGTCGAGCTACACCACACATATGGGGCGCGCCCAGTGGTGGCGCAACACATTCAACTCCGAGTCGTCCTATGTGCAGCAGCACAAGAGCGACGGCTCGTGGAGTTGGCCGCTCGACCCGGCGAGCCAGTCCACCTTCACCGAGGGCAACGCCTCCCAGTACACGTGGATGGTGCCGTACGACTATTCCGACCTGATCAACTCCATGGGCGGCCCCGGGACCGCCGTCCAGCGTCTCGACCACCACTTCACCGAGGTCAACGCCGGGCAGAGCAGGCCCTACTACTACATAGGGAATGAGCCCGAGCACGGTGTGCCGTGGGCCTACAACTATGCTCGCCACCCGGCCGGAGCCACCGACGCGGTGCGCAAGGTGATGTCCGAGTCGTTCACCACGGGAGCCGGTGGGCTGCCCGGCAACGACGACCTCGGGGCGACCTCGGCCTGGTACGTGTGGGCTGCGCTCGGCATGTATCCGGCCACGCCCGGCGCCGACACGCTCGCGCTGCACGGGCCGCAGTTCCCCTCCATCCTGATCCAGCGCGCGGCCGGGGACATCACCATCAACAGCTCCGGGACCGGCCCCTACGTCCAGGCGCTCGACGTCAACGGCGCGTCCACCAGCCACAGTTACCTGCGCTACCCGGACGTCGCGGGTGGCGCAACCCTTACCTACACGATGGGCGGCGCGCCCAGCACCACCTGGGGCACCGGCGCCCAGGACGTGCCGCCGTCGTTCCAGGACGGGGCCACCCCGGTGCCCGCCGCGCCGGAGCTCGGCACCAACATCGCACTCGGCAAGCCGGTGACCGGATCGGCGGCCTGCGCGTCCGCCGAGACGGCCGACAAGGCGGTGGACGGCTCCCTGACGAACAACAGCAAGTGGTGCTCGTCCGCGGCGAACCCCTCACTCCAAGTCGACCTCGGGTCCGTACGGAACGTGTCCTCCTTCGTGGTCAAACACGCCGGTCTGGGTGGCGAGAACACCGGCTGGAACACCGGCGCCTTCCAGCTCCAGACCAGCACCGACGGCGCCGCCTGGACCACCGCGGCCACCGTCACCGGCTCGCGCTCCAGCCGCACCTACCACCCCGTATCGGCCAGATCCGCGCGCTACGTACGCCTCGTCATCACCAGCCCCTCCAACACCGGCGGAGGCGGGAGCGACGCGGCCCGCGTCTACGAGCTGGAGGTCTACGGCACCTGACCATCACCGGCAGCTGAGCAACGCGGGAATCGGCGCCCAACGCGCCGATTCCCCGGATGGATTCCGACGGCGGTCCGCCCCAACTCCCTTGGCGTGGGCCGCCGTTGACAGCACCAGCCACACCCGTGTCGCGATCTTGTCTGCTGAAACGATTCACACGCATAAAACGCCCGAACCTTGGGAATTCAACCACCAGAACAGGGAACACCTGTGCGACGCAGGGGTGAAGGTGGGGATGTACAGATGAAGGCCATGCGGTTCGCCGGCGCGGGACGGCCGCTCAACATGGAGACCGTTCCGGACCCGGAGCCCGGACCGGAATGGGTCGTGGTCGACATAGAGGCGGCCGGCCTCTGCCACTCGGACCTCCACATCATGAGCGGCATGGATCTCGGCGACCTCACCGTCAAGTCTCCGGTGACCCTCGGCCACGAAGGCGCGGGGGTGATCTCCTCGGTGGGCGACGGCGTACGGGGCTTCGCGGTGGGCGATCGGGTGGGCATCGCCCTGGTCACGCACCCGATCGAAGCGGCCCGCTTCGCACCCGGGGTGGGACACGACGGAGCATTCGCCGAGCAGGAGCTGGCCCATGTGTCCACGCTGGTGCACATTCCGGACAACGTGACGTTCGCCGAGGCCGCGGTCGCGACCGACTCGGTGGCCACCGCCTATCACGCGGTACGGACGGCCGGTTCGGTGCGGCGCGGCCGGACTGTCGGCGTCATAGGGCTCGGCGGCCTCGGCCTCAACGGCGTACGGATCGCGAAACTGCTGGGCGCGACCGTGTACGGGGTCGACATCAACCCGGCCACCTTCGGCCCGGCGACCGAAGCCGGAGCCTCGGCGTGCTTCCAGGACGTGCGGCAGCTCACGGCCCAACACCCTGATGTGATCGTGGACTTCGCCGGAGTTCCCGCCACGGCCGCTGCCGCCGTGGAGAGCGTGCGCCCAGGCGGCTGTGTGGTGCTCGTCGGACTCGGCGGCGCCGTCGCCCCGATTTCGATCGCTTCCCTGGTGATGCGCAACGTCCAGCTCGTCGGCTCCCTCGGCGCGAGCAAGGACGAACTGCGGGAGGTGTACGACCTCATGGCGAGCGGCGCGCTCAAGCCGACGGTGCAGGAGGTCCCGTTCACCGAACTCCCGGCAGCGATGGACCGGTTGGCCCGTGGAGAAGTGCGGGGCCGCCTCTACACGCGGCCGCGCGCCGACATCCGCGTGGCGGCGGAGGCCGCCTGAAGGACGGCCGGGGGAGCGGGCGTCGGCGGAGGGCGGAGACTCTCGGCCGACGCGCCGCGGCGATGGCCGGATCTGACAGAAAACCGTCATTGCTGACATCCGGGCCCGCCCCGATGATGGTGGCATGCCCACTCCCCATCGCGTGGTCATCGCGGTCTTCGCGGACGTCGACGTTCTGGACGTGACCGGCCCCGCCGAAGTCTTCGCGCTGGCCAACCGGGTGATCGGGGGCAGGTCCGAGTATCAGGTCCGGCTCGCCGGGCCGGTGCGGGGCGAGGTCGCCACCTCGGCCGGGGTGCGGCTGCTCGCCGATCTGGCCTTCGACGAAGTCGGCGCCGCGGTGGACACGCTGATCGTGCCGGGGGCGGTGGACATGACACCCGAAGGCCCCATCGCCCGGATCGACGACCGGGTGGTGGCGTGGGTGCGCGACACCGCGCCCCGAGCCAGGCGGGTGGCGTCGGTGTGCGTGGGCGCGCACGTGCTGGCGGCCGCGGGGTTACTGGAGGGGCGCACCGCGACCACGCACTGGTCGACTGCGGCCCAGCTCGCCCGCGAGCACCCCGGCGTGACGGTCGACCCGGACCCCATCTTCGTACGCTCGGGACGGGTGTGGACCGGCGCGGGCATCAGCGCCTGCCTCGACCTCTCGCTCGCACTGGTCGCCGAGGACCACGGGGAGGAGGCCGCGCTGGCGGTCGCCCGGCTCCTTGTCATGTACCTCAAGCGGCAGGGCGGGCAGAGCCAGTTCAGCGTGCCGCTGTCCCGGCCCGCTCCGGCCCGCCGGGACAGCGCCGAACTGCGCAGGTTCATCGCCGACCATCTGGAGGGCGACCTGTCCGCCGCCGTCCTGGCCCGGCGGATGTGCCTGAGCGAGCGGCACTTCGCCCGGGTCTTCCGCAAGGAGACCGGGACCAGCCCCGCCGCCTATGTCGAAGCGGCCAGGGTGGAGGCGGCCCGGCGCCTCCTTGAGGGCACCGACCAGTCGCTTCAGGAGATCGCGGCGGCCTCCGGCCTGGGCTCCCTGGAATCCCTGCACCGTGCGTTCCAGAGACAGCTCCGGGCCACTCCGGCGGCCTACCGCCGCCGCTTCCGCACCCTCACCTGACGCACCCTCACCTGATGCAGCGTCATCTCCCCACTCCAACACACGGGTCAGCCACCCACAGAGAGGGCACACATGGACAACGCGGCCACCACCCTGCGGAACGTGATCGGCCTGGACAACCAGCTCCCGCGCCTGCGCGACACCGCCCTCATCATGATCGACTTCCAGAACACCTACACCACGGGAGTCATGGCCCTGGAAGGCTCCGAGCAGGCGCTGGACGCGGGGGCGCGGCTGCTGTCCGCGGCGCGCGCCGTCGGCATTCCGGTGATCCACGTCGTCAACGACGGGGGAGAGGGCACGCCGTACGACATCCGCGCCGAGATCGGGGCGATCTGCCCTCAGGTCACCCCCCTCAAGGGCGAGCCCGTAGTGGTCAAGCGGTTCCCGAACTCCTTCCACGACACCGAGTTGCAGGAGATGCTGCGCGAACTCGGCGTCGGCGGCGACCTGGTCCTCGCCGGGTTCATGACCCACATGTGTGTGACCTTCACCGCCCAGGGCGCCTTCAACCTGGGCTACCGCCCCACCGTCGTGGGCGAGGCCACCGCCACCCGCACCCTGCCGGGCTCCGACGGCAAGCCGATCCCGGCCCCGGTGCTGAAGAACGCGAGCCTGACGACGATCACCGACCTGTTCGGCACGGTCGCCCCGACCGTCGACAGCCTCCCCATCTGACCGGGGGAGTGCCGGGTGCCGCGTGGCACCCGGCACACTCCTCAGCGCGGCGTGGACCTGACCAGCAGCGCGCCGACCAGCCCCGCGAGCAGCGTGATGCCGGCCGACCACCACAGGGCGTCGGTGTAGCCGGCCAGCGTGGCCTGCCTCATCGCCTCCGCCAGGGGCGCCGGTAGCGCTCGCGGGTTGAGGGCGTGGCCGCTTCGGGCCACCTCGGCAAGGCTCGGCGGAAGTCCCTTGATCGCCTCCAGGCGGGAGGCGACGGCCGTGGCGAGGACGCTGCCGAACAACGCGGAGCCGAGTACCCCGCCCACCTGGCCGGCCGTGTTCGTCAGTGCCGCGCCACCGCCGGAGTCCTGCGCGGCGATGCCACCCGTCGCGATGGAGTAGAGCGGCATCAGAGCCGTCCCGAGCCCGAACCCGGCGAGGAGCATGCCGGGCAGGGCGACGGCGACGTACGGGCTGTCATCCTTGAGGAACGTCAGCAGCCCCAGTCCGACCCCGGCGAGCAGCAGGCCCGGCACGATCAGGTTGCGCGCCGGAACGCGGTGTACCAGGCGGGCGGAGACCTGGGTGGCGCCGATGACGATCGCGGCGACCGAGGGCAGCATGTACATGGCGCTCCCCGACGGGGAGTAGCCGCGGAAGTTCTGCAAGTACGCGTTCAGAACCAGGAACAGGGTGAACGTGCCGGCGCCGGTCAGGAACAGCGTGACCAGGGAACCGGTGCGACTGAGATCCCTGGGGATGTACGGCGCGAGGAGCGGGGCGGCCGTGTTGAACTGCCAGAACACGAACGCCGTGAGCAGGGCGAGCCCGATCGCGAACAGGGCGAGCACCAGGAGGTCGGTCCAGCCGCGCGAGCCCGTCTCCTGGAAGCCGTAGACGAGGGCGACGATCCCGCCGGAGCCGAGCAGCAGACCCAGCGGGTCGGGGCGGCGGCTGGTACGGAGCGGGCGGTCCTGGAGCAGGGCGGCCGCGCCGATCACGGCGATCACGGCGAGCGGCACGTCGACGTACAGGCACATGCGCCAGGTCATGTTCTCAAGGAGCCAGCCGCCGGTGAGCAGGCCCACGACGGAGCCGCCCGCGGCGATCGCGGCGTAGCTGCCGAAGGCCCTGCCCCGGGCCTTCCCGTCGGGGAAGTTGACCGCCACCAGGGCCAGTGCGGCCGGCGACAGGAGTGCGGCGAACGCTCCCTGCAGAGCGCGGGCCACGACCAGCACGTCGAACGACGGGGCCGCGCCACCGACCGCCCCGGCCACCGCGAAACCGACGAGGCCGACGATCAGCATCCGCTTGCGGCCGATCAGGTCGGCGAGCTGACCGCCGAGCAGCAGCAGCCCGCCAAAGGCCAGTTCGTACGCGGAGAACACCCAGCTCAGGCCGGATGCCGACGCGTGCAGATCCGACATGATGGCGGGCAGCGCCATGCGCAGGGACGTCGCGTCGAGCAGCACGAAGAGCTGCACCAGAGCCACCACCGCGAGGCCCCACCAGCGTCTGGGGTGCGGGACCGGCGACTTCTGGAGGTCCGCCGGGGCGGGAGCCGCACCCGGCGGGGACACGGGATGCGCCGGGGTCGCGGGCGCGTACGCGGGTGGCGGCGGCAGCGGCTGCCCGGACGGAACGCGCGGGTCGGCGGGGACTCTCGGCGCGGGAACCGGATGCTGCGGCGCGAAGTCCAGCAACTCGGCCGCGTGACGGCCGAGTTGGGCGAGGACCGCGCCCGGCAGCCACTCCTCGCCGGTGTCCGCCGCCGTGTGGTCCGCCACCTGCTGGGGAGTGGGCCGCCTGGCCGGGTCCTTGTCGAGACACGCGCGTACGAGACCGATCAGCGACTCCGGTACGCCGGTCAGGTCCGCCTCCTCCTCGGCGATCCGGAAGAGGTGGGCGTTGAGGCCGGTCTCCGTGGCGCCGAAGAGCAGCCGGCCGGTCGCCGCGTGGACGAGGACGGCGCCCAGACAGAACACGTCGCTGGCCGGGGTGAGTTCGAGGCCGCGCACCTGCTCCGGCGACATGAAGCCGGGCGAGCCGATCAGCATGCCGGTGCGGGTGTGCAGGCTGTCCCCGGTGAGGCCGTCCATGGCCCGGGCGATTCCGAAGTCGATGACGCGGGGGCCGTCCACGGTGACAAGGACGTTGGACGGCTTGAGGTCGCGGTGGATCAGCCCCGCCCCGTGCACCGCCTGCAGGGCGAGGGCGAGACGGTTGGCCAGGACCCGCACGGAGTTCTCGGGCAGCGGCCCGAAGTCCTTGCCCACCACGGTGGTCAGGTCCGGCCCGGGGATGTACTGGGTCGCGACCCAAGGCACGGTGGCGTCGGTGTCGGCATCGAGCACGTCCGCCGTCCAGGCGCCGCCCACCCGCCGGGCGGCCGCCACCTCACGGGCGAAGCGCCTGCGGAACTCGGGGTGCTGAGCGTGCTCGGCCTGGACGACCTTGACGGCAACGGTCCGCCCGGCCTCGGAACGGCCCAGATACACCAGGCCCATACCGCCGGCGCCCAGACGGGCGATCAGGCGGTACGGGCCTATGTGCGTAGGGTCCTGGGAGATCAACTGGTCCACGGGGGCACGGTATTGCAAGGTCGGGGGCGCCGGTGCCGGATTCTGGCCAAGACCGGGTAAGAGCTCCGTGGGCGTGCGGTTCGTTCGGCTGCGGGCCGTGTGCGGCTGGTCACTTCCCGAGGCTCCCGGCTTCCCGCACGATGTACGCCGACACCATGGCCCGCCGATTCGCACCCGTACCCAAGAATTTCCCTGTTCAATTTGCGCTCGCGGCACGCCCGGGGGAAATACAGGGTCCGAGTGAATTATGCGCTGATAATCCGTCCCGTGAACGGGACAGCGGGATGGCTGAGAAAACTCGGAATGCTGGCCGCCGCAGCGGTGTGCGGCCTGGCGATTCCCGCGTGGGCGCAGCTCGCCGTACCCGCGCAATCCTCGGCGGCTTCCTCCTTCTGCCGGACGACGGTGTTCGCCGGGGTGGCGCACGAGGACGACGACCTCCTTTTCATGAGCCCCGATTTGCTGAACGACTGGGCAAGGGGCGCCTGCCTCGACATCGTCTACCTCACCGCGGGCGACGCGGGAAGCACCGGCACCTGGTACACCGAGCGGCGCGAGGTGGGCGTCGGCCGCGCGTATGCGCTGATGGCGGGCGTCCCCAACGACTGGCGCCGCCAGGACCGCAAGCACGCCGGGCGCACGGTCCGCGCCTTTGCGCTGCGAGTCCCGGCAGGCCGGCCCCGCGTGCGAGTCACCTTCCTCCGGCTGCCGGACGGCCTGCACGACGGCTCGGGCACCCGACTGCAGGCGGGCCAGAGTCTCCTCAAGCTCGAACTGGGCAGAATCCGCCGCATCACGACCATGGACCGCAGCGCGCGTTACGACGTGAAGGAGCTCACCGCGATGCTGTCCTGGCTCGTCGCGGATTCGCACGCCAAGGTCGTACGGACCCTGGACTATCGCAACGTCGACCGCGGAAGCGGCCCCGAGAGCGACCACAGCGATCACGAAGTCGCGGCACGTCTGGTGAAAAAGGCGGCCGCTTCTGTTCCGGGCCCGAAACCATTCGTCGTCGGATACCGGGGATATTCCATCAACGCGCTGCCGCCAAATCTGGCCCTTCAGCCGGCCCGGCGAAAGGAATCCGTGTTCCGGCGGTATCTGTCCACGACGCTGTGCGCCAGGGCATGTGCCGACTACACCGGCCCGCTGTGGTCGTCCTACCAGTATTGGACGGTCCGTCAGTACCGGGCGCAGTAGCGGCTCCGACCGCCGCGCGCCGATGTCGTCTAGGCAGCCCCGCACGTCACCCAGTACAACGGGGGAGTCGGGACGGGTGGCGGACCGGGTGGAGGCATGTGTGCGCAGGATCGCGATCATCGGGGCGGGGCAGGCCGGGCTGCAACTGGCACTGGGACTCCAGGCCGCGGACTACGACGTGACGCTGGTGTCGGAGCGGACCGCGGAGCAGCTCCGCGACGGCCGGGTCACCTCGACGCAGCTGATGTTCGGGCCGGCCCTGGCACTGGAGCGGGCGGCCGGGCTGAACCTCTGGGACGACCGGGCGCCGGTGATGCGCGGCCTGGAGATGAACCAGTGGGACCCGACGGCCGAAGAGCCGTGGTCGGCGCGGTTCGCCACCGCCTATGACGCGGAGGTCCGCTCGGTCGACCAGCGGGTCAAACTCTCCGCGTGGCTGGAGCTGTTCGAGGCGCGCGGCGGCCGGGTGGAATTCCGGGCGGCCGACGCCGACGACCTCGCGGGGATCGCCGCCCGCCACGAGCTCACCGTCGTCGCCACCGGCCGCGGCGCACTCTCGTCGCTGTTCGGCCGCGACGAGGCACGCTCGGTGTACGACCGCCCCCAGCGCGCCCTCGCCGCGTTCTACGCATGCGGCGTCACACCGCGGGGCGACGAGAGTGACGCGTATCTGCGCGTCACGGGCATGCCCTCGGCGGGGGACGCGATCGTGCTGCAGGCGCTGACCGTGGGCGGGCCGTGCGAGATCCTGCTCCTTGAGGCCAAGTTCGGTGGCCCGTACGACTGTTGGCAGGACCGCCCCGAGCCGCGCGAGGGGCTGCGGCGTGCGGTGGAACTGCTGCGGACCTACGCGCCGTGGGAGCACGAGCGCTTCGCCCGCGCCGAACCCACCGACGGGGGCGCCGCGTTGTACGGCGCGATCACCCCGACGGTCCGGCACGGGGTGGCCGCGCTCGGAGCGGGCCAGTACGTCCTGGGCATGGCGGACGCGGTCGTCGTCAACGACCCGATCACCGGCCAGGGCGCCAACAACGCGGCCCGCGCCGCGGCCGCCTACCTCGACGCGATCGTGCGGCGCGGCGAGCTGCAGTACGACGAGCGGTGGATGCGGGAGACCTTCGACGCGTACTGGGAGCACACGCGGTACGTGCACGCCTTCACTGATCTGATGCTGCGTCAGCCACCGGCCGAGCACGTCTCGCGCCTGGTGCGGGCCACCTTCGAACACCCCGAGCTCGCCCACCGCTTCGCCAACGGCTACGCGGACCCGCTCGACTACCACGACTGGCTGATGGATCCCGAGCGGGCCGACGCCTGTCTCGTCAAGCTCGCCGGGTCCCGCTGAGGACGGACCTCTTTCGCCGGACGTCAGACTTCAGATGTACGGCACACGAGCTCTGAGGCTGACTCCTCGGGGCCCGGTTGTCTCATAGCTTCGTGATCAAGGCCGGAGCGCTCTGCTCCGCATTCCGATCCGAAGCGAGACAACCATGTACGGCAAGGCATTCGCCCCCGAGTACCGGGGATCCTTGGGCGAGCTCTCGGTCAACACCTCCCTGGAGGAAGTGCTTGCCAAGGCGGTCGAGGAGCGGCGACGGGCCCAACTCGGCGGCGACGCCGTGGAGTTGGCGCACGCGGGGCTCGCCGTCGCCGAGGCGAGCAGGCGGCTCGGCCGCGTCGAGGAGGCCGAGCGGGCGTGGAAGGACAGCTACTGCGCGGCCCGCCGGGCGGGCGACCGGGGCGCGATGGCGTGGGCGGTGTGGAGCGGTGGCACCCTGGCCCGCCAGCGAGGCGACCTCGCGCTGGCCCGGCGCTGGCTCGCCACCGCGGCCGAACTAGCCGAACAGGGCGGTGACATCGTGGCCCGCGGCTACTGTCTGGCCGGGCTCGCCGAGACCGGTCGCATCCAGGGCGACTACGAGGCCGTGGGCAGGCTCCACGAGAAGCTGCTCGCCGAGGCGCGCAAGCGCGGCGAGGCCCGGCACACCGTGTGGGCGCTCGAAGGCATCGCCCAGATGCACCGCAACACCGGCTCCTTCGCCAGCGCGCTCGCCCTCTTCGAGGAGGCCGCGCAGATAGCCGGCGACGCGGGTGACGACCGCGGCCGGGCCTGGGCGCTGCGGGGCATCGCCGATGTGCGATCCGCCCAGGGAGACCCGGAGGGGGCGTTGGCCCTGCTCACCGAGGCGGAGGCCCTCTGCCGCGAGATCCAGCTGGTCAGCGCGCTCGCGTACAACCACAAGATGCGGGGCAACGTGCTGTATCGCGCGGGGCGTTACGCCGAGGCGGAGGAGTGCTACAGCGGGGCGCTGGCGGAGTTCCGCGCGATGGGCGAGCCGCGCGGCGAGGCGCTGTCCCGGCTCGGCCTGGTGAAGGCGAAGGCCCGGCAGGGGCGTGTGCCGACCGAGACGGCGGCCGACCTCGATGTGCTGGAGCGTGCGCTCGGCGCCATCGGGTTGCAGCACGCCGGGGCCATGATCGACAAGGCCCGCGCCGAGCTGGGCGTCACGGCCACCGACGCCGTACCCGCCCGCTGAGCGCGGCCCCGCGATGTCCTCAGCATCCTCCGCAAGGCCCACGACAGGAACGGAGCCCATGTCCACCCAGGCCGGTCTGCGCACCCCCATGTCCCTGAAGGCCGGCCCGTCCGCGCCCGCCACCCTCGCCCGCTGCCGGGAACTCGTCGAGCCGGCGCTGCGCGAGGCCGTGCTGGGGCTGCATCCCGGGCCCGGCCGCATCGCGTCGCACGCGTTCGGGTGGTGCGACGCGGACGGCACGCCGACTTCCGGGGGTGGCGGCAAGGGGGTGCGGCCGGCGCTCGCCGTGCTCGGGGCGGAGGCGGTGGGCGCGCGCGAGGACGTGGCGATACCGGCGGCCGTGGCGATCGAGCTGATCCACACCTTCTCGCTGATGCACGACGACATCATGGACGGCGACGAGCGCAGACGGCACCGCGACAGCGCCTGGAAGGCCTTCGGTACGGGGCCTGCCGTCCTGGCGGGCGATGCCCTGTTCGCCCTCGCCGTCCGTACGCTGGCCGAGGCGGGCGGCGCGGGAGGCGGGGCCGCTGTGCGTCAACTGACCGTGATGCTGGGCGAGTTGGTGCACGGGCAGGCCGACGACGTACTGTTCGAGTCCCGGCCGTGGACCGGCCCAGGGGCGGTGGGCCTGGCCGAATACCGGGCCATGGCGGCGCGCAAGACCGGCGCCCTGCTCGCCTGTGCGACAGCCCTCGGGCCGCTCCTCGCGGGCGCCCCGCCGCTGCTCACGGACGCGCTCGCGGGGGCCGGACGGCAGTGGGGCCTCGCGTTCCAGGCGGTCGACGACGTGCTGGGGATCTGGGGCGACCCCGCCGTCACCGGAAAGCCGGTGCACAGCGATCTGCGGCGCGGAAAGAAGACGCTGCCCGTCCTCGGGGCGATGGCGCTGGATCCGTCGGTGGGGCCCCGCCTGGAGGCCCTGCTCGGCGTGCCCGCCGACGAGGCCGCCGTCCGGCGCGCCGCCGACCTCGTCGAGGAGGCGGGCGGCCGCGCCTACGCCCTGCGGGACGCGCGCACCCGGGTGGCCGCCGCGCGCGATCACCTGCGCGCGGTACCGCTGGTGGAGCACCGCGTGGACGAACTGGTCGCCCTCTCCGAGCTGTTCCTCGACCGCCGGCTGTAGCCGTCGGCTACGAGGTCAGGGTGGATCCGGCGAGCGGGCGTTCGGTGAGGAGCAGGTCCGCGTGGTGGCGGGCCGCGACCAGCGGGTGGGCCCGCAGCTTGCCCTTGAGCTCGTTGCGGCCGTACTCGGCGAACAGCGGGTTCGCCGGGTCGGCGGTCGCCCCGGGCGCGTGCGACGCGTACGGGAAGGGCAGCGGCTCGATGTGCGCGTCCAGGCGTGGGTTGTAGAAGAACGGCACCGAGAAGCGCTCGGTGGCCCCGGGCGGGCTCACCACGCGGTGGTTGGTGGCGAGCAGATAGCCGTTGGTCGCCACTTCGAGCAGCTCGCCCAGGTTGACGACGAAGGCGCCGGGCAGCGGCGGCACGTCGTGGAAGCGGCCGTCCTCGCGCTGCACCTGGAGGCCGCCGACGGTGTCCTGGTGGAGCAGCGTGAGGAAGCCGTAGTCCTTGTGGGCGCCGACGCCCTGGGCGGTGCCGTCCTCGGCGCTGCCCGGGTAGCGCACCAGCTTCAGGTGCAGATGGGCCCGGTCGCCGAACACGTCGTCGTAGAAGTCCTGGGGTGCGCCGATCGCGGCGAGCAGTTCGTGCAGCAGCTTCTCGGCGACCGCGCTGAGCCGGTCGATCCAGGTGAGCGCGGCGCTGCGCAGCCCGGGCAGGGCGGTGGGCCACTGGTTGGGCCCTTCCAGCCACCAGTACGCGGGCTCGCCCGGGCCGGGTATGTGTGCGGGGCGCTCGGCGCCGATGTCGAGCTGGTCGCGCCAGTCGCGGGAGCCGCCGGTGCGCTCGTCGCCGATGCGCGTATAGCCGCGGAAGTGGGGCGAGTTGACGTTGTCGATGGCGAGCCGGTCCGCCTCGGGCAGCCGGAAGAACGCCCGCATGGTGTCGTTGAGCGCGGCGGTCTCGGCGTCGGTGACGCCGTGTCCGACGAGCTGGAAGAAGCCGACGCCGTGCGCGGCGCTGTGGAGCTCGGAGTGCAACTGCCGCCGGGCCTCGGGGCCGCGGTCGGCGGCGGAGAGGTCGATGATCGGAAGCTGAGAGGAGGTCACGTACGACATGGGAGCCATCCGCTGGGATATGTCCCGGCCGGCGCGGGTGGGCGCGGTCACGGCTCCGCCGGGGTGAGGCGGGCGCCGCTCAGGCACGGGGAGGGTGAAGGGGGGCCTGGATCAGCGGTAAGTGCGACAGGCCATGCTCGTAACGCGGACGAAGTCCACGTGGCGGCGTCGAACGAGCGGAGGCATGTCGCAAGGGTACTCCCAGGCGGCCCCCTGGAGCTGTGATCGCCCTCACACGTGCTGGTGAGAGCCATGATCACGACTCGGGTGCCGAAGGTCGTGCGGGGTCGGCCGACGGGCCGGGTGAGCGGGAGCGGCACATGGGTGCCCGGTAACTCCGCTCCGGCGTCCGCCCCCGGACCCGCTCTCCCCCGCATCGCTGAAACGCCCCCATCCGCCCCGGTCGAGTGGAGAGCATCTTCGCCCCGGGGAGCGGGATTGCACCAGCCCCCGCGAAGTCGGCCGACCGGCCGCACTGTCGACAGCGGGGTGGGCGAGCGGAGAAGATCGCCGCGTGAACACCCTGACGGCCGAGGTCATCGCGACCGCACGGCTCGACCTCCTGCCGCTCCGGGCCGCACACGCCGAGGAAATGGCCGCGGTGCTGTCCGACCCGGGGCTGCATGCCTTCATCGGCGGCGCCCCGGACCCGCCGCAGGCCCTGCGCGCCCGCTACGAGCGCCTGACCGCGGGCTCTCCCGACCCCGGCGTGAGCTGGCTGAACTGGGTGATCCGGCTCCGCGACGAGGGCTGTCTGGCAGGCACGGTCCAGGCGACGGCCGGTCCGTCCCCGCAAGGGGTGGCCGCCGAAGTCGCGTGGGTGGTGGGAGCTCCCTGGCAGGGCCGGGGCATCGCCACCGAAGCGGCCCGGGGACTCGTGGAGTGGCTCGGCCGACAGCCCGTACGGGAGGTGAGGGCGCACATCCACCCCGAGCACCACGCTTCCGCCGCCGTCGCCGCGGCCGCGGGGCTCGCGCCGAGCCATGTGTGGCAGGACGGTGAGCTCGGATGGCTGCGCCACGTGGGCCCGGAGACCGACGGCGCCCGCACCAACTCCGGTTCCCAGAACGGGAGTTGAGGTGCGGGTGCCGGGTGGGTCGGATGGTTCACCGCATCCTGGCGGCCGTCGCGCCCCGTGCGACCGACGAGGCCTTCACGGTGTCAGGGTGACGGCGCCGGACGTCAGGTCGGCCTTCGGGACTTGGTCATCAACATGCCGCCCGCGACGAGTGCGAACAGGCACACACAGGCGCCTGTGATGACGTTGCTGAGGATGGCTCCGGTGCCGGCACTGCGCGCGACGACCCACGGAGAGACGATCAGCCAGGCTCCGAGGAGCAGGACCACGAAGTTCAGGTCCGTGGACCTCTCCGGGACCATGGACATGCACAGGCCCAGGACCGCGAGGGCGATGCCGACGATCAGGTTGCTGAGGGCCAGGGTGGGCTTGGCGGCCGAGAAGTGGACCGTCCAGCCGGAGATCGCTGCGTATATGCCGGCGAGGATCACGAGTTCCTCGACCGCCGCGACGCCTCGGGTTTCCATCACCTTGGCGTAGCGGTCCCGCATCTCCGATACATCGGGGTGCCCCGAGATATCACCGGGGCGGTGTGAGACGTCGGCCATCCGACTCGCCTCCTTCTGAAAGTCTGCACGTCTGGCCGCGCTGCGACACCATGTCGCGCTCCCATTGTGCGCTTATGTCGCCTTTATGTGTAGTGGTCGGAATGCGTAATCCGGCCGCCGGTGGTGATGGTCACCTCGGGTGGCGTACGAGATGCGGAGCGTGCGCATGGGGGTCCTGAACCGGCATTTCCTTCGATGCCGGGGGAGCTTCAACCGGGGGGTGCCCGGGCCACGCCCCGCGGTCATCTTCCGGTCATCTGGCAGGAGTAGGACCGGGCCATGTCACAAACGACGAGTGCACCGGTGGCGTCCCCGGCCGGCTTCTCCGATGTCAAAGGCTGGTTCTGGCCGGCCGATCAACTGCTGTTCGACTGGTTCCTGAAGCGTCAGGAAAAGACCCCGGAACAATTCGGGGACCTGCTGGAACTCGGCGCCTACCTGGGCAAGAGCGCGATTTTCATCGGCGGCTATCTGCGATCCGGCGAGGAGTTCACGGTCTGCGACCTCTTCGACTCGCCGGCCCCGGACGATCCCAACAGCGCCGAGATGGACAGGTCGTACTCGACGCTGACCCGCCGCGCCTTCGAGGCGAACTACCTCGCCTTCCACGAAGAGCTGCCCACCGTCGTGCAGGCTCCGACCTCCGTCATCGCCTCCCGTCTGAAGGCGGACAGCTGCCGCTTCATCCACGTCGACGCCTCGCACCTGTACGAGCATGTGCACGGAGACATCGAGGCCGCCAGGGAACTGGCCGCCCCGGACGCGATCGTGGCCTTCGACGACTTCCGGGCCGAACACTGCCCCGGCGTCGCGGCAGCGGTCTGGGGCGCCGTGGCCACCATGGAGCTGAAGCTCATCTGCATCACCGGCACCAAGGCATACGGCACTTGGGGCGACGCCGAGCCGGTACGGGCCGAACTGCTTGAGTGGCTGAAGTCGCGCACGGACCTGTGGCACGGAGTGGAAGAGGTGGCCGGCGCCCCGCTGATCCGGATCGACGGCAAGAAGGCCAAGGCCCCGACCCCGCCCCAGCCGCTGCATCCGGCCCCGCGGAAGGAACCGGCCGCGGCGGAGCCCGCCGTCCCGGCCCCTGCCGCCGAGCCCCGGGGCCTGTTCGCCCGGGCCCTCGCCGGCCGGCGCCGCCGCTGAGCAAGCCGCAGCCCCGGCCCTGACGCCCCGGGTGGGGGCGAGGGCCGGGGCTGCGATCCGCCGGAGTGCTCAACTCACCGGGGCAGGAACTCCCGTACGCTGTCGCCCAGTTGAGCCGAGTGGTCGACAACCACGCCGACCCCCTGCTCCTGTCCGAACAGATCCGTCCACGAGCCGAAGAACAGGAAGCTGTTGTTCGTCGCGAGCCCCACCGCGGCGAACACCAGCAGCTGAGTCGCGACCAGCAGTCCCAGCCGGCCCAGGACGGTTTTCCAGTTTTGACGTGCCAGGCGCGGCCACAACCAGATGGTGACCGTGAACATCACCACCGCGCAGAGCACGGTCAGTGCCAGCACGTTGTTACTCGTGAGACCCATGGGTCGATAGAACTCTCTGCCAGAAGTACACCCGGGCACCCCCGAGTGGCACCGCTCGGGGGTGCTCAAGAAGGTAGACAGCGATACGGCCAGATCCGTTCCAGTGCGGAGCGGGCATCCTTCGCCGTGCGGCCGACCAGCGCGTCAGCGCGCCGCGGACACCTCGGAGGGCCGGCCTGCGCTCGCGCCGCCGCTCACCGTGTCGAGATACTCGGACACCGCGTCGCGGTTGCGGGTCAGGCATTCGATGCGCTGCGTCATGCGGTCGCGTTCGAGGGTGAGCGTGGCGAGCATTTCCGGGGTGGCGTCGGGGAAGTGGATGACCCGCGGCTTGTTGAGGCAGGGCAGGATCTGCTTGATGATGCGGGTCGGAAGCCCGGCGTCGAGCAGCCCCCGGATCTGCATGACCCGGTCCACGAGGTCCTCGCCGTAACTGCGGTAGCCGTTGGGGGAGCGGCTGGAGATGATCAGGCCCTGCTCCTCGTAGTAGCGCAGCAGCCGGCGCGACGTGCCGGTGCGCTCCGAAAGCTCTCCGATGCGCATGTGCTCCTCCTCGCGGATCGACGCCCTGACCCTCACACGTGTGTGAGGGTCAGGGCGAGTGTACGGGCCGGGCTTCCCCGAGGGCCGGCTATCGGTCAACTCGCAGGTCCCGTACGAAGCGAAGGCCCGGGCGGCCGTCCAACTGGAGGGCGGTGGTCGGGGTGAATCCGGTGCGGGCCAGGACGGTTCGGGAGCCGGTGTTGTCCAGGGTCGTGACCGCGGTCAGCGTGGTGAGGCCGTACTCCGCGAGGGCCAGCGCGCAGGCCTCGCGGACGGACGCCGTGGCCAGCCCCTGCCCGGCGGCCCGCTCGGCGATCCGGTACCCGAGTTCGGCCGAACCATCAGCGGCGTCGACCAAGTTGACGCGGCCGAGCACCGAACCGTCGTCGTCCACCACGAGGTGGAAGAAGCACGTGCCCGCGTCCTGCTCCGCCAGCAGGGCGCGGTGGCGGTCGTCGAAACGGAGGAAGTAGTCGTCGCCCCGGTCGGAGATCGACGCGGCGAAGTACGCCCGGTTCTCCCGCTCGAACTTCAGGAGGGCCGGGGCGTGGTCGAGGTGAAGACGCTGGAGCCGGTGCATGCGTCAAGGCTACGCAACCGGGTGCGGGCGGAAGGCGCGAGGCGCCGTCCGCCGGGATGCGCTAGGGGCGTCCGGAAAGGCCCGCCGGGTCGCGCTTGCCCGCGCCCGCGCGGGGCTGCTCTGATGGCGCCGTGACGCCAGCAAGCGCGACCGAGACGGTCGAAGCGGTATTCAGGATCGAGTCCGCGCGGATCATCGCGGGGGCCGCCCGCATCGTGCGGGACGTCGGCATCGCGGAGGAAATCGCGCAGGACGCCCTGGTCGCGGCTCTGGAACAGTGGCCCGCGTCGGGAGTCCCGGACAAGCCGGGCGCCTGGCTCATGGCCACCGCCAAGCACCGCGCGATCGACCTGGTCCGCCGCCGGGAGACGTATGCCCGCAAGCTGGCGGAGGTCGGGCGGGCGCTCGAAGACGTGGCGCCGCCCGACCCGGCGGACTTCGACGACCCGGACCGCATCGACGACGACCTGCTGCGGCTCATCTTCACCGCCTGCCATCCCGTGCTGTCCACGCAAGCCCGGATCGCACTCACCCTGCGCCTGCTCGGCGGGCTGACCACGCAGGAGATCGCCCGCGCGTTCCTGGCCCCCGAGCCGACGGTCGCCCAGCGCATCGTCCGCGCGAAACGGGCCCTCGCGAAGGCGGGGGTCCCCTTCGAGGTGCCCTACGGAGCCGACCGGGACGCCCGCCTCGCCTCGGTCCTCGAAGTCATCTACCTCGTCTTCAACGAGGGGTACTCCGCGACGGCCGGCGACGACCTGGTGCGTCCCGCACTGTGCGAGGATGCGCTCCGCCTGGTGCGCGTGCTGTGCGCCCTGATGCCCAAGGAGCCCGAAGTGCACGGCCTGGCCGCGCTGCTGGAGTTCCAGGCCTCCCGCATCGCGGCCCGCACCGGACCCGACGGCGAGCCCGTGCTGCTCGCCGACCAGAACCGCGCCAAGTGGAACCGGCTGCTCATCCGCCGGGGCATCGAGGCCCTGCACCGCGCGGGCGACGGCCCCTACTCCGTACAGGCGGCCATCGCCGCGTGTCACGCGCAGACCATGCGCTACGAGGACACCGACTGGACGTCGATCGCCCTCCTGTACGGCCGTCTGATGACGATGACCCCGTCCCCCGTGATCGAGCTGAACCGGGCGGTGGCCGTGGCGATGTCGCAGGGTCCCGCGGCCGGTCTCGAACTGGTGGACGCGCTGAGCGACGAACCGGCCCTGAAGGGCTACCACTTGCTGCCGAGCGTACGAGGCGATCTCCTGGTCCGCCTGGGCCGGCCGGCCGAGGCGAGGGCCGAGTTCGAGCGGGCGGCAGGGCTGACCCACAACGCCCAGGAAAGGGAACTCCTCCTGAAGCGCGCGGCCGGCGCCGACCCCGAAGGCTCGGACCCCGAAGGTTCCTAATCCCCTCCGGTGATCTCCTCCGGCGGCAGCGCGGACAGGGCGCGCAGGGCGTTGAGGAAACCCCGGCGGTCCGCGGCCGGGAGGCGGGCCAGGAGTTGGTTCTCGCGGTGCTGGATCGCCGACTGGACGGTGTCGCGGAGGTGGCGGCCCTCAGGTGTCAGGGAGAGCAGCCGGGCCCGGCGGTCGGCCGGGTCCGGGCGGCGCAGGATCAAGCCGCGCCGCTCCAGGTCGTCAAGGACGCCGATGATGCGGGTCTTGTCGGCGCCGATGGCCTGGGCCAGCGCGGACTGAGTGCGCACCGGCTCGTCCTCCAGGTGGAGCAGTACGGAGTAGGCCCACATGGCCAGGCCGTGGGCCTCAAGAACGGGAAGTTCGGCGGCCATCAGGGCCCGGCCGAGCGGAACCATCATCGCCGCCAGATCCTTGCGCGCGGACTGCCCGCCGCACTCCGTCGCTCTTCCGTGCTCTGCCATGACCAGGAAAATACCCGTTGACAGATCATGTGCTGGAGCGGATCGTATGCACATGCTTACTAATCTGGATCGGATGCGGGACGCCGACGCTCAGGCCGTGCGGTACAGCGTCGAGCTCGTGCGCCACGTGATGCCCGGCGATCTCGACAGGCCCACCCCCTGCGCGGACTGGACGCTGGCCGACCTGCTCGCCCACATGACCGCCCAGCACCGGGGGTTCGCGGCCGCCGCGGCCGGCGAGGGAGAGAACGAGGACGCCTGGCGGGTCGCGCCGGGTGGAGACGATGCTGTCGAGAGCTATACCGCGGCTTGTGGACTCGTCGTACGCGCCTTCGCGGCGGTCGACTCGGCGGAGCGGAAGTTCGCCCTGCCCGAGTTCGGTCCCGGCCTCACGTTTCCCGCCGCGACGGCCATCGGGTTCCACTTCATCGACTACGTCGTGCACGGCTGGGACGTCGCCCGCTCGCTCGGTCTCCCCTACACGCCCGATCCCTGGCTGCTCGAAGCCGCGCTGCCGATCGCCCTGGCCGTGCCCGACGGCGACGAGCGGCTCGCGCCGGGTGCGGCCTTCCGCCCCGGTCTCCTGCCGGTCGGCGACCCGAGCCTGCTCGGCCGGACCCTCTCGGCCCTCGGTCGCTCGCCGAACTGGCAGGCACATCAGGGGTGTTGATGGCCGCCGTCGGCTCAGTGCGGGGCCAGGGAAGCGCGTGAGTTGAGGATGTCCACATCGCTTCCCGTGGTGTGCCGGTAGGTGTCGGTCATCCGGGCCAGGCCGCTCGCGGAGGCGCTGCTCGACCGGTTCATCTCCCGGGCGGCCAGCACCACCGGGGCTGTCGCCTCCCGGCGCAGGCTCTCGTACCGGGCGAGACCCGTCGCCACGTCACCGGCCGCCGAGAGTTCGTGGGCCAGCACGCGGGCATCGACGATCGACTGGGACGCGCCGTTCGCGCCCACCGGGTACATCGGGTGCGCGGCATCGCCGAGCAGGGTCACCCGGCCGCGCCCCCACGCGGGCAGCGGCTCCCGGTCGACCATCGGGTACTCCAGGATCCCGGAGCTGTCCGCCAGCAGGCCCGGCACATCGAGCCAGCCCAGCGACCAGTCCTCGACATGGGGCAGCACGTCCGCGAGGCGGCCCGCGCTGTTCCAGCCCGCGTCCTCGGCGAGCGGGCCCGGCTCGGACAGCCGCACCAGGGCCACCCAGTTGATCCGGCCGCGCCCGATCGGATAGGCGATCAGTTCCACGTCCCCCTCCCGGACGATGGCCATCGAGCGGCCGGTGAGGAACGGTTCGGCCTCCGTCACGCCCCGCCACATCCGGATGCCCGACCACAGCAGCGGCCCGCCGTCCGGATGCAGTCGCGCCCGGACGGCGGAGTGCAGCCCGTCCGCGCCGACGAGGGCCGCCGCACCGACCTCCGTCACGGCCCCGCTCGCCCGGTTCAGCAGGCGGACGCGGACCTCGCCGCCCTCCTGGGCGAAGTCCACCAGGCGCATGCCGACCCGTACCGCGTCGGCGCCCAGCCGTTCGCGGACCGCCGCGAGGAGCAGCAGTTGCAGCTCGCCGCGGTGGACCGCGTACTGCGGCCATCGGTAGCCCTGGGCCAACCCCCTTGGTTCTGCGAAGAGTTGATGGCCCATCGCATCGCTGTACACGTTCTCCGCCATGGCCACGCCGACCTCGGCGAGCTGTTCGCCGAGGCCGAGCTCGGTCAGTTCGCGCACCGCGTGCGGCAGCAGGTTGAGGCCGACCCCCAGGGGCCGGATCTCCCGCGCGCTCTCCACCACCACGGCGTCGACGCCCGCCGCGTGCAGACTCAGCGCGGCGCTGAGCCCCCCGATGCCCGCCCCCGCTATCAGTACCGTCATGTCCGGCTCCCTTTCTCCCGGCTCCACCCTGCGATGTCCGGAGCCTGAAGTCCAAGACATGTTGGATCTCGGAGTCAGAAGCGGTCCTTATCGCCCTTGCCCAAGGAAGGAGGGCGGGCCGTCGCTTCCAGCAGCCCGCCCTCGTACGTCACTTGGTGCCACAGAACTCCGCTTCGGTGAGGGGCAGCGGGTCGCCCGTCCAGTCCCCGTTGAAGTTGAAGGCCAGTGCGTGCCCGGCGTCCTTCGTCACCACGGCTTCCGAGGAGGAGCCGTGGATGCCGCCGGTGTGGCCCCACACCTCGGTGCCGCAGGACAGCGTGAGCTTCATCAGGCCAAGGCCGTAGGAGGAACGGGGGATCTCGTCGCTGGGGACCGTCGTCGTCATCTCCGCCAGCTGACGCGGCGGCAACAGCTTCCCGCCGAGCAGCGCCCGGTAGAACCGGTTCAGATCAAGGGAGTTGGAGACGACCTCGCCCGCCGAGCCCGCGACCGAGGGGTTGAATTCGGTGACGTCGTACACCTGGTCCGGCGAGCCGCCCAGCGTCGAGTACGCCCGGCCGCTCGGCTTCGGCATCCGGGCGTCGGTGCCGGGGAACGAGGTGGAGCGAAGGTTCAACGGGCGCAGGACGCGCCGCTCGGCCTCCTGCGCGTACGAACGGCCGGTGACCTTCTGGATCACCATTCCGGCGAGGATGTAGTTGGTGTTGGAGTACTTCCACCTCGCGCCGGGCGCGAAGTCGGGCTGGTGGGCCAGGGCCGTCCGCACGAGGCGCTCGGGGGTCCAGGTGTCGTAGCGGTGCTGGAAGAAGCCGGGGCCGAAGACCAGCTTCTGGAAGTCCGCGTCCGCCGTGTAGTCGTAGATCCCGCTCGTGTGGTTGAGGAGTTGGCGCACGGTGATCGCGCGCCCGTCGTTCCCGTTGCCCCGCACCAGGCCCGGCAGCCACGTGTCCACCGAGTCGTCCAGGCTGAGCTTCCCCTCCGCCTCCAGTTGGAGCAGGACGGTCGAGATGAACGTCTTGGTGAGGGAGCCGACCCGGAAGGTGTCCTGCGCCTGGCGCTCGCGGCCGGTGCGCGTGTCGGCGACGCCCGCATCGCCGGTCCAGCGGCCGCGCCCGTCCTCGGCGACGCCGATCACGCCGGGCACGCCCCCGGCGACCGTGGCGTCCATGGCCTGCTGAGTGGCCCCATGGCCGGCGGGGTGTGCCCCTGTGGTGGGGCGGGCCTGCCGCGCCGAAGCGGGCGCGACGAACGCGGTGGCGGTCACCGCGCCGGCGAGGACCGCCCCGAGGATCGCGGTCCTGACTCTCCGTGCCGTACGTACTGCCATGGGGGCCTCTTCCCGTGAGTGCTCGCGCGGTGCGCCGGTCGGCCGGTAGGACCTGGGGTCGGATGCGGGAGTTGAGCGGGCCTGGTGCGGTTGAGCGGGATTCGGCCGTTTGCCCGGCCCTGTCGACGCCGCGGGGCGGTACCCGCCGGTACTCCGCGACACGAGGTGCGCTTTTGCTCCGCAAGCGTGTCTGCCGCGAGCCGACGATTTAGGTTGGGCGCGCCCGATCCCTTCGCCGCGGGGGCGAGGGAATGCGCCCGGCGCATGTCCGCGGACGCGGGGAAGCCTCGACCCGAGACAGGGGACCCACGTGCGCGAGCTCGGCCGGCGCAGTTTCATGACAGCGGCAGGTTCGCTGGGGGCCCTCCTCGCCACCGGGACCCCTGCCTTCGCCACCCCGCACGCGCGGGACGCGGCGAGCGCGCGCGAGTACGTGGACGTCCAGCTGCTCAGCATCACCGACCTGCACGGCTTCCTGCAGAGCGCACCCGGGGCGGATGCCGTGATCCGCGGGGCGGGCGGCCGGCGGTACACGGTGGGCGGGGTCGCCTACATGGCCACCCACCTGGAACGGCTGCGGGCGGGCCGGGCCAACTCGATCTTCTTCGCGCCGGGCGACCTGTTCTCGGGCTGGACGCTGGCCGCCGAGTCGATGGCGGACGAGCCGACCATCGAGGCGCTCAACCGCCTCGGCCTCGACTTCGCGACGGCCGGCAACCACGAGTTCGACCGCCCGCCCGGCTTTCTGACCGGCCATATGCAAAACGGCATCCCGTACGCCGGGATGGGGCACACCAACTCCTTCAGCGACTCCCAGGGCGAGCCGTTCCTCGGAGCGACGTTCCGCTACTACAGCGCCAACGCCGTGTGGCGGGACAGCGGCCGGACGGTGCTCCCTCCGTACAACATCGAATGGGTCACCGCGCCGGGCGGGCGCCAACTGCCGATCGGGTTCATCCACCTGACGACGCTCGGCACGGAACGCTTCTCCACCTCGTACCAGCCCGCGCTCGCGACGCTGGAGGAAGTCGCCACCGTGAACCGCTACGCCGCGGAGCTGAAGGCGCGCGGCGTCAACACCATCGTCCTGAGCATGCACGACGGGGCCGTGGCCGGGGACGACTTCAACAGCGCGACCAGCCCCTCCGGCCCCGCCTACGACCTGGCCCTGGCGGTGTCGGCCGACATCGACGTGATCGTCACGGGCCACTGGCACTGCGCGTTCAACATGATGCTGCCCGACCCCCGGGGCAATCCCCGCCCGTTCGTGGAGGCCGGCTGCCACGGCCAGCTGATCAACGAGATCAACCTGCGGCTCGACCCGCGCACCGGCGCCGTCATCCGCGCGCTGACCACCTCCACCAACCACCCCAACACCCGTGACGTAGCGCCCGATCCGGTCCTCAAGGAGTGCGCCGACTACTGGACCGGCTACGCGAACCGGCTCGGCGCCGCCCCCATCGGCCGGGTGACCGCCTCCTTCACCATGCACCTCAGCCCCGCGGGCGAGAGCACGATGGGAAACCTCGTGGCCGACTGGGCGCTGTGGGCCGGCCGCCGGAAACTGGATCCCTTCGACAACTCCAACGTCAACCCGAACGCGCCCGCCGATCTCGCCCTGATCGCCGTCGCCCCCCGCACCGGCCGCACCGTCATCGGCAACGGGCTGGCGCACATCCAGTCCTCGGGCGGGGTGATCACGTTCGACCGGGCCTGGAAGGCGGTGGGCTACGGCTGTCCCGTCATCACCGCCACCGTCACGGGACAGGCCATCCACGACGCGCTGGAACAGCAGTGGGCCGAGGACGACGGGGAGCTCACCTATGCGCCCCTCGCCGTCTCCTCCAACGTCCGCTACGCCTTCGACGCCGCCGCGCCGCCCGGCGAACGCGTCAGGCCCGCCGACGTCCTCATCGACGGCACGCCGCTCGATGTCCGCGCCTCGTACCGGCTCGCCTCGACCGCGTACACCTTCATCGGCGCCGACGGCTATCCAGCTCTGCTGAAGCACACCGAGGCGGTCCGGCACACGCGGGACTTCGAGAGCTTCACCGCCTTCGTACGCGCCAACTACCGCCTCGCACCAGGTCCGTTGGGCCGGGTGAGGGCGATCAACGAGTCGACGCCCGGCGCGTGCTTCGGCACCCTGCCGCCGCACCCCTACACCCGCCCGCTGCCCCGGCGGGCCCACCGCGCATGCGAGAACCCGCTGCCCGAAGGCAGGCGCGGGCCAACCCCTGGCTAGGATCACTTGATCATGGACGGGAACGCGGTGGGCGGGGAAGAAATGATCGCCGTTCCGGCGGGGCGGGTGACGGTGTCGGACCGGCGTACGCAGCGCAGTTGGCAGGTCGACGTCGCGCCGTTCCGCCTCGGCGGGCACCCCGTGACCCAGGCGGGGTACGCGCAGGTCGTCGGGGAGTGGCCCAGCACCGCGCGGGGCGAGCGAGGGCCCGTCGAGGGTGTCTCCTGGTTGGACGCCGTCCTCTACTGCAACTCCCGTTCCCGGCAGGAGGGGTTGACGCCCTCGTATCGCCACGTCGACAGCGAGAGCGTCGCATGGGACGCGTCCGCCGACGGCTACCGGCTCCCGACCGAGGCCGAGTGGGAGCACGCCTGCCGGGCCGGAACGACCGGGGCGCGGTACGGGCCGCTGGACGAGATCGCCTGGCACCGGGCCAACTCGGGCGAGCGGATCCACGAGGTGGGCGGCAAGCGGCCCAACGCGTGGGGCCTCCACGACATGCTGGGCAATGTGTGGGAGTGGTGCTGGGACGTCTACGACGCCGAGGTCTACAAGACCTACCGGGTGCTGCGCGGCGGTGGATGGTTCGACGAGCCCTGGAGCTGCCGCGCGTCCGTGCGGCGCCGCAGCCACCCGACGTTCCGGATCGACGACGTGGGGTTCCGCGTCGCGCGGTCCGGCAAGGCTTGACGCGCGCACAACTACGCCAGGGCGCCTCAACTGCCGCTCAGGCGGCGCCCGTTCGGGTCGCGGTGACCGCCATCGTCGCGTAGCGCATCGTGAAGCCGCCGCCCAGCGCGTCGACGGCGGCCCCCGCCTCCCGCAGCACCTCGGCCAGCTGGTCGGCGGCGAGGCCGGTGAGGATGCCCAGGGTGGGCAGCTGGTCCAGCCACGCGTCGCGGGTGTAGGTCCGCTCCCATGGGAAGCGCCACTGCTCCGGCTCGTCGAATCCCCGCGCCTTCCGGATCCCGTCGGCGGACTTGGCGAGCACCGCCGCGTAGGCGTCGAAGGTGGGCCGCGCCATGCCCTGGAGGTCGAACGCGGAGTGGGGCGCCACCCGCCGGTAGCCGGTGGCCAAGGCTTCCGCCACCTCGGGCGGCAGCTGGAACGCGTTCCAGAACGCCGCGAGCAGGCCACCGGGCCGCAGCGCCCGTGCGGCCTTGGCCGCCCCCGCGACCGGGTCGATCCAGTGCCAGGCCTGCCCGGCGGTGACCGCGTCGAAGGTCCGTCCGGCCGGCTCCCACGCCTCGACGGTCGCCACGTCGACCTCGACCCCGAACCGCCGGGCCACATCGGCCATCCGCGCGTCGGGCTCGACCCCGAGCACGTGGCACCCCATCGCCTGCAACTGCCGGGCGGCGATTCCGGTGCCGCAGCCGACGTCCAGGACAGCGGGACCGGGGGCGGCGGCGACGATCCGGCGCACCAGGGCGTCGGGGTAGCGGGGACGGGCGCGGTCGTAGCGTTCGGCGTCCGAGCCGAACGACTCGGCCATGCGGCGGGCCCGATGAGGCTCGTTTCCGGCAGGGAGGGGCTGCTCCGGCGGCAGAGTGGGCATGCGCCCACCATTGTGGGCACGCACCCACTCGTCAATGGGGAGGGCTTGACCCGAGAGGATCCGCGATGCCGACCGGTGTGGCCCTGCGCGACCCGCGCGAGCAGTTGTTCGGCGCCGCCGAGCGGATCCTGCTCCGGGACGGCGCCGGCGCGCTGACCAGCCGGGCCGTCGCCCTGGAGGCGGGCTGCGCCAAGGGCGTCCTGCACCGGCACTTCGAGGGCTTCGACGCCTTCCTCGCCGAGTTCGTCCTCGACCGCATCGGCCGGATCGACGCCCAGGCCGCGGCCCTGCGCGACTCGGCCGGAACCGGCACCGTCGCGGACCACCTCACCGACGCGCTGACGGATCTGTTCGGGCCGGTGGCGACGGCGATCGTCGGCCTCGTCGTCTCCCGGGACGCCCTGCGCGGCCGGCTGCGCCGGAGCACGCCGCGCGGCGTGCCGCTCCTGGCGGAGGCCACCGCCATGATCGCTGAGTACCTCGGTGCGGAGCGCGACCTGGGCCGCGTCGCGGCGGACGCCGACATCGACGCCCTCGCCCCCACGCTGATCGGCGCCGGACACCTGCTGTTCGCCGGGCAGGAGGGCGGCCCGCCAAAGACCGAGGCCGTCCGCAGAACGGTGACCACGGTCATCGCCGGGGTCGTGCGCGAGACCCCGACGGCCTTGACCTGACAGGCTGTCAGGCACTTACCCTTGAGGCGTGCTGGGTAGTCTCGTGGCGCAATGGTGTCCGTGAGGGGAGACCTGTTGACCGACCCGACCGACGGCTTCGACCCGGCAGTACGGCGGATGATGTCGTCCAACGAAGCGAACTGGGATGCCCGCACCCCGGTCCATCTCGCCAGCCGATTCTACGGCTTGGCCGACAAGACGGCCGATCCCGAGCGGTGGTTCGGGGCGTACGAATGGCAGGACCTCGGCGACCTGGCGGGCCGCGACGTCCTGCACCTCCAATGCCATCTGGGTACGGAAACGGTGGCGTTCGCCGCGCGCGGAGCCCGCACCGTCGGGCTCGATCTCTCCGGCGCGTCGGTGTCCGCGGCCCGGACGCTGGCCGCCGAGTCCGGCCTGGACGTGGAGTACGTCCAGGCCAACGTCTATGACGCGGCCCGAGCACTGGACGGGCGCCAATTCGACGTCATTTACACCGGCAAGGGCGCCCTGTGCTACCTCCCGGACCTGCCCCGCTGGGCCGAGACGGTCGCCGCCCTGCTGCGCCCGGGCGGGCGGCTCTACCTCTCCGAGTTCCACCCGCTGTTCAACTCCCTCGGCCCCTCGCCCGGCCCGGACGAAGGCGCCGAACTGCTGCTGCGCCACGACTACTTGGGCGGTCGGGGCCCCGTCCGCCGCGACGCCACGTACACCTACGCCGACGGTCCGGCCGTGCAGGGTGCGACCGAGTGCTTCGAGTGGATGCACGGGCTCGACGAGGTGATCAACGCCGTCCTCGGCGCCGGCCTCAGGATCACCGGGCTGCGCGAGAGCGACGAACTGCCCTGGCCCCGATGGCCCCGGATGGTGGCGACCCCGCAGGGCTGGTGGCGGCTGCCCGACACCGCCCCGCGCATCCCGCTCCTGTACGCCCTGCTCGCGCAGCGCTGACCCGCGACCGGCGCCGACACCCTCCTCCGATCCTCCAACTCCCTGCTCCCGAGCCTGATTTGGAGGCACGGCAGCGGGGGACAATTACACCGGGTGCATCCCCCGCACCGCCCCCGCGCGGGCGTGCGGCGAGGAACGGGGAAGGGGCGGCCTTCTATGCGGAGAGGTAAAAGCCGGTTAGCCCGGGGCGCCCCCGAGTACCGTCCCGCGAAGGAACTTCGGGGCGCCGCCGCATTCCTCGGAACGCCGACGCGCATTCATGACGCTTGTGCACAAGCAGGGTTGAGGCACGCCCGTTTCCGTTCAGCAACTGGTCATGTGACGCATCCTCCGAGTTTCGCGCGTCTTTCGCTGTCCTTGCGGTTCGTGCGGTTGAGTGGTGCCTGTTGGCCACCCGGAGTCGGCGCTCGTTCTCCGGCGGCGTGTCATGGGTTCGGCCATCCTGTTGTGTTGTATTTCTTGTGCCCGCAATCAAAGGATTCGTGTCGCGTAGTTCTTCGGGCCGCCAGGTGGGGAGCCGGAACACCACTCCCGGCGTGGCTGCGTAGCTTTCGAATGAGGGAGTCGATATGTGGGGCGTGGGTCGACGCAGCTTCATGACTGTGGCGGGATCACTCGTGACGATGGCGGCGACGGGCACGCCGGCCCTGGCCAGCGGCCACGCCCGCGACGCCGCGACCGCGGCCGAGTACGTGGACGTACAACTGCTCAACATCACGGACCTGCACGGCTATCTGCAGGCCCCGCCGCCGAGCGACGCGGTCATCACGGGCGCGGGCGGCCAGCAGTTCACCGTGGGCGGCGTCGCCTACCTGGCCACGCACCTGGAGAACCTGCGTGCCGGACACACCAACTCGGTGTTCTTCGCGCCGGGGGACCTGTTCTCGGGCTGGGAGTTCCCGGCCGAGTCACTGGCCGACGAGCCGACCATCGAGGCGCTCAACCGAATGGGGCTCGACTTCGCGACGGCCGGAAACCACGAGTTCGACCGCACGCCCGGATTCATGATCGACCACATGGAGCACGGCAGACCGTACACGGGAGCGGGCTGGACGAACAGTTTCCCCGACTCCGCCGGACGGACCTTTCCCGGCGCGAACTTCCGCTACTACTGCGCCAACATGCTCTGGGGAAATTCCGGAAAGACCGTTCTTCCCCCGGTGAATGTGGAGTGGGTCCAGGGTCCGGGCGGGCGGCGCCTTCCGATCGGGTTCATTCACCTCACGGTCACCGGCACCGAAACCTCGTCCACGGGATTCCAGACGGCGCTTCGCATGCTCGACGAGTTGCAGACGGCGAACCGCTATGCGGCGCTGCTCAAATCGCAGGGCGTCAACGCGATTGTGCTCAGCATGCACGACGGGGCGGTGGCCGGAAGCGATTTCAACAGCGGAACCGAACCCACGGGGCCCGCCTACGATCTCGCGCTCGCCGCGTCGCCCGACATCGACGCGATCGTCACCGGGCACTGGCACTGCGCGTTCAACATGATGGTGCCCGACCCCTCCGGCAGGCCGCGCCCGTTCGTCGAGGCGGGCTGTCACGCGCAGCTCATCAACGAGATCAACCTGCGCCTCGACCCGGTGACGGGCAAGGTCGTACGGGAACTGACGACCTCGACCAACCACCCCAACACCCACGATGTGACGCCCGATCAGGACCTCAAGGAAACCGCCGACTACTGGACCGGCTACGCCGACAACCGGGGCGCGACCCGCATCGGCCGCCAGACGGCCACGTTCACGCGCACCCTGAACAGCATGGGCGAGAGCACGATGGGCAACCTCGCGGCCGACTGGGCGCTGTGGGCCGGGGCCCAGAACCTGGACCCCTTCGACACGGGCAACATCTACTCCAACGTCCCGGCCGACCTGGCCCTGATCGCGCTGGCCCCCCGCCTGGGGCCCAGCGTCATCAACACCGACCTCACGCTCGACGCGACCACTCAGGGAGCGGTCTCCTACCGCAAGGCGTTCAACGCGGTGGGCTACGGGAACCCCATCCTGACGGCCACCGTCACCGGTCAGGTCATCCACGACACGCTGGAACAGCAGTGGAAGTTGAAGGGGGCCGTGCTCACATACGCGCCCTTCGCCGTGTCCCACAACGTGCGGTACACGTTCGACGCCGCGGGATCGGCGGGCAACCGGGTCGCCCCGGCCGATGTGCTCATCGACGGCGCCCCGCTCGACCTGCACGCCACGTACCGGCTCGCCACCACGGCCTACACGCTGATCGGCGCGGACGACTACCCGGCGCTGCTCAACCACAGCTCACCGGTGCGCCACACCCGTGACTTCGAGAGCTTCGTCGCCTACGTCCAGAGCCAGTCCGTCCTCACCCCCGCTCCGCTGGGCCGGGTCACCGCGCGCAATGCGACCGCACTGCGCGCGGACACGGGCGAGCTGCTGCCGCTGCCCCGGACGCGCAGTGCGGACAGCGAGCCGAGAGTGGCCTCGGCCGGCACGGACGGCGGCGGCTCGGGGCGCTGCTGATCGCCACATCCCGCCCCCGCGCTTCGGTTGCGCGGGGGCTGCCGCCGGGCTCACGACAGCGCGCCGGTGGTGAGACGGGCGCCCGGTGTGCTTCTTGGCGCTCGTGGGGGCCGCGTTGTTCGAAATGCCGCCGGGCCAGGACGCGATGTCAGTCGTCCCGGCCCGTTTCGTCGTCCAGGTGGGGATCGCGGCCCGGCAGCGGCGGAAGACTCAGGTCGCCGGGCACCGGGCCGCTGTCGACGCCGCGCCGGTAGCGCTGCACGCGGACCTGAAGGTGCATGCGGCGCGCCTGCCTGCCCAGTTCGCGGCGCTCCCGACGGCCTGCCTCGTCGTCGTCGAGCTCGGCGGACCGCCGACGGGCCGCCCAGAACGCGCGTTCCTGCGCGGCGGCCTCCTCCCCGGCTGATGCCGCCGACGCGGACGATGCCGTCGATTCGTCCGGCGCATCAATATCATTCCGGTTGTTCGGATCGTCATCGAAATATGCCTTCATGCGCTCAGCGTCGCATGAATTCCGCCGAGTTGGCCGTTGACTGCCGTAGGGCGGTGCCTTTAACGTCGCACCCTGGGCGGCTGCCGCATTCGGCGCGGCAGATTTCGTCGGCGCTCAGAAAGTCGCGCACCCGTTCCATCGCACATGGATTCGGTCCGGTGCAGCCAAAAAAGATCAGCCAAAACACGATCACGGCCGAGCCGGTCCGTTTTGTTGGGAATCAACGAGCGACGGAGGTACAGGCATATGCGTGAGGAAAAGGCGAATCAGCCGTCCGTGGACGACTGTCTCGGTGAGGACGAACTGGCCGGCTTCGAAGAAGTCGAGCAGCCCGGAGCGGATGTCGTGAGCATGGGCGACGCCAGCTACACCAAGATGCTCGGCCGTATCTACAACTGAGCGGAAGCCGATACGGGGGCGGCGGCCTGCCTCAGCACGTCGCCGCTTTCGGGGGAAGGGGTTCGATGATCCTGCTCAGTGAGCTGCCCGTACTCGACGAATGCGACCAGGTGTACATCGCAGGGGGCGGCCCGGCGGGCGAGTGCCTGCGGCTCAACCCCGCGGCGACCCGGCTCTGGCGCAGCACCGTCGGAACCCTGCGCGAGGACGACCTCGCCGCCCTCCCCGAACCGTCCAGAAGCTTCCTGGAGCAGCTGCTCCGGCGTGGAGTCCTGCGCTGGCAGGCCCGATGAGCGGCGCCGCGCAGCAGCCGACGATCGCCCTGGTGAACCCCTCCGTGGGGTACTCGGACCGCCGCAAGTCCAAGCCCATCGGCCTGGCCTACATCGGCGCCTACCTGGCCCATCACGGCTTCCCCGCAGCCGGGTTCGACTTCGGCGACAGCCCGCAGTCCCCGGCCGCGCTCTCCGGCGAGCACGGGCTCGACCGCTTCGAGACCGTCGGGTTCTCCGTCTACAACGAGTCGCTCGACGCCACCCTGGAACACGCGGCCTGGGTGAAGCGGCGCAACCCCGAGGCGCTGGTGGTCCTCGGCGGGCCCCATGCCACGGCCGTGCACACCGAGATCATGCGGGACTGCCCCGACGTCGACGCGGTGGTGCGCCGCGAGGGCGAGAAGCCGATGCTCGACCTGGTCAGGCACCGGCACGAGAGCCGGCTCGACGTTCCGGGAACCACCGTCCGTACGCCTTCGGGCGAGATCAGGGTCAACATCGATTCGCCGTTCCTCGACGATCTGGATTCCCTTCCCTTCCCCGATTTCCCCTTCGTCTCCGACTCCGGCTACCCGCCGCTGACGTACTTCGACTCGAACCGCGGAATGGTCGTCCCGGCCCTCGCGGTCAACTCCAGCCGGAGCTGCCCCTACAACTGCTCCTTCTGCGGCGTGCTCACCATCGGACGCAAATACCGGATGCGTTCGGGAGAATCCGTCGTCGCCGAACTGGATCACTTCAGGACGTCCGAAGGCCTCGACCACCAGCACGTCTACTTCAGCGACGCGAATTTCTACGTCTACCCCAAACGTGCCCTAGGGATCGTCCAGGCGCTGCACGCCTACGACCCCCGGATCACGTTCAGCTTCGGCACCCGGGTCAACCAGCTGATCAAACATCAGGACTTCATTCCGGACCTCAAGGAATGCGGGCTCCGCTTCGTCGAGCTCGGCATCGAGAGCGCGTCCCCCGATGTGCTCAAGCGCCTGTCCAAAGGCGTCGATCCCTCGGACAACCTGGCCGCGGTGAAACTCCTGGAGCGGCACGGGCTCGGCGTCTCCCTCGACTTCATCATGATCGACCCGGAGACCACCCTCACCGACCTGCGAGCCAACCAGAGGTTCCTCAAGGCGGGCGGCTTCTACGACTACGTACCGCACGAGCACCTCTACACCCACCTCGCGCTGTACGCGGGCACGCCCATCCGCGACTACTACCAGGAGCGGCGCGGCACCACGTTCGGCATGTCCGAACTGCCGCCCATCGAGACCCTCATCGAGGACCCGGCCACCGCCCGGGTGCGCGCCGCGCTCGTCTGGTTCCGCGACGCCTACCAGCCGGCCGTCGACCAGGTGCTCGCCGAGGCGGAGGCGCTGCTCCAGGCACGCGCCAAACACCGCGCCGAACACCCGGTGAGCCGGGTCGAACTCGACCTCCAGCTGGACGTGGTGGCCGTCCGCCACGCCCCGAACCTCTACTTCGACCGGCTCCTCGACGACTGCGAACGCCACCGGGGCGACGGCGCCGCCGACTTCGCCGCCCTGCTGCCCCGCCCCGGGACCGGCGCCCCGACCCTGGCCGCCCTGCTGCTGCGGGCCGCGGAGCGCATCGAGGCGCTGACGCCGGACAGCGCCGGTGCGGTGGACCGGGCCGCGGCCCTCCTGCCCGCCGCCTCCCTCACCACGCCCAACACCGCCGAACGGAGTGGCCCCTGATGGCAACCCCCACCCATCTCGCCCGGTCGTCGGCCCTCGCGGTGCCGGTCGCCGACGGGCGGCCGGTGCTCGGCCTGAGCACCGACTCGATGACCGAGCGCGACCTCGCCGCGGAGGTTGCCCGGCGCAGCACCCGGCCGGTGACGGCGTTCAGCGCGGCCGCGCTCTGCGGCCAGGACGACCTCGTGCAGGACCTGCGCGAGTTCAGCGAGAGCAACGGCCTGTCGATCTACTTCCACGCCCTCGACCTCGACCTGTGCGGCATCGACCCGGTCGACCCCGGCATGGTGCGGCAGATCGCGGAGTACGCGAAGACCCTCGGCTCGCCCTGGATCACCACCGACTTCGCCATGTGGGTACTGCACGGCGAGACGCTGATCGAGAACATGGTGCCGGTGCCGCTCACCCGGGAGGCCGTCGACTGGGTGGGGGACCGCGTCAAACACATCCAGGACATCGCCCAGATGCCGGTGATCGGCGAGAACCCGCCCTACCCCGTCCTCGTCGGCGACCTGGACATCCTCACCTTCATGAGCGCGGTGGCCGAACGCGCCGACTGCGGCCTGTGCATGGACATCGGCCACCTCTACATCCTGCGCCAACAGCGCGGCGAACCGATCGAACGGCCCGAGGACGCCGACTTCCCGTGGGAGCGTGTCGTCGAGGCGCACATCTCGGGCATCACCGTGCGGGACTTCGGCGCCTACCCACTCGTCCAGGACCAGCACAAGTGGCCCGTCGACGAACCGGTGTGGCGGACCACCGAGATCCTGATGCCGAAGATGACCCGACTCCAGGCACTCATCGGGGAGTCCGAGGGCATGAGCGCGGACGATCTGATCGCCAAGCTGGAGCGCATGGACGACTGCATCGAGGCGGTGAGCCGGTGACCGCCGAAGCTCACCCCTACGTGACGCAGGTCAACGACCTGTGGCACGAGTTCTACGGACCGGAGCCCGCGGCCCGCGCGGACGACCCCGGGATGATCGTCGACCGGGCCACCCGCAAGGCATGGGTCCTCAAGACCCTCACCGGCGCCCTGCCCGCGACGACGCGCCTCTACTGCGGGCACCTGCCGACCGGGCTCGACGCCTATCTGGGCAGCGAGCACTGGCACGGGCGGCGGGCCCGCAAGGGCTCCCTCTTCCCCGACGCCACCTCCACCGTCACCACGTTCGCCGCGTTCCTGGAGGAGACCTGGCTGTCGGCCGCCGAGCCGTGGGCCGCCCGCATCGTGCGCTACGAGTTCGACCTCCTGTGGGGCACGCCCGCCAAGCCCACCTCCGCCGCCCTCGACCGGGGCCTGCGCCTGCCGGACGGAGCCTGGGCCGCCGACTGCCGGTACGACGTGCCCGACTACGCCGTACGCCTGCGCGAGACCTGCGCCGACTGCCCCTGGCCCGTCGCGGTCCAGCACACCCGGCCCCGCGGCCGCCCCTTCGCGACCCTCACCCTGCGGGCCGGCAAGGGCCTGCGCAGGATCCACCTGAGGGACGCCACCTGCGAGGCGCTGCGCCCCCTGTGGGACGAGGAGGCCGACTGGCCTGGCGGCCACGAGGCCGTCCTCGCCCAGGCCGAGCGGCGGGAACTGGTGGTCCCATGCGCACCGTGACCGAGGCCGCGCCGCCCGGCGGGCCGCCCCTGGTGGCCTTCAGCTGGGACATGACGACCGAACACGACCGCCTCGCCCCCTACGCCGGTCAACTCACGGGCGCGGACCGGGCGTTCATGGTGGGCCCGTACGCCCGGGACATGACCACCATCGACGAGGCGCTGCGGTTCTGCGACCAGTACGACCTGGTCCCGCTGCTTCACACCCTGGACCTCGACCTGTGCGGCCTGGACCCCATCGACGAGACGCTGGTCAAGCAACTCGGCGTCGCCGCACGGCGGTTGGGCGTCGAGTGGGTCACGACCGACCTCGCGATGTGGACCAAGGACGGCGAAGCCCTCGTCGAGGCACTCGTGCCCATGCCGTGGATCGCCGACGCCGTCGACTACGTCGTCCCCCGCGTCGAGCGGATGCAGGAACTCCTCGGCGTGCGGGTGGCCGTGGAGAACTCCAGTTACGCGTACGTCATCGGCGACGCCAACCCGTTCACGCTCCAGTCGGAGATCGTCGTCCGCGCCGACGCGGTCATGGTCTACGACGTGGGACACCATCTGATCGCCTCGACGGTCAGTGGCATCAGCACCGACGACCTGATGCCGGCCGACTACGCCTGGGACCGGGTGGTGGAGAGCCACCTCTCCGGCGTCACCGTCCTGACCGCCGAGGACGGGCCGACCGCCGACGACCAGCACGCGGCGCCCATCAGCGAGGAGCTGTGGCAGCTGGCGCGCCGGCACCTGCCCGAAGCGCGCGGACTGCGCGCCATGGTCGCCGAGTCCGAGGGCATCCGCGGCGAGGACCTGGTCGCCAAGGTCGGACGCCTCGCCGCCGAAGTGGAGATCTGGCGCGCGGACGGGGCGGCGCGATGAGCGGGCGTACCGAGTACGAACGAGCCGTACGCGGCCTGTGGGAAGCCCTCTACGAGACGGAGAACACCGACGACGTACCCAAGGAGGTGCGGAACCCGATCGGCTTCCGCCTGGAGCGGGCCCGGCGCCTCGCGGCCCTCTCCTCGGTCCTGTCGGCTCGGCTGCCCACCGCTTCGTTCCTCTACCTCGCTGCCGAAGGAACCGACGGCATCGCCCGGTTCCTGGCGAGCCGGGCCTGGCGCGAGCGGGAGCGCGAGCCGGGCGAGTCCTTCCCGCCCCTCGCCTCCAGCGCCCGCTCGTTCGCCACGTATCTGACGGAGAAGGGCTGGGATCAGGGGCGGCCCGGGTGGCAGTGGGAGCTCGCCCGTGCCGAACTCGACCTGCATTACGGCGAGTTGACGCCATCCGTCGAAGCTTCGGGGATCGGAGTGCGCCCGGCCGTCGGGACCAGGCTGCGGGTGAGCCCGTACGACACGGTCGACTACGCCCGGCGTGTCGCCCTGAAGAAGGCACAGATGCCGTGGGAGCAAGTCCTCGACACGGTCCGCCCGGTGGCGCGCGCCACCGCCCAGCTCGTACCGGGCGGCGGCACCGGTGCCGGGCGCACCCTGATCCTGCGGGACGCGGAGGCCTCGGCGCTCGCCTGGCTGGTGGAACAGGAGCGGGTCCCGACGGCCGAGCCGAGCGGCGCGCTCCTCGACCGACTGGTCAGGGTCGGCGCGTTCACCAGGGAGGCGGCCGGGTGACGGACCTGCTTCCCCCGGCATCCGGGCCGCACCAGGACCCGGCCCCGAGCGCGGAGGAACGGGCTGACGACGCGGCGGTCGAGCGGGCCATCGAGCTGCTGCGCTCCGTCGACCTCGGACTGCCCGACGCGGACGCCGGACGGCGCGAACTCGCCGGACTGCTGCGCTCGGTGGCAGGCGCTCCCAGACGCACCGGCGAAGCCCCCTACCGCGCCCCGGGCGCGGCACCGGGCCTGGCCGACCCTGCCGCGCTGCCCGGCATCGTCGAGGACTGGTCGCGTGCCGCGGGCGTCCCCGTGACCGCCTTCCGCGAGGACCGCAGGGCCTTTCTGCGGGGCGACCACCTCGCCTTCGAGCTCTCGCCGCGGCTGCTGGTACGCGCCGCGGTGCGCCAGTTGAGGAAGGTGGGCGCGCTGCCCGAGGAGCACCGGATCTCCCTCGTGTGGACCGGCGACCAGCCGTCTGCCACGCTGCCGGTCCGCATCCCCGACTGGACGGCGGTCGCCCTGCCCACCCGGCCGGTCGCCCTGTGCGCCCAGTACGTCCACCACGAGCTCGGGCACGTGATGGAACTCGCCTGGCGCCCGCCGGACCTGCCGCTCGCCGCACGCTGGCAGGCACCCGGCAGCGTCGTGGAGTGGGTGGCGATGGTCGTCGAGTGGCTGAGCCGCTGCGACGACTGGATGACCGCGCTCGGCCTGGAGCCGGAGCGGGCCCGGCAGGTCGGCGAGCACTGCCGCTACGAGGACCACTACACCCGCGCGTTCGCGGCCCTGGTCCTGCACTGCGCGGAGACCGAACCCAACCGCCTGGAGCGCGAACTCAAGGAAATCACCGGGGAGTTGATCGACCCCGGGCACCTGCGCGAAGAGGTGCGGCGTGCCGACTACTGGCGTACGGTCGCACAGGGCCACGCCCGTGCGGACGCCACGGTCGACGCCCTTCAGGCGGCGCACGGAGCCCACTGGTGGGAGCGGCCGGAGAGCTGGCAGCGGCTGCGGGCGGACGTCACCGCACAGTGGGCGGCCCGGGAGGCGGGGGAGCGGTGAGCGGCGGATCACCCTGGACGGCGTTCCAGCCCGTCATCGACCAGACACACTGCCCGTTCGCCCGCGTCACGCACTGGGTGTACTCCGACCCCGCGGACGAGGCGCTGTCCGTCGCCGGCCACCTCGAACGGGCGCTGCCGCTGCTGCGCGGGGCGCTGCGCGAGGTGGCCGAGGACGACGCCGACGGATTCGTCCTCGAACTGCCGGGCCGACTGGGAGCGGACGTCACGCTCCTGCGGGAATCCTCCCTGACCGCGCTGAACTGGCTGGCCGAGCGGTCCGACCCGCCGTGCGAGGTCCGCATGGCCGACCTCGAAGACCCCGCCTGGTGGTTCCCCTTCGACGGCGAGCGGCTGTTCACCGTGGCCTTCGGCGAGTGCTTCGCGGCGGCACACACCCGGTACTCCTTCGGCGCGAAAGGCCTCTTCCTGGTGTTCCAGCACGAGTCGGCGTTCTCCCGCCGCTACCCCGAAGGGATCCCGGCCGCGCTGCGCGACCGGATCCGTACGGCCTTCGAGGAGGCGGGCCGCCCCTACCGGTACGACATGGGCGTCGTGCCGGCCCTGCGCACCGGAAAAGGTGACGAGTGAAGGACGCCCCCGCGCCGTCGGACGCGGCACGTCGCGAGACGGTCCGGCGCTACCTCCTGCTGAGCGGCCTCGACTTCTTCGGCGACATGTGTCTGACCGTCACCTCGGTGCTGCTGCTCGCCGAACGAGGCCTCACCAGTACCACGATCGTCTCGCTCATCGGCACCGTATGGCTGCTCGAAGCGCTGCTCGAAGTGCCCACCGGAGTGTTCGCCGACGCGATCGGCCGCCGCGCCTCGCTGCTGCTCGGCTTCGTCATCCGGGCGGTCGGCTACTCGATGCTGTTCTTCTCGGCGAGCCCGGGCGTCGCCATCGCCGGAACCCTGCTCGCCGCGGTGGGCGCGCCGTTCGCCTCCGGCAGCCTGGACGCCTGGGCCGTGGACAAGCTGCACCGCGACGACCCGTCCGCGAACCTCGACGTGCTGTTCGCGCGCGGCCGCATGGCGGAGAACACCGGCATCGTCACCGGCACCGTGGCGGGCGCCGTCGTCGGCCAGTTCCTCGGTCTCGCCGTGCCCCAACTCCTCGCGGGCGCCGCCTGTTTGACGGGCGCCCTCTTCACGATGACCCTGCTCAAGGATCCCGCGCCGGCGCCCACCGAAGCACCCAAGGGCTCGGTCCGCCGCGAGCTGACCGCCGCTTCCCTCGACGCGCTGCGCGGCTGCGGCCGGGCGCTCGGCACCGACCGGCTGCTCACCGGGCTGCTGCTCGGCGTCGCCGCGCTGTACCTCTTCCGGGCCCTGCCGGGCGTGCAGTGGACCGTTCACTTCGACGCGCTCACCGGCGGCTCGCTGGTGGCGATGGCCGCGGCGCGCTGCGCGGGCGAGCTGCTGCAGATCCCGGTGCTCGAAGTCGTCGCCCGCACCGTGCGCGGCCGCCCCGAACTGCGCTGGCGCATCGTGCTGATGAGCGCCGTGGCGGCCGGAGTCTTCCTCGCGGGCGCGGCCGTCACCGGCTCCGGTTGGGTCGGCATCCCGCTCTACATCGGCTTCGTGATGGCGGGCGGGCTCTGCATGCCCGGCCTCAAAGCCGCGCTCAACGAACGGGTGCCCGCACGGGGCCGGGCCACCATGCTGTCCGCGGGCGGCCTGTTCAACTCCCTGGCGAGCGGCGTCGGCCTCTACGTGATGGGCGCGCTCGGCCTCGGCCTTGCCAACGTCAAGGGAGTGTGGACGTTCGCGGCGGTGGGCACCGTGCTGGCCGGCACCCTCGCGGCCTGGTGCTGCCTGCGCTCCTTGCGCTCCCCGGCCCGGGTGGCGGACGAACCGGTGACCGCTCCGGAGGCGGCACCGCTCGCTCCCTGACACGGGCGGCTCACGTGTGACACGACGGCCCCGCGGCGCGGACATGCCGCCCCTGCCGGAGAACGCGGTGCGGTGACCAGCACGTAGGGTCGCCTGCGGCGGTGTGGCACGGGGCCCGCGGCCGTGATCACCCGCTGCCCGGAGGCCGACCTGAGTACCGTTACCGCCGAGATCGTCTCGGCCGTCCTCCTGCTCGGCGTGCTCGCCTTCGCCGTCGTACGCCCCCGCAACTGGCCGGAAGCGGTGGCGGCACTGCCCGCGGCCGGACTCGTGGTAGCGCTCGGCGCGGTCTCGCCCGCCGAGGCGTGGCAGCAGACCCGCGACCTGCTGCCGGTGGTCGGCTTCCTGGCCGCAGTGCTCGTGCTGGCCCAACTCTGCGACGACGAGGGCCTGTTCACGGCTGCCGGAGACGCCGTGGCCCGCGTGTGCGGGGCCAGTCCCCAGCGTCTGCTCGGCGGAGTCTTCGCCGTCGCCGCCGTCATCACCGCGGTGCTCAGCCTGGACGCGACCGTCGTGCTGCTCACCCCCGTGGTGTTCGCGACGGCGGCCCGGGTCGGCGTCCGGGCCCGACCGCACGTGTACGCCACCGCGCACCTGGCGAACTCGGCCTCCCTGCTGCTGCCCGTCTCCAACCTCACCAACCTGCTGGCCCTTGCCGCCAGCGGCCTCTCCTTCACGAGGTTCGCGGCACTGATGGCACTGCCCTGGCTGGCCGCCATCGCCGTCGAGTACGCGATCTTCCGCGCCTTCTTCCGCACCGACCTCGCGGCCACCGCACGCGGGGCGCGGGAGCGGGCAAGCGCGGAGGTGCCCGTGTTCACCCTGGTCGTCCTCGGGCTCACCCTCGGCGGGTTCGTCGTGACCTCGTTCGCGGGCCTCAGCCCCGCTTGGGCGGCGCTCGCGGGCGCACTCGTCCTCGCCGCCCGGGCCCTGTCCCAGCGGCGCACCACCGCGCACAAGCTGGTGGCCTCGGCGGGCATCCCGTTCTGCCTGTTCGTGCTCGGCCTCGGCATCGTCGTCAAAGCCGTCGTCGACAACGGGCTCGGCTCCGCCATCGGCCACCTATTGCCCGACGGCGACTCGCTGCCCGCCCTGCTCGCGGTCGTCGCCGTCGCGGCGGTGCTGTCCAACCTCATCAACAACCTGCCCGCCGTGCTCGCCCTGCTCCCGGTGGCGGCGGCGGGCGGTCCTGGCCCGGTCCTGGCCGTCCTCATCGGGGTCAACCTCGGCCCCAACCTCACCTACGTCGGGTCGCTCGCCACCCTGCTGTGGCGGCGCATCCTGCACGAACACGACGACGCGCCCGCCCTCGGCCACTTCACCCGCCTCGGGCTCCTCACCGTTCCCGCCACACTGGTCGCGTCCACCGCCGCGCTGTGGGCGGCGCTGCACACGATCGGAGGCTGAGCGCATTCCATGAGCGTCATCATCTGGATCACCGAGGGCACCTGGCCCGCTTGCGTGGACGCCGCGCGCGAGCGCGCCGAAACCGCCGACCTCGTACTCCTGCACGTCACCGACGACGCGTTGCCCGAGGCCGCGCACAGCGCGTTCGCCGGGCTCCTCGGCCGCGGCCGTCCCGAACGCGATCCCGGCACCCGCCTCGAAGACCTCTCCCGGGCCGCCGCCGACGACCTGTTCACCGCGGCCGAGCGGCGCCTGGGCCGCCCAGCCCGCCGCCTCACACTGCACGGCCGCGCCGAGCAGCAGGTCGTACGCGCCGCGGACGGCGCCGACCTCCTGGTCTGCGCACGCGACGGCGACCGCACGTACCTCGGCCCGCGCAGCCTCGGCCCGGCCACCCGGTTCGTCGTGGACCACGCGCCCTGCCCGGTCCTGCTGGTCTGGCCGGACGCGGCACCCGGCCTCGGCACCCTGCCGCCGCCACCGCACCACTGACCACGCGGCCGGTACGGCACCGGTTGGCGAGCGGGTGAGGCCGGGCGCTAGCCTTGGGGAAGCGGCGACCCCTGGTGCTCGCCGCGCGGCGGTGGGGCCCGCCGTACCCGAACCGCGGCACCCGCGCCGCCAACGGTCCCTACTTGCGAGCGCGTGCGCCTGGGTCCAGGTGCCCTGCAGGTAGGAGACGTATGTCCAAGGGAGCCCAGCCGCCGGGGGCGGCCACCGAGCGCACCGATCCCGATGTAGGCCTGTCCGTGCCCGCGCGGCGCCGCGCGGGCACGCGCGGCCTCGGCCCGGTCGTCGCGGTGGTGGCACTCGGCGGAGCGATCGGCGCCTGCGCCCGCTACGGGGCCTCACTGATGTGGACCACCCGGCCCGGCTCGTTCCCTTGGACGACGCTGCTGGTCAATGGCGTGGGCTGCGCCGTGATCGGCGTGTTCATGGTGGTGATCACCGATGTGTGGGCGGCGCACCGGCTCGTGCGCCCCTTCTTCGGGACCGGCGTACTCGGAGGCTTCACCACCTTCTCGACGTACGCCGTCGACATCCAGAAGTTCGTGGCCGCCGGTCAGCCGCGCACCGGCCTCGCCTACCTGGCGTTGACGCTGCTCGTGGCGCTCACGACGGTGTGGAGCGCGGTGTGGCTGACCCGCCGCGCACTGATGTGGAGGCAGCGATGACCGGACCGACCACACGGGCCCTGCGCCTCACGATCTTCATCGGCGAGAGCGACCTGTGGCACCACAAGCCCGTGTACGCCGAGATCGTGCACCGGGCGCACGTCGCCGGCCTCGCCGGTGCCAGCGTGTTCCGGGGCATCGAGGGCTTCGGTGCCTCCTCCCTCATTCACACCCAGCGGCTGCTCTCGCTGAGCGAGGACCTGCCCGTCGCCGTCGTCATCGTGGACGACGAGGAGCGCGTGCGGGACTTCCTGCCGCAGCTGGACGAGCTGGTCGCCGAGGGCCTGGTGACGCTCGACGACTGCGAGGTCATCCGATACGTCGGACGGGAGCGCGCCAAGTGAACTGGCTGCTCGTGGTGCTGGGGGCGGCGATCGGCGCGCCCCTGAGGTACCTCACCGACCTGACCGTGCAGAAGAGGCACGACAGCGTCTTCCCCTGGGGCACCTTCACCGTCAACGTCGTCGGCTGCCTGGTCCTCGGCCTGCTCACCGGCGCGGTCACCGCGGGCGCCGCCTCCTCACAGGTGCAGCTGTTCGTCGGCACCGGGCTCTGCGGAGCGCTGACCACGTACTCGACGTTCTCGTACGAGACGCTGCGGCTCGCCGAGGACGGGGCGAGGTTCTACGCCGCGGCGAACGTCGTCGTCAGCGTGGTGGCCGGGCTCGGCGCGGTCTTCGTGGGCGTGGCGATCGCCGAGGCATGGTGGGCCTGAGGCCCGCCTTCGAGGTCGGCCGGGGCGGACGGCACGGGCAAGCAACCGATCCCGATGGTTTAACGTCTACGAGTCTGTAGACGTTCATTTTCCGCTCACGAGGCAGTTGCCCGGACTTCTGCTCCCCAACCCGTCCCGTTCGGCGCGGGGCGCGCACTGCCCGTCGAACCACCGGAGAACCGCATCCCATGACCAGTTCCACCCCCACGCCGCAGGCCCTGGACGGAGCGTCCATCGACGGCGGCCTGTACGGCGACATCACCGACTTCGCCCGGCACACGCACTGGCTGAACGGGCCGGTGTCCGCCTTCACCAGTTACGGCGTCGCCCTGTTCGCGGTGTTCATGCTGGTCGGCTGGTGGTTCGCCCGGCGCAAGGACGCCTCGGTGATGGCGGTGGCGCTCGCCGCGCCGATCGCGGTCGTACTCGCGTACGTGGTCAATGACGCGATCAAGTCGGTGTTCACGGAGCCCCGCCCCTGCCGCGCGCTGCCGCACGACTTCCTGATCGAGAAGTGCCCGCCCCTGGACGACTACGCGTTCCCCAGCAACCACACCACGGTCGCCGCGGCCGCGGCCGTCGCCCTGTTCCTGGTCAACCGAAAGCTGGGCGCGATCGCCGCGCTGGTGGCACTCCTGATGGGTGCCTCGCGCGTGTACGTCGGCGCGCACTATCCGCATGACGTGCTGGTCGCGTTCGTGGTCGGAGGGGTGGTCTCGTTCGCGGTGACCTGGTCCGCACGCCGCTTCGGGGCCCCGCTCGTGACGCGGCTGCGGGGCGGGGCGCTGAGGCCGCTGCTCGCGTGACGCGGCGTTCCTCATGCGCGCGGGCGCGGACCGCTGTCCAGGCCGGGCACGACCCCCTAGGCTCGGCCACGTGCTGCGAATCGTGGAAGAACTCGCCGGACCGGGCCCGCTGCGCATCCGCGCCCATGCCCCCGCCGACGGTGCTGCCGGCACCGGACTGCGGGTGCTGCTGATCGCGGACGTGCTGGCGCGCGTCGTCGAAATGCGCGGCAGGACGGTGCTCATCGGATGGACCGGCCCGCAGGACAAAGCGGCCGCCACTGCCGCCGGCATCCGGCCGGCCGACGCCGAGGGCGAACCGGAGGAGATCGCGGAGGCGCTCGGCGGCCTGCCCGGCGTCCAGCTCACGAGTGGGACGTACGAAGGCGCGGGCAGCGCCTGCCTGCAGATCGGCGAAGCCCAGCTGCCCCCGTTCGAGGGCCTCGACTTCCTTGCCGTACGCCTGCTGCTGCTCAGCCACCCCTACGAGGAGCCGGTCTCGATCACGGCCGAGCAGGTCGGCGAGGCGGGCCGCGCCATGGCCCGCTGGCGGCGTGCCGTGGCGGACTGGGCCGAGCAGCCCTCGAAGCCGATCCCCGCCGACCTCAAGAGCACGGCCCGCACCGCCCTGGACAACCGGCTCGACACCGCGGCCGCCCTGCGCCTCCTGCACGATCTGGCGACGGCGGACGACGTACCGCCGGGAGCCAAGTTCGAGACCATGGCCTACCTGGACCGCGTCCTGGGCCTCGAACTCGTCCGCGAGGTGGGGATCGCCCGTGGAGGCGCGGGTCAGTAGGAGCGGGTCAGGACTTGGTCGCGGTGAGGACGTGCAGGCCGCGCGGCCCGTCGCCGGTGTGCTCGGCGTGCAGGCCCGCGTCTCGGCAGCGCTCCATCAGCCAGGCCGGGCCGATGCGGAGCTTGGGGTAGCTCAGCGGACGGGTCAAGTCGCGGTAGCTGAGCGCCAGTCGGCCGCTCGGGGCGAGGCTCCGGGCCGCGTCGCGCAGCAGCGCGGCCACATCGTCCGGACCGGGGAGTAGCCGAGTTCGGCGAGGGCCAGGCTCTGGAGTCCCGGCCCGCGGCCGAGGTCGACGGCGGGCGTGCCTGCCGCGCCGGGGCGGACGCCGAGGTCGTTCAGCAGGCGCACTTGGTCCTTGGCCGCGGCGGTCACGTCTCAGCCGAGCATCCAGGTGCAATGCGCTGCCAGCAGGCGGTCGTAGTGCTCGGATGCGGTGGTCATGCGGCGATGCCTTTCGCTGGGAGTCCCGTGGGCGCGCGAGTACTTGTGGTGCGAGCGGGAGGCGCGAGTAGGGAGGGGTCGCGGAATGTCCGTCGTCGCGGCCAGCGGTGCTCAGCCCTCGAAGCCCCCCTCGCTCAACGCCTTGTCGATGCGGGCGCGGTGCGTCCGCTCCCACGCGTCGAGGGATTCACCGGCCTCCTTGGCCAACTTGCGCTGTGCGTCCAGGAGCGTCTGCTCCCAGCGGGCGCGGGGGGTGACCACGATGCCCTCCTCGTCGGCCACCACGATGTCGCCGGCGTTCACCAGCACCCCGCCGCAGCGCACCGGCTCGTTGAGCGGGGCCACGGCCTTCTTGGTTCCGGGGATGGGAATGACACCCCGGGCGAACACCGGAAAGCCCAACTCGCGGACCTCGGTGAGGTCACGAATGACCCCGTCGGCCACGAACGCAGCGATTCCCCGGCGTTGGGCGACGGCGCACACGTTTCCGCCGGCGAGCGCGTAGTCCAGGTCGCCCGATTCGACGACGATGACCGAACCCGGCTCCGCGCGGTGGATGGCCGCGTGCAGCATGAGATTGTCGCCCGCGGGGCACCGCACGGTGAATGCTGGACCTGCGATGCGCGGCATCGGGGACCACAAAGGGCGAATGCCGATATCCATGACCTGCTGGCGGCCCAGCACGTCGGCGAGCGTGGTCGGGGGAATGCTCTTGAATTCGCTGATGGCGTTCATGTTTCTTCCTGACAGGACTTGATACGGCGTAATAAGGGCTTGTTCAGGGCGCCAGTTGGTGGCGCCGGGCGCTCGGCGCCGGATGCCCGGCCTCGAACGTCGGCATGATCTCAAGCGATCTGATCCGCCGCCAGCAGACTTATCCGCGAGATGGGGTCGGTGGCCGCCGGAGCCGTGCAGGCATGCGCGCCCGCCAGCGCGCCGAAGCGGCCGCATTCCCGTACGTCCCGGCCGGTGAGCCTGCCGTACAGGAAGCCGCTGACGTACGCGACACCCGCGCCGGGATCTCCCGTATCAGCGCGGGGGCGTTGTCGCCCGCGGCCGCCGCGCTGAAGAACACGAGGTCGCAGCGGAGCGCGAACTCCCGGTGGTGGTCGGCCAGTCCGCGGTCGTACGCGTCGCCGCCCTGCCGGTCCCGCTCGCCGACTCGGTGCGGGTCGGCCCGATCGAGGAGTGGCCCGGGCACACCGGCGCGAACATGGCCCTCGGGGCGCGGGCACTGGGGCTGGAGGTCGGCGTGATCGACTGCATCGGCGACGACCGGCCCGGCTCACAGGTCCGCGAGCTGCCGGCCGAGGGCGATGTCGACTTCGCCCCGCTGATCTCCCCGGCGGGCACCCGGCGCGCGGTGAGCCTGCCGCCGGGTCCCACCGTGCAGGGTGGCCTGTGAGCATGATCTAAAACGGCAGCGGCGTACGGGAGGCGTGTGCTGTCGCCGGTATGCGTGGCATGGGTCACAAGAGAGGGCCCGATTGTCCAATATGGGGCATTTTGGGGCGCCGCCACTCCGGGTTTTGTAATGTCCGAATTAGCCGCTATTGAGTGAGGCTCGCCTCTTTTGCGGGTGGCCTGTTTGGTTGCTCGGTGAGCGAGTGAATTGGGTCACGTGTGGGGCGATGGGCGCCCGGGACCGGCAGGGTCATTTCGGTTGGCCGGAAAGCGAGTTGAGGGCCTGGGGCGGGGTGGCCGCCGGGTGTGGATTTAAGTGGATCTATATCCCGGATCGCGCCCATTGAATTCTGAGCTTGTTTCCACTCGTCCTATTCGCTTAAGTTCACCGTCAATCCGGATGGAACGCCGAATCCTGCCGCCGTCCGGACCCTCCCACACACGTATGGCAGGAGCGGGGGACCCAGGTAAGCCGCCGATCCGGATTCCGGAACGGCTGGGGTGAAGTCGCGTGCGCCGCGACCGGACATCTCCCGTCCGAACCCGACAGCTCACCTCGCAGGCGAAGGAGAGGAATTCACCATGCCTGCAAAGGGCAAGCACCGCCGCCCCAAGTCCAGCTCGTTCTCCCGGGGCCTCGCCGCCGCCGGTACGGGCGGCGCCGTACTCGCCATTCCGGTGATCGGCGCGACCACGGCCGCCGCCGCGCCGGCGTCGGTCCACTCGGCCGCCACCGTGGTGGCCAAGCCGGTCACGGCGGTGAAGGCGGCCCCCACGAGCTACGCCGTCGTCGCCGGCGACTCGCTCGCCAAGATCGCCGACGCCCTCAACGTGAGCGGCGGCTGGAAGCAGCTGTACCAGGACAACCAGAGCGTCATCGGCGGCAACCCGGCCCTGATCCAGCCCGGCCTCAAGCTCACCGTGGGAGCCCCCGCCCGGGCCGCCTCGGCCGACCGTGCCGACCGCTCGGCCCGCACGACGAGCCTCACCACGGCGGCCACCGCGACCACGGCCAGTGCGCCGAAGTACGCCAACAACCTGGACGGCTGGATCAAGCAGTCGCTGGACATCATGGCCCAGCACGGCATCCCGGGCAGCTACAACGGCATCTACCGCAACATCATGCGCGAGTCGTCGGGCAACCCCCTCGCGATCAACAACTGGGACTCCAACGCGGTGGCCGGAACGCCCTCCAAGGGACTCCTCCAGGTCATCCAGCCCACCTTCGCCGCTTTCCACGTGCCCGGCACGGCCCTGGACCTCTACGACCCGGTGGCCAACATCACCGCCGCGTGCAACTACGCCGCCAACAGGTACGGCTCGATCGACAACGTCTTCGGGGCGTACTGACGGTCGTCCTCGGGGTCGGGCGCTTGAGGAGGGCGCCCGGCCGACCGAGCCGACGACCCCAACTGCCCATCCGCCGAAGGGGTTTCGACTCCCGCAGATCGGCAGGCAGGGGCGTCGGAGCGGCTTCGCTCCCCGTGTGCGGTGTTCAAACGGGGAGCGGCGCAAATTCCGTTCACCCCCCAGGGTGAACAAATCGAAGGCTGCACGTTTCTGCATGCGGCCATATTCCTAGGGTGGTAGTGCGTCACCCCGGGACCACGGTGACTGCCCGACAACCGAGTACCTCCGCGCCCGCGGGGGTCAGTTCTGGACCGGGAGCTGCCATGGGAACCACCGCTCGGCCATCCGTCTCGGCGCCTGTTCCGCTTCCGCCGGGCCTGCTGCCGGACCGGTGCTGCAACGCCCGTACGTACCTGATGCAGGGGTTCACGGTGGTCGAGGTCCAGGGCACCGTCGACCTGGCCACCGCGCCCGGCGTGCAGCTGCACCTCGACGCCGCCACACAGCCGGCCGGTGCCCGCGTGATCGTGGACCTGCGGCCCGTCGACTTCTTCGACTGCGCCGCCCTCACCCTGCTGTGCCGGGCGTACCGGAGAATCCGGGCGCGCGACGGCCACCTCGGCGTGGTGTGCGTACGGCCGTGGCATCTGCGGATCCTGACGGCGGGCGGCCTCGACCCGCTCTTCAAGCCGACGACCACGATCGAGGGGGCGGCCCTGACCGCCCTGGCCGCGCCGAAGACAGGCGACAACTAGTGCTTTGACCGCGTAGGTTCGCCGTGTTGGTGCTCATGGTCCTTGGGCCGGTTGGATGTGACGACATGTCCGATCGGTGCGGGGAGGCGGGATG
>NZ_LGDD01000060.1 GCF_001279695.1 Streptomyces sp. WM6378
CCTCGGCTTCACCGTCCGCTTCGACCCCATTGAGGCCGCATGAACACAGCGCGCCGGTCACCTCGCTGACCTGGGCTCATCCTTCATTTTCGGACCAGCATCCCGCTGTCGACTCCCTCCGCATCTCGGGGGGAGCGTGTCTGAAAGATCGTGTAAGTCCGTGACATGACAGCTTGGCCTGGGGCTCGGCCTCGGGTCCCTGGTCAGGCGGATCGGTCGAGTCATGGCGGAGAAGACAGAACCGGTCGCAGCGGCGACCGGGGACGCGATGGTCGACGAGGTGGTCGAGCGGCTGCTCGACAAGGCTGATGCCTCAGGGGCGGCCCTGCTCGGCGAGGGCGGGCTGCTGACGGAGATCACCAAGGCCGTGCTGGAGCGGGCTCTGGAAGCCGAGATGAGCGAACACCTCGGTTATGAACGCGGCGATCGGGCAGGTCACGGGTCGGGGAACTCCCGCAACGGGACCTCACCCAAGACGGTCCTGACCGACGCCGGCGCCATCACACTGGCGGTTCCGCGGGACCGCAACGGCGACTTCGAACCAAGTCTGGTCCCCAAGAACGCCCGCCGCCTCGCCGGGTTCAACGAACGGATCCTGTCCTTCTACGCCCGCGGGATGAGCGTGCGCGACATCCGCTCCCACCTGGCCCAGATCTACGGCGTCGAGGTCGTGACCTGGCAGAACAGGCCCCTGGACGCGGTCTGGCCGATCATCTACATCGACGCGCTGTGGGTGAAGATCCGGTCGGGTTCGGTGACCTCGAAACCGGTCTACCTCACCGCGGCACCGCCAGGCCGACCGCAGGCGTGTGTGGGCTGGGGTGCTGGGTGAGGTCGGACCTGCCCCGTCCGCGCCGCCTATGGGCCTTCCCGGTTCTCGGGGCTCGCGCCGGCCCTGAGTCCCACCGCCGCCGTCGGGTCCTCAAGTCTCCACGCGTACTCAAGGGCGAACAGTCGCAGCAGGATGTGAAACGAGTAGCAGCCGGGGGCCGGGGATTCCAACAGCTGGGTGTCCACGAGTCGTTCGAGGACCGGCTCCGCCGCCGACTCCGTACGGCCCAGTGCGCGGGCCGCCTCCCTCAGGGTCAGGCCTGCGCCCTCATGTGTCGTGAGCAGGGGAAGCGCCGTCGCGGCGGCGCGGTCCATGGAGTTGCCACTGTGCAGGAGCGACTCGTACCCCTTGCGGAAGCCGTCGCGCAGCCGCAGGTCGTCGTACTCCAGCTCGTCCAGCCGGTGCCGCGGGTCGGCCAGCCGGTCGGCGAGTGCGCGTAGCGGCCAGGACGGGCGGGCCGTCAGCCGGGCGCTCGCGATGCGCAGTGCCAGCGGAAGACACCCACAGCTGCGGACGATCGCCTCGGCCGCCGGCCGGTCCTCCCGCAGGCGGTCCTCGCCGGCCAGCGCTCCGAGGAGCGCAAGGGCCTCGTGTTCCGGGAGCACTTTCACATGCAGGTGTACAGCACCGTTGACGGTGGCCAGGACGCGCCGGCTGGTGACCAGGACCCCGCAGCCTGGGGCTGCCGGCAGCAACGGCCGCACCTGGGCGGCGTCGTGGGCGTTGTCCAGTACGACGAGGAGGCGGCGGTCGGCCGCCAGGGCCCGGTACCGTGCGCCGGCTTCCTCCTCGTTGTCGGGTACGGCGCCGGTGTCCCCCAGTGCCCGCAGGAACCGGGCGAGCACCTCCGCGGGCGGCAGTGGGCGCCGGCCCCGAGCCGTCCCCATCAGATCCGCGTAGAGCTGGCCGTCGGGGAAGCGGCCGGCCAGCAGGTGCGCGGCGTGCACGGCCAGCGCGGACTTGCCGACGCCGACCGGGCCGTCGAGGCCCACGATCGCGCAGGGGCCCGGCTGCGGCTGCGGACGCAGAGCGTCCAGTCGGTCCAACTCACCTGTGCGGCCGCAGAGGTGGGGAATGCAGGGTGGCAGCTCGCGGGGGACCGGTGCCTCGGTCCGCTGCCCTGCGGAGCCGCGGGGGACAGCTCTGTCAGCGTATCGCCGTCCTTCTTCCACGCGGTCGCGGGCCGTGGCGAGAGCCCCCAGTTCGGCGCCGGTAGCCCCGAGGATCCGTATCAGATCGTCGAACCGGTCGGTCGGTGGCAGGGTCTTGCCGGCGAAGTAGTCCCCGATGACTCCGTGCGCCCAACCCGTCCTGGCCGCCAGCTCCCGGTAGGTGAGCTGCGAGTCGCCCTGCTGCCGGGCCGCCCGGCGCCTGAGGTGGCGCAGTGTGGCCGCCAGCCCCTCCATGGTGGCGATCCCGTCGAGACCTCGGGGCGCCTCGCCGTCAACTCTCTTGTCGGATCCCCGATTCATTCCCCTCCGCCTCTGTCCGGGCCGATCCGGATCCGTCCGGCTGCGGCCGGTTGACGGGAACGGCCGACGGCATTCCTGTAAATATCGGCGCAGTTCAACAACCTCATCCACCGGATGGTTTTCCGCCCGCTGTTCCATACGGCGTTCAACGGCAGCCGGTTCAGGGCCGGGCACGGGAAATCCTCGAAGGAGGCAGTCACCGATGAGTGTCATCTGCAACAAGCAGGAAAGCAGGCTCTTTCCTCTCGACGAGGAGACCAGCGAGCTGTATGCCCGGGTCGACGCACCGATCGCGACCGGTTCCGCCCATCTCATGCGGGCCGGTGCCGAGCTCCACCTGCTCCACTCCGACCTGGAGCTGAACGACCTGCGCCAGGCCACGGTGCGCGTCTCCTGCGCGGCCGCTGCGGTCAAGGCGGCTCTGGTGGAGTACGAGAGCTCCCACAGCATCGCCCGTGAGCTGGGCTTCTATGCCGTACACGACGAGGTGCTGCGGGCAGCGGGCGGTGGCTCCTTGCGAGTGCGGGAGACCCTCGAAGAGGCCAGCGGGCTCGGTCTTGTCGCGCTCGACAGCGAATCCCTGGGCGTCATCGCCCGAAGGTTCGTAGCGGGCGGGGACGAGGCAGCGTTCGGCCACTTCCTCTCCGAACTGCGCGAGTTCTCCGCGGAACTCGACCTTTTCGACCGAACGGCCGCGTCGGCGGATCTCTCCGCCTGGCAGCAGTTCCCCTGGAAGGCGATCACGCAATTCGATCGCATTCGGATCTACGGGCAGGCACTCGCCATCATCAACATACTCGGCACGGCGGGCACATCCGTCGCCGTCAACTCATAAGGGAGGGAAGGACAGATGAGCGTCAACTGCAACACTCTCTTCAAGCTGAGTCTTGAGTCGCTACGCGACAAGAAGCGACTCGCGGGAAACGCCGGACTCGCGCTGCTCGGCGCCACCGGCGACACCTACAAGGCCATGGAGCTCGCCGAGCACGGTGACGGCGCCGCCTCGGCGGGCGTGTACGTCGCCTCGGCCGAGGCGAAGCTCCGGAACGCGAGCGATCTGCTGGGCGAGGTCGTCTCGGTGCTCGTCTCGGGCAGCCTGAGTCCGGACGCGATCACGTGGTATCAGGGGCTCGACTACGACCGGCTGTACCGCGCCGGAGTCGACCACGGCGTACTGCCGCAGAACGTGAACATCTGGGCCGAGTTCGCCGAACTGATGGTGAGGGAAGGGCCGTTGAGCGTCACCGAGGCCTTCCGCGCCCGGGTCGCGCACGCTGCGGAGCTCATGACGCAGTGGCTGGTCTCCATGGGCGGCGCCGACTCCGTGACCAGGCTCGCGCGGCTGACCGCGGCCGTCACCGACCTGGCGGTGTACGCCCGGTTCGTCGGCTACGTCAACACGGTGGAGCCTCTCGACAAGGAGTGGCTGCGTCCGGTCACCGCCACCGGGTAGCCGCCCTGCTCCATCGAGGGAGCGAGAGCGCCGACACCCTCGGCGCTCTCGTCATGTCATGTCCGCATCGCGCTTCACCGGTACGCGCGCGCCTGCAGTCCATACATCCTGGCGTAGAGCCCGTTCCGCGCCATCAGCTGCCGGTGGCTGCCCACTTCCGCCACCGTGCCGGCGTCGAGGACGACGATGAGATCGGCCACCTGTACCGTCGAGAAGCGGTGCGACACCAGCAAGGTGATCCCGCCCGTGCCGTGCGCCGCGCGGGCGGCCGCGCCCAGCCGCTCGAAGAGCAGGTGCTCGGTTTCGGCATCGAGGGACGCCGTCGGCTCGTCGAGGACGAGCAGCAACGGCCGGTCGCGCAGCAATGCCCGCCCCAGAGCCAGCTTCTGCCACTGCCCACCGGACAGGTCGACGCCCGCCGGCCACTGCCTGCCCAGTTGGCTCTCCAGGCCGTCCGGCAGCTCGCCCGGAAGCTCGGCCGCCCCCGCCCGGCCGAGCGCACCGAGGACGGCTCCCCGGTCGTCGAGGCGGGGTGTGTCACCCACCCCGACCGTCTCACCCGCCAACAGCTCGTACCGTACGAAGTCCTGGAAGCCCGCGCTCAGCCGGGCGCGCCAGCACTCCGGGTCGAATGCCGCCAACTCTTCGCCATCGGCGCTGAGTTGCCCCTGCGTCGGCTCGTACATCCGGCACAGCAACTTGACCAGCGTGGTCTTGCCCGAGCCGTTCTCGCCGACCAGCGCCACCACGCTCCCGGCGGGCAGCCACAGGCTGATGTCTCTCAGCACCAGGGACGTCGTCCCGGGGTAGCGGAAGGAGAGTCCGTCGATGCCGATCCCGTGGCGCAGCGTGGCCGGGACCCCGGCTGTGGGGGTGGCCGGGCGCACCCGGCGGGCGTACCCGCCCAGCCACCGGAAGCGCTCGGCGCTCTGCAGCAGATCGACGACGATGCCGGTCGTCGCCACGAGACCCGCAGTGTGCCCGACGAACCTGCCCGCCAGCAGGACCGCCAGCAGTACGGCGCCCAGACTCGCCGATCCGCCGGCGGCGAGCGAGGTGACGAAGCCGGCGGCGCCGAGGAGGCACAGCGTGTTCAGCAACCCGGCGACGCCGCCGACGGCCGCGACCCGCCACTGCGCCCGGCCCATCACGGCATCGCCCCGGCCGCGCGCCTCCCGCTGCCGCCGCCGGATCTCGGCTCCGACGCCGAACACGCGCAGTTCCTTGCCCGCGGCGGGGGTGGCTGACAGCAGGGTGAGCTGAGCGGCGAGCCGGTAGTCCGCCGCCGACCTCTCCTGAGCGCGGGCGGAGACCTTGCGGGCCGCCACCTGGAGGCGCAGCGCCACCAGGCCGACGAGTGGCAGCGCGAGCAGCGCGGGGTGGATCAGCGCCAGCAGCACGGCGGTCACCAGGAATCCGCCGAGTTCCTCCAACAGGTTGAGCAGCCAGTTCAGCAGCCCTCCCATGGCGAGGAGGCGTTCCCTGAGCAGGTGCAACCGGTCCTGGAACGCGGGCGATTCGTGGTGGCGCAGCCCCGAAATCCCGGCCGTGAGACGGGCCAGCATGCGGTCGAAGGCGAAGCCGACCCGCTCGCTGAGCCCGATCCGCGCCGTGACTCCGGCCAGTTGGACCGCCTGCCCCACACCCAGAGTCGCCACCAGGAGCAGCGCGGCGGCCAGCGCGGCAGCGAGGTCGTGCCGGTCGGCTCCATCGGCCATGGACCGCAGCCACAGCGCCTGCAGCGCCCCGAGCCCGGCCGCGGCCGGAACCAGGATCAGTCCCAGGAGCGCAAGCCCCTTCGACTCCCGGAACGAGGCCGCGAGTACGGTGCCAAGTGCGGCGAAGGCGTCGGCGGGGCGACGCCGGTCGGGCGGCGCCAACTCTGTTTCTGGTACGGCCTGTTCGGGGATCGGGGCGGCGGAGGGGGGAGGGATCGGGGCGGCAGACGGGCCGTCCGCATGGGAGCCTTTACGGGAGCTCGTATGGGCGTCCGCGAAGTGACCCTCTCCCCCTTCAACCCCGCCATCGGTGAGGAAACGCGCCGCCTGGATCCGGTACATGCGCGCATACCGCCCGCCCGCGGCCATCAGCTGGTCGTGCGAGCCCGCTTCGACGACGCGGCCGCCGTCCAGGACGTAGATGAGGTCAGCCCTGCGCACGCCGGAGAACCGATGGGAGACCAGTACCGTGGTGCTGCCGCGCCTCACCCCCAGGAACCGCTCGAAGAACTCGGCCTCCGCGCGGGCGTCCAGGTGGGCCGTGGGCTCGTCCAGGACGAGGACCGCTCCGTCGCGGGCGGCGAGCAGCGCCCGCGCCAGCGCGACCTTCTGCCACTGTCCCCCAGACAGTTCGGTGCCGCCCGTGAACTGCCGGGACAGCACCGTGTCCCACCCCGAAGCGAGCTGCCCCGGCAGTGCCGCCCCGCCCGCGAGCACCAGCGCGCACTCCACCGCCTCCTGGTCACCCGCTGCCCGCAGGTCGCCGAAGCCGACGTTCTCGCGCAGGCTCAGCGGATATTTCACCAAGTCCTGGAACACGACGGCCAGTTGACGCCGCCAGGAGGCCGCATCGCAGGCTCGCGCGTCGGTGCCGTCGAGGGTGATCCCGCCGCTGTCGGGCTCGTACAGGCGGGTAAGCAGTTTGATGAGCGTGGTCTTGCCCGCACCGTTCGCACCGACGACCGCGACGGAGGACCCGGCGGGGATGCGCAGGCTGAGCCCGTCGAGGACCCGCCGGTCGGTGCCCGGGTAGGCGAAGGAGACCGACTCGACCGCGATCTCCCGGCACCCGGGCCGGGCGGAACCGGACACCGCGCCCGCGCCCTTGCCCGGGCTCCCGCCTGTTCCCTCACCGGTACGAGGACTACCGCCGCCAGAATCCGACGTGTGGCTGATCCGCTCCAGCTCGGCGAGCGCTCTCAGCCCCAACAGCCCGGTGCGCAGCAGATAGTCGGAGTCCCCGACCCAGGCCAGCGCGGGCAGGCCGACCGCCGCCTGCACCACGATCACCAGCCCCGCGAGGCCGAGTTCCCCGCGCGATGCAGCCGACGCGGCCCAGCCGAGCACCGCCGCCTCGGCGAGGACGACGAAGGCCACCGTTCCGTAGGCACGCCCCGTGGCCAGCCGCCGGACGGCCCACACCCTCGCCATGCCGACACGCCAGGTGTCGGTCATCCGGCCGACCAGCCAGTCTCCGAGGCCGAAGAGCCGTACTTCCGTGGCGGGTCCCGGCTCCACCGCGAGGCTTCTGAAGTAGCCCGCCCGCCTGACCACGCCGCTCGCCTCGGCCATCCCACCGTGCACACTGCGCGCGACGCCGAGGTAGGCGCGGTGGGTGAGGACGCCGGCGAGGCAGAGCACCACGGGGGCCCACCATGCGAACGGCGCCAGCAGACACACCAGTCCGATCCCCTGGAGCCGGGGCCGGACCACGTCCGGCAGCAGCCGCGCGAGCGCGTCGGGCCGCGTCTCGGGATCCGTAGCCAGCCGCAACGTATCGGCGTAGCCCGGGTCTTCCAGATGGGCGATCCCGGTCGGCCGGAGAGCGGCGGCCATCACCCGGTCGTCGACCGACTGCGTCACCCGCATCCGCAGCGCGGCCGTCAGTCCCGACTCCAGCGAGCCGAGCGCCGTCTGGGCGACCGCGACGGCACCGAACCCGGTCAGCGCGAGCAGCATGTGCCGCCCGGCGCCGGAACTCAGCCCGGAACCCACCGCGGCGGGCAGCGACCCCACCAACAGGCCCGTGACAAGGACGAGTAGCAATGCGGCCGCAGCTCCCCCCACGACGACCACGGCGAGCGCGAGCGCGAGCCGGGGCGATGCGTCCCACAGCAGCCTGGCCGCGGCCCCCACTCCACCGCCCTGTTCCGTTCGCCGCCCCCTCCTGAGCCTCTCCCTCATACCGCGGACCTCCAGAGCCGGATACCGGTAGCCCGGCGGATCCGACGCTCCCAGCGGCCCCGACCGGCCCGCCCCGCATCCCGGTCGCCACCGGTCAGGGCCGGACAGCCGCCACCCCAGGGCGCGCTGCCCGGCACCCCGGGAGGGGCGATCGGCCGGACCGGGAACGACTCGGAGGAGCGGTCGGGTCGTACACGGTCGGGTCGTACGTCGATGGGGCAGTCCGTCTCGATCCTGACCGGTGGGGTCCCGCATGTACGCGTACTCGGCGAAGGCTTCGACATCACCGGCGAGCGGGGCGTCGGAGCGCCGCCGGTCGCCGGGCCCCGCCCCTCCCGAAAGTCACCTCCTATGCCCTCCTTCCACCTTCATCAGCAATGGCATGACTCACAGAGGTACTGAAGTGCCCCAAGGACGACTGCCTGGTCGTAGTCGAGGTGGCCGCGTCCACGCAAGTGGTGTACGGCGCTGAGCAGGCCGCCCGGCCCCGCGCACCTCGGCCCGCGTGTCGGAGGTTAGACGCCCAAGATGGATACATCACGTCCGTGGACGTGACCAACCGGAGTGTGGTCGCCGCCGGGCTGCGGGAGAGCACGGGCGGCGACCACGAGCGCGGGAACTGCGCGGCTCCCCTCCGCGGAACCCCTGCGCTCCGTCGTCCTCTCCAGCGTTCCGGCATATCCGCGGAAGCGCACCCAGGTACGCGTAACTGGGAGGATCACGGGGCCAATTGCGGGCCCATGCCTGCGACGCAGGGCACCGCCCAGCGGGGAGGCAGCCCCACCGATTCGGCCGGGCTGGCACGAACTTGCCCTTGCGGCGCCACCCCCTGGCACAGGTTGCGACACCGCAAAGGCTGCTCCAGGGTGTTCCGGCCCCATCGGGATCCGGTTCGGGACAACACCCCTTCCAGCGCGAAGAGCTGACCGGCCGTTCGGCGCAGGAGAGGAACCGGCCACCGTGGTCTTCTTGCCGGTCTCAATCCTGCCTCTCCGCGCCCCCGATCGGCGAGGTGCCGAACAGCCCTGCCGATGGGGCTGGTTGACCTGCCTGCGGGGCCAGTCGGTCCGTTCTGTTGTGACCCGTGAGCCCGGGGCGTCAGGTGGTGCTGGCACCGGCTCGGTACAGGTTCCATGGAACCGCCCAGCCCAAGAGACACGCTCTGCCGCGGCCCGATCCGCTCAGGACACCGTCACACCGGCCAATCGTCGCGAGACCCCGCAAGACCGAGGTCGGCATCACCAAGGACTCCCCCCTCGGCAGATGGGTCCACCAGCAACGCAAAGCCCTGCGAACCGGAGAACTGGAGCCCCGCCGCAAGGAGCTGCTCGACGCGCCCGAGGCCGGCATGGTGTGGGAGCCCGGCGAGGAAGCCTGGGAGCAGGCCGAGGCTGTCCGTGATGATGCGCCGGCGCCTGCCATTGATCTTCTTCCCGCCGTCGTATCCGCGTGAAGCAGACGGCACCGAAGCGGCACCCTTGACCGACTGCGAGTCGATGATCGCCGCGGTCGGCTCACGGTCTCGGCCCTCGGCCTCGCGGACCCGGCCGCGCAGCCGGTCGTGAAGCTCCTTGGCCAGACCGGCCCTAAGCCACCTGCGGAAGAACCCATACACACGGTCCCATGCAGGGAAGTCGCCAGGAACCGAGCGCCACTTGACGCCGTTGTCGGTGACGTAGAACACCGCATCCAACATCTGCCGGTAACAGTAGCCCTCCGGCTGCCCGCCCCGGCCCTCCAGCCACGCCGGCACAGGCAGCGCATCCCGCACCACCGCTACTTCTCGGCGGCGATGCTCACTAGAGGACCATCCCTTCTGCAGCCCTGGTGGATAGGGTTGTGACCTCTCGGTCCCGGTGGGGTACGGCCAGCCATGCGAGCCGCTCGACGG
>NZ_LGDD01000061.1 GCF_001279695.1 Streptomyces sp. WM6378
TCGACCCCGCCCCGGGCGGCCCCGCCCCGGCCCCTGCCACCGGGCGCACCAAGGACGACGCCATCCGCGCCTACCTGCGCACCCTCGGCGCCTGGCCCGACGCCATCACCTACGCCCACATCCGCTACACACCCCCACGCTGAACACCCGCCCGCACCACACCGCGACTGGCCCCCGGGCGGGAACCGCAGGCGGCGTCTCACACCCCCGTGATGACCCTTTACATTTGACGCATGAGCCACCTCTGGAGTACATTAGTGACTAACGGGGAGGGGAACCGCCCCCACGCTCACCCCTTCGGGAAAGGACCCCATGCACCAGTCCGAGGCAGACCAGGCCCGCGCTTTCGCCGGTGAAGTCACCAGGCTCATCGAGAAGTTCGAATCCGACAGCAGCCTGGCCGACCCCCAGAAGGCGATCGACTACCTGACGCTGATGCGCACGGAAGTCCTCGAATTCGCCGACAACCCGGCCGACGCCAGCCTGCGCCGTGGCATCGAAGCCCACATCACGAACTTCATCGACCTCACCCGCAAGGCCAGCCACCAGGCCGGATAACACCCCACCACCCCCTCCCCCGAAGGAGTTGTGACGATGCCCCGACGCACGACCGACACACTGAAGCTGCGCGCCCCGCTCCCCGCCCTCCAGGGCGTCTCCGACCTCCGGATCCGGGCGACCTACCCCACCAACGGCCCCGACGGGTGGACGGTGGCTCTCCTGCGCCTGCCCAACGACTACTACGTCGTCGTCGGACACCAGCCGAACGAACAGTGGGCCGCGGTGTACCGCCACTACGTCGTGCCGGGAACCCGCGTCGAGGACCCGCGCGACGTACGGACCGACCCGGTCACGGGCGTCGACATGCCCCACGGCATCAGGTTCCGCTGGCGCGACGGCAGGGGCATCTCATCCGTCCTGCGCGCCCTCGCCCCCCTCGACCGCGTCGACAGCGGCCCCTCCCTCCCCTCCGCCAAGAGCTGACGCCTCACACCGCCCCCGACCCGGGCACGCGCACGGAACATCTCGGCGCGGCCCGGAACGGCGCGGCGCGCTCAGGCTCAGTGACGACCGAGGGTAGGCAGCCCGGCCGAGGCAGCCCGTACGCTCCGCCCCCGGCGAGCGGCAAGGCCGTCCTTGAGGATCCGGCGGGCCCGGGCACTCCGCAGCCGGGCCTCCAGCGCCCGGCCAGCCTCGACGGCGGCGACGTCCGTCCAGCACGGCGGCGCGGGCAGCTGAACACCCCCTGAACCCCACGGCCAAGAACAGAAGGAAGCGTTCATGACGCATGCCACCTACTCCACCGTCCGCTACTACCTCGGCAAGAAGTTCAGCCTGAGCCGGACCTCTACCGGGCGCCGCTCCGGACATCGCTGGACCGAGGGCGCGCAGGTCCGCACCTCGCCCACGCTCGGCGTGATCGTGGACTACCTGGAGAGCCATGCCGTAGGGGGCTCCGACGGTTCGCTCCGAAAGAAGCAGCTGAAAGCCGTCCGGGAGTACCTGGAACAGCGCTTCACCGTAGAGGACCACCCCGCCCGTGACGGCCGCATGGTCATCTCCGACAAGCTGTCGAGCCCCGCCCCTAACGCCCAGTAGCCTCACATGTACCGCATCGCCTCCCGGCCAGCCCCTGGGTGGTCTTCGACCTGCGCGACCGTGAGTACACGGTCACGACGCGCGAACACACCCTCGCCAGGGAGCACTCCCGGCCCCGCCGCCGCAAGCGCCGCTGACCCCCACCACGCCCCGCCGTGCCCCCAGCCGCCAGGCGGGCCCGGCCTGGCGGGGACCCGCACCGACTGCGCCAACGCCTCCAGGAGCCGCCGGGCACGCAACACCGTCGCTGTCGCAGCTACCAAGGGACTTTCATGAGCCACCAGCCTTCCACCGTATGCAGTCTCCGCCCGAGTGCATACATGTCCCGTAACGGAACACCCAAGCGGGGCCAGTGCCCCTACGAACCGCACTGGGTCGTGACGAACGGAACCGGAGAGGGGACGTTTCTGTCCTGCCGGAAGCATCTCAACGCCCTCGTCGAACTCGCGCTCGCACGCAGCACCGCGACCTCCATCGCAGTCAAGCCCATGCAGGAGACGCGCAAGAAGCCCGAGGACCTGGCCGCTCAGGAAGCCATCGCGCGCCGCAAGCGGGCCGAGCAGGTCGCCATGCGAGCCCTGGTGGCCGAGCAGAGGGAGCGCTTCGAGCTGCTGGTCCGAATCGCCTTCACCAGCGAGGCCTAAACCCCCACCCGCACCCAGTCCCTGCCGGGCGGACCGGTACAACGCGTCACCCGCCTTCCGGCCGCCCCCACCGCTCTCACCGCCGCGCCCGCCACTACGATGACGGTGCATCAAGGGCAACCGCGCCGCGCCCGGTCCACCCGCACCTCGACGCCCACACCGTCGAAGGGGACCGCAGACGTCTGAGACTCGCGCGAGCAGCTGTGTCATGCCCTCCTCCAAGGCGGCCGGCGCGTGTGGGGCAGCAGGCCGGACGAGGACCGAGACGACATGACCGACCCCCGCAACCGGGAGCACAGCCGCGCCGTACGCGCCTACCAGCGCGCCCACCCCGGCACCACTCTGGACCAGGCCCGCAGGGCCGTCGCCGACCGCGCCGGCCGCCGGCCCGGACTCCCGGCCCCGATCCCCGGCGCCCCTCTGCCCCGCCCCGCCGAGCGGCTCGACGGCTACGTGCAGCGCGTCGCCGCTGCGGCCGGCGTCCAGCGGCACCGCGCGATGGAACTCCTGGGGCTGGAACCCGGCACCTCGGCCACCGAGCGCCTGGACGACCTCGCCGACGGCCTGCCCGACCACACCGTCCAGGCCCTCACCGCCGCCACCGGCATGACCCCCGAGCAGGCCCGCGCGCTGACTGCCCCGCACACCGCCGCCGGCCGGATCCCGGACCTCGAGAACCTGGCGCCGCGCCGGCTCCTGCAGGACAAGCACCCCCGGCCCGGAGGCGCGGGCAAGACCCGCACGGACGCGGGCGATCTCGCCCGGCTCCTCGCCCAGACATACGGCCCACGAGTCCTCCCCGTCGACCTGCCCGTGCACGAGCTCTTCCCGGCCCCCTACCGCCCGGTCATCGCCGATCTGGACTGGCCCTTCGACGCCCCCCGGCCGCCCCTCGACCCCGACGTCTTCGACGAGGTCGCCACGGCCCTCGGGACCGGGCAGGACACCAGCACGGACGCGCCGCGGCAAGAGTAGCGGCCCGCGCGGCCCCGACGCCGTCGGCCGGGCCAGGCGCAGCGGCCTGGTCCGCCGGCGGCGCACGGAAGGCGCCGCCGCGCGGACTCGTCGGCGGGTCAGCCGGCCGCCGCGTCTCCCTCCCCAGCGGCCGACGCCCCCGCTCCGCGGCGGACGCCCACCTCCTGGGCCGCCTGCTCCAGCACCTCCCACAGGCCGCGGGGCCGCTGCCTGCGCGAACTACCGAAGGCCTCCCCGGGGGCGGTGAGCAGCAGGTGCCCGTGCACGCCGCTCACCCGCATTCCGGCCGGCTCCCGGGCTCCTACCGATACGCGCCGCAACCGGCAGGCCGGGCAGCCCCGTTCGCCCTCCCGTGTGAAGCAGCTTTCGCCCCAGACTGTCCCCGCGCTAGATTCCTCTCGTCGCAGCCCGGGGCACCGGGAATGACCCGGACCTCCACCATGAGCAAGCACAGCGCTCGGAGAACCGATCCGCGTACGTCAGAACCTGACGTCCCCAAGGGTTGGGTGTCCAGTAACTCCCGGGATTCCGGGGATGCTTAGCCCGTCCGGTCTCCCGGGCGGGCTCATTCACGTTGCAGCCCCCTAGGCCGGCGCGACCTACGCATCCCGGGCCGACGAGCGGCGGGTGCCCGGCGCGGGTCTGCCCATCGCCCCCCGCAGACCGCACCACCCGGGCACTGTCCGCACGGCCGAAGGCCTCCCGCGGCACACGTAGCGGGCCACGCGGGCGGACAAGCCCGCGCGACGCCGCCGGCCAGGGACGGGGCGCAGCGGCCCGGCCCGGCTGGCGGCGTACGGAAGTGGCGCCATCCGGACTCGTCACGGTCAGCCGGCCGCGGTGTCTTCCTGCGGGCGGCCGGCGTCCTCCCGCTCCGCGGCGGGCGCCATCTCCTGGGCCGCCTGCTCCAGTGCCTCGCGCCGGGCGCGGGCCCGCTGGCTGCGCGAGCTGCCGAAGGCCTCCCCGGGGGGCGGTGCGCAGCAGGTGCCCGTGCGCGCCACCCCGCACGAGTTGTCCGATCTCGGTGAACTGGGGGCGTCCCGCTGATCATGGCGATCGTCCAGGACTCCCCGGCAGCGCCGGCGCCGGAGCGGACCGCCTCCCGACTCACCGCGCTCTGGAGGGAGTTGCCTCTCAGCACGGTCTGTCAGTGACCCGTGCCATGATGACCACCTGCCCAGAGCACTGGGCTGTTGCTCCCCGCCGACGCGGGGATTGTCTCCGCCGACGCGGAGGTCTCCAGGCGCCCCGACGCCCGGATGCCCGAACAGTCCCCAGCCCCTGGGAGCCCTTCCGTGAGCCCTTCCGGCTACGAGCCCGACCACCTGTACACCGTGTACGAGCTCACCGAGTCCCCGGAGACCGGCGAGAACGTCCCCGTCGTCATCTCCTGGTGGCACAACCCCGACCCGGCCGCCGCACAGGCCACGGCCGGCGCTGCCGAGTACAGGGAATTCATCCGCCTCACGCGCATGCACGAGCACATGGCGCACTACCTCACCGAACGGCTCGGCGGCGAACGCACGTACCTGTCCCTCGTGGGCACGCGGGGCCGGATGCGCCATCACCCGCTCGACCTGGTCCTGATGGAGGGCGCCGAACTGCCCGTTCCCGACCCGCTCCCCTACAGCCTCGGCCACGCCCTGGTCCACGCGGACACCGGCGTGTACGTCCTGGTCGCCGATCCGCAGCCCGGACCGCCCGACTGGAACACACTCAACACCCTGGTCGACGCCGACCCGGCCGGCGTAGGCATGGCCCGCTTCGAGCTGCGGGCCGACGATGCCGCCCGACACCACTACAACGGCCCCCCACCCGGGTCCGGCCCGACGGAGGAACTGGTGAACCGCGTCCTGAGCGAGGAGGACCCCTCTCTGCGCGAGGGACTGCGGCTCATCCTCGGCATCCCCCGCCCCGGCGAGCGTCACATCTGACCCTGCTCCTTCGCTCCACCGGCGAACTCCAGGCCAGCGCCCAAACCCTTCCGGACTCGCCATCATCACCCGGGGCACCCTCGCGGAGACCGGACAGCATTCCCGCTGCCCGCACCCCGGGCAGCAGGCACCGGCTCCCGGGCTTCTCCAGCACCCCCCTGCGCCGGCGTCACCATCTGGTGCGCGCCTCCGCAGACGCTGGCGCAGAAGCAGCGGCGCGGCGGCCGTCAGCCGGCCCCGGCTTCCTCGGCGGCGGGCTCGTCCTGGTCCTGGGTGAGCGGCGGGTACTCGGCCAGGATCTGCTCGAGCACCTTGTAGAGCGCGCCCGCCCGTGCGCTGCCCGGACTCCCGAAGGCCTCCCGCTCCGTGGTCAGCAGCAGCACCCAGTGCGCGCCCGTCATCCGCATCCGCCCGGCAGCCCGCACCGCGGACAGCACACGGCCCTGCTCCTTCGCCCCCAACGGCCCCCGCACCGGCGTCACCAGCTGGTGCGCAGGACCCCGCAACGCCTGACGCAGATGCAGCGGCACCTCGCCCCACACCGGGTCGCCCTCCCCCGGCAGGCGTCTTTCCGCGAGAATTGCTGGGACTTCTGGACCCCAACGCCGCAGTCGGCCGCCGGCGCTCCGGAGGGCCACGCCGCCGAACGAGTAACGCGCCGCCGGCCAGCGAGCGCTACGGGGAGCAGCGTTCCGGCCGAGGAGCAGCGAGCAGCGGCACGGCCCCGGGCCGGATCGTCCTCCCCCCGCCAGCAGCTGGCCCCGCCCCGGTGCGGCGCAACTGGACTGCCGGCCCGCGGGGTTACGGGCGCGCCAACCGCAGCCGGTACCGGGCACGGCGAGGCGGGGCGTACTGCGCCGTCGACACGAGGAGCGCAGCAGTAGACGGCGGCCTCGGTGTACCGGGTGCCGGGTGTCACGCCGCACCCTCAAAACGCCCAGGTCGGCAGAGGGACACCACGACTGCACACCAGCAGAACAGAGGCCCGGGGCGCGGGGCGGCAGGTTTTCCAGGATCGGTCCTCGGCGGCGGCCGGACGGAACCGGCTACCGCTGGCCGCTCTTGGACGTTTCTGGACGCCGGCTGACGTCACCGTCCGGGGCCGTTCTCCAGCGGCGCAGCTTCTTACGTGGCGGCGTAGGCGATCGAGGCTGCCACCAGTCGTCCTCTCTCTGCCGCGGAGGTGAGTTGGCGCTGCTGCTCCAGTTCACCGCCGCAACGCGGCAGCCCCAGGTCGTCCGCCACGTACAGCACGACATAGCCCACCCGCTGCGCGAGGTACTCCCACCGTGCTGGAACCTCGCCCGGCAGCGTGAGCAGCGGTTCCTCCTCCCCGGGCATGTGCACCCGGATCACCTTGGTGGCACGGTGCAGGTGCAGCCGCCAGCCGTGAGCTTCACGGATCCGCATAGGGGTGCCCGCTTTGACCAGCGGCAGACCGGCCCTGAGCAGCACGGCCAGCAGTTTGGGCATCAGCGGCCCGGTGGGCCCGGGGCGCAGTTCACCGTGCGGGTTCTGGACGGCGTACCAGGCCAGTCTGTCCTGTGACATCCCGGCGGACCATGCCCTGCTCATCTCCTCGGTCGTGCTCATCCAAATGCCTCATCCTGTGGGTGGCTAGGAAGAACCCCGGAGTTCAACGACCGGACACCATCCTGGCTACGGCAGCGAGACGGAGCGCGCAGCAACGCTGCCGAACGAGTAAACGCGGCGCGCGGCGGGGAGCAGCGTTCCGGCCGAGGAGCAGCAGCGAGCGGCGGCACGGCCCCGGGCCGGGGCGGCCGGCCGACAGCCGCCGCTCCACGGTCCGGTCCCGGGGCGGCAGTTCAGCCAGCTGCGGGCGCTACCGGCGCATCCTGGTCCCGGGCCTGGGCCAGGGGCGGGTGTTCGGCGAGGATCTGCTCGAGCACCCCGTAGAACGCGCCGGCCCGCGCGCTGCGCGCACTCCCGAAGGCATCCCGCTCGGTGGTCATCAGCAACAGCCAGTGCGCGCCGGTCATCCGCATCCGCTCGGCAGCCCGTACCGCCGAGAGCACACTGCGCTGTTCCTTCGCCTTCAACGGCCCGCGCACCGGCGTCACCAGCTGGTGCGCGGGCCCCCGCAACGCCTGACGCAAGCGGATCGGCATGTCCGCCCACGACGGGTCGTCCTCCCCCGGCAGCAGCCGGCCCCGCGCGGCCCCCGCCTCCACCCGCACCGACGAGGCCGAGTCGGGCTCGGACGGGGCGTCATCGGCCGCCTGCACCTCCGCTTCCCTCGGCCCCGGCACGGCCGCGGCCCCTTCCACCACCGTGCCCTTCGGCGCCGCCGCACCGGCCCCGGCACCTGGCCCGGCCCCGGAGACCAGGACGGACCCGTCGACGGACTCGGCCGCATGGCCGGGCACCGGAGCGGCCCCGGCAGAACCGGGCGCGGACACCACGCTCTTGGAGCTCCCCGCGACGGCCGGCGCCACGAAGTCGGCCACCACCTGCTCCAGGACCTCGAACACCCGCCGCGCCCGATCACTGCGCGCACCGCCGAACGACTCCCGCGGCGCGCCCAGCAACGCCAGCCAGTGCTTCCCGCCCATCCGCCGGCCATCAGCCGCCCGCAGCGCGAACCGCACCCCCGAATTCCCCCTCTCCCGCAACACCGCCGGCTCCGGCGACCCCACCCGGTCCCCCCCCACCATCACGTCCTGACCCAGATG
>NZ_LGDD01000062.1 GCF_001279695.1 Streptomyces sp. WM6378
TTCCGAGGGCGTCGACTCAAGAGATGGAAGCGGCGCCACAACACCACCCACGCCAAGATCCGCTGCGTCGGCGAACAAGCCATGGCCGTCTTGAAGAGCTGGCGCCTACTGCACAAGCTCCGCTGCAGCACCAACCCGTCCGCGCGGGGCGGGCCGCCCTATGCAGGCGACCTCCCCGCTCCCGGCAGGAACACCAGGAGGAACCATCGCACCCGGTCCAGGCGCCCGTTTCGCGCTCCTCAAGGCCGCTCTCGCCGGCCTGGGCGCGGCCCTTTTCCTTCTCGCCCCCACCCTCCCCGCCTCCTGGGCCTACCCGGTCGGAGCCCTCTTCTTCGTGGCCTCGGCCATCACGGGCCGATGGCCCCGCCGAGGACCACCCACTCCCGCACAGCACGACGGCCGACCACCCACCTCGGGGTAACCACAGAGCCGCCCGTACCGGTGAAACACCACCGCGCCCCCCTCCTGGCCTGCGACGTTTCCCCGGACCGAGGGAGCACGGTATTCGTGTTGCACCTCACGTTGCAGGCCGATGCCCCGCCGCCGGCCAAGCGGCAGCACGAAGGCCCCGGGCGATGCCGCCCGGGGCCTTCGTGTACTTCGCCTGAATCGGGTTCAACGACCGGCCGTATGCCGTGTCACGCCCACTCGATGCCCAGCTCCCGCAGCGCCTCCGACTGCTCCAGAGCGAGCTTGTCCCGCCTTGATTTGGTGTTGGTGATCCATACGCCGAGTTTCACGACCACCGGCGAGGTCTAGCCCTCGATCGCGACGTGTTCTGTGTGGCCGCGGGGGACGTGGTGGCGGCCTGCGCGGGCGATGTACTGGGCCCGGGGAGCTGCTACGCCCGCTGGAGGACCGCAGATGCCTTCACGGCCGTCTTCCCGCCGCCGTTGGCTGCCGGGGCCGGGGGCGGAGAGCGTGCCGTTACGGCCCTCACGGCAGCGTGTCCGGTGGAGGCCTGTACGGCGCGTGGCGAACTGGTTGATACACCAATGGTTCCTCGCTCAGGGCCTCTTGTCTTGTGCCCCGCACCTGTAGTCCGCGCGCTCAGGTCGCTGCTTCAATCAACCCCGCCCCAGGCCACCGAACACTGAGGAGCTGGCATGGATCTGCGTACCTGGACGAGTCCGGCACCGGCAGCGTGCGTTGGGGCGAGCCCGGCCGGCGTGCTGCCCGGCTCGCTGGCAGCACGTGCCGATGACGCCCGTCGGTTTCCTCAGCGGACGGAGAGGCGCAAGAACAAACCGGGACCTCCTCAAGCGGATTGATCGTGCGGCTCCCCGGGGCCCCAGACCTTGTGCGGCTGCCCGCCCGGCTCCCTCGGCCGGAAGGTCCTCCCTGCACTCCTGATGGTCAGCGGACCCGGACCAGCCGGATCCCCGGGACCTGGGCAACGCCTGCGCGGATGCGTCCGTGTTGCTGAGCCGGAGTCAAGGGCGGGCGCAAGGTCGGCGGCTGTGACGCCTGCTCCGCCCGGTGGTGGTGGCGAGTGTCTACCCGGCTTCCACGGTCCGGGCGACAACTGTGCGGCTTTTCCCTGTCAGGCCTTCCGCGTCGAGCGATGCGACGGCACCACTCTCGACGGTTTCGTGGCGGCCGAGCGCGGACGGGACCGCGCTCGGCGGCGAGGCGGAAGCAATCAGTGCCTTCTTTGCACGCGGCCATGTCACCTGAGCCGCGTTCAAACCGAGAATAAGGAGAATGCGATGGAGCAGAAGTCGGTGCGGCGGCTAGCCGCGGGAAAGGCGCTGGTCGTAGGCGTTCTGCTGGTTCTGGTGGTGCCGGGGGCCGCTTACGCCAACTCTGTGACCGTGACCGTGAAGACCCCCGGGGCCACGCTGGGACCCGCAACCATCGACTCCTCGATCTCAGCGAGCGCCCACTGCGCCAGCGGTCTCCTTTCCGGCGGCGGGATCGGGCAGGTCACCGGCACGGGTGCGGGGTCGAACGGTAACCACGTGCTGGGCACCGAGCCCAGCCCCGACGGTGCGACCGAATACACCGGCTCAACCGGGGTCGTCGGCACCGACGTGGCGTACTGGATCGCGAAGGGCGGAAGCGGAGGCCAGGTCAACTCCGCCTTCTCCACCACTCCCTACGCGATGTGCCTCACCAGCAACCTGATCAACCACACCCAGATCGTCATGAACAAGGTCAACGCGCCCACCACCGCGGGGTCGGTGGGCCTGGTGACGGCGACCTGCCCGGCCAGCACGGTCCTGCTCGGTGGCGGCGCCCTGGTCACACCGGGCAATACCGGCAACTTCAAGGCGATCGCCAGTTTCCCCACCTTCAACAACACCGCTCACGACTTCGGCCAGAAAGCCGCAGCGGACGGAGAGACCAACCCCGACTCCTGGAGTGCCGTTGGGTGGGACAACAGCACGAACGCCAGTAACGAGACGTACGCCTATGCGGTCTGCAGCGGGAACGGCATCGGCGTCAGCGGTGTCACCGTGAAGGCCCGCTACAGCGAGGTGGCCGGCCCGACCACGGGCAGCACGGGCCTGAACACGACAGTCACCTGCGGCTCAGGGGACGGGAAGCTCGTCAGCGGAGGCGCCGCCGTCAGCGGAGGCGGCGTGACCACCACCGACTTCACCGGACCGGGCTCAGCCGGCGACCACCTCAACGGAAGCTTCCCCAGCGATTCCAGCGGCAACCCCGTCAGCGACGGGACCACCACGGCGGCGTCCTGGACGGCCTTCACCCACAGCGGGGGCACCGGGGCGGCGAGCACCCATTCCGACGTCTGGGCGCTGTGCGCCAACGACGGCGTCTGAATCACCGGCGCCACCGAGCACTGCCGGGCCGCCGCCCGCCCGCGGATAACCGTCACACAACGCCGGCTCCGAACGACCCTGCCAGGCCAGGTCCGTTCGCCGCGTTGACATCAGAAAGGCAGCATCCGATGAAGAACAAATTCCTGCGGCGGCCCTCCCTGGGGAAGACGCTGATCCTGGGCGCCGTGGTCGCCGTGGCGATGCCGGGAACCGCCTACGCCGATCCCATCAACGTCACCGTGACGTCCCCCGGAGCCACCATGGGCCCCGCAACCCCCTTCACGGGTGTCTCGTCCCATGCGGACTGCGGCGACGGTCTCGTTTCGGGCGGCGGGATCGACCAGACGACCGGTGACGACCGGCAGGGGAACGGCAACCACGTGATGGGCATCGCGCCCAGCGCCGACGGCCTCACCGAATACACCGACGCAACCGGCGTCGTCGGCACCGACGCGAAGCACTGGCTCGCGTTCGGCGGAAGCGGGAGCAACTCCAGCCCCGCTTTCTCCACCACTCCTTACGCAGTGTGTCTTTCGAGTCATCGGATCAAGCACACCCAGGTCGTCATGAACAAGATCGCCGGACCCAGTGCCGGGCAGACGGCGAAGCTCGTCGTGGCCACCTGCCCGACCGGTACGGTCCTGCTCGGTGGCGGCGCCCGGACCACCCCCGCCAGCGTCGGCAGCCTCAAGCCGATCGCCAGTTTCCCCACGTTCAACGACACCGCTCACGACTTCGGCCAGAAAGCCGCAGCGGACGGAGAGACCAACCCCAACTCCTGGACGGCCGTCGGGGGAATCGGCGGCGGACGCGACAGCGGCAACACGACCTACGCCTACGCGATCTGCAGCGCAGACCGCATCCGCCTCAACAGCATCAGCACGAACGTCCACTTCCGTGAGCTGAGCGGCCCCACCACGGCAGGTACGAGCCGGACGGCGACAGTCGGCTGCGCAGACAACGAGGAAGAGCACAACAGGCAGGACCGCAACGGGCAGCGGCACGACGCGGGGATCCTGGTCAGTGGAGGCGCCGCCGCCAGCGGAGGCAACGTGACGACGACGGATTTCACCAAGGCAGGATCGGGCGGAACCCACCTCATCGGAAGCTTCCCCAGCGACTCCGACGGCAAGCCGGTCAGTGACGGGACCACCACGGCCGCGGACTGGACAGCCGCGGTCCACATCGGGGGATCACCCTCGCCGAACACCTACTCCGACGTCTGGGCGCTCTGCCTGAACCTGCACCCCGAGCACCAAGAGGGATGACACTCCTCGATATTGCCCTGGTAAGGGCGTGTCCGGAAGATCGTGTAAGTCCGTGATCTGATGACTCTGGCGGGGCCGGGTGGCCTCGCCGGGTCGGAGAGGCAGGATCGCGTGACTGAGACTGAGATATCCGAGGCCGCCGTTGACGGGCAGCTCCCGCCGGAGCAGGTCGAGGCTGTGCTCGCGCAGTCGATGGATTCGGCTGACGCCACCGGTGCCCCGCTGGCCGGGGAGGGCGGGCTGCTGCAGCAGTTGTCGAAGGCTCTGTTCGAGCGGGCCCTGCAGGCCGAGATGAGTGAACACCTTGGCTATGAGAAGGGCGATCCGGCCGGCCGCGGCTCGGGGAACAGTCGCAACGGCACGGCCGCGAAGACCGTCCTGACCGACGTCGGACCGGTCGAGGTCGAGGTGCCCCGGGACCGCACCGGCGCCTTCGAGCCGCAGATCGTTCCGAAGAACGCCCGGCGCCTGTAGGGCTTCGACGAGCAGGTCCTGGCGCTCTACGCCCGCGGCATGTCCGTGCGCGACATGCAGTCCTACCTGGCGAAGATGTACGGCACCGACGTCTCGCCGGACCTCATCTCCAAGGTGACCGATGCGGTCAACGACGAGATCACCGCACGAGAAGGAGCCGTCGGCTGGGCAGTGGCGCTGCCGACGGGCTGGCAACGACGCTTCTCGTTGTCGGACATGCGTTTCGTTGTCTTCGCGAAGGTCCTGGGCAGCGAAGAGGGTGCGGGTGCGGGGGGGGGCGATCTTGGAGGTGTCCGGCGCGACAAGGAGTATGGCAGTCCCGCCACATGCGTTGATGTATCAACCGTTGTCGGTGCTGCACGCGTCGGTGAGCCAAGACAGGGGGATATGGCCGCATTGCTCCTCGCAATCCACGCAGGGTTCGCGGGCGGCTTGGAGGGCCGCGTGGGCGGTGGCGGCGCTGTTCAGGAGTGCTGTGGTGCCCAGGATGGGGCTGTTGCGGCTATCGACGCGATGCGCTGCATGGAGGCTCCAAGGCTCTGCGGGGGAGCGGGGCTGGCGCCAGAGACCGTAGGAGGCAAGGGCGCCTCTCCCATGGGCGCGTCAGTTCACCGCGTCGGCACGCAGGTGTAGGCCATGCGGGTGAAGGGGTGGGCGGCTTTGCTGTTCTTGGGCCGCCCTTTGCCGTGGCCGGGCAGAGAAACGGGTGTCCGGCCCAGCCTGGTCAGGGCCGGTGATGTGCGGTCCGGCCGGGCAGGCCGTCCACTACGCACTGCCAGGAGTGGCTGATCATTTCGGCGAGTTCGTCGTCCGGTACGGTGCCGTCGAGGTGGATGGTGATCCAGTGCCAGCGGGGGCCCTGGTATCCGTATCCGGGGCGTACTGCGGGGTACTGCTCGTACAGGTGCAGGGCGAGGGCGGATGCGCACTTCACGCTCAGTCGGTCGGGCTGGGAGGTGTTGGCTGCTGCCAGGGTGGCGAAGATCTTGCCGCGGGTCTTGTAGACGGGCCGGTGCGGGCCCCATGGCTCTTCCTCGCTGACCTCGGGCAGGTCCAGGGCGTAGGCCGCGACATCGTCGGGATTCATTCGGGTGCTGTCCTTCATCAGGGGTGGCGATCACCAGGGGGGGCGATCGGGCAGGCCGCCCGCCGGGACACGGCCAGGTGCACCTGCGGGCGGAGCCCGGACGGGCGGGGCGGGGCTGCCGGGCGGCGCGAGTTCTTCGCCGGAGCATGCGTGGTTCGGTCCGGGCCGGAGTGGCTCGTGGTGCTGCGCACCTTTCGTGGGCAGGGACAAGCGGCCGCACGCCGTTACGGGTGCCCGCCGGCCCGTTGCCCCAGGTGGTCCTCATCGCAGCCCCGGGCCGGACAACGGGCCCCGGACGTCGTCAGAATCTCCCTGGCCCGAAGCGATCTCACGGTCTGTGCCTTCTCAGTCCTGCGGCATGGTGAACAGGCCGAAGCGGTTGCCGTGCGGGTCGGTCAGACGGGCGAAGACCAGGCCGTAGGCGGTGGCTTCGGGGCCGTACTCGACCGTTCCGCCGAGGGAGAGGGCCCGGGAGACGTCGGTGGGCACGTCGGTGGCCAGGAAGGTGGGCATGGCGAACTCGGCGCCGTCGGTGACCGCGCTGTAGTCGTGCATGCCGCCGGTGGGGACCGGGCCGGTGAAGATGCTGTAGTACGGCGTGCTCACCGAGCCCTGGTCCTGTTCGAAGCGCCAGCCGAACGCCTGGGCGTAGAAGGCCCGCGTCGCTGCGGCGTCGGTGGTGCCGATCTCGAAGCTGGCGAACGCGCCCGGCTGAGGCCGGCCCCCGCCCTGCTCCGCCTCCGGTGCACCGGTGCGCGAGACGAGCGTGAGGACGTTACCCCGGGGGTCGGTCACGCGGGCGCGAACGGCCTGGCCGCTGTCCGGGGCGGCCGGGGCTACCACGGTGGCGCCCAGCTTCTCCAGCCGTGCCGCATCGGCGGCCACGTCACCGCAGAAGACGCGCAGGCTGGTGGCTTCCTTGCCGCCGGCGGCGTGCTGCCGGATGAGGCCCATCGGGGCGCTGGCACCCGGGGCGGTGATCCGGATCCCGGTGGGGCCGTCGGCGCCGGAGCCGGGTTCGGTGGCGAAGGTCCAGCCCAGCAGCGGGCCGTAGAAGTCCTTCACGCTCCGGGCGTCAGCGGTGTCGATCTCGAACCCGGAGATCATGTCGAGGCAGGACAATTCCATGGCGCTTTCCTTTCAGAGGAGCGGGAGAAGAAGGGGTTTCTCCCGGCCTGCCCCACCGTAGGAGCCCTTTAGGACAGCTGGTGTCACCCTTTCCTGGCAGCCTGGAAGCCATGAGTCAGGACCTGCCCGCCCGCATGCTGCGCCTGCTGTCCCTGCTGCAGACCCGCCGCGCCTGGAGTGGCGGCGAACTCGCCGACCGCCTCGGCGTCACCCTGCGCACCGTCCGCCGCGACATCGACCGCCTGCGCGTGCTCGGCTACCCGGTCGAGAGCACCACCGGCCGCACCGGCGGCTACCGCCTGGCCGCCGGAGCCGACCTGCCGCCGCTGCTCCTCGACGACGAGGAGGCCGTCGCCATCGCCACCGCCCTGCGCACCGCCACCAGTGGCGTGAGCGGCATCGCCGAGAGCGCGGTGCGCGCCCTGGCCAAACTGGAGCAGGTGCTGCCCGCCAGGCTGCGCCACCAGGTCGCCGCGATCCACGCCGCCACCGTCCCCGTCCCCTGGGACCAAGGACCGGGAGCCGACCCTTCCGCGCTGGCCACCCTGGCCGCGGCCTGCCGCGACCACGAGATCGTCACCTTCACCTACGCGTCCAGGAGCAGCGGCACAACACCGCGGCGCGTCGAGCCGCACAGCCTGGTCGTCGCGGGCTCCCGCTGGTACCTGATCGCCTACGACACCCAGCGCACCGACTGGCGCACCTTCCGCGTGGACCGGCTCACCGAGCCCGCTCCCACCGGCCGCCGTGTCACCCCCCGCGAGCTGCCCGCCGGCGACCCCGTCGCCTTCCTCGCCGCCCGCGTCGCCGCCGCCCCCGCCCGCTACACCCTGAGCGTCACCGTCCCCGCCGGCGCCGCCACCGTCCTGCAGCGCACCCAGATCCTGCCCGAGCGCGTACGGAGCGTCGGCGCGCGCACCAGCACCGTCGAACTGGCCGCCGACGCCCCCCGCCGCATCGCCCTCCAACTCTTCGACCTCGACCCCGGCCCCGGCAGCACCTTCCGAGGAAGCCC
>NZ_LGDD01000063.1 GCF_001279695.1 Streptomyces sp. WM6378
CGGCCGGCACGGTCGGCACTCCCGGCCCCGCCGCCGCCCACGCACCCGCCCCGCTCAAGCAGGCGGCCCCCACGGCCGGCGACACCCGCCAGGTCGTCGTCCCCCTGCACCGCCCCGCGGCACCCCGCGGCATGGCGCAACCCTCCGTACAGCGGGCCGCGGAGCCGACCCCGCCGCCCGTCATTCCCGTGCGGCGCAGCAGCCCGCCCCCGCCCCCGACTTCCGCCCCGGCCGCGCAGCACTCCGTACAACGGCAGCCCGCGCCCCCCGTGCAACGGAATGCCGCCACACAGCCCCCACCCGCCACGGCGCCCGCACCGGCCACCGCCCCGCAGTCGGCGACGGGGGCCAACGAACAGGCCCCCGACATCGACGCGCTGGCCCGCCGTCTGGTCGCCCCGCTCTCGCGCCTGCTCCGCGCCGAGCTGCGCGGGGACCGCGAACGGATCGGCCGCCTGCGCGACCGCTGACCCGCCACCACACGCCCGTAACCACGCCCGCACAAGCTCCTACCGACGGAAGACCACCCCATGCCCTCCACCCTTGACCCCGGCTCCACCGTCTTCTTCAAGCTGACCATCGACGGCCAGAACCTCGGCCTGTTCAACGGCTGCGACGGTCTCGCGTCCGAGGTCGAGGTGGAGCAGCGCCAGGAGGGCGGCAACAACGGGTTCGTGTGGCAGCTGCCCACCCGGGTCACGTTCTCCACGATCCGGCTGACCCGCCCGCTGACCGCCGACACCTCCAAGGTGGCGTCCTGGATCTCCTCGCTCGCCTCCGGCATCACCCGGCCCACCGCGCAGATCGCGGCGCTGCGCGCCGACGGCTCGATCGTCGCGCAGTGGGGCCTCATCGAGGTGCTTCCGGTGCGCTGGACGGGCCCGAGCCTCGACCCGGCGAGTCCGAGCGTGGCCACCGAGACGCTGGAGATCGCCCACCACGGCTTCACCGACGCAGGGGGTGCGTGAGCATGGCCGCTCCGACCGGAGGAAAGGCCGCGGGTCTGTCCCGCGCCACCCTCGCCATCCACCAGCCGCCCACCGACCTCGGTGGTGCGGTGGGCGGGCTCATGGGCGAGGTCAAGTTCCAGTTCAACCCGTCGCAGGTGCAGCTCGGCCGGTCCTCCAGCTGGGTCGTCATGCCGGCGATCGCCTACACCCGGGGCGCACCCGCCAAGTTCACCGGCGCGCAGCCCGCGGCGCTCCAGCTGGAGGTGTTCCTCGACGCGTCGGGCACGCCCAGCTCCAACACCGTGCAGAAGCAGGTCGACCTGCTGCTCTCGTGCTGCGAGGTCACCCCGCAGAGCGTGGCCTCCAAGGCGCCCTCACCGCCGTTCGTGAAGTTCAGCTGGGGCTCCTTCTCGACCGTCGAGTTCACGGCGTACGTCACGAGCGTGAACGCCAACTACACCCTGTTCAGCCCCAACGGCATGCCCCTGCGCGCCACTTGCAACCTCTCGCTGACCGAGGTCGCGACCCCAACCAAGGGCCAGAACCCGACCTCGGGCGCCCTGGAGGCGCGCCGGGTGCACCGTACGGTCGCCGGGGACACCCTGGCCTCGCTCGCCTGGCGCGAGTACGGCGACGCCACGCGCTGGCGGGTGATCGCCGAGGCCAACGAGATCGACGACCCGATGCGGCTGCGCCCCGGCACCGAGCTGCTCCTGCCCGCTTCCTCGGAGAGTGCCGCGTGAGCGAGAAGACCTTCACCACCGTCCTGCACGTCCAGATCGACGGGGCGGTCCTTCCCGACCCGCTGGCCGTGCGCCTCATCGAGGGCTGGGTGGACGCCTCCGTCAACGTGCCCTCCGCCTTCCAGCTGACCTTCAGCGACAAGGACGGCGTCGTCACCACCAAGTACCCGATGCTGAAGATCGGCGCGAAGGTGGTGCTCAGCCCGTTCACCGACAGCCGGCGCGGCGACCCGATGCTGACCGGCGAGGTCACCGCCCTGGAGGTCGACGCCGAGCCCGGCACCGGCCGCCAGCTCGTCGTGCGCGGCTACGACCCCGGCCACCGGCTGCTGCGCAACCGCCGCGTCGCCGGCTACCCGAGCATGACCGCGTCCGACATCGTGCGCCGCATCGCCGGGCTCAACGGCCTCGCGCTCGGCAAGGTCGACTCGACGCCCACGGTGTACGACCTGGCGACCCAGCCCAACATCACCGACTGGGACTTCCTGTCCCGTCTGGCCGCCGAGAACGACGTCCGGCTGTCCTTCGACAACATGGGCAAGCTCAACTTCGCCGAGCTGAAGCCCGCCTCCGGCGCGCCGTCCGACACGACCCCGGCGGCCCAGAGCCCGTACGTCCTCGACTTCGGCACGAACACCCTGCACAGCCGGATCGCGATGACGTCGGCCGGGCAGGTCAAGAAGGTCAACGTGCGCGGCTGGGACATGCGCACCAAGCGCCAGCTCGCCGCGCCCGCACCGGCCGTCACCAGCAAGGACATCGTCGCCGACATCACCCCGGCCACGGTGACCACGCCCTTCGGCGCGGCCGAGCTGACCGCCACGCAGATCCCGTACACCACGCTGTCCGAGGTCACCCACGCCGCGAAGGCACTGGCCGACGACGTCACCGGCGCGTTCGCCGAGCTTGAGGTCGCCGTCACCGGCAACCCCGACCTCAAGCCCGGCACCCCCATCGCCGTGAAGGGTGCCGGTTTCCCCTTCGAGGGCAAGTACACGGCCACCGGCGTCCGTCATGTCTTCGCGTCCGGCGAGCAGTACACGACGTGGCTGAACGTCTCTGGCCGCCAGTTCCGTTCGCTGTACGGGCTCGCCGCGGGCGGCACCGACCAGGCGCCCCCGATGCCGGGCGTCGCGGTCGCCCTGGTCACCAACACCAAGGACCCGCTGCGGCTCGGCCGGGTCCGGCTGCGCTTCCCGTGGCTGTCCGAGACGTACGAGAGCGACTGGTGCCGGGTCGCCCAGTTCGGCGGCAAGGGCGGCGGCGGGCTGCTCCTTCCCGACGTCAACGACGAGGTGCTCTGCGCCTTCGACCGGGGCTCCCTGGAGCACCCGTACGTCATCGCCGGGCTCTACAACGGCATCGACAAGCACACCCGCGAGCCAGACAACATCCCCGTCGTCGACCCGACCAGCGGGCAGATCAACTGGCGTTCCCTGACCGCCCGCAGCGGCCACACCGTCGAGCTGCTCGAAGAGGGCGGGGCGGCCCGGCTGTCCAGCGGCATCCGGCTGCGCACCGGCAAGGGCAGGCTGCACATCCAGCTGAACGAGGCCCGCACCTCCCTCACCATCAGCAGCGACGGCAGCGTCGAGATCAAGGGGACGCGCAGCGTCGACATCGAGGCGGGCGGCAACCTGTCCCTCAAGGCCGGCGGCCTGCTGAGCATGAAGGCGGGCGCCGGCATCGAGATCGACGCGGGCATGGCCGTCAACGTCAAGGCGGGCCTCGCCTTCGACGTGAAGGCCGGCGGCGAGGCGTCCGTCGTCGCGGGAGGCGCGGTGTCGCTGAACGCGGCCGGCGAGGCGGCCATCACGGCGATCGCCAACGCCAGCATCACCGCGGCCACCGTCGCCATCAGCGGAGCGGCCGCCATCGAGCTGACGTCTCCGGCCCCGCTGTCCAACGGCATGCCGATCATCTAGGAGAGTTGAGATGAGCGAACACTTCGTCGGGGCCGGCTGGGCGTTCCCGATGCGCACCGATCCGGGCGGCGGCATCGCCCTTGCCCGGCGCGACCGCGAGATCGAGGAGTCCATGCGCCTGGTGCTCGCCACCGCGCCGGGCGAACGACCCATGCGCCCCGAGTTCGGCTGCGCGGTGCACGACCTGGTGTTCGCGCCCGTCAACGACGCCACCGCCGGGCGCATCCGCTACGAGGTGCGCACCTCGCTCGACCGCTGGGAGCCCAGGATCGAGGTCGAGGAGGTCACGGTGACCCCGGCGCCCGACGAGCCGACCGTGCTGCACATCGACGTGCGGTACTCGGTGCGCGGCACCAACAACCCGCGCAGCCTCGTCTTCCCCTTCTATGTGATTCCCTCCGAGGGCGGCGACCAGCCAGGCCCGACGGCCGGCGAAAGCGAACGACACTGATGGCCCTGCCCGCACCCCATCTCGACGACCGCCGCTTCCAGCAGTTCGTCGACGACGCCAAGCGCTACATCCAGCAGCGCTGCCCCGAGTGGAGCGACCACAACGTCTCCGACCCGGGTGTCACCCTCATCGAAGCCGTCGCGCACATGGCCGACCAGCTGGTGTACCGGCTCAACCGGGTCCCCGAGAAGAACCAGCTCGCCTTCCTCGACCTGCTGGGCGTGACCCTGTTCCCGCCGTCGGCGGCCAGAGCGGCGGTGACGTTCTGGCTGTCCGCGCCGCAGTCGGAGCCGGTCCTGCTGCCCCGGGGCACCGAGGTCGCCACCGGCCGCACCGAGACCGAGGAGGCGGTGGTCTTCGCGACCGAGGACGATCTGACGATCGTGCCGTGCAGCCTCAGTTACGTACTGCGCCAGCCCACCGGCTCCGCGCCCAAGGACTGCTCGCAGGACGTGCTCGGCGGCACCGACGTCTCGGTGTTCAGCCAGAGCCCGCTCCCCGGCGACGTGCTGCTCTTCGGCCTGTCGGCGGCCCTGCCCAACTGCACGGCCGCGGTGCGCATGGAGAGCCGCGTCGACGGTGTCGGCGTCGACCCGCGCCAGCCGCCCCTGGTGTGGGAGGCGTGGACGGCCGACGGCTGGACCGAGTGCGAGGTCGCCGAGGACAGCACGGGTGGTCTCAACCGCCCCGGCGAGGTCGTCCTGCACATGCCGGCCGCGCACGCGGTGTCCCGGATGGGCCGCCTGGACGCGGGCTGGCTGCGCTGCCGCGTCGTCGAGGCCGCCCCGGGCCAGCCGTTCTACAGCGTCTCGCCGACCGTGCGCAGCGCCTCCGCGTTCACCATCGGCGGCACCACCCGGGTCGCGCACGCCGAGACCGTACGGGACGAGTCCCTCGGCGACTCCGAGGGCGTCCCGGGCCAGCGGCTGATGCTGGCGAACGCGCCGGTCGTCGGCGGCGTGCACCTGGAGATCTCGGCGGGCGAGGGCTGGGAGGAGTGGGAGCTGGTGGGCGACTTCGCCTCGTCCGGCCCCTTCGACCGGCACTTCACCCTGGACGCGGCGACGGGCGAGATCGCCTTCGGCCCCTCGGTACGCCAACCGGACGGCACGGTACGGCAGTTCGGCGCCGTCCCGATCAAGGGCGCGGCCATCCGCGCCTCCCGTTACGGCACCGGCGGCGGCCGCTCCGGCAACGTCGCCCGGGGTTCCATCCAGGTCCTGCGCAGCTCCATTCCGTACATCTCCCGCGTGGAGAACCGGGAGGCGGCGCGCGGCGGCGTCGACGGCGAGACCGTCGAGGAGGCCAAGACGCGGGCCCCGATCGCGCTGCGCGCCCAGGAGCGCGCGGTGACCGCCCGCGACTACGAGGAGCTGGCCCGCCGGGCCGCCCCCGAGACCGCCCGCATCGCGTGCCTGGCGGCGGACGCGGCCGAGTCGGGCGACAACGCGGTGCGCGTCCTGGTCGTGCCGCAGGCCGTACCCGACCGCGGCGGACGCCTGCGCTTCGAGCAACTGGTGCCCGGCGACGAGCTGTTGGGCCGCGTGACGACCTTCCTCGACGACCGCCGCCCGCTGGGCACCCGCCTGGCGGTGGGCCCGCCGTTCTACCAAGGCGTGACCGTAGTGGCCACCCTGCACGCGTTCCGCGCGGCGAAGGCGGACCACGTACGCGACGAGGCGTTGAACGCCCTGTACTCCTACCTGGACCCGCTGACCGGCGGCGCCCACGGCACGGGCTGGCCGTTCGGCCGCCCGCTGCGGGCGGGCGAGATCTTCGCGGCGCTGCAGCGCGTGCCGGGCGTGGAGCTGGTGGACGAGGTGCTGCTCCACCCGGCGGACCCCCTGACCGGCCGCCGGGGCGACGCGACGGACCGCATCGAACTCTCCCCCTCGGCACTCCTCTTCCCCTTCGACCACCGCGTGCGCGTGATCGAGGCGCGATGAGCGCGCGGGGATCGGTGGAGGGGCTCGGCTCGTCGCACCCGCTGGGCGGCGAGCTGCCCGCGGTGTACGCGGACGACGACTTCGCCCAGCGTTTCGTCGAGGGCCTGGACGTGGTCCTGGCCCCGCTGTTCAACGTCCTGGACTGCCTGGAGGCGTACTTCGACCCGGCGCTGGCCCCCGAGGACTTCGTGGACTGGCTGACGGGCTGGGTCGGCACGGAGCTCGACGGCACGGAGCCGCTGGAGATCCGGCGCCATGCCGTGGCGACAGCGGTGTCCCTGCACCGGGTCCGGGGCACGGCCCAGGGCCTGTCGCGGGCGGTCCAACTGGCCTTCGGGGTACGCCCCGAGATCACCGAGAGCGGCGGAGCGACCTGGTCGGCCCGCCCACTGGGCCCGTTCCCCGGCACCCCGAGATCCTCCCTCCGGGTCACCCTCCGAGTCTCGGACCCATCCTCCGTCGACCCTCACCGCCTCCAGGCGGTGGTGGCGGCGGCCCGCCCCGCCCACCTCCCTTTCACGGCCGAGGTATCCGCGAAAACCCTTACCCACGAAGGGAACTGACCTTTCATGTCCACCCCGGCCATGGTCCCCTGCCCCGACTGCGGCACCCCGGCCCGCGCCACGGGCCAATCGTTCTGCGACTCCTGCGGAGCCTTCCTCCGCTGGACCGCCCCGACGCCCCCACCAACCCCGTCAGCGGACCAGCCCCCTTCGGGGGATGCGACCCCGCCCGCTTCAACCCCGTCGGGGGATGCGCCCCGGGGTGCGTCGAAGCCGTCGGGGGATGCCGCACCGAGCTCAGCTCCCTCAGCTGACGCCCCCGCTGCCGGCGCATCCGCGCAGGAGGAACCCCCCGCCGCCGGAACCCCGGACACCGCGCCCGACCCGGCCGCACCGGACGCGAACCCCGCCCCGGCCACGGCCCCGGAAGCCGTAACGACCCCCATCCCCGCCGTGGCGGACAACGCGGACACCCCGGGCGACACCACCCCCTTCCCCGAGGTACGGCCAACCTCAGCCGCAGACGCCGCCAGGGCCCTCCTCGTACCCGTACAGGAACCAAGCGCAGCCCAGCCCCCCGAGGCCCCGGGATCGGCCCCCCCCGGCCGCCCGGAAGCAGCCCGTCCCCGGGTGAGGACGGCAACCCCCCCCCCCGCCCCGGAAAACGGCGCGCCGTGCCCCGCC
>NZ_LGDD01000064.1 GCF_001279695.1 Streptomyces sp. WM6378
TCCGCCCCGGACCCCCGTTCGCGCCTGAAGGGCGCTCGTCCTCAAACTCCCCCAAGGCCTCAAGGGCCAGGGGGGACCCCCATGACAGGCTGAAGATGCTCGGCCTGCCAGGATCAACCCTGCTAGGGGCGCGGGGAACTGCGCGAGCAACCACACACGGTCCGCTTCCCGCCGGGCGGGTATGCCCGCACTGGGTGCTGTCAGGGGCGCGGGGAACTGCGCCAGCACCACGTACGGTCCGCGGTCGAATGCGGGGCCGGGGCGCGGGGAACCGCGCGACCGGTCGTTCTCGGCCCGCAGTTCACCCGCCTCGCATCCGCGAAGTGGCCCGCCCCGGTCGGCCCGGTCCAGCCCCTCCGGCGTCTGAGGAGCGGGGTTCGAGGGGCGGAGCCCCCGAGGGGGCAAGGGGTTACCGGAGGGCGTGGCCCACCGTCGCTTCCACGTGGGACGGGACGGCGTCATGCCGGTCGCCCACCGTCAGCGTCCCCGTCGGCTCGAAGAGCAGGATCGACGCCCCCGCCTCCGACGACGGCTTGTGTTCCGTGCCGCGCGGCACCACGAACACCGCCCCCTGCGGCAGCACCACCTCCCGCTCCCCATCCGCCTCCCGCAGCGCGATCCTCAGCTCGCCCTCCAGCACCAGGAAGAACTCGTCCGTGTCGTCGTGCACATGCCATACATGCTCGCCCGCCACCTTCGCGATCCGTACGTCGTAGTCGTTCACCTGGGCGACGATCCGAGGGCTCCACAGGGCCTCGAACCTCGCGAATGCGGTCGAAAGAACAACGGGCTCGTTGGTCATGCGCTCATCAGCCATGCCCTCATCGTCGCCGTGGCGCCTTAGCCCCGCGAGTGCTACGAATCGCACATGTCGCAACGATCCTCGCAGCCCGACACAGGCGCTCGATGGCCCGACGCGGGTGACCGATGGCCTGCCGCACCCGCCCGGCAGCCTGCCGCACCCGCCACTCCCCACCGCGTCGTCGTGATCGTCGACGAAGGGTCCAACCCCTTCGAACTCGGCGTCGCCACCGAGCTGTTCGGGCTGCGGCGGCCCGAGCTCGGTCTCCCCGCGCACGGCTGGTACGACTTCACGCTCGCCGCGGCCGCGCCCACCGTACGGATGCACAACGGCATGTTCACGCTGTCCGGCGTCGCCGACCTCGGCGCGGTCGACTCCGCCGACACCCTCATCGCGCCCAACCGGCCCGACCCGCTCAGCACCCCCACCCCGGCCGTCCTCGACGCCGTGCGGGGTGCCGCCGGCCGGGGTGCGCGGCTGGTCAGTTTCTGTACGGGCGCCTTCACCCTGGCCGCCGCCGGGGTGCTCGACGGGCGCCGGGCCACCACCCACTGGCGCTGGGCGGGAACCTTCGCCGAGCGCTACCCCGACGTGCTGCTACAGCCCGATGTGCTGTTCGTGACCGACGGGGACATCCACACCGCCGCCGGCAGCGCGGCCGCGCTCGACCTCGGGCTCCAGCTGATCCGGGTCGATCACGGCGCCGAGATCGCCAACGCCGTGAGCCGACGGCTCGTCTTCGCGGCCCATCGGGACGGCGGGCAGCGGCAGTTCGTGGAGCGGCCCGTCCCCGCCGTGCCCGACACGTCGCTGGGCGGCGTGCTCGCCTGGGCGCAGGAACGCCTCGATCAGCCACTCGGCGTCGCCGACCTCGCGCACCGCGCCTCGGTCAGCCCGGCCACCCTGCACCGCAGGTTCCAGGAGCAGCTCGGCACGACCCCGCTGGCCTGGCTCACCTCGGAACGGGTCGCCCTCGCCTGCCGCCTCATCGAACGCGGCGAGCCCGGCCTCGACCGGGTGGCCCGGCTCAGCGGCCTCGGCACCACGGCCAACCTCCGCGTCCGGATGCGCCGCGAGACGGGGCTCAGCCCATCCGCGTACCGCTGCAGATTCGCAACCCAGGGGACCGCCCCCTAAGACCCCTGCGCCTCCGGCGTCCTGGGCTCGCGCTGGGCCGGCGGGATCAGGCCGGGCGGCCTCGGCGTGACCGGCGCGTTCGTGATGGCCGAGGCCAGGGCCTTGCGGGACAGGCGGGCCGTGCGCAGGGCGTCCCACGTCAGGGTCGTCAGGGCCAGCCACACCAGCGCGAAGCCCGCCCAGCGCTCCGGCGGCATCTCCTCGTGGAAGTACACGATCCCGAGCAGGAACTGGAAGACCGGGGCCAGGTACTGGAGCAGTCCCAGGGTCGAGAGCGGCACCCGGATCGCCGCCCCGCCGAAGCAGATCAGCGGGATGGCGGTCACCACTCCGGTCGCGGCGAGGAGGGCCGCATGGCCCGGGCCCTCGGACCCGAACGTGGCCCGGCCCTGGCCGCTCAGCCACAGCAGGTAGGCGAGCGCGGGCAGGAACTGCACGGCGGTCTCGGCGGCCAGGGATTCCAGGCCGCCGAGGTTCACCTTCTTCTTGACCAGCCCGTACGTCGCGAACGTGAACGCCAGCGTCAGCGAGATCCACGGCGGCCGCCCGTAGCCCACCGTCAGGACGACCACGGCCGCGGCCCCGATCCCGACCGCGATCCACTGGGCCCGCCGCAGCCGCTCCTTCAGGATCAGCACGCCCATCGCGATGGTGACGAGCGGGTTGATGAAGTAGCCGAGCGACGCCTCCACCACGTGGCCGGAGTTGACCGACCAGATGTAGACGCCCCAGTTGACCGTGATCACGGCGGCGGCCACGGCTATCAGGCCGAGCCTGCGCGGCTGGCGCACCAGCTCGCCGATCCAGGCCCAGCGCCGCATCACGAGCAGCACGACGATGACGAGCGCCAGGGACCACACCATGCGGTGGGCCAGGATCTCGATGGCGTCGGCGGGCTTGAGGAGCGGCCAGAACAGCGGGACGAGGCCCCACATCCCGTACGCGCCGATCCCGTACAGCAGTCCGGTCCGCTGTTGCCCCGCCGACTCCTTGGCCACTGGCCCTCCCTGCGCGCGCTCGATCCCACAGAAGGCAGAAGGTAGCGCCGAACGGCCGCGGTGTCATGTCCGTCCCGCGATACGGTCCTGACGTTGCTCGTTACGCGCTCACGGCTTCCCGGACCGTCACCGCCAGCGGCGTCGTCGGGCGGCCGATCAGGCGGGTCAGGTCGCCCGAGGTGCCGGCCAGGCGGCCCCGCTCGATGGCGTGGTCCACGTCGACCAGGATCTCCGCGAAGGCGGCCGGGAGGCCCGCGCCGGTCAGGACGGCGAGGTGGGCCTCGGGGGTGACGGAGGTGTAGGCGATCGGCTTGCCGGAGGCGGCCGCGACCTCGGCCGCGTACTCGGCCAGCGACCACGCCACGTCGCCGCTCAGCTCGTACGCCCTGCCCAGGTGGCCGTCGCCGGTCAGCACCGCGGCCGCGGCCGCCGCGTAGTCCGCGCGGGCCGCCGAGGCGATGCGGCCCTCGCCCGCGTTGGAGACGACCGCGCCGTGCTCCAGGACCGGGGCGAGGTTGGCCGTGTAGTTCTCGGTGTACCAGCCGTTGCGCAGGAACGTGTACGGCAGCCCCGAGTCGAGGATCAGCTGCTCGGTGGTCTTGTGCTCGTCGGCGAGCGCGAAGTCGGCGTCGGGGCCGCCGAGGATGCCGGTGTAGGCGAGCTGGGCCACGCCCGCGGCCTTCGCGGCCTCGATCACGGCGGTGTGCTGCGGCACTCGCCGACCGACCTCGCTGCCGGAGATCAGCAGCACCCGGTCGCCGGCCCGGAAGGCCCCGGCCAGGGTGGCGGGCTCGCTGTAGTCGGCCATACGCAGCTCTACGCCCCGCGCGGCGAGGTCGGCGGCCTTCTCCTTGTTGCGGACGACGGCGGCGATCTCGCTCGCCGGGACCCGCGCGAGCAGCTCGTCGACGACGAGACGGCCCAGCGCTCCGGTGGCTCCAGTGACGACGATGCTCATGGGATGACTCCTTCTGCGGCGGTTTCGTAGCGCTCGGTGAAGCGCTCGGAATAGCGATTGGTGGAGCGATTCGGGGTGGTTCCTCGTGGCTCCTTCGCTTCGATCTCCACCTTACGGAGAGCGCTAACCTTCCGAAAGTACCCACTCTGAAGTAAGGTACTGGCATGGGAGTAAGTGAGCGTGAGGCACGGGCCGAGCGCGAGGCGATGTGTCCGCACCGGCTCGTCCTGGAGCACGTCACCAGTCGATGGGGCGTGCTCGTCCTGGACGCGCTGCTCGACCGCTCGTACCGGTTCAGCGAGCTGCGGCGCGAGATCGGCAGGGTGAACAAGGTCAGCGAGAAGATGCTCGCCCAGACGCTCCAGACCCTGGAGCGCGACGGCTTCGTGCACCGCGACGCCAAGCCCGTGATCCCGCCCCGCGTCGACTACTCGATCACCCCGCTCGGCCGCGAGGCTGCCGAGCAGGTCCGGGCGCTGGCCCGCTGGACGGACGCACGGATGGACGACGTGCGGCGGGCGCGGGCCGCCTATGACGCGGCGCGGGAGTCAACTGCCTTGTAGATCAGTCCGGTTGGGGGGTGCGGCCCGCCTCCAGGGAGCGCAGGGCGCGGGACACGTCGAAAGGCAGGATCGTCACCGCCACCGAGGGAAGGTGCTCCAGGGCCTTCGCCATCTCCTCGGCGGTGCCCCGGTGCAGCAGCTTGCCCAGCGCGTTGGAGTACAGGCGCCGGGGGACCAGGACGGTCAGCGAGGTCGCGCCGTCCTCGGTGGTACGTCCGGCCAGTTCCGCCATGGCGTGCCGCAGGCGCCGGTCGGGGCACTCCACCACCTCCAGCGGCACCGAGGTCGCGGCCGTCGCCTCCCAGGACGCCGAGAGCCTGCGCGCGTGTGCCTCGTCGATCGCGAAGTGGACGGCCCTGATCTCGTCGGGCCGCACCTCGTGTGCGTACCGCAGGGCCTTGACGGTGGCGAGGTCGAGGGTTTCGACGAGGACGAACACCAGGTGGCGCCGGTTGCGGGGCCGGTCGGCGCCGGACAGCTGGATGGTGCCGAGCACCGCGGCCTCGCTCCGGTATTCGCGGTTGATCCGGGTCAGCGCCCACACCCCGAGCGGGAACACCACGACCACCAGCCAGGCGCCCTCGGTGAACTTGGTGACGGCGAAGATCAGGACGACGGTCGCGGAGACCACGGCCGCCAGTGCGTTGACGCCGATCTTCAGTTGGCGGTGCCGCTCGCGCCGCCGCCAGTGGTACGCGGTGAGTCCCGCCCCGGCCATCGTGAACGCTGTGAACACCCCGATCGCGTACAGCGCCACCAGCTTGTCCACGCTCGCGCGGGTCACCAGGAGCAGGGCCATCGCGACGACGGTGAGCGCGATGATCCCGTTGGAGAAGGCCAGGCGATGGCCCCGGCGGGTCAACTGCCGTGGCAGGAAACGGTCTTCGGCCACGAAGCTGGCCAGGTAGGGGAAGCCGGTGAAGGGGGTGTTGGCGCCCGTGTAGAGGACCAGCGCCGTCGCCAGCTGGACGAACACCAGGCCCGCCGTCCCCAACACCCCGCCGCCGAAGGCGAAGTGGGCCTCCTGCGCGATCACGGTCGGGGTGCCGTCCCGGTACGGAACCGCGTGCGTGAAGTGGGCGAGCGTCGAGACGCCGAGGACCAGGATGCCCAGGACGCAGCTCATCGTGATGAGGGTGCGCCGGGCGTTGCGGCCCTGCGGTTCGCGGAACGCCGAGATGCCGTTGGAGATCGCCTCAAGGCCGGTCAGCGAGGAGCCGCCGTTGGCGAACGCGCGCAGCACGATGAACAGCGAGGCCCCGTACAGCCAGCCGTTCCCCGGCGCGCCGACGGGAATCACGCCCGCCGCGTGCAGATCGGCCCGGGGCAGCCCGCCGGTCAGGCCGCGCACTGCGGAGACCGCGAGCACGAGCCCGACGGCTGCCATGAACAGATAGGCGGGCAACGCGAAGAGGCGCCCCGCCTCGCGCACGCCGCGCAGGTTTCCGTACGCGAGGAAGAGGATCACCCCGGCGGAGATGGGGAGTTGGAGGTGGTCCATGGCGGTCTGCCCGCCGCCGACGAGGTGCGCGAGGGAGATGATCGCGTTGGTGCCGGCCGAGACCTGGACGGCGACGGTGACGATGTAGTCGACGAGCAGTGCGACCGCGGCGATCTGCGCGATGGTGGGGCCGAAGTTCTCGCGGGCCACGACGTAGGAGCCGCCGGCCCGGGTGTAGATCATGACGACGTCGCTGTAGCAGAGCGTCAGCAGGAGCAGTACCAGCAGGATCGCGCCGGTCACCGGCATGAGCAGGGAGAACGCGGCCGCCCCCGCCACCGGGACCAGGACCCGGAGCATCTCCTCGGAGCCGTACGCGGATGAACTGATGCAGTCCGAGGCAAGCACCCCGAGCGCCGTGCGGTTGTTCAGCTTCTCCTCGCCGACGCGCTCGGTCGTGAGGGGCTTGCCGAGCAGGCGTCGCTTGACGCGGTACGCGAGACGGTCCATCCCCCTATGAGAACGGGTGCCCGGCCCGGGGTCCATGCAGACTCCCCGGCCGGGCACCCGGTTCTGGTGTGGTGGGGTCAGCCGATGACGGTCCAGGTGTCTTTGCCGGCGAGGAGGGTGGCGAGGTCGCCCTTGCCGTTCTGTTCGATGGCGGTG
>NZ_LGDD01000065.1 GCF_001279695.1 Streptomyces sp. WM6378
TGGTCGGCGTCAACCGCTTCCAGAACGACACCGAAGACCCCTACGAACCCCTGCGTGTCGACCCCGCCATCGAAGCCCAACAAGCCGAACGCCTCGCGACCCTGCGTGCCGAGCGCGACCAGGCCGCGGTGGACGCGGCGCTGGCCGAGCTGAAGAAGGCGGCCGGGGGCGTGGACAACGTCCTGTACCCGATGAAGGACGCCCTGCGAGCCCGCGCCACCGTCGGGGAGGTCTGCAACGCGCTGCGCGAAGTGTGGGGGACTTACGTGCCCACGGACGCGTTCTGACGCACCCGCCCGAACAAGGCATTTCGTTCAGTGGGACGCCCCCGTCGAGTGTCGTACCCGCGTGCGACACTCGGCTCCATGCTGGGTGTGACCGATCTTCCGACCTATCTCGCCGGCCTGGTGCTGATCATCCTGTTGCCGGGCCCCAATTCGCTGTACGTGCTGTCCGTTGCCGCCCGCCGAGGGGTGCGGGCCGGGTACGCGGCCGCCGCCGGGGTCTTCACCGGTGACACGGTGCTCATGACGCTGTCCGCGCTCGGGGCGGCCTCGCTGCTGCAGGCCACGCCGCTGCTGTTCGCGGCCGTCAAGTACGCCGGCGCCGGCTATCTGACCTGGCTGGCGATAGGCATGCTGCGCCAGGCGGTGGCGATGTGGCGGTCCCGGCACGAGCAGTCGGAAGACCGGTCGGCCGACGCGTCGCCGGAGGCCGCGGGCGAGCGGCCCTATCGGCGGGCGCTGATGCTGAGCCTGTTCAACCCGAAGGCGATCCTGTTCATGATCTCCTTCTTCGTACAGTTCGTGCGGCCCGACTACGCCTACCCCGCCCTGTCGTTCCTGCTCCTCGGCGCGCTGCTCCAGCTGGGCAGCTTCCTGTACCTGTCGACGCTGATATTCAGCGGCACGCGCCTGGCAGCCGCCTTCCGCCGCCGCAAGCGCCTGTCGGCGGGCGCGGCGTCGGCGGCGGGCGCGCTGTTCCTGGGCTTCGCGGTGAAGCTGTCGCTCAGCGGGGTGTGAGCGGGGGGCGGGCGCGGTAGGAGTCGCCCACCTGTTCCGGCAGGCGGGGGGCAGGGAAGCCGGGCGCAAGGCGCTCCCGGGCATCGGCGTGTGGCTCGGTACGGGCCCCGACGACTATGCCGAGCCGGACTGGGCCATTGTCGATGCCGACTACAAGGACGCCCTGGTCACGAAGAACTGCTACGCCCAGAGCGTCTTCCGCCTCGTCCTTGAGGTGACGTCGTCGAACTGGGGCAACGATCTGGTCACCAAGGCCGAGACGTACGCCGAGGCCGGTATCCCCGTGTATGTCATCGCCGACCGCAAGCACGGCGAGGTGCTCGTCCTCACGGATCCGGTGGGCGACTCCTGCCGCACCCGCTCCCGATACGAGCGGGGCCATAACGTGATCGTGCCGCAGTCCGTGGGCGTGAGCCTGGAACTGCCCGTGGATGTCCTGCTCGACGGGACGGCGACTGATCGGCTCGGTCAGGGGGGTGCCGGGCGGGCTGCGGATGCATTCTGACCAGGGCGAATTCCTCGAATGGGTGATCGGGAGCGGAATTCGCACGGCCCCGGTTACGCTCGTGAAGAGTGAGCCCTGAAAAGGAGGATGCCGTGGCTGTACTGCAACACGAGCTGACGTTGGGCGAAGCCGCCGACCTGCTCTCCAGCGCACTGCCCGGGCACCGCGTGGAGATTCTCCAGGGGAGGCTCACTGTGACGCCGCCGCCGGACGGCGCGCACGCGCTGTCGTTGACCTGGCTGGTCGAAGTGTTGGCGGAGGCGGGCGCACGGCGGGCCGGGCTTCGGTACGTCCAGGGCATCGGGCTGTGGCTGCCCTCGCTGGCCGACGACTTCGCGATTCCCGACTTCTCCGTCGTCGACGCGGACTTCCGTGACGCCCTCGTCCAGAAGAACTGCTACGCCCCCAATGTTTTCCGTCTGGTGTTGGAGGTGACGTCGTCGAACTGGGCCGACGACCTCGGGCCCAAGGTGGAGTGCTACGCCCAGGCCGGGGTCCCGGTCTACGTCGTGGTGGACCGGCGGCACGACGAGGTACTGCTCTTCACCGACCCGCATGAGGGCACGTACAAGACGCGCACCTCGTACAAGCGGGGCACGCACCTGGTGGTGCCAGAGTCCGTGGGCGTGACGCCCAAGCTGTCTGTGGACTGGTTGCTCGATGGCGAGATCGACTAGATCGGCGAGGGCTGATGCTCAGTGGGTCGTGAGGGACTTTCGCAGCAGCGGCGTCGCCCAGCGTTCCACGTAACGGTTCAGTAGCCAGGCAAGCGCCAGCATCGCCGCGATCGTCAGGGCGAAGGTGGCCGGGGCCGGGATGTGTAGTTTGCGGTGCAGTACGCCTACCACCACCCAGCCCAGGTGTTCGTGCACCAGGTAGAACGGGTACGTGAGGGCGCCCGCCACGGTGAGCCAGCTCCAGTTCGCCCAGCGGAAGTAGCCCAGCGCGATCGCGCCCACCAGCAGGAATCCCAGCGTGATGATGGCGATGATCACCGAGGCGTGCCGGTTGGAGAAGGCCGCAGGGTTCGGCTTGTGCCACAGGCCCGCGACCGCGTAGTGCTGGCCGATGGCCCAGCTGACGGCGACGATGCCCCAGGCCGTGACGTCCCGCCGGTTGCGGTGCAGCAGGTACAGGCCCATGCCGCCGATGAAGAAGGGCGCGTACTCGGGCATGAACACGGCGTCCAGGAAAGGCTGTTTGGCCGTCGCGGTGAGTGCGGCCGCGAGCGTCCAGCCCGCGCAGAACAGCACGACGCGGCGTCGGGTCGCGCCGGGCAGGACGACACACAGGGCGAACAGGGCGTAGAAGCGGAGCTCGGCCCAGAGCGTCCAGCACACCCCCAGCACCCGGTGCACGCCGACCGGCATCTGGAGCATGGTCAGATTCACCACGAACTCACTGGGCGTGACCGTCTTGTAGACGACCCAGGGCAGTGCGAACACCGCGGTGACGATGATCAGGGCCGCCCAGTACGCCGGGTAGAGCCGGGCCACGCGCGAGGCGAAGAACGAGCGGAGCGGCCGGCCCCAGCCGCTCATGCAGATGACGAAGCCGCTGATGATGAAGAAGATCTGCACGCCGAGGCAGCCGTAGGAGAACCACTCGTGGGTGGCGGGGAAGAGCTTCTTGGGGGAGACCCCCCAGCCCTTGCTGATGTCGCCGGAGCGGCCGCCGTAGTGGTAGAGCGCCACCATGAGGGCGGCGACCAGGCGCAACCCGTCGAGCGCGCGGAGCCGGGAGACCGGGGATGCCACCGGGGCGCGCTCGGCCGTCCGCTGCGGCTGACCGCCGCCGGTGCTTCGTACCCGCGGCAGGGTGTTGGTCACGGCTTTCCTCTTCCCGGCGTTCCGCTGCGGCCCGGCGGGCCTTGGCGTCGACAGAGTAGGGCCGCCGCGGCCCCCAAATGGGCTCGCGGCGGCGGAGTTCGGCTGCCCGACGCGGCACGTTCATCTGGTGCCGGGACGGGTTTGCCTGGGCGTCGAATTCGGCGGCCGGGCGTATGTATAAGCGGGGCGTCTGTACAAGAGGGGGCGGCTCAGTGGTGCCAGGCCTTGCCGTCCACGTTGTGGATCATGCGCTGGAGGACCTTGAGGGTGCGTACGTACTCCTCGTCCGTGATCCCGGCGTGGATCAGCTCGCGGGTCTCCCGCTGCCGGGCGGCGGCTCGCTCGTACAACTCACGTCCGGTGTCGGTGAGTTCGAGGGGCTCGGAGGGGGCCTGGGTGAGCAGTGCGCGCGCCGCGAGCTCGTCGACGGCGTCCTCGATGACGGGGGCACCCATAGCCAGGTAGCCCTGGAGGACGGCCACCGCCTCGGCGCGCGTGCGGCCGGTGGACGCCTGGTGGAGGACCCACCACTGGGGCTGGGCGAGGCCCAGCTCCGCGAGCATGCCGCGGATGCGGGTCACCACCGCGTCGCTCGCGGCCCGGCTCCAGTAGCCGATCGGCTGGGCGGCGAGTCCGGCGTCGTCGTGGGAGTAGGTGAACTCGTCGGCCTGAGGGGTGGTCAGCGTGCCGTTGTCCATGGCTCACGACCGTAGAAACTCAACCGGGCTTGAGGTCAAGGGCGTTCGGCCGCGCCGATCGAGGCGAGGTAGTCGTCGAGACCGGTGGCGTCCTCGCCGGCCCAGCCGACGTAGCCGTCGGGGCGGACCAGGAAGAGCCCGCGTCCGTACGCCTCGTACGCGCCCAGCTCGTGCACCCGCACCAGGTCGCCGGTGAGGGCGGGGGCGGGCGTGTCGAAGGCGAGCAGGGTGAAGTGCGGGCCGCGCAGCAGGTCGAAGACGCGGCCGTCGGGCAGCCTGCCGTCGGGGGCGCGGTCGCCGGCCTCCAGGGCGCCCGCGCGGCCGGTGGAGAGCGGGCCGCCGCGGTAGCCGAGGCCGAGCTGGCGGACCTCGGCGCGGCGCTGGCTGTTCTCGCCGCCGATGGCCGCGCGGTGCAGCCGCGTGCTCATGCCGAGCACTCCTGCGGCGATGGGCCTGCGCTCCTCCTCGTACGTGTCGAGCAGGGCGTCCGGGGCGCCGCGGTGGAGCACCTGGGCGAGCTTCCAGCCCAGGTTGTACGCGTCCTGGACGCTGGTGTTGAGGCCCTGGCCGCCGGCGGGGGAGTGGATGTGGGCGGCGTCGCCGGCGAGGAAGATCCGGCCCTCGCGGAAGCGGTCGGCCAGCGCCGCGCGGGGGCGGAAGTCGGAGGCCCAGTGGACCTCGGTGATCTGGTCCTCGGTGACCGCGGTGCGGGCGGCGACGAGCCTTCGGACGCCCGCGTCGCTGGTGTCGGGGACGGCGTTCTCGTCGGAGTACTGGGCGATCAGCTGGAAGAGGCCGGGGGTGCCGGGCAGCGGGCAGAGCACGGCTCCCCCGTCTGAACTTCCGTTCCACACATGCCAGTTGAGGTCGTCGATGATCGCGTCCTCGGTGACGGTCAGGTCCGCGACGAGCATCGGTTTGGGGTCGACGCTCTCGCCCTCCATGGGGATGCCGAGCGCGCGCCGGATGCCGGAGCGGCCGCCGTCGCCGGCCACGAGGTAGCGGGCGCGGAGGGTGCGGCCGTCGGCCAGGGAGGCGGTGACGCCGTCGGCGTCCTGGTGGACCGCGGTCACCTCGGCGCTGAAGGCGACGTCGCCGCCGAGGCTCTTGAGGTGGGCGTACAGCAGCTCCTGGAAGCGGGCCTGGCCAAGGAGCAGGGCGTTGGCGTAGGGCTCCCGCTCGGTGGGCTCGGCGCGCTCGATCATGTCCCACTCGCGGCCGCGCTCGGTGCCGTCCGGGCCGACCCAGTCGCGCATCCTCGGGTAGTCGCGGCCGGCCCGCAGCGCGGTCTCGGCCAGGCCGAGGTCGTCGAGCAGCTCCAGGGTGCGGGGCTGGATGCCCTTGCCGCGCGAGCCGGGGAAGAGCCGGTCCGCCTTCTCGACGAGCAGGGCGGGGACGCCGCGACGGGCGAGGTCGATGGCGAGCGTGAGGCCGGTGGGGCCCGCGCCAACGATGAGGACGTCGGTGGTGGCTGTTCTGGCGGCCGCGAGGGGGGCGGCCGAGGTCTCGGAGGTGGTGGCCGGGGCCTCGGGCGCGGTAGTCGCGACGGTTTCCTTAACGCCGTTAAGTTCCATGTTCGGAAGCATGAGCTTAACGGTGTTAAGTTGTCAAGGTGGCTACGACGAAGATCGACCGGGCGCAGGTCGCCGACACCGCGCTGAGGCTCCTCAACGAGCTGGGCCTGGACGGGCTCACGCTGCGCGCCATCGCGAAGGAGCTCGGCGTCCAGGCCCCGGCGCTGTACTGGCACTTCAAGAACAAGCAGGCTCTGATCGACGAGATGGCGACGGTCATGTACCGCCGGATGACCGCCGACGGCGTGCCCGGCACGGACTGCGACAGCTGGCAGGAAGGGGTCCGCGCCTTCAACCGGGCCCTGCGCGCGATGCTGCTCGCGTACCGCGACGGCGCGAAGGTGTACGGAGGCGCGCGCTTCACCGGCACCGACCACGCGCAGTCCATGGAGGCGTACCTCGGCATGATGCTGGAGGCGGGCTTCGAATTCCGTGGCGCGGTACGGGCCGCGATGACGACGTACCACTACACGATGGGGTTCGTCGAGGAGGAGCAGGGCTCGGAGCCGCGGCCGGGCGAGCGGGGGCGGGGCGTCGACGTGGCGGAGCGGGCGGAACTGCTCGCGGCGTATCCGCTGGCCGCGGCGGCGGGGGCGGAGATGTTCGAGGGGTTCGACGAGCGGTTCGAGGAGGGGTTGGGGGTGGTGGTGGCGGGGATCGAGGCGGTGTATTTGGCTGGGGGG
>NZ_LGDD01000066.1 GCF_001279695.1 Streptomyces sp. WM6378
GGAACTCCGGAGGATAGGGACGAGGCATGACTGCCAGCCTTCCGTGAAGGGCTGTCAGTTAGCCACCAGAACTGGAACCTCAGAGGTGGGTCAGGTCAGCCCGACTGCTTCGACCTGCTTTCTTCGCAGGCTATCTGGTGCCGACGGTGACAACTACTGAGCCTCGGCACATGCACGTCTCGGTCTGCTTGCCACGCGTACTGTGACTCATACGACCTGTCGGGAGGACCAGCAGATGAGCGCGCAGCCCGATCACGCCCCCGTTACGCCGTACGCCCCCGCTCCGGTGCCGAAGAGATGATGTGGGACGTCCTGGACGCGGCGGCCGCAAACCCGTGGGGCTTCCCGCAGTGGGACACCGGCGACAGGGAAGGCGAGGACATACGCGTCGCGTCCGTCGGCCAGCTGTCCCTCACCTACTGGATCAACAGGCCCCTGCGCCGCCTGTCCATCCTGACAATCGTCTGGCTCGGGTAACCGGCGGTGACATCGCCCGCGTCCGGCATCGCAGTTGCTGATGAAGCGTTCGGCTGCTGTCGGGCACGCGGCCAACGGCCGTAACTGCATCCGTTGCCGTGGGTTGGGCAGGTGTGGTCCGGGCGGCCCGGGTGGCCGTCCGTAGGATCGGCAGATGAGCAAACAGCTGCCTCCGTCTCGCCTCTCGGTGGCTTTCGATGTGCCCGACGGACACGGCGTCATCGAAGTGGCCGGCGACGCGGGTGGCAGCCTGCTCCTGCTCGCTGGCGATCCGGTGTTTCTGGAAGCCGGCGACGGATGCGGCAGCATGGGCCAGCTTGCGGCGCGTGCGGGCGCGGGCGGCCCCGGGCTCTGCGAGGTCAAGTACCTCACCGAGTGGCTCAGCGCCCCCGGCCTCGTGCCCGATCCGCGCACCGGCCGGGTTGAGCCGCCGGATCCGGAATGCCTGCGCCCGTTGCTGTCACTGCTCGCCCCCGGGCGGTACGTGATGAAGGCCGAGGTCGCCCCGGACCACCTGCTGGTGGTTCACCCGCGCGCCCTCCAGGTCCACCGCTGGTACGCCGACGAAGAGCTCGCGCTGGTGGCCACCGACGCGTGGCCGCCCCGTGACCACAGGGCGGTGCGCGGCTACCGCGACCGTATCCGCGCCGGGGGCGGCCTGCCGGCGCTGGTCGCACTTTTCCCCGCCCCCGACAGCCCGGTGGGCTACCTCCTCGACGGACACTACAAACTCGCCGCGTACCAGCAGGCGGCAGCCCGCCCGCTGATCATCAGGCTGACCCCCCAAGTACCCCGCCCCTTCCGGCGCGACGACCTCGACCGGGCCCGGGCCGCATTCTCCGACAGCACGCCCCGGCATCAGGACGACGCACTGGGCAGGGTCCTCTCCTTCATGTGGGCACAATCCGTCTGACGCACCCGGGCGCTGCGGCCTCCCTCGCGGCAGTGCCCGATCCCGCGGTGGGATCTTCGCCTCCCTGTTCGTCCCGTCATTGAAGCGGACGCGGCAATCTGGCCCTGGCCGACGGGACATGACCCTGTACCGCCATCAGAGACGGGTCAGGCCGAAGACGCTATGGTTGAAGCGCAACGCGTATAACTTGACGCCCTAGGCGTCCGTACGCACGAAGGCCCGGCCCCGGGGTGCAAGCCCGGGGCCAGGCCCCATGCAGTTACCGAGCCCGGTCGACCATCATCCGACCGGGCTCGCTGCGTATGTAGCGAGCGGTCTGGTCCGACCGCGTCGGGGTGAGCGCCCAGCGTCTGCCGAGCGGCTACCTCAGCAGGGCGATGATCGCCACCAGCAGACTCGCTGCCGCGAGAACGACCTGCCACCGATCGGGCTTGGGCCAGTCGGTCCTGCGGCCGGGCTTGTCCTTCTGGTTGTCCATCAGCGCCACCTCACTCTCCCCTCCCGACCGGGCACCGAGGTGCGATGGTCCCGGAGGTCCGTGAACTGGCGCTCTGCGCAGCCGAGTTGGGAGGATCAGCGAGGCAGATGCAGACTATCGTACCCACCCCCTTACTTTCGAAGGTGTGGGGTGATCCTAGACCTCTTGTCTAGTACAATTGGCCCGGCTAGCCTATGATTTACAGGGTGCTGGTGGTGGTTGCCCGTGATTCCCTGGCATACGCTGCATACTGCGTGTGATTGCGTGAGCGGTTGCCTTCTCGGAAAGTTTTTGCCCTCGCGCCCCGACAGAGTCTGTCGCCACGCCCCTGCCCGAAGTTGAGGGCCCTCAAGTTTGTGCACGCCATTGTTGGATGGCGATGCCCGAGGCCAGAACGCGACGCGGCGCGGTGGGCCGGTGCGGTCGCTCGGTGATATGGCGGTCGCTGAACCGTCGTCAAGTCGGGTGAGATCCCGGCCTGAGCATGTTATGACGTGGCCTGGAACCATCGGTTCTCCAGGCCGGCGACTCATGAACGACGGGCTTCTGAGTCAATTCCCCGGGCCTCTTGAGTGGTTGGGCGCCGTACCGGCGCTGCTCACCCGTACACGGAACGGACGCTGTAGCGCTGCGGAGAGCTTGCCAGTTGTCACGCTTGCCCAGTGCGCATCGGTTGATGGTGCCCCCAGGCGTCACGGTTAGGGTGAGTCCGCGATCACCGTGGGGGACCGGTGGGGCTTTGGGAAGGGCGAGCGCATGTACTTCGACGACCTGACGGGGCGCACGTGGGATGGCAGCACGGATCCCGCGTACGAGCTCGACCCCCAGGACGAGGAAGACGCAATGGAGTTGGAGAGGCTGCGCCAGCCCTGGTGCTGGTGGCAGGGGACTGGTGTCCTGATCGCTGCGGTCCTCAACGAACTGTTCCGACTGCGCACCATTCAGCGAAAGCGGTGCCGCCCTGGCCGCCTGCCCCGTCTGCCATCCCCTGGCAGCCGCCCCGAGCGTACCCAGAGGGGCATGCACAGCGTGCGGATCCCCGACAGTGTTCAGTTCCTGCGACGGGCCCTGGCGCTGCTCACCATGACGCTCAAGGCCGACGGGGGTGAACTGCCTGCGCTGGAGGCTGTGGTGCTCTCCCGTCGGCCCACCTACGTCGAGTTGCACCTCGCACAGCCGCGGCCTCCGGTGGCCCCGTTCACCGCCGATCCCGATCGGCCGGGAGTGTGGCGCTGCGAGGCATCCAGTGCGGCTCTGCGGCCGGGGGAGAAGCTCGAGCCGGTGGTCGAGCCCTATCCGGGACTCGTGTCCCTTGGCTGGGACCAAGAAGGCCGCATCGTGCTCATCGACTTGGAGTACGTCGGGGTTCTCCACCTCACCGGAGATGCCGAGCGCGGCCGCTACCTCTATCAAGCACTGGCCACCGAGCTGGCCACCACCGCGTTCGCCCGCCGCCTTCCCCTCGCTTTCGTCGGGCGGACCGCAACGGAACTCACCGGCGTCGTACTCAACTCCCGCGCCCTGCCGGCCGACCGGGCGGCCTCAGACGTTCGGGCCTTGGCGGCAGTACAGCGCACCCGCCTCCAGTCCCTGGGCATCGACAGCCCGCGGAGCGCCCGCCCCCACGATCAGGAGCCAGCGTCCTGGCTCGGACAGGTCGTGCTCTGCCACGACACTCGTGCCGCTGACCTCAGCGACGTGCCACTCCTGGTGGACACACGCGCCGCCTGGCCGCAGTCGACGATGTCGGTCGTCGCCCTCGCTCCGGACGGCGTGCCCATGCCCAGCGGAGCGTGGACTCTGAACTGCTCGGCCCAGGACGATCTGGTGCTCCTGCCCGGGTCGGGCATGCCCGTCCGCCTCCACCAGCTCGATGACGTCGGATTCGCGGACGTCATCGAGCTGCTGACGATCGGACACAGCACGGAGGATGTGCCTGGCCCATACCCGGCGAATCCTCCGCAGTGAGCGAGCGCCAGGAGCAGGGGTCGAGTGCCGTGGCACGAGCCAGGGTTGCGTGATCGCCGCGCTCCGGCTCTTGAGCACGGCTCGCACTTGAACGCTGTCCGCCTCATCGTCCTGCGCGCGGGCGAGCTAGTGCTGTGACCGGAAACGATGACCGGGTCGGTGCTGACTGATCTCGCTTCGGCTGGATGTGATGGAATGTCCGACCAGTGTGGGGTGGCGGGATGGCAGAGCCGGTCAGGGTTCGCTGACCGAGCACCACACTGTCCAGACACGCAACTTGCACCGGTACCTGCGCTGGCGCAACCCCGATCGCACTTTCGCCTTCGACGAGTTCGGGGGGCCTGCCCTCTTCGGCCCAGCAGGCCCCGCCGATCGGGCGGATGCCGAGCCGGCGACCTACCACCGCGCCGTGCCAGCCGACGTCTCACACCGTCTTGATGCCGCCGCCCTCGACGACGTAATCGGCGCCGGTCACGCTTGCCGCGCGGTCCGAGACGAGAAACGCAACGACGGCCGCGACCTCGTCGGCCTCGACCATGCGGCCAGTGGTCATACCCATCGCCGCGGGCACCCCGGCCACGAAGTCGCGGTGCCCGACACCGTTCGCCTCTGCGAGGCGGGCACCGAAGCCGTCTGCGTCCTCCCACATACCGGTACGCGTCGGACCGGGAGAGACGGTGTTCACACGTACACCCTGGGGGCCGAACTCCTCGGACAGCGCCTTGCCGAACGCGTTGAGACCCGCCTTCGCGACGCCGTACTCGATCGGGCCCGTGCCCGGCAGGCGGGCGCTCATCGACGAGATGTTCACCACCGAACCGCGGCGCTCCAGGATGCTCGGCAGCAGCCGACGGGTGACCCGGACCGTGCCGAACAGGTTGACCTCGAAGCTCTGCGCCCACAGGGCGTCGTCGGTCGCGAGGAACCCGTTCAGGGTAAACGTGTCACCGCCGCCCAAATTGTTGACCAGGAAGTCCACCCCGCCGAGTTCCGCGAGCGCCTGTGCCCCCAACTCCTCGGCACCTTCCGGCGTGCTCAGGTCGACCGCGACCGGGTGGGCGCCGGCCTCCTTCAGTTCGGCCGTGATCGTGCGGGCCACACCCACCACGCGGACCCCCTCGCCGACGAGCTGCCGTGTGATCGCGAGGCCCACGCCTCGGCTGGCCCCGGTGACGACCGCGGTTTTCCCGGCGAGATCGAGCTCCATGTCAGACTCCTTGAATATATTTGAATTGCAGGTACAAAATTAGGCCGCAAAAGAACGACGGCACCGACCGGCGGTGCCGGACTACAGCGACGCCATCGCCGCGTCCACGACCCGCCTCAACTGCGTGGCATCCTCGGCCGTCTTCGCCAGCACCCGCATACCGATCACTGTCGCAAGCAACCAGGCGGCCAGCGCCGCCGCGTCGCGGCCACCGGAGATCTCGCCGGCTCGCTGACCTTCCTCAACGGTCGCCCGGAACGCACTTTCCGTACGCGCGAACATCTTGCGTACCGTGTCGGCCGTCCCGGCATCCGAGGTGGCCAACTCGGCGGCAGTGTTGACCGCCATGCAGCCGCGCCGATCCCCGTCGCCCAAGTCGAGCTCGACCAGCGCCTCCAGCGCGCCCCGCAGTCGATCCTTCGCCGAACCGGGGTGATCGAGAAGCTCCTCCAGCCACGCGGCCTGCGAGTCGCGGTAGCGCGCAAGAGCCCGCTCGAACAAGGCGTGCTTGCTGCCGAAGGTGTTGTACAGGCTGCCTTTGCCGATGCCGATCTCGTCCACGAGGTCCTGTGGCGTCGTCGCCGCGTACCCCTTGCGCCAGAACACGCCCATCGCGCGCTCCACCGCCACATCCGGATCGAACTGCTTCGGCCTGCCCATGGCGCCACCGTAACACCATTTTTGACCTTGAGGTCAAAAGTAAGTTACTGCTCGACACCCCTGAGGACACACCCTTGGTACCGACCGGGTGAACGTTTCTGGTCACAGCACTAGTAGGACTCCGTTAAGTCTCAGGCGATCTTGTTGGTTTCCGTGGGCTAGGTAGCGGGCGGTGGCAGGTGGTGCAGATGCCGGTCCAGCACCTCAGTG
>NZ_LGDD01000067.1 GCF_001279695.1 Streptomyces sp. WM6378
CGAGCCGGGTGATGACCCGGCCGAGCAGGACCACCGACAGGTACGCCGGGTTCTCGCGGACCCGTACGTCCCGCAGCGGGACCAGCTCGTCGCGGGCCGGGGCGAGCCCCATCCCCCGTCACCGCTCCCCTTCGCCTTGTTCCACCAGTGCCGCCACCCGCCGTACGTACGCCCGCCGGTCCGCATGCTCCAGGTCGAGGATGGAGTCCATGTCCCAGTGGAAGTGGTAGGCCAGGTACGCGGTCTCCTCCTCGATCCGGTCGGCCGCGTACGTCACGATTCCCCCAGGCGGCTCCCGGCCAGCTCGACCTCGAAGGACTGCTCGCAGTGCGGGCAGGCCACGGCCGCACGGGTGTGGCCCTCGGCGTTGATCTGCCGGTAGAAGTCCTGGAGGAAGGCCAGGTCGGAGGCGAACATGTTCTCCACCGTGCCGTCGTGGACGTCACCGAGCGTGCCGAGCCGGGTGATGACCCGGCCGAGCAGGACCACCGACAGGTACGCCGGGTTCTCGCGGACCCGTACGTCCCGCAGCGGGACCAGCTCGTCGCGGGCCGCGGGACCAGCTCGTCGCGGGCCGTGGCGAGCCGCATCGCGCCGCGCCGGTGCACGGTGCCCGACTCGTCGACGTACCCGCGCGGCAGCTCGAACTCGAACTCGGTGCGCAGGGTCTCCCGCGCGCCGGACGCGGCCGGGGTGTCCACCCCGGGCGCGCCGGCAATTCCAGGACCTTCGCGGCGCATTACTCGATGACCAGCTCTTCGAAGGTGATGGAGACCTGCTCGGTCATGGCCTGGGCGTCGCCGGCCTTGACCGAGCTGATCTCGACCTTGTTGCACCAGGCGTTGCGCAGGTGGTAGCGCTTCACCGGGTTGTCCATGTAGTCCATCATGATGATGGAGGCGTTCTTGCGGGCCGAGCCCATGTTCCCGTCGATGGACTGCTTGATCCACTCGGAGAACGTGGCGGACTGCGTGGCGCCGCGGGTCACCGTGCACTCACCGGCCTTCTTGACGCCGGGCAGCTTCTTGATGATCGGCTTGCCGTCGGCCGAGACCTGCTGGTACTCGATGACGTCCTGCTCCATGGAGAGGCTGCTGACCTCCTGCAGGTACTCGACCATGATGCCGTCGATCTGCAGGCCGAAGTTGTGTGTGGTGAGCGCATCACCGGGCTGAAGCGACATGCTGGGTTACTCCTGTTCGTGCGGAAACGGCGGGTACGTAAGCGAGTTGGAGCAGATCTGCTACTCCTCCAGCTCGCCGCCGCCGCCCGAGAACTGGGCGAGCCGGAACACGACGAACTCGGCGGGCTTGACGGGCGCGATGCCGATCTCGCAGACCACGCGGCCGAGGTCGACCGACTCCACCGGGTTGGTCTCCTCGTCGCACTTCACGTAGAAGGCGTCCTCGGGGCGCTGGCCGAACAGGGCGCCGTTGCGCCACTCGTTGACCAGGAAGGCGGAGATGTTGCGGCGGATCCGGGCCCACAGCGCCTGGTCGTTCGGCTCGAACACGACCCACTGGGTGCCGATCAGGATCGACTCTTCCAGGTAGTTGAAGTACCGGCGCACGTTCAGGTAGCGCCAGGCCGGGTCCGAGGCAAGGGTGCGGGCGCCCCAGACGCGGATGCCGCGGCCCGGGAAGGCGCGGATGCAGTTGACGCCGACCGGGTTCAGGAGGTCCTGCTCGCCGCGGGTGATCTGGAGTTCCAGGTCGACGGCGCCGCGCACGATCTCGTTCGCGGGAGCCTTGTGGACGCCGCGCTCGGCGTCGTTGCGGGCCCAGATGCCGGCCATGTGCCCGGACGGCGGAACGATCTTGGTCTGGCCGGTGGAGGGGTCGAAGGACTTGATCCACGGGTAGTAGAGGGCGGCGTACCGGGAGTCGTAACCGGCGCCCTCCATCCGCCACTTGCGGATGTCGCGGGCGTTGAGCCCCGGCGGCGGGTCGAGGATGGCCATGCGGTCGCCCATCAGCTCGCAGTGCGCGACCAGGCCCAGCTGGACGGCCTTGACCTGCTCCAGGTCGATCAGGCCCTGCTGGTAGGCGGCCATCAGGTCGGGCACCGCGACCATGTTGATCTCGTCGAGGGCCTCCAGGCCGCCGAAGCCGGTGCGGTCGGCGGAGTCGCCGATGAACTGGCCGGACTCGACCCGGGCGAGGGCGCCACCGGTCGCGGCGGGGGCGGGCGCGGCGGCCGGCGGGGCCAGGGTGACGGCCTGAGCGTCCGGCTTGGCCAGCTGGCCACCAGCCACGGTCTCCTCGACGGTGATCGTCTTGGAGCGCTGCTTGACCTGCGTGACGACGAAGTTGCGCGCCGACTTCTTCGCGCTGACGTCGAAGTTCTCGACGACGGTGTCGCCGTCCTTGACGACCAGCTTGAAGCGGTCCGCGTCCTTCTCGTCGGAGTCCTGCACCTCGACGGTCAGCGCACCGCCGTTGGAGCCCGCCGTGATCGCGGAGACCTTGAACGTGCCGAGCGCCACGGCCTCACCGGCGGTGATCGCCTGCGGCGCGGCGGCGGCCGCGGCCTGCGGGGCGGCCTGCCCGGTGCCGTTCTCGGAGCCGCCGACGCGCACGATGTAGGCGGCCGTACCGCCGTTGTTGAAGAAGCCGTAGACGGAGTGCGCCAGGTAGTACCCGTCCGTGAACTCGCCGAACTCGGCGACGTACTGGGACCAGTTCGTCACCAGCGTCGGCTCGTTCAGCGGCCCCACGGGCGCGAGCCCGACGAAGGCGGCAACGGAGGTGCCGACCCCTTCGATGGGGCGGGATCCGCTGGCGACTTCCTCGACGTAGACGCCGGGGGACAGGTAGTTGGGCACGGGAAGCTGCTCCTTGTTACTGGGGTACGGAGGGTGCGGGCCAGCGCCCGAAGACTTTGGGGGCCGGCTGAGCGCGGGGCGGACGGCTCACTCCGAATCCGAGCTGCACGCGGTTGTCCCGCCCCCCGAAACGCTGCTACCGGCCAATTACCCCTCAAGCCTCGCGCGGCGGGGCTTGAGGGGGGAGGGGAGAAGGTGCGTGGACGAGGGCAGCACAAGCTGCCCTTCCGGTCATCAGCGCGGGATCTCCCGGCCGGATCGGGTACGGCGGGTGCCGTACCCGGGCCCGGGGCCCGAACGCGGAAGGTCCGGAAGAGGACGGGTCAGGCGTCGTCCTCGTCCTCGGAGAGCGGGACCGATCCCGGCGGCGGGCAGGGCCGGCCGGTGCTCAGCCGGTTCGCCTCGCGCACCTTCTCCAACAGTTCCTCCCTCCGCCGGGCATCCTCGGCCGCCTGCTGTTCCGCACTGCTGTCACCCATGGCGCGCACCCCCTAGGCACGTAATGCCGACTCCCGTCCACGTCGCCCCGGTCCGTGATGGTGCAGTAGCTGTCCGTACTCCCAGCAGCGTGCTCCCCCGACGTGCGGCCTGAACAGTGGGCGCGGCTCTCCAAATCCCGGCCGACCCCGACAGCCCCTGCGTGCGGGTGGTCCTCAGGGCCCGGCCGGCGGGCGGCCGACCCGCAGCGTCATGGGGTTGTTGAAGTAGCCCGAGGCCGCCTGCTGCTCGTGGAAGCTCTCGCCGGGGCCGCCGCCGTAGACGCGGAAGAACCAGGAGCGGCAGGTGTGGTCCTCGAAGTCGTTCTGCAACTGGATGCGCGGCAGGCCCCTGTTCCTCTTGACGGCGGGGTCCTTGACCAGGGCGGCCAGCACGTCGTCGAACTTCGTCTTGAAGGCCTGCTGGTCGTCGCTCTCCAGGAGCGGCTTGAGCCGGCTGAACCAGCCGCCCTCCTTCTTGGCCCGCTCGTAGAGGAGCTCGTACAGGTCGGAGCGGGCCTTGGCGTCGAACTCGTTGCGCGCGTAGTTCTCCAGGGTCACCTGGCAGGTGCCGTCCAGGGAGCGTGCGACGACCGCCGCGAAGTGGTAGCCCCAGACGTTCTCGCCGCGGTCCACGGCGGGCGACACCGAGTGGTCGCGGCCGTCCTTGGCCAGCATGCTGAAGATCCCGAAGCCCTCCCCGGGGCCGGGGGACGCGTACTTGTTGATGCCGAGGCGGGCCTCGGTGGCGTCCCGGCCGCCGCCGCGGGTGGCCTCGCCGTAGCTGCGGCCGAGGTCCTGGAGCGGGGCCGTCTCGCCCCGGGCTGCGGTGACCGCGCCGTCGACGCCGAGGGTGTCGGCGGTGTCCTGCGCCACCGCGCCCGCAAGGCGGTTCGCGCGGGCGTCGCTGTCGGAGCTGGGGGTGAGCAGGAAGCCCCCGGCGCGCCCGCCGAGCACTGCCTGGGCCCGCTTCGAGTGCTCGGAGCCGATCAGGGCGCACGCCACCGAGATGCAGGTGGAGCGCAACAGCGAGACGAACGGCCCCAGTTGGCTCTCGGGCGTGGCGTCCTTGACGACGGCGGGCTGGACACGGAGCAGCCGGTGCGCGCCGACGCCGATGCTGCGGCCCCCGGTGACCAGCTCGACGGTGCTGCCGACCGCGCGCAGCGCCGTGTTGGCGGTGTCGACGACGGCCTGCACCGCGTAGAACTCCTTGGGTTCGTCCACCCCGTGCACGGCGAGCGTGCCGTCGTCGGCCACCCGGAGCGGGGCGTCGGCGGGGCCGACCTCGGAGAGCTCGTAGCGCAGCCGCTCCCGGATGTCGCGCGGTTCACCGCCGCCGCCCCTCGCGACCACCGGTTCGGGGCCCTGCGAGACGAAGTACGGCCCGCGCTCGCCGGGTTGGGGCGTCGCGTCGTACGTGCCGCCGGCCCGGTCGGTGATCCGCTGGACGGGCGCGGCCTCCCGGCCTCGTTCGGCGGCCGGAGCGAACAGCTGGGCCACCGCCGCGTTCCCGGCGGTGCGGTGGAGCCGGGCGAGTGCGGATTCGCGCCGCGTCGAGCCGGCCGCCGGGGCGCCCGGGCGTCGCTCGGCCTGCTGTTCCCGCGTGACCCGCACGATAGGTGCACTCCCCTCGTTCGTCGGCTCGCGATTCTTGACGCCTTTGATACGGAACGCAGGAGGCGCAAGGCCCGTCTTGGGGGCAGGGAGGGTGCCCTTTCGACCGGTTACCCACGGGATACAGGGGCCAGTTCAAGCCAACTCCTTGTGCGATACATGTGGTGATGCGGGCCGGTGAGAGGTCCTGGCGTAGCGTTTCGGTGGACCGGAAGAACAAGATTCGGTGGGCCGGAAGGGCAAACGTCGAGGGACGGATCGGCCGGGTGCGTTGAGAGGAAGAGGCGGCGGCGCGTGACGGAATCCGGCGGAACGGGCGATGGCGGCACAACCGGCGGCATAGGCGGCACGGCGACTGGGCTGCGGTTCCGGATGCTCGGGCCCGTCGAGGGCGACCTCGGTGGCCGGCCCCTGCGGCTCGGACCGCCCCAGCAGCGGGCCCTGCTCGCCGTGTTGCTCCTTCGCGCGGGCCGGCCCGTGTCCATGCCGGAGCTCCTCGACGCGATCTGGGGCGAACGGCTGCCCCCGCGCGGGGTCGGCACCCTGCGCACCTACGTGTCGCGGCTGCGCACCCTGCTTGAACCGTCCCGCCCCGCCCGCACCCCGGCCAGGCTCCTGGTGTCGGCCGACGACGGATACGCCCTGCGGGTGCCGTCCAGCGCGCTCGACACCGCCGTCTTCGAGGCGCGCCTGGCCGAGGCCGCCCGGCTGCGCGGCGCGGGCGGCACCGCGGCCGCCCACCGCGAACTGACCGGCGCGCTCGCCCTGTGGGGCGGCACCCCCCTCGCGGGCCTGCCCGGCCCGCACGCCGAGCGCGAGCGCGACCGCCTCACCGAACTGTGGCTGTCCGCCCGGGAGGACCACTTCCACGGCGCCCTCGCCCTGGACCGCCACGCGGCGACGATCGCCTCGCTCCGGGCCTTCGCGGCGGAACACCCCCTCCGCGAACGAACCCAGGCCCTCCTGATGCTGGCCCTCCACAGAGCGGGCCGCCAGGCAGACGCGTTCGCGGTCTACGAGACCACCCGCCGAACCCTGGACACAGAGCTGGGCGTCCCCCCGGGTCCCGAACTGACGGCCCTGCATACGAGATTGCTCACCCGCCGGGCAGAGGCCCCCTCGACGGAGTCCCCGACCCCACACCCCCCTGCGGACACCCGTCCCGCCTCGCCTCGCGCCGCGAGCAGCCCCTACGCTCAGACTGCGGCGGCACCTTCCCCACTCGCTGTGGGCAATCGTCCGGCTCCCTCACACCACGCCGTGGGCAGCCGTTCCGCTCCCTCGGACCACACTGTGGGCAATCGTTCCGCAGGGCGATCGGGGTCTCCCCTGGTCGAGCGAAGCCGAGACCTTGGGGAAGGGTGGGCACAGCGAACCCCCGCCGCCGGAACCCCGCTCACCGCCCCCACC
>NZ_LGDD01000068.1 GCF_001279695.1 Streptomyces sp. WM6378
GTACAACGAGTACAAGACCCAGGACTCCGAGCACCTCCTGGAGACCACCGGCAAGGAGCTCCGCAAGCTCATGAGCTGGGTCCAGAACGACGAGGCGTAGACCAGAGGGGTGAGTAAGCCGTACGTCAGCGGGGCCGGACACGCCGTCCGGCCCCGCTCTCGCATGCCAACTCCGTTGATATTCACGGGAGTTACGTGACATGGCCGTGCCCCGGCACCGAAGCGCGGTGCCGGGGCATACGCATGCCGTCCGGACGGTCAGGGCAGGGGCGTGCCGTCCGCGGCGATGGTGCTGAAGCCGGTGTACGGCGTCAGGACCTGCGGGACGGTGATCGAGCCGTCCTCGCGCTGGTTCTGTTCGAGCAGGGCCACGACCGTGCGGCCGATCGGCAGGCCGGAGCCGTTGAGGGTGGCCGGGTGCTCCTTGCGGCCGTTGCGCTTCACGCGGATGCCGGCCCGGCGGGCCTGGAAGGTGCCGCAGTCGGAGACCGAGGAGATCTCCCGGAAGCAGTCCTGGCTCGGCAGCCACACCTCCAGGTCGTAGGTGCGGCGCGCGGAGAAGCCGAGGTCTCCCGCGCGCAGGTCGATGACGCGGTAGTGCAGGCCGAGCCGCCGCAGGCACTCTTCGGCATGACGGACCATCAGCTCCAGTTGGTCCGGCGCGTCCTCGACGAGGCACATCCGGACCATCTCGACCTTGGCGAACTCGTGCAGCCGGATGAGCCCGCGGGTGTCCCGGCCGTACGAACCGGCCTCCGAGCGGTAGCAGGAGGTGTGCGCGGTCAGGCTCAGGGGCAGCTCGCCCGCGTTCAGCGTCTCGTCGCGGTAGAGGTTGACGAGGGGCACCTCGGCGGTGGGGATGAGGAACAGCTCGCGGTCGGCGACCTGTGTGGCGAACAGGTCGTCGGCGAACTTCGGCAGCTGCCCGGTCCCCGTCATGGTCTGCCGGGTGACGAGATGGGGCACGCTGTGCTCCACGTAGCCGTGCTCCCTGGTGTGCAGGTCGAGCAGGAACGACGCCAGGGCCCGCTCAAGGACCGCTCCGGCGCCGCGGAACACCGCGAAGCGGGAGCCGGACAGTTTGCCCGCCCGCGGCAGGTCGAGCAGGTTCGCATCGGTGGCCAGCGCGACGTGGTCGCGCGGGGCGAAGCCGAAGTGCGGGGCGCTTCCCCAGCGGCGTACCTCCACCACCGGATCCTCGGGGCCGCCGTCGGGCGCCTGGTCGCTGGGGAGGTTCGGGATGCGCAGCATCACGTCCTGGAGCGCGTCCTCGGCCGCCCGCTGATCCGCCTCGGCCGCTCGGATCCGCTCCTTCAACTCCCTTGCCGTGTCCACCAGTTCATCGGGCCGGCGGCCGCCGAGCGAGGACAGCTCCCGGGTGAGGTCGTTGAGCTTTCGGCGGAGCGCGTCACGCTCGCCGATGGCGCCGGCCCGGCCCGCCACCAGCTTGTCGAGCGCCTCGTGGTCCAGGCCGTATCCACGGCGCCGGAGCCGCCCGACCGCCTCGGCGGCCGGCTCCAGCAAACTCTGCGCGTCGTGCACTTCTCCTCCTGGGGGATGCGGGCGTTGAAGGGATCACAGGCCGACGGCCTGAACGAGGACGCGGCGCAGTTGCTCCGGCTCCGCCCCGGCCAGCCGCGGCCAGAGGTCGGTGACGGCGGCGGGCCCGCCCGAGGAGCGGAACTTGGCAGCGATCAGGGCCTGGTGCCCGGCCCGCAGCTCCGGTCCGATGCCGCCGCGGGGAATCCGGTACTCACGGGTGAAGACCCGGCCGTCGCGCAGCACGACCCGTACCCGGGCCGGTGTCGGCTTGGCGGCCCGGGTGAAGTCCTCGGCGGGCGGGGCGGGCGGCGGGGCCAGGTCGACGAGGTCCCGGCCGCCGAACAGCTCAAGCCACCTGCGTCCCTCGGCGCCCGACTGGCGCAGCGCCTCGCCGAACGGGGCGTCCCCGGCCAGGAGTTCGCGGGTCATCTCCTCGTCGTGGACGAGCCGGACCTTCTCCGCCAGGCGCCACCGCTCGGAGGTTTCCACCAGCGGCGCGGAGAAGTCCTCGATGGCGAGGCCCCCGGTCAGCAGCGCGGTGGCCACCGGGTACGGAGTGGTGAGCACCAGGGCGCCGAGCGGGGTGCGGGGCCCGTCGAGATAGGACTGGGCCTTGCGGGCCGCGAAGAGGGTGTAGACCGAGCATTCCACGACCACCTCGGTCACGTCGTCGACGGCCCAACTGCCCATCTCCGTATGGAGATCGAGTGCGCAGTCGATGGCGGCGTCGATGCCGGGCCCGCCCGGGTGGAGCTTGAAGGAGAGGGTCTCGGTGTGCCAGCGCCGGCCGAGCCCCATGGTGACGGCATCGGGCAGCGGTACGGCGGCGAACTGGGCGAGGAAGCCGTCCGGGTGCTCGACGATGTCGTCCGCGCCGCGCAGCCCGCCCTCGGCGGCGTCGCACGCGTCCAGGCCCATCCGGACCGCGACGGGCACGTGCAGCATCCGGGCGTCGCTGTCGATGAAGCCCCGCATCAGCGTCCAGGGCGGCGCGCTGAGCGCCAGCGCCAGCGCGTCGCGCCACTGCCGCGCCGAGGCCCGCTCGCAGGCCAGGCGCCCGGCCACCGCGCCCACCAGATGCGTGTGCAGCGCCGTCTGGCCGCGGAACGGGCCGAGCGTGGCGGCGGCGGTGACGCGGGCCGCGCACTCGTCGGCCAGGATCACCGCCCGCAGCAGTTCGGCCCCCGAGAGCCCCAGGGCGTGGGCGTACGCGAGCGGGACACCCACGGTGGAGGGGCCCAAGTGTCCGGCGTACGCGGTGTCGTCGAGGTTGAGCCAGGCGCCCGCCCCGGCCAGCACCCGCGCCGACTGCGCGGTGTCTGCCTGGAAGGGGGCGCCCAGGGCGCGCGTCAGGCGCCGGCCGTCCTCCTGCGCCAGGCCCGTCCTGATGGCGGCGAGCTGCGACAGGAGATGGCTGGCGGCGAAGGAGACCACCCGCTCGGGCACGTCGGACAGTTCCAGAGCGCCGGCCCATTCGGCGAGCCGCCCCAGCTGACCGGCCTCGGGAACGACCGGCTCGGCCGCGGTCGCGACAGGTGCGGTCATGGCGGCTCAGCCCCCGGTCCGCTGGTGCGAGGCGAGGACGTGCAGGGCCCGCGGCAGCACCTCGACGGTGATCGAGGACCGGTCGGTGGGGACCACCTCGCCGTCGTGCTCGAAGTGCAGCGGCAGACCGTCGAGCCGCTCCAGCGTGACGGACCGGCCGCGCGCATAGGTGGACCCGCCGGCTTCGAGGTGACGGCCGGAACGCATCAGCTCCAGTGCCGTCGTGGTCGGAATGCTGGGGTCGACGACACACACGTCCAGCAGCCCGTCGTCGCGTATCGACTTCGGCAGCATGTTCAGCACCCCGGCCCGGTAGCGGCCGCCGCCGACGTTGGCCACCACGATCTTGCCGGAGTGCACCACCGCCCCGTCGACCAGGACCCGGCCCTCGTAGGGCTGGTACGTCTCCAGGGCCTCGGCGATCGCCCGCTGGTAGCGGGGGCGTCCGGACACGGGCAGCGACAGGGCCCGTGCGGTCGCCTCGGCGAACAGGCCGGTGCTCAGGCCGAGTACGACCATCCGGGAGAGCTCGGCGATCCACGCGAGGTCGATCAGCCGGCTCTCGGCGGCGCCGGTCAGCGCCGCGGTGAGCGCTTCGTGCCAGGGGGCGTCGTCCCAGAGCGAGCGGTAGTTGGAATTCGCCGTGCCGCCGGGCAGCACCACCAGCGGCGTGTGGTTGGAGGCGACCTCGACGAGACCCGTCACCACCTCGCGCAAGGTGCCGTCGCCACCGATCGACACGATCACGTCGGGGCGCGCCGGGCCGCGGAGCAGCTCGGCCACCACCTCGGTGGCGTGCCCCGGGCGGAGCGTCCGGACGATGTCGACCTCGTCGACATAATCCCGGCAGACCGTCGCGACCGACGCGAGATATTCTGCGGTGGTAGACCCTGCCTTTGGGTTCGCGACAATTGCCGCACGCTGATAGCGATGCCCGTGGGATCCGAACTCGTCCAAGGGGTTCTCCACCGTCCGTCACCAGTCCGTCAATGTCATTCATGCTGGGGCGCAAAAAGCCTGTGGAGTACACAGTGCTCGCCCCGCCTGATCCCCTTCTGACACGGTTCTGACCCGACGGCGACGCGTCGGCGCCCGCTCCAGTTGCCCGACGGTGCAACCATCCCCGCGCACCGGACTGATCTCAGCCGATTCCCGACGATCTCAGCCGCCCGCCGAGACCGCTGTCCAGCGGGTTGGCGACCGCCCGTTCTGCTGCCCGAAGTGCCGTCGGGCACGAAAAAGACGACCGCAAATGAAATGCATACGAGCAGGTCAGAGGCGTCAACGCGGGCATTCCTACGGCAAATCATTCGTAAAGGCACTTGTAGGGGAGGTGGGGGAATATGGAACGATCCAGCGATAGGCGGCGTTCGGCCACAGGTCATGGGTTGGCTGGAATAAAAAACGCTGCGATACGTTTGAATCGACCGGGGGAAACGGGGGGAATTGGCGCACTGCGCACGAAGTCTCTTGTGCGAACGAAGATCCTTTCGAGGTCGTTCTCAGGCAGATCTGCCGAAACGGACTGAGCCCCGACAGCACGCGGCACTCTGCTGCCGCGCCGGGCCGGCCACAACCCCATCGCACCTATGGCGGCGGCACGATCTCTTCGACTCGATTCGACACACGTGTGTTGGCCAATCCGAAGGTGGCGTGATGCTCAAGTTCCAGCTGCTGGGAGCAATAGGGGCGAGTTCGGAGAGGGGTGAATTACAGGTTTCCGGCACGCTGCAGAGCTCCCTCCTGGCAGCCCTTCTGGTAGCCGAGGGCAGCCCCGTGTCGAGGGACGCCCTGATCGACGAAATGTGGGGCAGCGAACCGCCGGACGCGGTCGAGAACGCCGTCCAGGCCCACGTCAGCCGACTGCGGCGCAAGCTCGCCGCACTCGAAGACGACCCGGACAGGTCCCGCCTGATCACCCAGCACGTCGGCTACCGCCTCGTCCTGGACGAGGGGTCCCTCGACGTGACCGTGTTCATGGAGGAGTACGAGCGAATAAAATCCACCGGCTCGTCCCCGGACGGGACGGCCAGGGAGATCCGGCACGTGCTGAAGATGTGGCGCGGCCCCATCTACGGCGGCACGGCCGTGGGCCAGTCCTGCCAGGCGGCCGCCGCCCGCTTCGAGGAGACCCGGCTCGCCCTCCTGGAGCTCCTCTTCGACTGCGACCTGGAGAACTTCGAACACCGGCGCATCATCCCGGAGTTGCAGACCCTCCTGGTGGAACACCCCTACAACGAGCGCTTCCGGCAGCAGCTCATGGTCGCGCTGTACCGGTGCGGCCGGCAGACCGACGCGCTCAACGTCTACCGCGAGCTGCACGGCAAGCTCTCCGAGGAACTCGGCCTCTCCCCCTCGCCGGTGATGCGGGACTACGAGCGCGCGGTCCTCGAACAGGACCCCTGCCTGCACGTGAAGTCCACGGTGCAGCGGGGAGCCGCGTCGCACCGCGGGGAGCGGCACCTGATGCCCGCCGGCAGGTGAGACACGGCGGCTGACGCACGCCCGGCCGGGACCGACCGGCCGGGCGTCGTCGTGTGTGCCCGCCCCGTCGAGAGTTGCCGAACTACGCGTGGGGCCATGTCAGTTAGGCGTCAGGGATGGGTCAGGTGGGTCTGGCATCGTAGTTGTTGTGAACGGCGAGGGAGACCGGAGCCGGGATCAGGGAGAGGTGCCCGGAGTGGTTGATGGTCGGATCCTTCGGGGTCTGCGCAGGTTCGAATCCTGCCCTCTCCGCAGCATGCGTTTCCGGGTTCGTCCTCTGCCCGGCCAAAGGCGCCGCGCCGCTCGTCGCCGCGCCAGTTCGTCCCCGCGGGCCCGCTGTTCGAGCGTGGCAGACTCGTCGACGCCGGGTGGACAGGCCCGGCCCCGACCCCACGCGGCCCTGAGCAGCGTGGCCTGGAGAGGACGAGCATCGTGAAGATCGAGGTGGACGACCTCACCGGCCCCGAGATCGCCGGGTTCCTCGACGAGCACGTCCAGCAGATGCGGTCCATCACGCCGCCGGAGAGCAAGCACACCCTCGACCTCGGTGCCCTCCGCGAGCCCGAGGTCACGTTCTGGTCCGTGCGGGACGGTGACGTCCTGGTGGGCTGCGGTGCCATCAAGCGGCTCGACGCGGGCCACGCGGAGTTGAAGTCGATGCGCACCGCGCCGCTGCGCAAGCGGGGCGGGGTCGGGTCCCTGCTGCTTGAGCACATCATCACCGAGGCCACGCGCATGGGCTTCACCAGGCTGAGCCTGGAGACCGGCACGGCCGAGTTCTTCCTGCCCGCCAGGAAGCTGTACGAGAAGTTCGGGTTCAGCCACTGCGAGCCGTTCGCCGGCTACCGGCCCGACCCGAACAGTACGTTCATGACAAAGCAGCTCTGAGCGCCCTCGGTCAGGACTGCCAGGAGTTGGGGGCCCGGTGATCCGGGGGGCGCCAACCTGCCTTGGAGCGGTCGTCCTTGACCGCGGGAGCGGGTTGGGCCGCGGCACACGCCAGGAGGACCGTGGCGAGGACGGCGACTTCTTCGGGGCCTGCTTCGCCCCGTTCTATGCGTACGACGGTATTGACGGTCACAGCGTCAACTCCCTTGCTATTGGGGTGGGTTGCCGTGTTTGCGGGACGGCAGGTCGGCGTGTTTGGTCTTGAGCATCGCCAGCGAGGCGATGAGGACGGCCCGGGTCTCGGCGGGGTCGATGACGTCATCGACCAGGCCCCGCTCGGCCGCGTAGTACGGGTGCATCAGCTCGGCCTTGTACTCCTTGACCATCCGTGCCCGCATCGCCTCCGAATCGTCGGCCTCC
>NZ_LGDD01000069.1 GCF_001279695.1 Streptomyces sp. WM6378
AACACCGCATCCAACGCCCCCGCAAACACCGGGAACCGGCCGTACAACTCCCGACCCATCCCCACCCGCTGCGCCCCCTGCCCCGAGAACAACACCGCGGTCTTTCCAGCCGTGTCCTCGGCGAAGCCGCGTGCTACCTCGACGGTCTCGTCGCCCTCGGACAGCAGTACCGCACGGTGCTCCAGGTGCGCCCGGGTGGTGGCCAGCGAGAATCCCAGGTCGACCGGCGACAGACCTGTCAGCGCGGTGATCTGCTCGCGCTGTGCGGCGAGCGCATCCTCGGACTTGCCCGAAACCAGCCACGGCACGACCGCCGGCACAATCACCGGCGCGAGCTTCGGAGCGGCCTTCGGAGCGGCCTTCGGCTCACGGTCGCCCTGCTCGTTATCGTCCTGCTCGGTCTCGTCCTGCTCGCCGGGTTCCTCGGCGAGCGGTGCCTGTTCAAGGATGACGTGGGCATTGGTGCCGCTGATGCCGAACGACGACACCCCCGCCCGCCACGGCCGGTCGGCCCTGGGCCACTCCCGGGACTCCGCCAGCAGCTCGGACTCCGCCAGCAGCTCCACCGCACCGGACGACCAGTCCACGTGCGACGACGGCACATCGGCGTACAGGGTCTTCGGCAGGACGCCGTGCCGCAGCGCCAGGACCATCTTGATGAGTCCGGCCGCGCCTGCGGCCGCCTGCGTGTGGCCGAGGTTGGACTTCACCGACCCCAGCAGCAGCGGGCGTTCGGGGTCACGATCCTGACCGTAGGCGGCCAGCAGCGCCTGGGCCTCGATCGGGTCGCCCAGGGTCGTGCCGGTGCCGTGCGCCTCGACGGCGTCCACGTCCGAGGGGGAGAGACCGGCGCTCGCCAGGGCCTGCTGGATCACCCGCTGCTGGGACGGGCCGTTGGGGGCCATCAGTCCGTTGGAGGCGCCGTCCTGGTTGACGGCCGAGCCGCGGACGACGGCGAGGATCTCGTGTCCGTTGCGGCGGGCGTCGGAGAGGCGCTCCACCACGAGGATGCCGACGCCTTCGGACCAGCCGGTGCCGTCGGCGTCGTCGGAGAACGCCTTGCACCGGCCGTTCGCCGCCAGCCCGCCCTGCCGGGTGAATCCGGCGAAGCTCATCGGCGTCGACATCACCGTCACACCGCCGGCCAGTGCCAGCGAGCACTCGCCGCTGCGCAGTGCGTGGGCCGCCAGGTGGAGCGAGACGAGCGAGGACGAGCAGGCCGTGTCGACGGTGAGGGCCGGGCCCTCCAGGCCGAACGTGTAGGACAGTCGGCCGGACAGGATGCTGGCCGCGAGCCCGGTGCTGCCGTGGCCCTCGATGTCCTCGCGGGAGTTCAGTACGGCGTTGATGTAGTCGACGCCGCTCGTGCCCACGAAGACACCGGTCCGGGTGCCCCGCAGGGAGACCGGTGCGATGCCAGCACGCTCCAGTGCCTCCCAGGAGGTCTCCAGCAGCAGCCGCTGCTGCGGGTCCATCGCCACGGCTTCACGGGGCGAGATGCCGAAGAAACCCGCGTCGAACGAGGCGGCGTCGACGAAGCCGCCTTCGGCGGTGGCGCTGCTGCCGCCTCCCTCACCGCTGAGAATGTCGAGGTTCCAGCCACGGTCCGTGGGGAATGCCGAGATGCCGTCGCGACCGTCGTCCAACAACTGCCAGAGGTCTTCCGGTGAGCGAATTCCGCCCGGCAGCCGGCAGGACATGCCGACGATGGCTATCGGCTCCTGCTTGGCGGACTCGGCCTCCCGCAGCCGCTGGCGGGTCTGGTGCAAGTCGTTCGTGACCCACTTGAGGTAGTCGACGAGCTTCTTGTCGTTCGGCATGACGTGGAACCTTCCGTGTAAATGCGTGGGCCTGACTCAGAGTTCGCTCTGCCGACCGAGCTCGTTGTCGATGAAGGCGAAGATCTCGTCGGTGCTGGCGGATTCGATCCGCTCGGAGACCTGCACGTCGTCCTCCTCCGCCGGGGTCCCGCGCCAGTCGTCCAAGATCTGTGCCAGGCGGCCGGCGACGGCGGCCCTGGTACGGGCGTCGGGCTCGCTGACGGCAAGCGCGGAGCCGAGCCGTTCCAGCTCGGCGAGGAGGTCCGGACCCGTGGCGGACTCGTCCACGAGCTGCGAGACGAGGTGGTCGGCGAGTGCGACGGGGTTGGGATAGTCGAAGACGAGGGTGGCGGACAGTCGCAGGCCCGTGGCCGTGGAGAGCCGGTTGCGGAGTTCGACGGAGGTCAGCGAGTCGAAGCCCAGGTCGTTGAACTCCCGCCGGGTGTCGATCGCCTTGGCCGAGGCGTGCCCGAGCACGGCGGCGGCCTCGGTCCGTACGAGGTCGGTCATCATGCGCGTACGGTCCTCCGCTCGTGCCGCCTGTAGCCGGTGGCCGAGCGTTGCGGCCGCTTCGGCGCCGCCCGCTGCCGTACGGCGGGCGCCCTTGACCAGGCCCCGCAGCACCGGCGGTACGGTGCCGCGGTCGCGGGCGCCGGTGGTGACCGCTCCGATGGGGACGAGGTGGCCCCCGTCGGTCGCGGTGGCGGCGTCGAACAGCGCCAGACCCTGCTCGACGGTCAGCGGCGTGGCTCCTGCTGAGGCGATCCGCTGTACATCGACGTCCGACAGGGTGGCGGTCATGCCGCCGCTCGGGGCCCAGGCGCCCCAGGCGAGGGACTGGGCGGGCAGGCCCTGTGCCGTACGGTGGCGGGCCAGCGCGTCGAGGAAGGCGTTGCCCGCGGCATAGTTGCCCTGCCCCGAAGTGCCGAGTACGCCCGAGACGGAGGAGTACAGCACGAACGCGGCGAGGTCGAGGTCCTTGGTGGCTTCGTGCAGGTGCCAGGCCGCGTCCACCTTCGGACGCAGTACGGCCGACAGCCGCTCGGGCGTCAACGACACCACCACGCCGTCGTCCAGGACACCGGCGGTGTGGAACACCGCGGTCAGCGGGTGCGCGGTCGGAATGGCGGCCACCAGCCCATCGACCGCCGCCCGGTCGGCCATGTCACAGGCCAGCACGGTCACCTCGGCGCCGTGGGCGGCCAGTTCCTCCTGCAGGTCGACGGCACCAGGGGCGTCCGGGCCGCTGCGGCTGACCAGCAGCAGGTGCCGTACGCCCCGCTCGGTCACCAGGTGCCGGGCCAGCTCGCCGCCCAGCCCGCCGGTACCGCCGGTGATCAGCACCGTGCCGTCCGGGTCCCAGGGCCGCGGCAGGGTCAGCACGATCTTCCCGATGTGCTGCGCCCGGCTCATGAACCGGAACGCCTCCGACGCCCGCCGCACATCCCAGGTCACCACCGGCAGCGTGTGCAACGCGTCCTGGCCGAACAGCTCCAGCAGTTCGGCGAGCATCCCTCGCACCCGGTCGGGGCCTGCGTCGGCGAGGTCGAACGCCTTGTAACGCACCGGGGCGACGGCCCCGGGCTCACGGATGTCGGTCTTGCCCATCTCCAGGAAGTGGCCGCCCGGGGCGGTCAACCGCAGCGACGCGTCGACGAATTCGCCCGTGAGGGCGTTGAGGACCACGTCCACGCCGCGGCCACCGGTGACCGCCCGGAAGCGCTCCTCGAAGTCGGTCGTGCGGGAGGAGGCGATGTGGTCGTCGGCGACACCCAACTCGCGCAGCGTGTCCCACTTGCCCTCACTGGCCGTGGCGAACACCTCGGCACCCAGATGCCGAGCCAACTGAATCGCCGCCATACCCACACCACCAGCTCCGGCATGCACCAGGATCGACTGGCCGGACTGGAGATCTGCGAGGTCCCTCAAGGCGTAGAGCGCGGTCAGGAAAACCAGCGGCATCGAAGCCGCCTGCTCGGGCGTCCAGTTCTCGGGGATCCGGGTCAACAGCCGCTGATCGGTCACCGCGACCGGGCCGTAGCCGCCGAAGACCATGCCCGTCACACGGTCGCCCGGGTGCAGTCCGCGCACGCCGGGCCCCGTCTCGGTGACCACACCGGCCGCCTCAGCACCCAACAGCCCTGCCTCACCCGGGTACATGCCCAGGGCATTCAGAACGTCGCGGAAGTTGACGCCGGCAGCCTGCACCCGGATCCGGACCTGGCCCTCGGTAAGGGGCTCCAGGATCTCCGGGCAAGGAGCCAGGACCAGGTTGTCCAGGCTGCCCTTGGCCGCACTGCTCAGCCGCCACGGCACGTCGGCGGGCGGCAACAGCCCCGCACTGCTGCCGAGCCGGGCCAGGCGCGCCACCCGGAGAGCACCGTCGCGGACCACGAACTGGGCGTCGTCGGTGGCCAGCAGACCCGCCAGGTCCGCAAGCACCCCGGTCAGGTCTCCGTCCTGCCCGTCTTCGAGGTCCAGGAGCACGATCCGCCCGGGATTCTCCGACTGCGCCGAGCGCACCAGACCCCACACCGCGCCCGCGGCCACATCCCGTACGGACTCACCCTCGACGGCGGAGACCGCACCGCGGGTGACGAACACCAGGCGGGACGAGGTGGATTCCTCCCGGTCGAGCCAGTCCTGCAGCACTCCCAGGGCCCGGGCCGCCAGCGCGTGCGCCGCGGCGGGCACGTCGCCGGCCGCCGCACCGGACACGGGGACCACCACGAAGTCCTCGTCGCCGGTCAGGTCCGCCAGGGACGTGACCGAGGCACCCACGCCCAACTCGTCGGCGCCCAAGGACACGCACCGGACCTCGGTGGGTTCCGCCTCGGGCGCCGCCGTCCAGTCCAGCGACAGCAGCAGGCCGTCCTCCGCGCCGCGCTGCCCGGCGCGACCGCCGCCGGGGGCCTGGTAGGCGCGGATCACCATCGCCTCTGCGGACAGTACGGGGGCGCCTTCGACGTCGACGGCTGCGATCGACACCGAGTCGTCGCCGGTCTTCAGCACCCGGGCCCGCAGCGCCGCGGCTCCCCCAGCGTGCAGCGACACGCCCCGCCAGGCGAACGGCAGGGAATCCTCCTGCTCACTGCCGACGCCAGCCAACCGGTGGGACTGGAGCACCGCGTCCAGCAGCGCCGGATGGATCCCGAAGGAACCCGCCTGCTCGGCGGCCTCGGCCGGCAGCGCCACCTCGACATAAGCCCCGTCCGCGCACTGCCAGACCGAACGCAGGCCCTGGAAGGCCGGACCGTAGCCGGTCCCGTCGTAGAAACCCTCCAGGTCCACGGCCGCGGCGTCCTGCGGCGGCCGGACCTCAGAGCCGAAGTCCACGATCCGCTCGCCACTGGTGAGGGTGCCCTGAGCGTGCTGGACCCACGGCTGGTCGACCGGACCGTCGGCGCGCGAGTGCACCGAGATCGTCCGGGCCCCCGCTTCGTCCGGGGCGCCGACCACCACCTGGACCTGCGCGGCACTCTCATCCGTGAGCACCAGAGGAGTCAGCAGCAGGAACTCCTCGACCCGGTCGCAACCAGCCTGGTCACCGGCGCGCATCGCCAGCTCCAGGAAGCCGGTGGCCGGGAAGAGAACGCTGCCCCCCATCCTGTGGTCGGCCAGCCACGGGTACGCCTGCAACGACAGCCGGCCGGTGCACACCACCTCGCCGGAGTCCGCGAGGGTCAGCGTGGCGCCCAGCAGCGGGTGCTCCGCAGACCGAAGACCCGCACCAGTCACATCCCCGGCGAGCGCGGCAGGCCGGGGCCAGTACCGCTCGTGTTGGAAGGGATACGTCGGCAGGTCCACGCGACGGGCGCCGGTGCCCGCGAACCACGCCGCCCAGTCCACCGCCACACCCGTCACATGCAGGCGCGCCAACGCCGTCAGCAGCGCCGACTCCTCGGGACGGTCCTTGCGCAACGCACTGACGAACACCGCAGCCTCGTCCGCACCATGCTGCGCCATCGCCGACAGCACGCCGTCGGGACCCAACTCCACGAAGACCGAAGCTCCTTCGCCCTCCAGGGCACGCACGCCGTCCGCGAACCGCACCGTCTCCCGCACGTGCCGCACCCAATATCCAGGTGAGCACACCAGCTCCGCAGCAGCCACCTTCCCCGTCAAGTTCGACACGATCGGGATCTGCGGCGTCTCGAACGTCAGCCCCTCGGCGACCCGTTGGAAGTCCGCCAGCATCGGCTCCATCAACGCCGAGTGGAAGGCGTGACTGACTGGAAGCCGCCGGGTCTTGTGCCCCTCGGCCGCCAACTCCTCCGAAATCCGCAAAACCTGGGACTCGGTACCCGAAAGAACCACCGCCTCGGGCCCGTTGACCGCCGCGATCGACACCCCGTCGACCAACCGAGCCGCCACCACCTCCTCGGCCGCCTGCACGACTACCATCGCCCCACCCACC
>NZ_LGDD01000070.1 GCF_001279695.1 Streptomyces sp. WM6378
GGGCGCGCCCCCGGCCCCACCGGCCTCGCCGTCATGCGCGACGCCGCCCGCCTCTCCCTGCGCGACCTCGCCTCCCTCGCCATCGCCGTCAGCGACAACGCCGCCGCCGACCTCCTCTGGGACCACCTCGGCCTCGACACCGTCAACGCCACCATGAACGCCCTCGGACTCACCCGCACCATCGCCGTCCACAACCAGGCCGCCCTCTACGCCACGATGGTCACCGACACCGGCCGCAGCGGCCCCGCAGCCCTCGTCGACCCCGCCGCCGTCGCCCGCCTCACCGTCCTCGACCCCACCCGCACCAACCGCTCCACCCCCCGAGAAATCTGCGCCCTCCTCGCCGCCATCTGGCGCGACGAGCTCTGCCAAGAACCCTGGGCCGACGAACTACGCGCCATCCTCGGCGTCCAGGCCTGGAGCCACCGCCTCGCCTCCGGCTTCCCCTTCGACGACGTACACGTCAGCGGCAAAACCGGCACCCTGCCCACGCTCCGCCACGAAGCCGGCGTCGTCGAATACCCCGACGGAGGGCGCTACGCCGTCGCCGCCTTCACCCGCGCCGCCTCCACCGCCGCCACCCTGCCCGCCGCCGACGCCGCCATCGGACGCGCCGCCAGAATCGCCGTCGACGCGCTACGGGCCACACCCACCAGAGCATGAAGAAGGGGCCGCGCCCGAAACCGGACGCGGCCCCAACTCCCAACAACTACAAGCTAGTTCTCCTCGAACAGACTCGTCACCGAGCCGTCCTCGAAGACCTCGCGCACCGCGCGGGCGATCGACGGAGCGATCGAAAGCACCGTGATCTTGTCGAGCTCCAGATCCGACGGATCCGGCAGCGTGTTCGTGAACACGAACTCGCTCACCTTGGAGTTCTTCAGACGGTCCGCGGCCGGACCCGACAGGATGCCGTGCGTCGCCGTCACGATGACGTCCTCCGCACCGTGCGCGAACAGCGCATCGGCAGCGGCGCAGATCGTGCCACCCGTGTCGATCATGTCGTCGACCAGGACACAGACGCGGCCCTTCACATCACCGACGACCTCGTGCACCGTCACCGTGTTGGCGACGTCCTTGTCACGACGCTTGTGCACGATGGCGAGCGGCGCGTCCAGACGATCGCACCAACGGTCGGCGACCCGCACACGACCCGCGTCCGGAGACACGATCGTCAGCTTCGAGCGGTCGACCTTCGCACCCACGTAGTCCGCCAGCACCGGCAGCGCGGTGAGGTGGTCCACCGGACCGTCGAAGAAGCCCTGGATCTGGTCCGTGTGCAGGTCGACGGTGAGGATGCGGTCCGCACCCGCCGTCTTCAGCAGATCGGCCACCAGACGCGCCGAGATCGGCTCACGGCCCTTGTGCTTCTTGTCCTGACGGGCATAGCCGTAGGACGGCACGATCACCGTGATCGAGCGGGCCGACGCGCGCTTCAGCGCGTCGATCATGATGAGCTGCTCCATGATCCACTTATTGATCGGAGCCGTGTGGCTCTGGATCAGGAAGCAGTCCGCACCACGCGCCGACTCCTGAAAACGAACGTAGATCTCACCGTTCGCGAAGTCGAAGGCCTTCGTCGGCACGAGGCCCACACCCAACTGGTGCGCAACCTCCTCGGCCAGCTCGGGGTGGGCGCGGCCGGAGAAGAGCATCAACTTCTTCTCGCCGGTCGTCTTGATCCCGGTCACAGCACAGTCTCCTCAGACGTGTTCGATGCCGCTGCACCCGCGCGGTCCCTGTCGCGGCGAGCCAGCCGAATATGTGCACCTGTCGCATCTATCACGGTACGCCGTGAAAGACGCGCCCGGATCCGGTCAGTTCTCCCCGCTCGACTGCTCGGCCGCAGCCTGAGCAGCCTGCGCGGCAGCACTTCCCGGACGCTTGCGCTCCACCCAACCCTCAATATTCCGCTGCTGGCCACGGGCGACAGCCAACGAACCCGGCGGCACATCCTTCGTGATCACCGAACCCGCAGCGGTGTAAGCACCGTCCCCCACTGTGACAGGAGCAACAAACATGTTGTCCGAACCCGTCTTGCAGTGCGAGCCGATCGTCGTGTGATGCTTGGCCTCACCGTCGTAATTCACAAACACACTGGCCGCGCCGATGTTCGTGAACTCACCGATCGTCGCGTCCCCCACGTACGACAGATGCGGAACCTTCGTCCCCTCACCGATCGTCGCGTTCTTCGTCTCGACGTACGTACCGATCTTGGCCTTCACCCCGAGGCGCGTACCCGGCCGCAGATAGGCGTACGGGCCGACCGTCGCACCCTCACCCACCTCCGAGTCGTACGCCACCGCATTGTCGAGCCGAGCGTCCCGGCCCACGACCGTGTTCGTCAGACGCGAATTGGGACCCACCTCGGCACCCGAAGACAGATGAGTCGTCCCCAGCAGCTGAGTACCGGGAAGCACCACGGCATCCTGCTCGAAAGTCACCTGAACATCGACGAACGTCGACGCCGGATCCACCACCGTCACACCCGCGAGCATCGCCCGCTCCAGCAACCGGTCATTCAACAAACGACGCGCCTCGGCCAACTGCACCCGATTGTTGATCCCCAGAATCTCCCGGAAATCCCCCGCCAACGACGCACCGACCCGATGCCCCGCCTCACGCAGAATCCCCAGCACATCAGTCAGATACTCCTCACCCTGACTGTTGTCCGTCCGCACCTTCCCCAACGCATCCGCCAACAACGCGCCGTCGAACGCGAACACACCCGAATTGATCTCACGAATCGCGCGCTGCGCCTCGCTCGCGTCCTTGTGCTCGACGATCGCGGTGACCGCACCCGAGACGTTGTCCCGCACGATGCGGCCGTAGCCCGTGGAGTCGGCGACCTCGGCGGTCAGCACGGTGACCGCGTTGCGGTCCGCCTCGTGCGTACGGGTCAGCTCCGCCAGCGTCGCGCCGGTCAGCAGCGGGGTGTCGCCGCACACCACGACGACCGTGCCCTCGATGGTCTGGCCCAGCTCCTCCAGCGCCATCCGGACGGCGTGGCCGGTGCCGTTCTGCTCGTACTGGACCGCGGTGCGCACCTCGGCGTCGATCGCGCCGAGGTGGGCGGACACCTGCTCGCGGGCGTGGCCCACGACCACGACGAGGTGCTGGGGGTCCAGCTCACGAGCGGCCGCCACGACATGGCCGACGAGCGAGCGCCCGCAGATCTCGTGCAGAACCTTGGGAGTGGCCGACTTCATGCGGGTGCCCTCACCCGCGGCGAGGACGACGACGGCGGCCGGGCGGGTTGCGCTCACGGAGGTGCCCTTCGGCTTCGGGGGGTGGACACCCGAAGGATACCGGGGGGTTTCGCGGATGAAATCGGGGTGGGTGGCCCGGAAAACGCGGCGGGTCCTGACTGGTGCAGTCAGGACCCGACAAAGTAGGGCAGCTCCGCCGCTAGGACTCGAACCTAGACCGAACACCTCCAAAGGGTGCCGTGCTGCCAATTACACTACGGCGGAACACGCGTCATGGAGCAGAAGGTCGCCCTTCGCTCGAAACGCTGCCGACTACTATGCCGCACCACCAGCCCTCGATGCGACGGTAGAGGTCGGCGCTTTGCTGGACGTGGATGACCAGGCAACCCCGATAAGCCTCGTTCACGTTCTTGCGAACCGTCTTGGCGTTGTGCTTCTTCAGGGTTGTCTTGCCGAAGTGGGCGAGGTCCGTCTGGACCAAGTCTGCCCAGTACCGCTCTGCTCCTTGCACGTCGGCCGATTCGTGGATCATGAGGTGGAACTTCAGGCGGTGCGGTTCGACGCCGAGTAGCCGGAGCCAAGCCAGGAAGAGCAGGACCATGTCCGGGTCGCTGTTCACGAAGGCGACCCGCTCCCTACGAGCGTGCGGCTTGTCCTTGGTCCCCTCCGCCCAGTAGAGCCCGACGCCGATCAGGAAGAGCTCGCGGTCGGTCATGGTGCCGATCTCGTCCGCTGCGCGTTGCTTGGTCGCCTGCCGCTCCTCCTCGCGCCGCTGAAGCGTCGCCTCCCAGCCCCGTCGGGCTATGGCCGAGGCCTCCTCCGGGGTGCGGGTGCGGTCCGGCTTGGGGAGGTCGCGGACCCACAGGGATATAGAGCTCTTCGAGCAGCCGAGCTCGACCTGGATCTGGTCGTACGTCATGCCCTGCGAGCGGAGCTCTCTCGCCCGGTCGCGGAGGTCGTCCTTGGCGTTGGGGCGCTTGGTCCACTCGGGGGCCGGTTCGCCGTTCAGGAGGCGGTTCAGGAGGTCGTTGTTGTCGACGAACAGGCGGTCGCGGATCTGGCGGCGGCTGAGGCCTTCTCGGCGCAGGGCGACGGCCTGCTCGCGCAGGGCCTCGAAGTCGGCGTATTTGCCGGGTGTGGTCGATGTCATACGGACACGCTCGTCCGGAATGCGGATGTCCGCTCGAATAGGCGGTCGATTCACTACATCAGGGGATGATCGACGATTTCTGGCGTGTTCGAGGGGATTTCGTGCTGCGCACGCCGACGGAAAAACGTTCGCGCTCGCCCGTAGTCTGGGTGCTATGACCGCAACGGGGGCTTACCAGGAAGCCACGGGGTTGACCTCCCGTGGCTGGTGGTGGTGGGAACGCAGGCGCAGCGCGGTGCTGGATGTGCTGCTCGGGGTGATCTCCGCGCTGGAGTGTGCGCTGGAGGGTGTGAGTTTCGCGGGGGACGCGGGGTTGCCCGTGCCGGCCGGGGTGTTGCTCGGGCTTGCCGCGGGGGCGTCGTTGGTGCTTCGGCGGCGGTGGCCGATCGCCGTGGTGCTGGTGTCGATCGCGGTGACGCCGGCCAGCATGGGCTTCATTCTGAGCGTGGTGGGGCTGTACACGCTGGCCGCGTCGGATGTGCCGCGCCGGATCACGGCGGCGCTGGCGGGGATGTCGGTGGCGGGGACCTTCATCGTCACGTTCGTGCGGATGCATCAGAGCGTGGCGCGGGGTGATTACGACCCGGGGCGCTGGTACGTGCCGCTGGTGTCGCTGGTGATGTCGCTCGGGATCACGGGTCCGCCGCTGCTGTACGGGTTGTATATAGGGGCGCGGCGGCGGTTGATGGAGTCGTTGCGGGAGCGGGCGGATTCGTTGGAGCGGGAGTTGTCGCTGCTCGCGGACCGGGCCGAGGAGCGGGCGGAGTGGGCGCGTACGGAGGAGCGGACGCGGATTGCCCGGGAGATGCATGACGTGGTGGCGCACCGGGTGTCGTTGATGGTGGTGCACGCGGCGGCGTTGCAGGCGGTGGCGCGTAAGGATCCGGAGAAGGCGGTGAAGAACGCGGCGCTGGTCGGTGACATGGGGCGGCAGGCGTTGACGGAGTTGCGGGAGATGCTCGGGGTGTTGCGGGCTGCGGATCAGCAGCCGGTGGCGGTGCGGGTGGATCCGGTGCCGTTGGCGGCGGTGGGGGTGGCTGCCGCGGCTGCCGCCGCTGCCGCGGAGGAGGGGCCGTGTCTGGCGGACATCGAGGCGTTGGTGGGGCAGTCCCGGGAGGCCGGGATGGTGGTGGAGCTGATGGTGCAGGGGGAGGTGCGCGGGTATGACGCGCTGGTGGAGCAGACGGCGTACCGGGTGGTCCAGGAGGCGCTGACCAATGTGCACAAGCATGCGGCGGGCGCGAAGGTGATGGTGCGGCTGGCTCGGCGTGAGGCCGAGGTGGCGATGCAGGTGGAGAACGGTCCTGCGGACGGGGTTACGGAGGATGCGGGGTTGCCGTCCGGCGGCAATGGTCTGGTGGGGATGCGGGAGCGGGTGACGGCGCTGGGCGGGGTGTTCGTGTCGGGGGCGACGGATGCGGGTGGGTTCCGGGTGTCGGCGGTGCTGCCGGACCGGGCTCCGGTTGTGTCGTAGCGTCCCTGGGGCTCCGCCCCAGACCCCGGGTGCGCCCCCACCCTGGCCCTGGGGGCTCCGCCCTCAGACCCCCGTTCGCGCCTTAAGGGCGCTCGTCCTCAATCTCCCCCAAGGCCTTAAGGGCCAGGGGGGGGAGATTGAGGACGGGCTGAAGATGCCGGTCCGGCCCAGCACCATCCTGTTGGGGCGCGGCTGGCCAGGTCCGGGGTTCGGGTCAGCCCGATGTCAGGCGGATTGGCTGGGTGCCCGTGAGCAGGGTGTTCAGGGCGTGGTCGATGTCGGGGCCGAGGTACCAGTCGCCGGTGTGGTCGAGGGAGTAGACGCGGCCTTCGGTGTCGATGGCCAGTACGGCCTGTTGGTCGCCTTCTTCGCCGAGGGGGGCGATGTCGGTTTCGAGGGCGCGGCCGAGGTCGGCGAGGGTGCGGGCGAGGTGGAGGCCGGCGAGGGGGTCGAAGCGCAGGGCGGCGGGGGCGTTGCGGCGGCCGGGGCCCGGGGCGGTGAGGCTGAGGCCGCCGAATTCGGCCCAGGCTTCGACGGCGGCGGGGAAGACGGTGTGGCGGTGTCCTGCGGGCGAGGTGTGGCCGCGCAGGACGTCGGCCCAGGCTTCGGCCTGGCGGATGTCCCAGCGGCCGGGCTGCCAGCCGGCGGTGCGCAGCGCGGCGTCGACGGGGACGGGGAAGCGGGTGGTGGAGATGTCCGGCATCGGCCGCGGCCTTTCCGTGAGGTTTTGGTAGTGGGGTCGGCTCAGGGTTCGACGCTGCGGACGCCGAAGTGGTCGAGCAGGGCGGTGCAGGAGCGGCAGGGGGGTGCGTAGCTGCCGTGGAGGGGGTCGCCGTCCTCGCGTATGCGGCGGGCGGTGAGTTTGGCGTGTTTGAGGGCGCGGCGGGCCTCGCCGTGGGTGAGGGGTTTGCGCTGGGCGCGTTTGGAGCGTCCTGTTTCGACGGCGGTCAGGTGTCGGGAGAGCAGGATGGCTTCGGGGCAGCGGCCGGTGAAGCGTTCGCGTTGGCTGCTGGTGAGGGTGTCGAGGTAGTCCTGTACGAGGGTGTGCAGGATCGGTGGCTGTTCGCCCTTGCCGGCGGTGCAGGTGAGGGTTTCGCCGCGTACGGAGAGGGCGGCGGCGATGGCGGGGAGGATGCCGTCGCGGCGGTGGCGGAGTAAGGGTGCGGCGGTGGTGGTCGTGGCGCTCCACCCCAGGCGTGGGTCGCCCGGTGTCTCATTTATCGCGCTTGTTGCTGATGTTTCGCCTGGTGCGGTGTGCATGGTGCTGTGTTCCTCCCACTGGCCGCGGCTTCAGCCGCACGTGTCAGCGCCCCCGAGTTGCGGGGACAGCCTGCCAAATGTGCGTACTGGTACGGAAGCTGGGGCGTGATAAGCCGCGCGTCGCGGGCGCAGGGTGATGCGGCTGTGACGGTTGGTGACCGATATGCGGGGCCGGGACCCGGTATTGCCTCACCGCATAGTCTGGTCCTCACCAGCCAGACGCAGAGCACGCAGCAGGGGGCAACCGCCATGACGACAGGTCGGCTCGGGCAGCATGCCGCGCCACCGAACGCGGCCTATGCCGGGCAGGTCGTGCACTTCCCGGATCCGGTCCGGGCCTCCCGGCATCCCAGAGGGGTGCGGGTGGACGAGAACGGCTTCCCGGTTTTCTCGGCGTACGCCCGTGCGGCGGCGGAGATCGCGGAGCCGCCCGAGGGTTTCGGGGTGGACGAGCTCCGGCTGACCGACTACGTGTCGGCGAACGCGGCACTGGCCGCGGCGGGCCACGAGCTGTGGGACACGATCGCTCCGGTGGCGACGCCGCACGGCTGGACGTGGCATCACGTGCCGGGCGGCCGCCGTCTCGAACTGGTGCCGGTCGAGGTGAAGGCGCTGCTGCGGCATTACGGCGGTCTCGCGACGGCGCAGGTCGAGCACGGCAAGCGGGGTACGCGTCCGCTGCAGGAGACGCGGCCCGCGCATTTCGGTCTGCCGAAGGGTTCGGTGTCGGTGACGGAGTCCCAACTCCTGGGTGTGGAGGAGGACTTGGGGTACCGGCTGCCGGGTGCCTACCGGTCGTTCCTGAAGGCGGCGGGGGGTTGTGCCCCGGTGGGTGCGGCGCTCGACGCCGAGCTGGGGCTCCTGGTGGACCAGCCGTTCTTCACGGTGCGTGAGGAGGCCGCGGTCAATGACCTGGTGTACATCAACAAGTGTCTGCGTGATCACCTCACCAAGGACTATCTGGGCGTCGCGTTCGTCCAGGGCGGGATCCTCGCGGTGAAGGTGCGGGGTTCGGCGGTCGGTTCGGTGTGGTTCTGCGCGTACGACGACGCGCGGGACCGGGACGGGCTGAGCGTGCACGAGCGGGTGGAGCAGCTGCTGCTGCCCTGTGGGGACGATTTCGATGCGTTCCTGGCGCGGCTCGCGGGCAATCCGCCGGAGCTGGAGACCGTGGCGAACCTGATGGTGGACGGCGGCTTCGCGCGCGCCGTCGAGACGACCTCGGTAGGGGAGTGAGCCGGCCGATGGTGACTTTCGCTCAGGCGCAGGAGCGCGCGGAAGAGTGGATCAACGGCGATGTGCCCGCGTATCAGCACCGTGAGGTGCGGGTGCGGGAGTTCGAGCTGGGTTTCGTGGTGTGGGCGGAGGACCGCGAGAACGGGCCTTCGGGCGGTGGTGGCGCGCAGCGTCTGGTGATCGCCCGGGACAGCGGCGAGGCGTCGCTGTGGCCGGCGCTGCCGGTGGGTGAGGTGATCCGCCGGTACGAGGAGGAGTACGGGGTGCCCGAGGGCGCGCCGCCCGCGCCGGAGCCCCCGGCGCGGATCGATCTGAACCAGACGTCGTTCCTGCTGAGTCCGCCGGAGTGGTTGCAGGAGGCGGCGGACAAGCTGGGGATTCCGGACCGGCGGGGCGAGGGCGCCGCTTCGGGTGCCTCTCAGGGCGCTGGTTCCGGTGCGTCGCAGGGGGCCGGTGTTTCTCAGGGTGCCGGTGTGCCCGGTGCCGGGGCGGCTCCCGGCGCCCCCGCTCCCGCTGCTCCCGAGCCCGCGTGGCCGGCGCCCGCCGCCTCGGAGGGCGGTCCGGCCGCCGGGACTCCTGCCGGGGCCACGCCCTGGGCGGGGACGGACACCAACGCCGGTTCGGACGACGGTTCGGTGCCGCTGCCCGCGACGGTGTTCGCGCCCGCGCTGTCCGGTTCGGACGAGGAGGACGCGGCCCCGCCGAGGGCGCTGCCCGAGGCGAAGACCGCGCTGATGGCGGGGGGCAGTCAGCTTCCGCCGACGGCCCTTGCGCCGGCGCTCGACCCGCAGGCCGGGCCGCCGGCGGGGTCGACCCCGCCGCCGGTCGCGCCCGCTCCCGTCCCGCCCGCCCGCTCCACCGGCCCCGCGTCTTCGGGCGCCGGGGACATCGCGGACGCGGCCACCAGCAAGGCGGTCGGGCCGCCGCCGGGTGCGCGGGCCGCGCGCGGCGGGGTTTCGACGACTCCGCCGCCGCCCGGTGCGCCGGGTACTCCGGGTGCCCGTCCGGGCGCGCCGGTGCCGCCGCCCGCGCCGGGTTCGACTCCGCCGCCGGGTGCGCCCGCGGGCGGTTATCTGCCGACGCAGCTGGTCTCACACCTTGGCCCCGAGGGCGCCCAGCCGCCCGGCCCGCCGACACCGCCGCCCGCGCAGGGCGGGGTGCACCAGGCGGCCACGATGTTCGCGGACCCGAGTCAGCTGGGCCCGGCCAGCCAGGGTGGCCAGGGCGTTCCGGCGCCTCCGGGCCCTCCGGGCGCCCCCGGCGCCCCGATGCCTCCGGGCCCGCCCGGTGCGCCCGGCACCCCGCCCGGCGGGGTGCACTATGCCGCGACGATGTTCGCGGACCCGAGCCAAATGGGCCCCGGCGGTCCCGGTGGCCCGGTGCCTCCCGGTCCTCCTGGGGCGCCCGGCACTCCTGGTGCCCCGATGCCGCCCGGCCCGCCCGGAGCCCCGGGCGCTCCCGGCGCGCCCATGCCGCCCGGTCCGCCCGGTGGCCCGCAGCCGCCCGCGGTTCCGGGTGCGCCCGGTGCTCCCGGTGGCGGCGTGCACCAGGCGGCGACGATGCTGGCGGGGCCCGCGCAGATGGGTCCCGGTGGCCCGGGTGCTCCGATGCCGCCCGGTCCTCCCGGCATGCCGCCGGGTGGTCCCGTACCGCAGGCGTCGCCCGCGTACGGCTATCCGCAGCAGCCCCCGGCGGGGCCGCCGACGGTCGGCCCGGGTTATCAGGCGGTGCTGCGCTACCGCGCGCCCGACGGGTCCGAGCAGCAGCTCATCCGCCGTTCGGCGCCGGGCATTCCGCACCCGGAGTGGCAGATCTTCCATGAGCTGCGGGCGATGAACGTGCCCGCCGACCATGTGCTCGAACTGCACACGGAGCTGGAGTCGTGCGAGCTTCCGGGCGGTTACTGCGCGCGGATGATCCGTGAGCAGTGGCCGCAGGTGCGGATCACGCATGTCGCCCCGTACGGCAAGGATCACGGCTCGCGTCGGCAGGGTGTGCAGCATCTGCTCACCCACCAGGGCGAGTTGGCGCAGGTGGCGGACGGTCCGGCCAGGCCGCAGCCGGTGCGGGCGCCGATCCCGGCGGTGCAGCCGGTGCCGCCGCTGCCGCCGGAGGGGGTGGCGCACGAGCTGGCGGGCGCGTTCGGGCCGCAGGGCGTGTTCCGCTTCGACCAGCGCGCGGTGTCGCGGCAGGGCGTGCCGGAGGTCGTGGCGGTCACGTTGGTGTGGGCGGGTCTTCCGGTGGACTTCGGGCCGTTCTTCTGGGCGCAGGCCGCGCCCGGGCAGCCGGTGCCGACGCTGGCCGAGCTCGCCCAGCAGCGCGGTGTGCAGCCGGCCGCGGACGCGGGCTCGTACCTGGTGATGGGCTCGGACTTCGGGCGGGCGATCTGTGTCCAGTACGGGACCGCGAACATCGTGGCGGTGCCGGTGGAGGCGGGGCCGGGCGGGCAGTCGGTGCCGCCGCAGTTCGTGAACTCGGGGCTGCCCGAGTTCGTACGCTCGCTGGCGCTGCTCGGCCGGATGTGGCGGCTGCGGTTCGGGCTCAACCCCGAGCAGGCGGGCCGCTGGACGGTCGACTTCCAGGCGCAGCTCGCGGCGCTGGACCCGGCGGCCCTGGCCTCGCCGGAGAGCTGGTGGTCGGTGCTGCTTGAGCAGTTCTGGGACGGGCTGCTCTGACCGTTGCCTTTCGCCGTGCCGAGGCGCTCACCGTGCGGGTCGCGGTGGGCGCCTCTGGCGTGTGTCACCTGGGCGATTCCGGCTTCTGACGCCAATTGGCGCATCCTTGGGCGTGCGGTGTGGGCGGAGTGTCGCGTTATGACCACTTCGCTTCGATCGGTCAGGATTCGATCGATCAGGGTGAGTGAGTGAGCGCCGACCAGCCAGGACGGGGACGCCGGGTCGCCCGTGGGTGCCAAGGAGAGGCTTCAGGATGAGCGCAGCATCGATGCCACCGCCGCCGTCGGCGGAGCCGTTCGGCTACAGCCGGGGCCGTGGCTACCGTCCCGATCAGGTCGACCGGACGCTGGCGCGGACCTCGCAGGAGCGGGACGCGGCCTGGGAGCGGGCGGCCCGGCTCACCGTGCTCGCCAAGGAGATGGGCGCCCAGGCGGCCGTCCTGCGCGAGCAGGTCACGGCGCTCTCCCCGCAGACGTACGAGGGCCTCGGCGGGCGCGCCGGGGTGCTGTTCGCGTTGACGGTCGAGGAGGCGGACGCGCTGCGGGCCGGGGCCGAGGAAGCGGCGGCCGGGCGGATGCGTGCCGCCGAGGAGGCGGGCCGGGCGATCCGGGACGCGGCGCGGGCGCACAGCGAGGGGGTGCTCGCGGCGGCCGAGGCGTGGGTGCAGCAGACGCTGCTCGCGGCGCGTACCGAGGCGGACGAGCTGCGGGTCGCGGCCCGCGTCGAGGCCAAGGAGCAGCGTGAGGAGGCGGCCGACGCGCTCGACGAGATGCGCCGGCGCTGCGAGGAGTTCCTGGCCGGGCAGGAACAGGAGTGCACCGAGGCGTTCGAAGCCGCCGAGCGTGAACGGGCCGCGCGGGAGGCCGAGTTGGACGCCTCCGTCGCCGAGCTGACCGCCGCCGCCGAGGCGGGCCTGGAGGAGGCGCGGCGCGCGTTCGCCGAGGCCGAGGAGAGCGCGCGGCGCGACCAGGAGGACGCGGAGGAGCGGGCGGCCGAGCTGGTGGCCGAGGCGCGCGCCGCCGAGGAGCGGATCGAGGCGGAGACGGAGCGGTTGCTGCGCGAGCACGCCGGGGCCCGCGAGGAGGTGCAGGCGCACATGACGCACGTGCGCAACAGCCTGGCGACGTTGACGGGCCGCACGCCGGACGAGGGCTGATCCGCCAACTCGCCTTATCTCTAAGGGAGTTGGTCCTTGTCGGGCTCGGCGAGGACCGGGAAGCGGCGCGGGGCCAGGAAGAGCAGGACCAGCAGGGACAGGACGGCGGCGAGCGCGGCGCCGACGTAGACGTGGCCGACCGCGCTCGCCACCGCCCGGCGCAGGTAGTCGGCGGCGTCGGCGGTCAGGGACGCCGGGTGTTGCAGGGCGTGCGAGACGGAGTCGAGGTCGCCGGGCAGGCCCGGCATGGGGGCGTGGGCCAGGCGGGCGGCGAGGGTGGCGTTGGCGATGGCGCCGAACAGGGCCGCGCCGACCGACTGGCCGACCTGGCGGCAGAACAGCACGGACGCGGTCGTGGTGCCGCGCTCGGCCCAGCCCACCGTCGACTGGACGCCGATGATCAGCGGGAGCTGGAACAGGCCGAGCGCGCCGCCGAGCAGCAGCATGAGCAGCGCGGGCTGCCAGGCCCGGCCGGGGAAGGGCAGCAGCGGGAAGGCGGCGAGGATCAGCGCGGCCAGCGCGATGCCGGTGATCGCGGAGTTGCGGAAGCCGATGCGGGTGTAGACGCGGCTGGAGAGCGCGGCGGACAGCGGCCAGCTCAGCGTCATCACGGACAGGACGAACCCGGCGGCGGTGGGGTTGAGGCCGAGGACGGACTGGGCGTAGGTGGGCAGGAACACGGTCGGGGCGACCATCAGCAGGCCGAGCCCGCCGAGCGCCAGGTTGACCGCGGCGATGGTGCGCCGGCGCCACACCCAGCCGGGTATGACGGGCTCGGCGGCTCGGCGCTCCACGTACACGGTGAGCGCCGCGAGCGCGGCGCTGCCCGCGAGCAGGGCGAGTGAGGGCGTCGACAGCCAGGGCCAGGCGACGCCGCCTTGGACGAGCGCGGTGAGCAGCAGGGCGCCGGTGGCGAAGACGCACAGCGCGCCCGCCCAGTCGATGCGGGGCCGGGCGGCGGGCCTCGGCCGGGCGGGTTCGGTGAAGTGCCGTACGACGAGATAGAGGGCGACCGCGCCGACGGGCACGTTGATGAGGAAGATCCAGCGCCAGTCCGCGTACGTGGCGAGGAGGCCGCCGAGGGCGGGTCCGGCGACCGCGGAGACGGCCCAGACCGTGGACAACTTGGCCTGGATCTTGGGGCGTTCCTTGAGCGGGTACAGGTCGGCGGCGATCGTCTGGACGGTGCCCTGGAGGGCGCCGCCGCCCAGGCCCTGCACGACGCGGAAGGCGATGAGCGCGGCCATGTTCCAGGCGAACGCGCAGAGCACCGAGCCGGTGAGGAAGACGATGACGCCGGCGATGAGGACGGGCTTGCGGCCGAAGGTGTCGGAGAGCTTGCCGTAGACGGGCAAGGTGACGGTCACGGCGAGCAGATAGCCGGAGAACAGCCAGGAGAAGACGGCGAATCCGCCGAGGTCGCCGACGATCTGGGGGACGGCCGTCGACACGATGGTGCCGTCGAGGGCGGCCAGGGCCATGCCCATCATGAGGGCCGCGACGACCGGGCCGCGCCCGCGCGTGGGGGCGGCGTCCGGTGCCGCGCCGGGTATCGCCGCTCCGGTGCCGGGTGCTTCGTCGGAGACGCTCACCGAGATCCCTTCACTGTGCATGCATCTGGGGGACCCACCTTCTCACCCGGGCCTGGAGTCGCGGCAGGGGTGGAGGCGGCCCCGACACGCACTCCGCCCACGGGTGGAGACCCCTAAGGGTCGGGCCCTACTTGGGGGCAGGGGGCGTTCGTCCCGGCGGAGGAGGTGGCGGTATCCCTTCGGTCCTTACCTTGGTTTTACGTCGAGGCGCGCGGCCGGGGGTGGGGAAAGCCCCACCTCAAGACTGCGCCTGGCACCAGGGCGCGGGGGCCCTGCATGGCCCGACACTCGATGCGTACGTCAGCGACTGGCTGAAATTGACCTAGGAGAATTACCGTGACAACGGCTGTGACGATTCCCAGGCACGGGGACACTGGAGGGCGCACGGCGGTCGCGGCCCGGGCGCGGCAGGTCGTGAAGGCGTACGGATCGGGGGAGACCCGGGTGGTCGCCCTCGACCATGTCGATGTCGACATAGCCCGCGGCCAGTTCACCGCGATCATGGGCCCCTCGGGTTCCGGCAAGTCCACGCTGATGCACTGCCTGGCGGGGCTCGACACGGTGACCGGCGGCCAGATCTACCTGGACGAGACCGAGATCACCGGGCTCAAGGACAAGAAGCTCACCCAGCTGCGCCGGGACCGGATCGGGTTCATCTTCCAGGCCTTCAACCTGCTGCCGACGCTGAACGCGCTGGAGAACATCACGCTGCCGATGGACATCGCGGGCCGCAAGCCGGACGCGAAGTGGCTGGAGCGCGTCGTGGAGACGGTGGGCCTGGCGGGGCGCCTCAAGCACCGGCCGACCCAGCTCTCCGGCGGCCAGCAGCAACGCGTCGCCGTGGCACGGGCGTTGGCGGCCCGGCCGGAGATCATCTTCGGTGACGAGCCGACCGGGAACCTGGACTCGCGGGCCGGCGCCGAGGTGCTTGGCTTCCTGCGCCAGTCCGTCGACGAGCTGGGCCAGACCATCGTGATGGTCACCCACGACCCGGTGGCCGCCTCGTACGCGGACCGGGTGCTCTACCTCGCGGACGGCCGCATCGTGGACGAGATGTTCCGCCCGACCGCGGACGCGGTCCTCGACCGCATGAAGGATTTCGACGCGCGGGGGCGGACCTCGTGAGCGTGTTCAAGACCTCGATGCGCAACTTCCTCGCGCACAAGGGGCGGATGGCGCTCTCCGCCGTCGCGGTCCTGCTTTCGGTGGCGTTCGTGTGCGGCACGCTCGTGTTCACCGACACCATGAACACCACCTTCGACAAGCTGTTCGCGGCGACCTCCTCCGACGTCACCGTCAGCCCCAAGTCGGCCTCCGACGACGGCGCCCCCTCGCGGACCGGCAAGCCCGACGCGCTGCCCGCATCCCTGATCCAGCGGGTCGAGAAGGCGCCCGGCGTGGGCAAGGCCGAGGGCGGCGTCGGCAGCACCAGCGTCACGGTCGTCAACGCCAAGAACGAGAACATGGGCTCCTCCACCGGCGCCCCGACCATCGCCGGCAACTGGACCGACAACGACCTCAAGGCGATGGAGATCACCTCCGGGCACGCCCCGCGCGGGCCGACCGAGATGATGGTCGACGCCGACACCGCCGACAAGCACCACCTCAAGATCGGCGACTCGCTGCGCACCATCGCCGTCACCGGCGACTTCACCGCCAAGATCACCGGCATCGCCACGTTCAAGGTGACCAACCCTGGCGCGGCCATCGTCTACTTCGACACCGCGACCGCCCAGAAGGAACTCCTGGGCGCCACCGGCCAGTTCACCCAGATCAACGTCACCGCGGCGAGCGGCGTGAGCGACACCCAGCTCAAGCAGAACGTGGCGGCCGCGCTCGGCTCGGGCCCGTACAAGCTCCAGACGGCGAAGGAGGCCGCGGACGCCAGTAGGGACAGCGTCGGCTCGTTCCTCGACGTGATGAAGTACGCGATGCTCGGCTTCGCCGGGATCGCCTTCCTCGTCGGCATCTTCCTGATCATCAACACGTTCTCGATGCTGGTCGCCCAGCGCACCCGCGAGATCGGCCTGATGCGCGCGATCGGCTCCAGCCGCAAGCAGGTCAACCGCTCGGTGCTCCTGGAGGCGCTGCTGCTCGGCGTGTTCGGCTCGATCCTCGGTGTGGGCGCGGGAGTCGGTCTCGCGGTCGGCCTGATGAAGCTGATGGGCTCCATCGGGATGGAGCTGTCCACCGGTGACCTCACCGTCAAGTGGACGACGCCCGTGATCGGCCTGGCCCTCGGTGTCGTGGTGACCGTCGTCGCCGCCTACGTCCCGGCCCGGCGGGCCGGGAAGATCTCGCCGATGGCCGCGCTGCGCGACGCCGGCACCCCGGCCGACGGCAAGGCCGGCGCCATCCGGGCCGCCATCGGCCTGGTCCTGACCGGCGCGGGCACCGCCGCCCTGTTCGCCAGCGCCAACTCATCGAAGGCGGCGGCCGGTTCGGGCCTGCTCGGCCTCGGCGTCGTCCTCACCCTGATCGGCTTCGTGGTCGTCGGCCCGCTCCTCGCGGGCGGCGTCGTGCGGGTGATCAGCGCCCTGGTGCTGCGGATGTTCGGCCCGGTCGGGCGGATGGCCGAGCGCAACGCGCTGCGCAACCCGCGGCGTACCGGGGCGACCGGCGCGGCCCTCATGATCGGCCTCGCCCTGGTGGCGTGCCTCTCGGTGGTCGGCTCCTCGATGGTCGCCTCGGCCACCAGCGAGCTCGACAAGTCGGTCGGCGCGGACTTCATCGTGTCCTCCGGCACCGGCCAGCCGATCGTGCCGCAGGCCGCCGAAGCCCTGAAGAAGACCCCGGGCATCGAGCACGTCACCAACTACAAGGACATGGACGCGAAGGTGACCGCCCCCGACGGCAGCACCTCCAAGGGCGAGAACCTGATCGCCGCCGACCCGACGTACCAGCAGGACCTGCGGCGCAAGGTGGTTTCCGGCGACCTGGCCGCCGCGTACGGCAAGAACGCGATGTCGGTCGGCGACACCTACGCCACGGCGCACCACGTCAAGGTCGGCGACTCGATGACCGTCGCCTTCAAGGACGGCGGGACCGCCCGGCTGAAGGTCGCGGCGATCACCTCGGACGACACCAACGTCGACAAGGCCGCGATGTACACCAGCATCACGACGGCCGCGAGCTACGTCCCCGCCGACCGGATGCCCAAGAACGTGATCATGTTCGCGAAGGCGGACGACGGCAAGGCCAAGGAGGCGTACGCGTCCCTCAAGGACTCGCTGAAGGCGTATCCGCAGTACAAGGTGCAGAACCAGGCCGACTTCAAGCAGGACCTGAAGGACCAGATCGGCCAGCTCCTGAACATCGTGTACGGCCTGCTCGCCCTCGCGATCATCGTGGCGGTGCTCGGTGTGGTGAACACGCTGGCCCTGTCGGTGGTCGAGCGGACCCGGGAGATCGGCCTGATGCGGGCGATCGGCCTCTCGCGCCGGCAACTGCGCCGGATGATCCGCCTGGAGTCGGTGGTGATCGCCCTGTTCGGCGCGCTGCTCGGCCTCGGGCTCGGCATGGGCTGGGGCACGACCGCCCAGAAACTGCTCGCCCTTGAGGGCATGGGCGTCCTGGAAATCCCCTGGCCGACCATCATCACGGTGTTCGTGGCCTCGGCCTTCGTGGGCCTGTTCGCGGCGCTGATCCCGGCGTTCAGGGCGGGACGGATGAACGTCCTGAACGCGATCGCGACGGATTAGTCCCTAGCCGAGCTTCAGCAGTACGTAACCCCCTGCCACCCCGGCGACCGTGTAGACGGCGCCGGGGTGCAGTGCTGTCGCGTACCGGACGGGGTCGCCCGCCCAGCCGTCGGAGTTGTCGAGCGCGATGTAGGCCGGGGTCACCGGGCGCGCTGCGCCGACCCAGAAGACGCGACAGCGGGAGGTGAGCCGGGCGATCGGCCCGATGTTCGCCTCGACGGTCGCCCCGTCCGGAATCGTCCCCAACAGGCGCTCCACAGCGGCCACTTGAGGGCTCTTGCGGTACGCGGCCGGGTCGGTCAGCGCGGCCAGCGGCAGCGAGAGCGTCAGGGCGAGGGCCGCCGCGGCCGCGCAGGCCGGCAGGTCGCGGGCGTACGAACGCAGCCAGGCGCGCTGGCTGTGCCGCGCGGTGGCCACCGCGTCGGCGAGGGCCAGCGCGAGGACCGGCATCAGGACCGCGCTGTAGTGCCAGTCCGTCGACCAGTAGTGGTCGTCCGAGGACAGGAGGCGCCAGCCGAGGGTGGGCAGCGCGACGAGCAGCAGCGGGGAGCGCAGCGCGAGGAGCCCGGTGGTGGGGAGCAGCGTCCACAGCAGGGTGCGGCCCTTGACGTCCCAGCCGGCCAGCGGGCCCGCGCCGCCGTTCACCTTGCCCCAATAGTCGTACGCCCCCGAGGAGTTGAAGGCGGGGATGACGACGGTGAGGGTGACCAGGGTGGCCACGGCGCCGAACGCGGCCACGGCGACGGCGTACCGCACGGCGCGGGGCGAGGTGGCGCGGGCGCGTACCGCGACGACGACGGCGAGCGCGGCCGTCGTCAGGCCGAGGTCCTCCTTCACGAGGACGAGGGGCAGCGCGTACAGGAGGGCCGCGCGCCACCGTCCGCGCAGCACCGCCTCCAGGGCGAAGGCGATCAGTGGGACGGCGAAGCAGATCTCGTGGAAGTCGAAGTCGACGGCCCGCTGGATCCCCCACGAAAGCCCGAACGCGACGCCGACGGCGAGCCCGCGCCGCCGCCCGAGCAGCCGGGCCGAGGCGCGGGTCACCGGGACCGCGGCCAGCGCGAACAGGGCGGACTGGGCGACGAGCAGGGTGACCGGGGTGGGGAACAGCCGGTAGGCGGGGGCGAGCAGCGCGGTCACCGGACTGAAGTGATCCCCGAGGATGTCGGTGCCGGGCCCCTTCAGATCGGCGACGGGCGCCTGGAGGTGGGCGTAGGCGCGCACGACCTGCTCGAAGATCCCGAGGTCCCAGGAGAGGGTCTCCATCCGCCGGTAGCGCAGGACGCCGAGGGCGGCGTAGGCGAGGAAGAGGGCGGCGGCGAGGAGGTGGGGATCGGCTGCCGGGGGCGGGGATATTCGGGGCCGAGGTCCGTCCTGTTTCTTTTGTTTTGCGGGTATATGGGAGGAGTTTTCGGGCAGGGTGAGGAGAGCTCCGGACACGGTGGGGTTCCTTGGATCAGTGGGGGCGGGCGGTGGGGGTGACGGATCCGGAGCCGTCGGAGAGGGAGAAGGAGGGGGACGGGGTAGGGGACGGCGAGCCGGAGGGCACGGCGTGCGAAGGGGTGGCGGAGCCGGTCGTCGGCGGGGCGGGGTAGGAGGGGCTCGGCCGCTCGGACGGCGTCCCCGAGCCCTGCACGGCGGAGGGCGTGCCGGCGTCCGGGGTGGACGCGGGCAGCACCGGCGGGCTCTGCTGGAGCCGCAGGCCGAGCGCGGCGCCGGACCCGGCGAGCAGGCACACCGCGCAGGCGGCGAGCGCGGCCATGTTGCGGCGGCGGCGCCGCAGGCCGCGTGCGGCGACGCGTTCGGCGGGCTCGGGGACGATGCCGCGGCCGCCCGCGTCGGCGGCCCGCTTCAGGGCGCGGGCCAGGGACTCCTCGTCCCGGTGGAAGTCAGAGTGGAAGTCAGACACCGTGTTCCTCCTCCAGGAGACGGGGCGCGAGGGCGGCCCGGGCGCGCGAAAGGTGGGTCTTGACGGTGCCGGCGCTGATGCCGGTCTCGTGTGCGACCTGGTCCACGCTCAGGTCGCACACGTAATGCAGTACGGCGACACGGCGCTGGCGGTCGGAGAGGCCGCGCAGGGCGTCGATGAGGGCGACGGTTCCGGGGTCGGGTTCGGGGGCCTCGGCGCTGTGCACCTGGTTGTGGCGCCGCCACGCCTCCGCGGCCCTGCGGCCGCGCCGCCACCGGCTCACCGCGAGGCGCCAGGCCACGGTCCGCACCCAGGCCTGCGGCCCGGCCCCCGCGTCGAGGCGGCTCCGGCGGCCCCAGGCCCGCACGAACGCCTCTTGGACTACGTCCTGGGCCTCGTGGAGGTCGCCGGTCATCAGGTAGACCTGGCCGACCAGCGGTTTCACGGAGTGAGCGTAGAACTCCTCGAACTCCTCGTCGGTCAATGCGGCGCTCCCGTGGGGGGTGGATGGGTCTCAGGGGGTATACGCGCTGGGGGCGGCGCGCGGTTGACACCCCGGGGCGACTTTTTCGCGTGGCGGTTCGGGGCGCCGAGGCGGGGGCGCCCTGGGGCTCTGCCCCAGACCCCGGGGGTCCCGCCCCACCCCTTCCCGAAACCCGCCGGGGGAGTTCGTTCGGCTGCGGCCCGTCGGCTGCTCTTGGGGCTCCGCCCCAGACCCCGTTCGCGCCTGAAGGGCGCTCGTCCTCAATCGCCGGACGGGCTGAAATGCTCCGGTGCGGGCCAGCACAGACCCTGCCAGGGGCGCGGGGAACTGCGCGAGCAACCACGCACGGCCTGCGGACGAAGGGGCGGAGAGGGGTTCTGGGCACAGCCCAGGGGAGCCCGCACCGGATCCTGCTAAGGGGCGCGGGGAACTGCGCGACCAGCCGTCCACGGTCCGCAGGCCGAAAGGTGACGGGGCCCGGGGCGCAGCCCCAGGGGGTTGAGCTGCAGCGGGCGGCAGGTGTCAGTGGGGCGTCGTACGCTGGAAGCCCCGGCCCGTACGACGTGTCGGGCGGTTCGCGTTGCCCACTCCCCGGGATGGATGCCCTTCATGAGCCTGCACGGTCTGCTGGACGCCGTTGTACGAGACCCCGCGCTCGCCGAAGCGGTGAAGGCCGCCACCGACGGCCACCGGATGCACGTCGACCTGGTCGGCCCCCCGGCCGCCCGTCCCTTCGCGATCGCGGGCCTCGCGCGCGAGGCCGGGCGCCCCGTGCTCGCCGTGACCGCGACCGGCCGGGAGGCCGAGGACCTGGCGGCGGCGCTGCGCTCGATGCTGCCCGCCGAGGAGATCGTCGAGTACCCGTCGTGGGAGACGCTGCCGCACGAGCGGCTCTCGCCCCGCAGTGACACCGTGGGCCGAAGGCTCGCCGTACTGCGCCGCCTCACCCACCCCAGCAAGGACGACCCGTCGGCCGGCCCGGTCAGCGTCGTGGTCGCCCCCATCAGGTCCGTGCTTCAGCCTCAGGTCAAGGGGCTCGGGGATCTCGAACCCGTCGCGCTCCGCATCGGGCAGTCCGCCGACCTCAACACCGTCGTCGAAGGGCTCGCCGCCGCCGCGTACTCCCGCGTCGAACTCGTCGAGAAGCGCGGGGAGTTCGCCGTGCGGGGTGGCATCCTCGATGTCTTCCCGCCCACCGAGGAGCACCCCCTGCGCGTCGAGTTCTGGGGCGACGACGTCGAGGAGATCCGGTACTTCAAGGTCGCCGACCAGCGCTCCCTCGAAATCGCCGAGCACGGGCTCTGGGCGCCGCCCTGCCGCGAGCTGCTGCTCACCGACGACGTGCGCACCCGCGCCGCCGCCCTCGCCGAGGAGCACCCCGAGCTCGGCGAGCTGCTCGGGAAGATCGCCGAGGGCATCGCGGTGGAGGGCATGGAGTCCCTCGCCCCGGTCCTGGTCGACGACATGGAGCTGCTCATCGACGTCCTGCCCAAGGGCTCGATGGCGGTCGTGTGCGATCCGGAGCGGGTGCGGACCAGAGCCGCCGACCTGGTCGCCACCAGCCAGGAGTTCCTCCAGGCGTCCTGGGCGGCGAGCGCGGGCGGGGGGCAGGCGCCCATCGACGTCGACGCCGCCTCCCTGTGGGGCATCGCGGACGTCCGCGACCGGGCCCGTGAGCTCGGCATGATGTGGTGGTCGGTCTCGCCGTTCGCCGCCGACGAGGCAGATTTCGACGAGGAAACCCTCAAGCTCGGCATGCACGCCCCCGAGACGTACCGCGGCGACACCCAGCGCGCGCTCACCGACACCAAGCAGTGGCTCGCCGACGGCTGGCGCACGGTGTACGTGACGGAGGGCCACGGCCCGGCCTCGCGCACCGTCGAGGTCCTCGGTGGCGAGGGCATCGCGGCCCGACTGGCCGTGGATCTGGGCGAGTTGACGCCGTCCGTCGTGCAGGTCGCCTGCGGCGCCATCGACTACGGTTTCATCGACCCGGCGCTCAAGCTCGCCGTCCTGACCGAGACCGACCTCACCGGCCAGCGCACCGCCACCAAGGACCTGGGCCGCATGCCGGCCCGCCGCCGCAAGACCATCGACCCGCTCACCCTGGAGGTGGGCGACTACATCGTGCACGAGCAGCACGGCGTGGGCCGCTACATCGAGATGGTGCAGCGCACCGTGCAGAACGCGACCCGCGAGTATCTGCTGGTCGAGTACGCGCCCGCCAAGCGTGGCCAGCCCGGCGACCGACTCTACATTCCCACCGATCAGCTGGAGCAGGTCACCAAGTACGTCGGTGGTGAGGCCCCGACGCTGCACCGGCTCGGCGGCGCCGACTGGACCAAGACCAAGGCGCGCGCCAAGAAGGCCGTCAAAGAGATCGCCGCCGACCTCATCCGGCTGTACAGCGCGCGCATGGCCGCGCCCGGTCACGCCTTCGGCGCCGACACCCCCTGGCAGCGCGAGCTGGAGGACGCTTTCCCGTACGCGGAGACCCCCGACCAGCTGTCGACCATCGCCGAGGTCAAGGAGGACATGGAGAAGACGGTCCCCATGGACCGGCTGATCTGCGGCGACGTCGGCTACGGCAAGACCGAGATCGCGGTGCGCGCCGCCTTCAAGGCCGTCCAGGACGGCAAGCAGGTCGCCGTCCTCGTGCCCACCACGCTCCTCGTCCAGCAGCACTTCGGCACCTTCACCGAGCGCTACGCCCAATTCCCAGTCAACGTAAGGGCGTTGAGCCGTTTCCAGTCCGACACCGAGGCCAAGGCCACGCTCGAAGGGCTCAAGGACGGCTCCGTCGACCTCGTCATCGGCACGCACCGCCTGTTCTCGTCCGAGACCAAGTTCAAGGACCTCGGCCTGGTCATCGTCGACGAGGAGCAGCGCTTCGGCGTCGAGCACAAGGAGCAGCTGAAGAAGCTCCGCGCCAACGTGGACGTGCTGACCATGTCCGCGACGCCCATTCCCCGTACGCTCGAAATGGCCGTCACGGGCATCCGCGAGATGTCGACGATCACCACGCCCCCCGAGGAGCGCCACCCCGTCCTCACCTTCGTCGGGCCGTACGAGGAGAAGCAGATCGGCGCCGCCATCCGGCGCGAGCTGCTGCGCGAGGGTCAGGTCTTCTACATCCACAACCGGGTCGAGTCCATCGACCGGGCGGCCGCCCGGCTGCGCGAGATCGTGCCCGAGGCGCGCATCCAGACCGCGCACGGCCAGATGGGCGAGAGCCAGCTCGAACAGGTCGTGGTCGACTTCTGGGAGAAGAAGTTCGACGTGCTCGTCTCGACGACGATCGTCGAGTCCGGCATCGACATCTCCAACGCCAACACCCTGATCGTCGAGCGCGGCGACAACTTCGGCCTCTCCCAGCTCCACCAGCTGCGCGGCCGGGTCGGCCGTGGCCGCGAGCGCGGCTACTCCTACTTCCTGTACCCGCCGGAGAAGCCGCTGACCGAGACCGCGCACGAGCGGCTCGCCACCATCGCCCAGCACACCGAGATGGGCGCGGGCATGTACGTGGCGATGAAGGACCTCGAAATCCGCGGCGCGGGCAACCTGCTCGGCGGCGAGCAGTCCGGGCACATCGCGGGCGTCGGCTTCGACCTGTACGTCCGCATGGTCGGCGAGGCCGTCGCCGACTACCGGGCGCAGATGGAGGGCGGCGAGCAGGAGGAGGCGCCGCTCGAAGTCAAGATCGAGCTGCCGGTCGACGCGCACGTCCCGCACGACTACGCGCCGGGCGAGCGGCTGCGCCTCCAGGCCTACCGCGCGATCGCCTCGGCCAACTCCGAGGAGGACATCAAGGCGGTGCGCGAGGAGCTGACCGACCGGTACGGCAAGCTGCCCGAGCCGGTCGAGAACCTGCTCCTGGTGGCCGGTCTGCGCATGCTGGCGCGCGCCTGCGGGGTCGGCGAGATCGTGCTCCAGGGTCCCAACATCCGCTTCGCACCGGTGGAGTTGAGGGAGTCCCAGGAGCTCCGCCTCAAGCGGCTCTACCCCCGTACGGTCATCAAGGCGCCCACCCGGCAGATCCTGGTGCCGCGCCCGACCGCCGGGAAGATCGGCGGCAAGCCGGTGGTGGGGCGGGAACTGCTGGCGTGGACGGGCGAGTTCCTGACCACGATCCTGGGGTCCTGAGGAGCAGGGAAGGCGGGTGGCGCCGTTCGGCGCCGCCCGCCCTTTCCGTGCCCGGCGTCCGGTCGGATCCCGGGGCGTGCCCGGCCGTGCGGGCCGCGCCCGGTCCCGTACGCCGGTCGTGCCGTGGTGATCAAGGGCGGTCGGCTGCCCCTTTCGGGACCGTCGGCCCGCGGGCCGACGGGTAGGACTACCTAGGATTGCGAGGTTCCGCCAACTGCTCCCAGGACGGCCCGCCTTGATGCGTATCTACCGAATTGCCCTGCCCGCGACCGCCCTCGTGGCGTCGCTCGTCCTCACCGGCTGCGGTGGCGACGGCGCCAAGAAGAGCGGTGCCCCCGGACCCAAGGGTGCGGCCGGCTCCGCGCTCGCCGCCGTCGACTCGCTCACCGTCAAGGGGCGGGCGCCGAAGACCGGATACAGCCGTGACCAGTTCGGCAAGGGCTGGACCGACACGGACCACAACGGCTGCCAGACCCGCGAGGACATACTCAAGCGGGACCTCAAGGACGTGAAGTTCAAGGACAAGTGCGACGTGGCGTCCGGGACGCTCGTCCACGACCCGTACACCGGGCAGTCCATCCAGTTCACGCGTGGCGCCAGCAAGATCGACATCGATCATGTGGTGGCCCTGTCCGACGCCTGGCAGAAGGGTGCCCAGCAGTGGGACAAGCAGAAGCGGGCCGAGTTCGCCAACGACCCGCTCAACCTGATCGCCGTCGACGCGAGCGCGAACCGCCGCAAGAGCGACGGCGACGCGGCGACCTGGCTGCCGCCGTACCAGGCGTACCGCTGTACGTATGTGGCGGACCAGGTGGCCGTGAAGAGGAAGTACGGCGTGTGGCTGACCGATGCCGAGAAGGCCGCCATGAAGACGGTCCTGGCCGAGTGCCCGGACCAGAAGCTCCCGGCGGGCTGAGCCGCCCGGGAGCTGTGACGGTGCGTCAGGCCGCGATCGAGGACCGCGTCGGGGCGACCGCGTGGACCGGCTCGCCGAAGTGCGAGAAGGCGAGCGTGCCGGGGCTGTCGCCGCCCACGGTGACCATCTTCAGGAGGTACGGCTTGCCCGAGGTCGCCACGTCCATCGTGTAGCTCTCGTCGCCGTCCTTCTCGGTCAGGACGATCGCGGGGTGGCCGTCGACCTTGGTGGTCGCGCCCTTCTCGGCCGCGGTGTCCTCGCCCTGGAAGCCGCCGAGGAAGTTGTTCAGGTCGCAGACCGAGGCGAGGTCCTTGCCGTCGGCGGAGGCGGTGTTCGTCTTCGTCCACTTGCCCGTGCCCTGGGGCCGCAGGTAGACGGTCTTGCCGATCTTGATGATGCCGATGGTGTCCTTGCCCTGCGCGATGGTGCCGGTGCAGTCGCCCTTGGAGTTCAGCGAGAGGTCCATCTTGGTGGCGCCCTCCTTGGGGTCGGCGATGTCCGCCTTGAGGTGCAGCGAGGTGGCCTGGCGGGTGACCTTGAGCGAGTCGGTGAGTATCTGGCCACCGGTCGGATCCGCGTCCGAGCCCTTCGGTGCGGCCGCGGCCGGGCTCACGGCGGCGGGCGTGCGAGGGGCGGCCGAGTCCTTGGCGGCCGTGCCGGAGCCCGAGCCCGAACAGGCCGTCAGGACCGTGGTGGCGCAGACGAAGAGGATGGCGATGGTGCGGCGGCGCATGGCGTGAACTCCCCCTGGGGGTGCTGATGCTGGGCGGGCGGGACGGCAGGTGTGGCGGGGCCGGGCACATCAGAGCAGAGTCCTGTGAACCGAGTCAACACGAGTGCCGGAATCGTGATTGTTCACGGCGTGTATGGAGTGCTGTGGTGCCGTTCGGTAGGGTCGGCATCACGCGGACGAGGGGAGCAGTCAGGTGCCGGAGCACGCAGCGGAGGTGACCGCGGCCACCATCGCCCGGCTCGCGGGGGTGGGCCGCGCGGCCGTCAGCAACTGGCGCCGCAGGCATGCCGACTTCCCCAAGCCGGTCGGCGGCACCGAGACCAGCCCGTCCTTCGCGCTTCACGAAGTCGAGCAATGGCTGCGCACCCAGGGCAAGTTGGCCGAGGTCCCGCTGCGCGAACGCGTCTGGCAACAGCTCTCGACCCACCCCGCGGGCGCGGTCACGGCCCTGGTCCACGCGGGCTGCGCCCTGCTGGCCGTACGGGACCACCCCGCCAAGTGGCGCAAGCTGGCCGTGCTTTCGGACGCGGGGCTCGCCGACGGGCTGCCGGGACTGATTGGTGAGGTGCTGGGGGAGCGGTTCGGGGACGGCGACCCTGGCCCCGCTGTTCACAGCCGCTCCGTGAATACCCCCGGCGCCGCCGAGCTCGCCCCCTCCGTGCCGCTGCTCCGCGGGGCCGCCGAGCTCGCCGCCGAAGACGGGGCCCGGGAGGCCTTCGAGTTTCTGCTCGGGCGCCACCTCGACGCCAACCCCCGTCAGTACACGCTCACTCCTCAGGGGCCCGCCGAGCTCATGGCCGCGCTCGTCGGGGCGGTGGGCAGCGTTCTCGACCCGGCCTGCGGCACCGGCACGCTGCTGTGCGCGCTGCCGGAAGCCGTGACCCTGCACGGCCAGGACGCCGACCCCGACCTCGCCGCCCTCACCGGGCTCCGGCTCGCCCTCGCCGGCTCCGCCGCCATCCGTACCGCGGCCGCCGACTCGCTGCGCGCGGACGCCTTCCCGACCCTCACCGCCCACGCCGTGCTGTGCCACCCGCCGTTCAACGAGCGGGCCTGGGGCCACGACGAACTCGCCTACGACCCGCGCTGGGAGTACGGCCTCCCGGCCCGTACCGAGTCCGAACTCGCCTGGGTGCAGCACGCGTTGGCCCGGCTGTGCGAGGGCGGCACCGCCGTCGTTCTAATGCCGCCCGCCGCCGCCTCGCGTCGATCCGGGCGCCGGATCCGTGCCGATCTGCTGCGCCGCGGCGCCCTGCGCGCGGTCGTCGCGCTGCCCGCCGGGGCCGCGCCGCCGTATGGCATCCCGCTGCACCTGTGGGTGCTGCGCAGGCCGGGCGCCGCCACCCGGCCCGCGCCCGAGCTGCTCCTCGTCGACACCGCGGGGATCGATGGCGTCGCGGTGGACGGCGGCCGCGACCGGCTGCCCTGGCCCGCGCTCCAAGCCGCCGTGCTCGACTCCTGGACCCCGTTCGACCGCGACGGGACGGTCGCCGAACAGCCCGGGGTCAGCCGGTCGGTGCCGGTCATCGAACTCCTCGACGACGACGTGGACCTCGCCCCGGCCCGCCATCTGCCGCCGCCCGCCGCCGAAGGCGGCACGGCCGCGCTCGACGCGGTGCGCGAACGCCTCGACGCCACCCTGCGCCTTGCCGCCGAACTGGCCCCGCCGCCCGCCGCACCCGCCGCCGCGGAGGGCGCCCGCCGGCCGCTCACCACCGTCGGTGAACTCGCCCGGGCGGGCGCCCTCGTGCTGCGCGCGGGCGGCGCCGGCGCCGGGATCGACGGGCGCGCCGTCCTCACCGAGCACGACGTACTGGCCGGCACCGCGCCCTCGGGCACCCTGCCCGAAGGGCCCGCCGAAGACCCGGTCCTGACCAGGACCGGCGACGTCGTGGTGCCCGTGCTCGGCGGCGGCGCCGTAGCCCGGGTCGTCGACGAGGCGAGTGCGGGCGCCGCCCTCGGTCGCAACCTCCAGCTCCTGCGCCCCGAACCGGCGGCCCTGGACGCGTGGTTCCTCGCCGGGTTCCTGCGCGGCACCGCCAACAACCGCCAGGCCAGCAGCTACGCCACCACCGCCTCCCGGCTCGACGTGCGCAGGCTGCACCTGCCCCGGCTCCCGCTCGCCGAACAGCGGCGCTACGGCGAGCGGTTCCGGGCGCTCGCCGCGTTCGAGGACGCGCTGCGCCTCGCGGGCCGGCTCGGCGAGCAGCTCGTACAGGGCCTGCACGACGGCCTGACGGACGGTTCCGTCGGGCCCGAGTGAGGCAGGCCGGGGCGGCGGTGTGGCGGTGCGGTCGGCGTCCGGGGTGATCCGGGGAAACCGGGTTCCGGCCGGTCTCCGGTGACGGTTGGATACCGGCCGGGGGATCGCCCGGCCCGTTGTCAGCGCCGGTGTATACGCTCGTATCCCTGACCAGTCCCGGTCCCGTATCAGTCCCCTGTCCGTCCCAGTCTCAGTTCCAGGAGCAGCGATGCACGGCCCCGGCTATGGACCGCCGCAGCCCCGCCCCTCGGGCGCGGGGGCGATCGTGCTGCGCGTGCTGTTCGCGATGCTGCCGCTGGTCAGCATCGGAATGCTGTCGTGGGCCGCGCTGCTGCGGCTCGCGATCGTGACCCGGCGCGGGGCGCATTGGGCGCTGTTCTGGGCCCAACTGGCCGTATTCGTCTTCTTCTTCAGTTTCATCGTGGCCGCCCCCGACGAGAACGACTGGCGGATGGACGTCGGGATGATGGGCCTGCTCGCGCTCGCCGTGGCCAGCACCGCGTACTTCCTGTACGCCGACATCCGCCACGCGGCGCAGGCGCCGTTCGTCGTGCACCCGTTCGGCCAGTACGGGGCGCCCGCCGGTTACGGCCCGCCGCACATACCGGGGACCACGGCCCCGCAGTTCGGGCCGTACGTGAACCCGTACGCCGACACCCCCGTGCCGAGCCAGCCCCCGGCCCCCGTGCCCCCGCAGCCGCATGCCCCGGCCGCGCCCAGGATCGAGCAGGTCAGGGCCGAGCTCGACGAGCTGTCGCAGTACCTGCGCAAGGGGACCGAGGGCGAGGCCAGGTGACCGAGGGGCGGGTCGTCGCCGGGCGCTACGAGCTGGCGGCGCTCCTCGGCCAGGGCGGCATGGGCCAGGTGTGGACGGCGTACGACCAACGTCTGGACCGCCGGGTCGCGGTGAAGCTCCTTCGCCCGGACCGGGTCGCGGGCGTCGGGTCGGCCGAAGAGGTGGACGAGCTGCGGCGCCGGTTCGTGCGCGAGTGCCGGGTGACCGCGCAGGTCGACCACCCCGGGCTGGTCACCGTGCACGACGCGGGCAGCGACGGCGACGACCTGTACCTCGTCATGCAGTACGTCGAGGGGGCCGACCTCGCCGACCACCTCGCCGAGCACGAGCCGTACCCCTGGCCGTGGACGGTGGCGGTCGCTGCCCAGCTGTGCGCGGTGCTCTCGGCCGTGCACGCGGTGCCGATCGTCCACCGCGACCTGAAGCCGCGCAATGTGATGGTGCGGCCGGACGGCACGGTGACCGTGCTCGACCTGGGCGTCGCCTCCGTCCTCGACTCCGACACGACCCGGCTCACGCACACCGGTTCGCCGATCGGCTCGCCCGCCTACATGGCGCCCGAGCAGGCGATGGGCGGCGCGGTCGGCCCGTACACCGATCTGTACGCGCTCGGGGTGCTGCTGCACGAACTGCTCAGCGGGGACGTCCCGTTCGCGGGGTCCACCGCGCTGGGTGTCCTGCACCGCCACCTGTACGAACCGCCCGTCCCGGTGCGCAGACTGCGCCCCGAGGTCCCCGAACCCCTGGAAGCCCTCGTGCTCCGCCTCCTGGCCAAGGACCCGCAATCCAGGCCGAGGTGTGCGCAGGAGGTGTACGAGGCGCTGGTGCCGCTGCTTCCGGCGCGGGGCGGTCCGGGGCCCGCGGGGCCGCTCGACCCGACCCGGCCGTTCCTGCGTCCGCACGCGCCCTGGCCGGACCGCGCCACGGCCCCCGAGCCCGGGCCGGTCACCCCGCCGGTACCACCTGTACCACCGCGGCCCGATGTGGCCGGCGCGGTCGACGAGGTCAAGTGGCTGCTCGGCGAGGGCCGCATCACCCAGGCCGTCGACATCCTCGGCTCGATCCTGCCCGCCGCGGCGGCCGAGCACGGTGAACGGTCGCCGGTCGTACGCATCCTGCGCAAGCAGTACGCGGCGACGCTGATGGACGACGGCCAGTACCGGCGCGCCCTGCCCGAGCTGCGCCGGCTCGCCGCCGACCGGGCGGCCGAGGCGGGCCCCGTCGACCCGCAGGCCCTGGACTTCCGGCACGACGTGGCCCAGTGCCTGGAGCAACTGGGCGAGGCGGGTGCGGCGTTGGCGGAGTACCGGGCGGTGCTGCCCGGCTTCGAGGCGCGGTACGCGGCCGCCGACCCGTCCCGGGTGTTCGGCATCCGCCACCGGATCGGGCACCTGCTGCTCGCGGTGGGCGACCATGCGGCGGGTCATCACCAATTGCAGTCCCTGCTGTGGGATGCGGAGCGGCGGTACGGCGCGCAGCACCCCTACCCCACCGAACTGCGCCGCGCCCTCGCCCGCCAGCGAGAGGTCCGGGGAGGCTGAGCCCTGTTCCGCTGGGTGCGGGTGCGGTTTTGAGTGCGGGCCGGGTTTGCGCAGTTCCCCGCGCCCCTAGCGGCATCGATCCTGGCCGGCACCGGCATCTTTAGCCTGTCCGGCGATTGAGGACGAGCGCCCTTAGGCGCGATCGGGGTCTGGGGCGGAGCCGCAGCTACATTCCCCGCGCCCGGAACCGGCGCCGCGCCGGCCCCCACGCACCCACCCCCGCCAGGGCAAGCAGCGCGGCCACCCCCACCGCCGAGCCCGAACGCAGACCCGGCGGCCGGAAGCCGCAGTCCACCGTGCGAGCCCCGGCCGGCAGCGGGACGGCGACCAGGCCCAAATAGTCGCCCGCCGGGGCCGAACCCGCACCGTTCACCGCGCAGCTCCACCCCGCGATACGGGGCATCGCGAACACCGCGGTCCCGGCCGCGCCCGCAGGGAGTTCGGCGTGCACCGAGCTGGACGAGACCGAGACCCGGGCCGCGCCCGTCGCCCGCAGATGGTCCACCGCACGGGCCAGCGCCCCCCGGTCCAGGCACCCCAGCTCCGCGGAGCGATCCGCGGGGGTGAGGGTGATGTGGGAAGCGCGGCCCGGCCCCGCCGAGGTGCCGAACGGGATCAGCGGGGCCCTGCGGCTGGGCGCGCCGCCGCGCATCTCGACGACCGGGCCGTCACCCAGGCGCGCGGACCCGAAGTGTTCGGGCGCCCAAAGGAAGATGTCGGTCCCGGCGGGGCAGCCCTGTGTGAGGGTGCGGGTCGTGTAGACCCGGGCGCCGAGCAGCGACTCCTGGTTGCGGAACGGGTTGCTCCCGTAAGCCGGTTGGGGCCCGGACGGCCGCAGCGTGACCAGCGGCGGGGTCGCGGCGGCCCGGACGAGGGTGGGGTCGCCGCCCTTCTGGGCGACCCGCACCCGCGCGCCCACCGAGAAGATCGCGTCCGTCACCGGGTTGTCGAGGCTCTGTATCGCCCGCCCCCGAGAGGTCCAGCCGCCGCCGAGCGCGGTCATCGTGCGGTTGAGGACTTCCGGGGTGAGGCTGGAGTAGTAGGCGCCGCCCTCGCCGCCGAGCAGCAGCGGGTCGTTGTTGGTGATCTGGCGCTGCCCGGGGTCGGTGCGGTAGGCGGGCCAGCCCGAGGCGTCCGACTCAAGGGCGGCGCGCGCCGAGTGCTCGGCGCCCCAGGCGGGATAGCCGTCCATGCGGGCCGCCCGCTGCTGGTCCCCGTACGCGACCGTCACGCCCGCCTGCGCGATCTGCGCCCCGGCGAGCAGGGCGAGGGCGAGGAGGGTCAGTCCCCGCCGAGCCCGGCGGGCCAGGAGCAGACCGCCGGTCATGGCCGCAAGGCCCAGGGCGAACAGGGGGTACGTCCAGGCCGAGACCAGCTCGCTGAAGGCCGCGCCCGCCGCGATCAGGGCGAGCACGCCGCCCCCGCCGAGCAGCGCGCGGCGCCCGGGGATTCCGTACGACAGACAGATCCAGGCGGCGATCACGAGGATGCCGCACAGGATGAAGGTCTGCCGGTAGGGGCTGCCGTTGGGGGTGACGAAGGCGTGCCAGGCCAGGTGGGTCGGCTTCCACTGGAAGGAGAGCGCGACGGCGAGGGCGAGCCCGCTCCACGCGTACCGCTCGCGGCGCGGGACCGCGCGGTGGAAGGCGAGCGTGCAGGCGAGGAGCAGTGCGCCGGTGCCGAGGAAGACGGCGGGGGAGGAGAAGGAGTACGTGCCGGGCAGGGTGCGGGCCAGGTAGTCCGGCCAGGACACCGGCGCGAACTCCCGCACCCAGCCCGGATGCGCGTGTTTCGTGCCCAGATAGATGGTGAAGAGGAGCGGTGCCGAGAGCCCGATGCCGATCACGAACGACCGCGTGGCGAGCAGGACCGCCCGTACCCGGCCGCGCCGGTCCATGTCGCGGTCCACGTACAGCAGGAGGAGCAGGACGAGTCCGGCCCCGAGCGTCGCCATGTACGCGGTGTAGAAGTTGGCGATCCAGGCGAGTGCCACGACCAGCGGGCCGAGCACCGGCCGCCGGCCCGTCCTGGCCCAGTGGCCGACCAGGCAGAGCAGCGGGAAGGCGATCAGGCCGTCCAGCCACATCGGGTTGTAGATCGACTCCAGGACCGACCAGCCGCACAGCGCGTACGAGGCGCCGAGCACTCCCGCCGCCCAGCGGTGCCGGACCGCCGGGCGCAGCGCGAGGAGCAGCACCGTCATGGCGACGGCCGCGGCCGCCATCTTCAGGACGGTGATCACATACACCGCGAGGTCGATCCGGTCGCGCGGGAAGACCCCGACGAGCAGCGCGAACGGGCTGCCGAGATACGTGCCGAGGTCGGGCAGGAACGAAGTCCCGTACCCGGACTGCCAGTTGAGGAGGAGGCCGCCCTCGGCCCGGCCGTGCAGCAGGTCCCACAGGTGCTCGTGGAAGGGGATGAACTGGTTGCCCAGGTCGTTGATGCTGCGGGTGTGCCGCTGGAGCGGGCCGAGCGGGACGACCCCGGCGACCGCGTCCGCGCCGCACACCGCGACCAGGGTGATCAGGGCGGAGAGGGCGGCGGCCCGGGTGGCCGGTCGGCGGGCGGCCGCGGTCCGCACCGGGGCCACCGGCGGGGCGGGGGCGGCTTCGAGGGTCGGCATCGAGGTCCTTTGCTGTGCGCTGCCGTCGAATATGCCGGACCCCCGGGGGCAACGCAGTGGGCCGGGAACTCAGTTCACGCAATGGACGGCGCGGCTTCACCCGGCTTCACCCCCGCGACCGATGACGGTCGCGAATCGTTGGGCGAATCAGTGGCCCAGGCCACGTCGACTGCCTAACATCGATCACCGCAAGGTCTTAGCAAGGTTCGTCGCCACGCCGCACGTATCTGCTCCGCCGGGAGGCTCCTTTGCACCGCCGCCGTCGCACCGCGCTCTCCGTCTCCGTCGCCCTGCTCGCCGCGGGCCCGCTCCTCGCGGCCTGCGGCAGTACGGCCCACCCGGGGGCCGCGGCCGTCGTCGGGGGGCAGCGGATCGAGGTCTCCGCACTCCAGGCCGAGGTCAAGGACGTACGGACGGCGCAGGAGAAGTCCCCGCAGTCCGCCCAGCTGATCAAGGACTCGGGCCAGCTCGGCAAGGTCAAACTCAGCAACATGATCTTCGACCGCGTGCTCGGGCACGCGGCCTCGCAGGCCGGGGTGAGCGTCAGCCGCAAGGAGATCGAGGGCGCGCGGGCCGCGATGGTCCAGCAGGCCGGCGGCGAGGACCAGCTGCGCGAGCAGGCCCTCACCAATGGCGGGCTCGCTCCGGACCAGATCGACGCGTACGTCCAGCGGCAGGTCACCGAGGAGAAGCTGGCCGCCGCGATCGGCGCCCGCACCCAGCAGGACCTGCTGCCCGCGCTGGTCAAGGCGTCCAAGGACCTCCGTGTGGACGTGAACCCGCGCTACGGCAGCTGGAACGCGAGCCAGATCCAGCTCGCCGACTACCAGGCCCCCTGGATCGCCAAGGCCAAGCAGCCCGCGGCCCCGCAGCCCGCCCCCAACGAGCAGCAGGGCGACCCCGGGGACTCCGTCTCGACCGGCTGAGCCAGCGGGTAGGTTCGACGGGTGACTGCTGTTGAAGAACCCGGCCGAATCGTTTTGCTCACCGCGAGCCACCGGGTCGCCCCGGGCCTGCTCTCCTGGCCCGCGTGGGAGACCCTGCGCGACGCCGACCTCGTGCTGTGCCCCGACGCCGGGCACCCGCAGCTGCCGTATCTGCGCGAGGCCGGCGTGCCGGTGGAGATCTCGGCGCCGGACGCGCAGGAACTCGTCTCGGCGTGCGCGGGTGGCCGGACCGTCGTCGTCCTCCCCTCCGGCGAGGGCGACCGTCGCCTGACGGACGGCCTGGCCCGCCTCGCCGGCTCCGGCCGCGTCCAGATGCCGGACCTGGAACTGCTTCCCGGCTCCTACGACCTGCCGGGCGCCCGCCTGCTCGACCTCGTCCAGGTCATGGACCGGATCCGCCGCGAGTGCCCGTGGTCCTCCCAGCAGACCCACAAGGGCCTGGCCAAGTACGCCCTTGAGGAGGCGTACGAGCTGGTCGAGGCGGTCGAGGAGGGGGACCGCGACGAGCTCCGCGAGGAGCTGGGGGACGTGCTGCTCCAGGTCGTCTTCCACGCGCGGATCGCGGAGGAGGACGCGGAGGCGCCGTTCTCGGTGGACGACGTGGCGGGCGGCATCGTCGAAAAACTGATCCACCGCCACCCGCACGTCTTCGGCTCGGAGACGGCCTCGACGCCGGAGGAGGTGAAGTCGCACTGGCTGCGGATGAAGGCGGTCGAGAAGCGGCGTTCGTCGGTGACGGACGGGGTTCCGCTGGGCCAGCCGGCCCTGGCCCTGGCGGCGAAGCTGTCCGCGCGGGCTCGTACGGCGGGCCTGTCGGTGCCGCTTCCCTCCGGGGAGGGGGTCGGGTATCGCCTCCTCGCGCTGGCGGTGGAAGCGGAGTCGGCCGGCGCCGACCCGGAGGCGGCCCTGCGGGCTGCGGCGCGCGCCTACCGAGAGGCGATCCGCTCAGCAGAGAGCTGATCCCCCACCCCGCCCCTTCCCGAGACCCTCCGGGGGTTGTCGTTGGGCTGCGGCTCGGTGGTCGTTCCCTGGGGCTCCGCCCCAGACCCCGTTCGCGCCTGAAAGGCGCTCGTCCTCAAACTCCCCCAAGGCCTCAAGGGCCAGGGGGGACCCCCATGACGGGCTGAAGGTGGGCACATGTCCGTGATCCCCTGACGGCCTGAAGATGCCGGTCCTGGCCAGCACCAACCCTGCTAGGGGCGCGGGGAACTGCGCGACCAGCCACCGACGGCCCGCAGCCGGCCAACAACACATCAAGCCCCTCCGGCGTTTGAGGAGCGGGGGTCGGGGGCAGCGCCCTCGGGAACGCCCCTCAAGCCGACCCTTCACCCCCGGCGGGTTTCGGGAAGGGGTGGGGCTGGGGATTCAAGCCCGGGCCGCCGGGTTGTGCCACCGTGGGGGCGGGCGGTTCAGCAGCCACTCCGCCGGGCCGAGGGGGCGGGGGCCCGGGCCCGCCGAAGGGACCGCGTCGCTCAAGATGCGGGACGGGGCCGCCCCCAGGCCCACCAGAACCTCCCGGACCTCCGCCATGAACCCCGGCGGCCCGGCCAGGAAGACCGCATGGTGGGCCCAGTGACTCCGATGGCCCAGAGCGGTGATCAGACGTTCCGTGGCCTGAAGGGGGTCACGGCCCGGCGCCGGAGTGATGAACGTCGTGTGCAGGCACGGGAGTTGGGAGGCCAGCGCCTCCACGGCCGGCCGGTCGTACAGGTACGCCGCGTCCCGCGCCACCACGAACAGCCGTACCTCGTCGTCGAACCGAGCCCCCGCCAGCTGCTCCAGAAGCGCCTTCATGGGGGCCCACCCCGTACCCGCCGCTATGAAGGTCAGCGGGCCGACAGGGGCCGGCCCCAGGGATAAGGAGCCCGCCGGTGGGCTCAGCCGCAGCGCATCGCCCGGATCCGTACGCTCGACCAGCGCCGTCGACATCGGCCCGCCGGACACCCGGCTGACGTGAAGGTCGACCGTGCCGTCCGCGCGCGGCGCGTTTCCGATCGAGAACGTCCGCCACACCCCCGGCACCCGCGGATGCGCCACACTCACGTACTGCCCTGCCGCATAAGGGAGTTGGGGTGCCGGGCGCAGGGTGAGGACCGCCAGGTCGGGGCCGTACCCGGCATGGCGGACGACCTCCGCGCCCCACCACGCCGGCTCCCCCGCCGCGGCCGCCGCGGCCGCGCCCTCCAGCATCGTCTCGGACATCACCGAGTACGCCTGGCACCACGCCTTCTCCACCTCCGCCGTCCACGCCCCGCCCGCCGCCCGGGCGAACGCGGCGAGCAGGCTCGCGCCGACCGCCGCGTAGTGCTCCGGCGCCGCCAGGAACTTGCGGTGGTCGCGGCCGAGCGCGCGCAGATAGGAGGGGAGGGACGGGTCGCCGAGCCGGCCCATGACCTCTGTGATCGCGGCGAACAGCCGGTCCCGCTGGCTTTCCATGGCGTCCGGCCCGGACGGGAACAGCGCTCGCAGGCCCGGGTTGTTCCAGAAGAGGTGGGAATAGAAATATTTGGCCGCATGCTCGGCCCGCCGCTCCACCACCGCGAAGCCGGCCCTCAGCACCTCTTGGTCCTCTTGATCCACCGCGTGAATGTAGGGGAGAGGGCGGGATACGGTCGAGAGGTGCAGGACAACGACCCCATTCCGCCCGCCCCGCCCGCCCCCGAACTCTTCACCTGGGAGTTCGCCACCGACCCGTACCCGGCCTACGCCTGGCTGCGCGAGCACGCCCCCGTGCACCGCACCCGGCTGCCCAGCGGCGTCGAGGCGTGGCTGGTCACGCGGTACGGGGACGCCAAGCAGGCCCTCGCCGACCAGCGGCTCTCCAAGAACCCCGCGCACCACGACGAGCCGGCCCACGCCAAGGGCAGGACGGGCATCCCGGGCGAGCGCAAGGCCGAGCTGATGACGCACCTGCTCAACATCGACCCGCCGGACCACACCCGGCTCCGCCGCCTCGTCTCCAAGGCGTTCACTCCGCGTACCGTCGCCCAATTCGCGCCCCGGGTACAGGAGTTGACGGATCAGCTCATCGACGCCTTCGAGGGCAGGGGAGCGGCCGATCTCATCCACGAGTTCGCCTTCCCGCTTCCCATCTACGCCATCTGCGACCTGCTCGGCGTACCCCGCGAGGACCAGGACGACTTCCGCGACTGGGCGGGCATGATGATCCGACACGGCGGCGGCCCTCGCGGTGGCGTCGCCCGCTCGGTCAAGAAGATGCGCACCTACCTCGCCGAGCTCATCCACAAGAAGCGCGAGAACCCCGGCGACGACCTCATCTCCCGGCTCATCGAGGCCAGCGACCACGGCGAGCACCTGTCGGAGAACGAAGTCGCGGCCATGGCCTTCATCGTGCTCTTCGCCGGATTCGAGACGACGGTCAATCTGATCGGCAATGGGGTTTATGCCCTGTTGCGCAACCCCGGCCAACGGGAGCGGCTCCAGGACTCCCTCGCCGCGGGGGAGAGCGACCTCCTCGAAACCGGCGTCGAAGAGCTGCTGCGCTACGACGGGCCCGTCGAGATGGCCACCTGGCGGTTCGCCACCCGGCCGCTGACGCTCGGCGGGCAGGACATCGCGGCCGGCGACCCCGTGCTCGTCGTGCTCGCCGCCGCCGACCGTGACCCCGAGCGCTTCGCCGACCCGGACACCCTCGACCTCGGCCGCAAGGACAACCAGCACCTCGGGTACGGGCACGGGATCCACTACTGCCTCGGTGCCCCGCTCGCCCGGCTCGAAGGGCAGACCGCTCTGGCGACCCTGCTGCGGCGCCTCCCTGACCTGCGGCTCGGGGTGGAACCTGACGATTTGCGCTGGCGCGGCGGGCTCATCATGCGCGGACTGCGCACCCTGCCGGTCGAGTTCACCAGCCCATGACGATCACCCGCATCTGACGGACCGTCAAGACTGTGACTTTTATGTGATCTCGGGTGCATCGACTTGTGACAAGCGTTCGAGTACGGCTACGTTCACCGTTCATTCGGCTCAGCAGTCACACGGAAGGCCTTTTGCATGCGCTCCGGGAATGGACGGCATCGTCGACCCCGCCAGGCACCCGCTCTCGTCGTCGCGGCAGGAGTGACCGGATCGGCCATCGCCCTTCCTCTGCTCGCCGCGACCGGCGCGAACGCCGCGGACGCGAACACCTGGAACCAGGTGGCCGCCTGTGAGTCCGGCGGGATGTGGAGCGCCGACTTCGGCAACGGCCTGTACGGCGGGCTCCAGTTCTCGCAGGCCACCTGGGAGGCGTACGGCGGTACGGACTACGCCCAGCGCGCCGACCTCGCCAGCCGCGCCCAGCAGATAGCCGTCGCCGAGCAGCTGCTCGCGGCCAAGGGCCCGGGGGCCTTCGCGAACTGCGGCAGCGGCGCCGGGCTCACCAAGGGCGGCGGCTCGGCGAACGTCGACCCGGGCGCGCCCGACACGTCGACCGGGACGCCCACGCCCGCTCCCGCGACCCCCACCGCCCCGCCGACCAAGGCGCCCGATGCCCCGGCGCCGGGCGGCTCCACGCCCGCCACGCCGGCCCCGGGTGCCACGAAGCCGAGCGACCCGGCCAAGTCCCCGACGCCCTCCGCGTCCACCCCGGCGAGCCCCGGCAAGCACCGCGGGGCGCCCTCGCCGGAGGAGAGCGCGGGCACGGCTGCGGGCGGAACGTCCTCGTCCGCCCCGACGGCCGGTCAGGCCGAACCGGGCACTCCGGCCGGTACGAGTGGTTCGAACAATTCGGGCAACTCATCCGATAGCCGTGATTCCGGGCGGCATGCCTCGCGAGGTGACGATGCCTCACGTGAGTCCGGCAACACCCCCGCCGCGAACGGCGACTACACCGTCCGGCCCGGCGACAACCTGTCCGCCATCGCCGAGGCGAACAAGGTCCAGGGCGGCTGGCCCGCGCTGTACCACGCCAACGAGAAGCTGATCGGCACCGACCCCAACCTCATCCTGCCTGGCCAGAGCCTGGACCTGAAGGATGCGGCGGCGGCTCTGACGGCCCCGAACTCGGCACCGAAGCAGGGTTAGTTCGCGGGCCTATGTCCGTTCTGTGCAAATGAGACATGGGTCTCTTCGCCTCAACTGGCGTGTCCCGTCTGCCCGGTCCGTCCGCCCCGCCCCTCACCTGCGGAAACATCCCTTCTGTATCGGCAAGTAGGGGGGATTTCTCCCCGATGTGCGTCTTTGAACATTGGCGGGGCGTGTGTTTTCGTCGGACTCGCTCGTCACCACGAGCCCCGTCGACCGAGCACGCCGAATCCTGCCGTCGGCCGACGGGAACAGTCGACGCTTATGCGCCGTAGGCAGGAGCGGGGGACCCAAGGTAAGTGCCGGGCCCGGCAGTTCACGCGACTGCCGCAACGGCTTGGGGTGAAGACGGGCGCATCGACGCTCGGCCGGGCAGCTCACGCCCGAACCCGACAGCTCACCTCGCAGGCGTCGGTGAGGAGAACCTCCATGCTGCTTTCCGGCAAGGGCAAGCACCGTCGCCCGTCCAAGGCCGTCCGTGTCGCCACGCTGGCCGGTGTCACCGGCGCCGCCGTGGCCGCCCCGCTGATGGCGGCGGGCAACGCCTCCGCCGCTTCCGTCCAGACCTGGGACGCCGTCGCCCAGTGCGAGTCCGGCGGCAACTGGTCCATCAACACCGGCAACGGCTACTACGGTGGCCTGCAGTTCTCGCAGTCCTCCTGGGCCGCCGCCGGCGGCACCCAGTACGCCTCGCGCGCCGACCTGGCCACCAAGGGCCAGCAGATAGCCACCGCCGAGAAGCTGCTCGCCATCCAGGGCCCGGGTGCCTGGGGCTGCGCCGGCGCCGGCAACCTGACCGCGGGCGGCAGCAAGGCCGACGTGGACACCTCCGGTTCGTCCTCCTCGAAGCCGAAGGCCTCGAAGCCCGCGGCGCCCAAGCAGCAGGCCCAGCCCCAGCAGAAGTCGCAGCCGAAGGCGCAGAAGTCCGAGCGCACCGAGTCCGCGCCGGCCAGCCGCGACCAGCAGCGCACCGAGCCGGTCAAGCAGGGCAACGGCGAATACACCGTCAAGTCCGGCGACACCCTCGGCAACATCGCGGCCGCCAACGGCGTCAAGGGCGGCTGGCAGAAGCTGTTCGAGCTGAACAAGGACATCGTCAAGGACGCGAACCTGATCTTCCCGGGCCAGAAGCTGCACCTCGGCTGAGACTGACCCACCCCCAGGTCGCCCCGGCCCGGCGCGCATTCCCCCGTACGCGCCGGGCCGGGGTTTTCGCTGTTACCCAGCAGTAGTGTTGTGGTCCTTTGCCCGGGATTAAGGGTCCTTGGTCCCTTTTTCGTCCCAGGAGGCGGGCACTCGGCTGGCCGGAGCCCCAGAGCCGGTTAGGCTCTTGTCGCAAGGCGAACGCGACCCCGCACGACCTTGCACTGCTTGCGTCACATCTAGCGTCACATCCCAGAAGGAGATGCTCGTGCCGTCCATCGACGTCGTCGTAGCCCGGGAAATCCTGGACTCCCGAGGCAACCCCACGGTCGAGGTCGAGGTCGGCCTCGACGACGGCAGCACCGGCCGTGCTGCAGTTCCGTCCGGCGCCTCCACCGGTGCCTTCGAGGCCATCGAGCTCCGCGACGGTGACCCCAACCGCTACGGCGGCAAGGGTGTCGAGAAGGCCGTCCTCGCCGTCATCGAGCAGATCGGCCCGGAGCTCGTCGGCTACGACGCCACCGAGCAGCGCCTGATCGACCAGGCCATGTTCGACCTGGACGCCACGGACAACAAGGGCTCGCTCGGCGCCAACGCCATCCTCGGCGTCTCCCTCGCCGTCGCGCACGCCGCCTCCGAGGCCAGCGACCTGCCGCTGTTCCGCTACCTGGGCGGCCCCAACGCGCACCTGCTGCCCGTCCCGATGATGAACATCCTCAACGGTGGGTCGCACGCCGACTCCAACGTCGACATCCAGGAGTTCATGATCGCCCCGATCGGCGCGGAGTCCTTCTCCGAGGCCCTTCGCTGGGGTGCCGAGGTCTACCACACGCTCAAGGGCGTCCTGAAGCGCAAGGGCCTCTCCACCGGCCTCGGCGACGAGGGCGGCTTCGCGCCGAACCTGGAGTCCAACCGCGCCGCCCTGGACCTCATCGTCGAGGCCATCAAGGAAGCCGGCTACGCCCCGGGCAAGGACATCGCGCTCGCGCTCGACGTCGCCGCGTCCGAGTTCTACAAGGACGGCAAGTACGAGTTCGAGGGCAAGTCCCGCTCGGCCGCCGAGATGACCGAGTACTACGAGGAGCTCGTCTCCGCGTACCCGCTGGTCTCCATCGAGGACCCGCTGTTCGAGGACGACTGGGCCGGCTGGAACACCATCACCTCGCGCCTCGGCTCGAAGGTCCAGATCGTCGGCGACGACCTGTTCGTCACCAACCCCGAGCGCCTCGCGCGCGGCATCGAGGAGGGCTCCGCCAACGCCCTGCTCGTCAAGGTCAACCAGATCGGTTCGCTGACCGAGACCCTGGACGCCGTCGAGATGGCCCAGCGCAACGGCTTCAAGTGCATGATGTCCCACCGCTCCGGCGAGACCGAGGACGTCACCATCGCCGACCTCGCCGTCGCGGTGAACTGCGGCCAGATCAAGACCGGCGCCCCGGCCCGCTCGGACCGCGTCGCCAAGTACAACCAGCTGCTGCGCATCGAGGAGATCCTCGACGACGCCGCGGTCTACGCCGGCCGCAGCGCCTTCCCGCGTTTCAAGGGCTGACATTTGATGGGCTAAAGCCCTAGCCAGTCGTACGTACGTCCCCGGCCGCGGTCCCGTACCGTGTCCGGGGACGTACGTGTGTAAGGGGAGGCGGGAGAGCGATGGGCAAGAACGCCAAGGCCACGGACCGCGACCGGTTCTCCACCGCGGCCCGGCTCAAGGTGCTGGGCGAGCAGACCGCCGCCCGGGTCTACCGCTCGCAGAGCAAACGCCAGGCCCGCCGCTCCCGGCTCACCGGCCGGGCGGCGCTGCTCGCCCTGGTCCTCTGCTCGCTGATCGTGGCGCTCGCCTACCCCATGCGGCAGTACGTCTCGCAGCGCGCCGACATCTCCGACCAGCGGCGCAGGGCCGCCGAGGCCCAGAAGGCGGTCGAGGAGCTGCGGGACGAGAAGGCGCGGCTCCAGGACGACGCGTACATCGAGAAACTGGCCCGCGAGCACCTGCACATGCAGTTCCCGGGGGAGACCAGCTTCACCGTGGTCGACCCGGGCACGGCGAACAAGCACCGTGAGGACAAGGCCGCGACCAGCCGCGCCTGGCACTACAACCTCTGGGACGGCGTCGACAATGCCGACCGCCCCGCCAACTGACCACCTGCTAGCGATAGAGACTGACCCAGGCATGGAAACGCCCCCGCCCCAGACCGAACGCACCGAGCCCACCGACGCGGACATCGCCGCCTTCAAGCAGCAACTGGGCCGCCCCCCGCGCGGGCTGCGCGCGATCGCGCACCGCTGCCCCTGCGGCAACCCGGACGTCGTCGAGACGGCCCCGCGCCTGGAGGACGGCACGCCCTTCCCGACGACGTACTACCTGACGTGCCCGCGCGCGGCCTCCGCGATCGGCACGCTTGAGGCGAACGGCGTCATGAAGGAGATGACGGAGCGCCTCGCGAGCGACCCGGAGCTCGCCGCCGCCTACCGCGCGGCCCACGAGGACTACATCGCGCGCCGCGACGCCATCGACGTCCTGGAGGGCTTCCCGAGCGCGGGCGGCATGCCGGACCGGGTCAAGTGCCTGCACGTCCTCGTCGGTCACTCGCTGGCCGCGGGCCCGGGCGTGAACCCGCTCGGCGACGAGGCGATCGCGATGCTGCCCGAGTGGTGGGCGAAGGGCCCGTGCGTGACGCCGTGCGGCGGGGAGGACACCAAGTGACGCGCGTCGCCGCGATCGACTGCGGTACGAACTCGATCCGCCTCCTGGTCGCGGACGCGGACCCGGCTACCGGGGACATCGTCGACCTGGACCGGCGCATGACGATCGTCCGGCTCGGCCAGGGCGTGGACCGCACCGGGCGGCTCGCCCCCGAGGCCCTGGAGCGGACGTTCGCGGCGTGCCGCGAGTACGCCGCGGTGATCAAGGAGCTGGGGGCCGAGCGCATCCGCTTCGTGGCCACCTCCGCCTCGCGCGACGCCGAGAACCGGGACGACTTCGTACGCGGCGTCCTCGACATCCTGGGCGTCGAGCCCGAGGTGATCTCCGGCGACCAGGAGGCCGAGTTCTCCTTCACCGGCGCCACCAAGGAACTGCACGCCGACGGCGACTACCTGGTCGTCGACATCGGCGGCGGCTCCACCGAGTTCGTGGTCGGCTCCCGGACCGTGGAGGCCGCCCGCTCGGTCGACATCGGCTGTGTGCGGATGACCGAGCGCCACCACCCCGGCGACCCGGCCACGCCCGAGCAGATCGCCGCGATCCGCGCCGACATCGAGGCGGCCCTCGACCTCGCCGAGCAGACCGTGCCGCTGCGCGAGCCGCGCACCCTGGTCGGCCTCGCGGGCTCGGTCACCACCGTCGCCGCGATCGCGCTCGGCCTGACCGCGTACGACTCGGCCGCCATCCATCATTCACGTATCTCTCACGACGACGTCGCCGCGGTCACCGAGCGGCTGCTCGCCTCCACCCACGAGGAGCGCACCCGCATCCCCGTGCTGCACCCGGGCCGGATCGACGTCATCGCGGCCGGTGCGCTGGTGCTCCTTGCCGTGATGGAGCGGACCGGGGCCCGTGAGGTCGTGGTCAGCGAGCACGACATTCTGGACGGAATCGCCTGGTCGGTCGCCTGATCGCGGTCCTGGGAGGGCCTTTGGGCCCGGCCGCGCGAGAAAGTTCGTGAAGTTCTTCACAAGGAATTGGGGCCCCCGGGCCGAGGTTTGTGGTCCCGGGACCGCTTTCCGAGGCTCAGGGGCCCCTTCCGTGCGCATTCCAGACGGTGGTTGCCGTGTTACGCCTGCGTTTCATACGGCAGTGGTCCAGCGGGCCCGGCGCCGTGCAGGCCAGTTCAGGAGGGGTGAACAACGTTCTCCCCTATACCGTGGTTCCCTCATCGCGCCATGACCTCGGTCACGTGGGCCGCGCAGTGTAGCAGAGCCCCCTGCGAACCTTGTGAAGGGGCGCACGAGCGGGGGTCCATCGGCGGGTGGATACTCGATGGCATGAGCACCACGGAGCGTCCCAGGATCCTCGTAGTAGGTGGCGGGTACGTAGGCCTGTACGCAGCGCGACGCATTCTGAAGAAGATGCGTTACGCGGAAGCGACCGTCACGGTCGTCGACCCGCGCTCGTACATGACGTACCAGCCCTTCCTCCCCGAAGCCGCCGCAGGCAGCATCTCGCCGCGTCACGTCGTCGTCCCGCTGCGACGCGTCGTGCGTGGAGCCGAGGTGCTCACCGGCCGGGTCACCAGCATCGACCAGGACCGCAAGGTCGCCACGGTCGCGCCGCTCGTCGGCGAGGCCTACGAGCTGCCCTTCGACTACCTGGTCATCGCGATGGGTGCGGTCTCCCGCACCTTCCCGATCCCCGGTCTCGCCGAGCAGGGCATCGGCATGAAGGGCGTGGAAGAGGCCATCGGCCTGCGCAACCACGTTCTGGAGCAGCTCGACAAGGCCGACTCCACCACGGATGAGGACGTCCGCCGCAAGGCGCTGACCTTCGTCTTCGTGGGCGGCGGCTTCGCCGGCGCGGAGACCATCGGCGAGGTGGAGGACATGGCCCGCGACGCGGCCAAGTACTACACCAACGTCAAGCGCGAGGACATGCGCTTCATCCTGGTCGACGCCGCCGACAAGATCCTTCCCGAGGTCGGCCCGGAGCTCGGCCGCTGGGGCAAGGAGCACCTTGAGGGCCGTGGCGTCGAGATCTACCTCTCGACCTCCATGGACTCCTGCGTGGACGGCCACGTCGTGCTGAAGAACGGCCTTGAGGTCGACTCCAACACCATCGTGTGGACCGCGGGCGTCAAGCCCAACCCGGCGCTCTCCCGCTTCGGCCTCCCGCTCGGCCCGCGCGGCCACGTGGACGCCCAGCCGACCCTCCAGGTCACCGGCACCGACTACATCTGGGCCGCGGGCGACAACGCCCAGGTCCCGGACCTCGCCTCGATCAAGGCCGGCGTTCCGGCCGAGCGCGCCTGGTGCCCGCCGAACGCCCAGCACGCGCTGCGTCAGGCCAAGGTGCTCGGCGACAACGTGGTCTCCGGCATGCGGGGCTTCCCGCAGAAGGAGTACTCGCACTCCAACAAGGGTGCGGTGGCGGGCCTCGGCCTCCACAAGGGCGTCGCGATGATCGTCATGGGCAAGATGAAGATCAAGCTCAAGGGCCGTCTCGCCTGGTACATGCACCGTGGCTACCACGGTCTGGCCGTGCCGACCTGGAACCGCAAGATCCGCGTCTTCGCCGACTGGACGCTCGCGATGTTCCTCAAGCGCGAGGTCGTCTCCCTCGGCGCGATGGAGACGCCGCGCGAGGAGTTCTACGAGGCGGCCAAGCCCGCTCCGGCTCCCGCGGCCAAGGCCGAGGACAAGGCCGACGCGAAGGCCAAGGCCTCCTAGCCCCACCAGCGTTACCCCGAAGGGGCCGTCCGCCATCCGTGGTGCGGGCGGCCCCTTCGGCGTACCCGGCAGTCCGGGCTGCTTCATGATCGATTTCCGGCCAAGAAGATGGTGTATGCAGACATCCTGTCACTCTCATGCGCGGTAGCGGGATTGCCCCGCGCCCGGGCACTGTTGACGGGGGTGCTGAGACATTTCTGCGAGGCACGGAGGTGTGCACCATGGCCGACGCGGCGCTGCGGCTGACCGCTCTTGCCGAGGAATTGCTGGGGGAGGCACTCCCGGTACGCATCCGGGCGTGGGACGGCAGCGAGGCGGGCCCGCCCGGCGCCCCGGTTCTCGTCGTACGCCACCGGCGCGCGCTGCGCCGACTGCTGTGGAAGCCGGGCGAACTGGGCCTGGCCCGCGCCTGGGTGGCGGGCGAGGTCGACATCGAGGGCGACCTGTACGCGGCCCTCGACCTGCTGGCCGGGCTGATCTGGGAGCGCGGCGGCGAGCCCAAGGACACCCTCCACCCGGTGCGCGACCCGAGGCTGCGGGCCGCCGCCAAGGCCCTGGTGAAGCTGGGCGGCGCACTGCCCCCGCCGCCCCCGCCAGCCGAGGAGATGCGGCGCCGCACCGGCCGACTGCACACCAAGCGCCGCGACAAAGAGGCGATCAGCCACCACTACGACGTCGGCAACGACTTCTACGAGCTGGTGCTCGGCCCGTCGATGGTCTACTCGTGCGCGTACTGGGAGTCCCCCGAGGCCACCCTCGAAGACGCCCAGCGCGACAAACTCGACCTGATCTGCCGCAAGTTGGCCCTGAAGGAGGGCGACCGGCTGCTCGACGTCGGCTGCGGCTGGGGCTCGATGGCCATCCACGCGGCCCGCGAGTACGGCGCCCACGTCGTCGGCATCACGCTGTCGCGCGAACAGGCCGCGTTCGCCCGCAAGCGGATCGCCGAGGAGGGGCTCACCGACCGGATAGAGATCCGCGTCCAGGACTACCGGGAGGTCAAGGACGGCCCGTTCGACGCGATCTCCTCCATCGGCATGGCCGAGCACGTCGGCACGGTGCGGTACGCGGAGTACGCCGACATCCTGTACGCCCTGCTCAAGGACGGCGGACGGCTGCTCAACCACCAGATCGCCCGGCGCCCCGAGCGGGACGAATCGGCGTACCAGGTCGACGAGTTCATCGACAAGTACGTCTTCCCCGACGGCGAGCTGGCCCCGCTCGGCCGCACCCTCGCCACCCTGGAGGAGGCCGGGTTCGAGGCCCGCGACGTCGAACCGATCCGGGAGCACTACGCCCTGACGCTGCGTCACTGGGTGGCGAACCTGGAGTCCGACTGGGCCCGCGCCGTGCGGTACACCAGCCCCGGCCGGGCCCGGATCTGGCGGCTCTACATGGCGGCCTCCGCGCTCTCCTTCGAGCGCAACCGGATCGGGGTCAACCAGATCCTGGCGGTGAAGACCCCGGTGGGCGGCGCCTCGGGAATGCCGCTGAGGTCCCGCACCTGGAACTGACCGCAGGACGTCGAAGGGTCCCGGGAGGCGAACTCCCGGGGCCCTTCAACTCGCTTGCGTGCGGCGGTACTTGACGACTACTCCGTCTTGATGGCCGTCAGCATGTTGAGCTTCGCGGCGCTGCGGGCCGGCCACATCGCGGCGAGCACGCCCACCAGCCCTGCGAGCAGCAGGAAGATGCCGATGCGGTCCCACGGGATGACCAGGGCGTAGTTCGGGATGGACTTCTTGATGGTCTGGCCGATGGCCCAGGCGAGGAAGGAGCCGAGGCCGATGCCGATCACCGCGCCGAACATCGAGATGACGACGGCTTCCAGGCGGATCATGCGCTTGACCTTGCGGCGGTCCAGGCCGATCGCCCGCAGCATGCCGATCTCCTGCTGGCGCTCGAACACCGACATCGCGAGCGTGTTGACGACACCGAGGACCGCGATGATCAGGGCCATCGCGAGCAGGCCGTACATGATGTTGAGCAGCGTGTTGATCATGCCGCCGAACTCGTTGCGGATGTCCTGCTGGTCCATGATGCTGATCGCCGGGTTGTCACCGAGCGCGCTGACCAGGGCCTTCTCGTTGGCGCTGGTGGCGCCGCCGTCCGTCTTGACGAAGATCTGCGGGATGTAGGGCTTGGTCTCGTGCGGGTCGAGCACGGAGGTCGGGGCGAGCACCGAGTCCAGGAACTCGTTCTCCTTGTACGTCGCGCCGATCGTGAGCTCGCCCTTCTTCTTGTCCGCGAACTCGACGGCGACCTTGGAGCCGGGCTTCCAGTTGTGCTTGGCGGCGGTCTTGTCGTCGACGGCTATCCGGCCCTGGCCGAGGGTGGCGAGGGAGCCGGACACCGGCTCGACGTTGATGACCTTCTCGATGTCGCCGGGCGTGACGCCCGCCACCGACTGGTCGTGGCCGTCGAGCTGGAGGTACGAGGACTCCTTCGGGGAGACCGCCGAGACGCCCGGGGCCTTGCGCAGCGCGGACAGGACGTCCTTGTCGAGCCCGGAGCCGTTGGCCGCCATCTGGACCATGTAGTCGGCCTTGATGTTGTCGGTCGTCATCTTGTCGATGGCGGTGCCGAGCGTGACGCCGAGCACGGACAGGCCGGTGACCAGGGTGAGGCCGATGGCGAGCGCGGAGGCGGTGGCGCCGGTGCGGCGCGGGTTACGCACCGCGTTCTGGCTGGCGAGCTTGCCGGAGACGCCGAACGCCTTGCTGAGCGCGGGCCGTACGAGGGCGATGATCGGGCGGGACAGGAGCGGGATCAGGATGATGATGCCGACCAGGGCGAGGAAGGCGCCGAGGCCGATGAGCATCTTGCCGTCCTTGCCGGCGGCGGCACCGGCCATGACCGCGCCCGCACCGGCGAGGGTGATCACGCCGCCGATGGAGTTCCGTACGACCAGGGACTTGGTGGTGGCCACGCCGTGCACGCTGTTCATCGCGGCGACCGGCGGGATCTTCGCGGCGCGCCAGGCGGGCAGCAGGGCGGCGATCAGGGTGACGAGGACGCCGACGGCGAGGGCGGCGATCACCGGCGTCGCCGAGACGATCAGCGGGCCGTCCGGCAGCTTGGCGCCGAAGGCACCCATCGCGGACCGCAGCCCGGTCGCGAGGCCGAGACCGAGCGCGAAGCCGATCGCGGAGGCGATGGTGCCGACCACCAGGGCCTCGGCGAGCACCGAGCGGCGGACCTGCCCGCGCGAGGCGCCGACGGCACGCATCAGGGCGAGCTCACGGGTGCGCTGCGCGACCAGCATGGTGAAGGTGTTGGAGATCAGGAAGATGCCGACGAACAGTGCGATCGCGGCGAAGGCGAGCAGCGTCTGGTTGAGGCCGCTGAGGCCCTGCTCGATGTCCTTGGCCTCCTGGTCGGCGAGCGCCTTGCCGGTCTTGGCGTCGGCGTCCTTGGGGAGCAGCGGCTTGACCTCGGTGAGGATCTTCTGGGCGTCGGCGCCGGGGGCGGCGGCCACGCTCACCTTCTGGAAGTAGCCCGGCTTGAGGTAGAGCTGCTGTGCGACGGCGGTGTCGAACAGGACGAGGCTGCCGCCCGCGTTGACCGCTCCGTCCTCGGTGGTGAAGACGCCGGCGAGCTTGTACTGCTTGACGGGCCCGTTGGTGGCCACCCGCACGGTGTCGCCGACCGTGTACTCGCCCTTGGCGGCGGTGTCCTTGTCGAGGGCGATCTGGTCGTCCCGCACCGGGCCCGAGCCCTGCGTGAAGGTGTACGCCGGGTCCTTGCCGTCCTGGCCGGGGGCGAAGTTGCCGCCCTTGTTGGCCCAGCCCTGGCCGATCAGTTTGCCGTCGGTGCCGGCCACACCGGCGAAGCCGTCCACCCGGCCGGTGGCCGAGGCGACCCCGTCGAGCTTCTCGATCTTCTGCAGGGTCTGCTTGCTGACACCGGGCTCCCGCTCGACGTCGTCACGGCTGCCGTACGTGGTGACGGCGACGGCCACCTTGTCGTAGCTCTTGGACGACTGGTTGCGGAAGGCGTTGCCGAGGGTGTCGGTGAAGACGAGCGTGCCGGAGACGAAGGCGACGCCGAGCATGACGGCGAGCACCGTCATCAACAGCCGGGCCTTGTGCGCGAGCACGTTGCGCAGGGCGGTCTTGAACATTTCTTCTCAGTCCTGGGTGATCGAGGGCCAGTCGGCAAGCAGCGGGCGGCTAGCCCTCCGACTCTGGGCGCCGGAAACTCAGCCCCTCCGACGCGTTGGACGCCTCTCCGGCGACGTTTGGACGCCGGGGGCCAAAATCAGCCCCTCCGGCGATTGAGGAGCGGGGGTCTGGGGGCAGGGCCCCCAGAGGTACCGGGTACGGGCGCGGGGGCCTGGCGGCGCAGGGCTAGGGGGTTCGGGGGCGAAGCCCCCGACGGCTCCGGGTCAGCTGGTGCGGCCCTTCGCGTCGAAGGCCTTCATGCGGTCGAGCACCCCGTCCGCGCTGGGCCGGAGCATCTCGTCGACGATCCGCCCGTCGGCCAGGAATATGACCCGGTCCGCATAGGACGCGGCGACCGGGTCGTGGGTCACCATGACGACGGTCTGCCCGAGCTCGCGCACCGAGTTGCGCAGGAAGCCGAGGACCTCGGCGCCGGAGCGCGAGTCCAGGTTTCCGGTCGGCTCGTCACCGAAGATGATCTCCGGCTGGGAGGCGAGCGCGCGGGCCACGGCGACGCGCTGCTGCTGGCCGCCGGAGAGCTGGGTGGGGCGGTGGCCGAGCCGGTCGGCCAGGCCCACCATGGAGATGACCTGGTCGAGCCACTGCTTGTTGGGCTTGCGGCCCGCGATGTCCATGGGCAGCGTGATGTTCTCCAGGGCGGTCAGCGTGGGCAGCAGGTTGAACGCCTGGAAGATGAAGCCGATCTTGTCGCGGCGCAGCTGCGTGAGCTGCTTGTCCTTGAGCGAACCGAGCTCGGTCTCGCCGATGCGGACGGAGCCGGAGCTGAAGGAGTCGAGGCCCGCGACGCAGTGCATCAGGGTGGACTTGCCGGAGCCCGACGGGCCCATGATCGCGGTGAACTCGCCCTGCCGGAAGTCGACCGTGACCTGGTCCAGGGCGACCACCTGGGTCTCGCCCGTGCCGTAGACCTTCGACAGCTCGATGGCGCGGGCGGCCACCGCGGTCGCGCGGTGTGCGGTGGGGATGGTGGTCACGGAGGTACTCCTGTCGAACGGCTTTCGGGGACTTCTCCATCCTTGCCGCCGTACGGCGGCACATCGTCAGTCCCTGTGCCCGTTCGCTGGCCCTCTTGAGTCGGACGGAAGAACCCCCGCCGTCCTCCTGAGGTATGACGGCACCCCTGAGACGCGCACGGGATCGAGGCGGACTCCGCCGCCGCTCAAGGCGTACTCCGGCGAGCTGTGCCAGCGTCAGGTGCGAGGCGGAATCGGGCATCGACTTTCCGTCATTCCGGGCCCGCATATCGGGGTACCCCGGACGCCCTGCCAACCGCCTCCGGCATGTGCCAACACCGCCCCGAGCTGTGCTGACGCACCCTCAGGTGTCAATAAAATAAGACAACATCGGGTGGTTGTTCCGCTGTTCGGGGGATGCGTCGGGCTAGGCTCGTCCCGCGAAACGCGGAGCCGCGCGCCCTTGCCCGGATGGTGGAACGCAGACACGGCGAGCTTAAACCTCGCTGGCCTTCGGGCCGTGCCGGTTCGAGTCCGGCTCCGGGCACTCATGCAGGTTCCGGCTTCCCGCGCGTCGGGTCGTCGGACCCTTGCACCCCCCTCCTCCACGCGTGAAGATCCTCCCTAGGCATTACGTCGGTTTCTTTGCGAGCCTATTACTCTTGACGGCAAGGCCGCGCACGGTGGCCATGGAGGAGTGAGATGAGGAGCAGCAACCCGGTCTTCTCGCGACGGGGGTTCAGCCGCGACAACGGCTACGCCGGTTTCAACACCGCGCAGTCGCCGCAGGCCGGGGGCAACCCGTACGCGCAGGCGCCCACGAACCCGTACGCGACGAACCCGTACGCCCAGCAGGACACGCAGCAGGCGCCGGCCCGCTCCGGTGTGATGACGATCGACGACGTGGTCGCGCGCACCGCGATCACGCTCGGCACGGTCGTCGCCGGTGCGGTCGTGGCGTGGCTGGCGCTGCCGGTCGACGCGGCGCACATCGGCAAGTCGTACGGCATCGCGTTCGGCGCGGCCCTGGTCGCGTTCGTCCTCGCCATGGTCCAGTCCTTCAAGCGCAAGCCGACTCCGGCGCTGATCCTCGGGTACGCCGCCTTCGAGGGCGTCTTCCTCGGCGTGATCAGCTCGGCCGTCACGACGCACGTGTCGGCGGGTGCGGTACCGCAGGCGGTGCTCGGCACCATGGCGGTCTTCGCCGGTGTGCTCATCGCCTACAAGACCCGGCTGATCCGGGTCAACCGCCGCTTCACCGGCTTCGTCATGGCCGCGGCCATCGGCTTCATGCTGCTGATGCTGGTCAACCTGCTGTTCTCGGCGATCGGCGGGGGCGACGGCCTCGGCTTCCGCAGCGGCGGCCTCGGCATCCTCTTCGGGATCGTCGGCATCATCCTGGGCGCCTGCTTCCTGGCCATCGACTTCAAGCAGGTCGAGGACGGGATCACGTACGGGGCCCCGCGCGAGGAGTCCTGGCTGGCGGCCTTCGGCCTCACCATGACCCTGGTGTGGATCTACCTGGAGGCGCTGCGGCTGATCTCCATCCTGCAGGGCAACGACTGACACCGGCGACGGTGAACGTCACGAGGGGCCCCGCCCGGCACACCGCCGGGCGGGGCCCCTCGTCGTGTGCTCACCAGCCGATCGACAGCGTCAGATCGGTGGGCGGGTTCGCGTTGCCCAGGATCTGTACCGAGGACTGGTCATTGATGTCGTCGTACGGGAAGCCGTACGCGCGGCCGTCCAGGCCGACCGTGTGGAAGAAGGCCGCGTAGTCGTTCTTGGCGGCCGTGCCCTGGTAGTACGCGGACGGGGTGTGCCACAGCGCGGTGTTCTGGGCCACGCCCCGGTTGAACGCGGCGCAGAACTCCGCGCCGAGCCGCTTCTCCTCGTCGCCGCCCGAGGCGAGCGCGCCCGAGCAGGCCATGACCTCGCGCGAGGTCGGCTTGTGCAGGGTGAAGGGGCCCGCGCCGTTCCTGGTGAAGGTCAGGGTGTCGCCCGCGACCCGCCCGGAGAACGTCTCGCCCGGCAGGCTCAGGGTGAAGGGGTGGGACGCGTAGTAGCTCCAGGTCTGGTCGATGGTCGCGGTCAGGTAGTCCGCCGGGAAGCCGGCGGCCGAGCGCGGGGCCACGATCCGGTAGGTGGACCGCAGCGGCTCGAAGGCCGCCCCGACGCCCGCCGCGTACGCCGACATGACCTGGGCGCGGGTCCTGGTGATGCCGCGGGTGGTGTCGTAGCCGCTGGAGGTCTGGCGCAGCCGGGAGGTCATCGGGAAGCCGAACTGGTCGACCTGGGTGGTGTTCCCGCCGTACGCCGCCTGCCCGTTGACGAAGGTGTACTCGTACCAGTCGTAGTAGACGTCGTTGTTGGGGTCGGACGGGTTGTTCGGGTCGGGGCCGCCCCAGCCCTGGTCGTCCGGCGAGACCGGGATGTAGAGCGGCGAGCCGAGCGAGAGGTAGACGCGGCCGCCGCGGATCGAGGACGGGGAGGCGACCCGGCCGCCCGCCTGGGCCAGGGTGAACGACATGTTCGGGTAGTTCACGCCGTGCTTGGAGAGGTGGCCCGGCGCGTTCGCGTCGAGGTGGTTGATGTGGGCCGTGCTGCCGTCGGGCTTGAGGTACGACCACTGGCCGGGGGTGATCTGGCCGAGCACGGTGACGTAGATCTGCGCGTCGGCGTACGCGCCGTGGGTGTTGTTCTGGAAGACGATCGGGAATCCGGCCGCGGCGGCCGGGGTGTTGGCGGCCGTCGCCGTGCCGCCGCCCGCGCCGAGGAACATCAGGGCGCCGGCGGTCGCGGCCGCGAGGAGGAGCCGTACGGTCTTCATGCCTGCCTCCTCATCAGTGGCCGAAGGTGAACCAGTTCACGTTGACGAAGTCCGCGCCCTGGCCGCTCGTGAAGGTCACGTACACGTCATGCGTGCCGGTCACGCCGCTGATGTTCGCCGGGACGGTGCGCCAGCTCTGCCAGCCGCCCGTGTTGGCCACGGCGAAGCTGCCGACGGGCGCGCTGCTCCGGCTGTCCAGGCGCACCTCCACCAGGCCGCTGACCCCGCCGGCCGCGCCGCTCGCCACTCGCGCGGAGAACTGCCTGGCCGCTGTCGTACCGAAGTCCACGCCCTTGTAGAGCGCCCAGTCACCGTTGGCGAGGGAGCCGATGTCCTGGCCGCCGCCGCTGTCGGTGGTGGTCTCCTTCACCACACCGGACTGCTGGTCGTACGACTCGGCCTGGATGGTGCCGTAGGCGTCACGGTTGCCGGCCGGGGGTGTGGTGGGCGGGGTGGTGGTGCCGGAGCCGGCTGCCTGCTGCACGGTGACGTAGTCGACGACCAGCGGGTGGCCGGGCTGGGTGCCCGCGTCGGGGCCGCCGCCGAACGCGTCGGGGAAGCCGCCGCCCATGGCGACGTTCAGGATGACGAAGTAGCCGTGGTTGGTGGCGTTCGTCCAGGTCGTCGCGTCGACCTGGTTCTGGTTCACGGTGTGGAAGTTGACGCCGTCCAGGTAGAAGCGCATCTGCTCGGTGGGGCCCGAGCGGTCCCATTCGACGGCGTACGTGTGGAAGCCGCTCTGGCAGGTGGCTCCGTCGCAGGCCTTCTGGCCGCCGATGCCGGTGGTCTCGTTGCAGGGGCCGCCGGGGCTGGTGCCGCAGTGCATGGTGGACCAGTTGTTGTTGAGGCCCTGGACGTTCTCCATGACGTCGAGTTCGCCGATGCCGGGCCAGTTCCACCAGTTGCCGCGGAAGGGCGAGCCGAGGGCCCAGAAGGCCGGCCAGTAGCCCTTGGCGGCGGCGCCCGTCACGTCCGGCATCTGCAGGCGCGCCTCGATGCGGAGCTTGCCGCCGGCCGGGGGCTGGAAGTCGGAGCGCTTGGTCTCGATGCGGCCGGAGGTCCAGTTGCCCGCCGCGTCGCGCTGCGGGGTGATGCGCAGGTTCCCGGCGCCGTCCAGGGACACGTTGTTGGTGGACGAGGTCATCGTCTCGACCTCGCCGGTGCCGAAATTGGCGGGGCCGCCGGGGTAACTGGTGCCGGTCGTGTACTGCCAGTTCGCGGTGTTCACGCCGGACCCGGCCGGGCCGTTGAAGTCGTCGGTGAACACCGTGGTCCAGCCCGCCGGGGGCTGCGGGGCGGAGGCGCTGGCGGGCAGGGCGACCACCGCGGCGGAGGCCGCGGCGAGGCCGAGGGTGGAGAGCACGGCGATCACGGCTCGCCTGGCCGGGCTGCGTCTGTGGGGCGTCGGGTGCATGTGGGGGGTGCCTCTCTCGGAAAGAGAGCGCTCTGAGAGCGCTCTCAACGACGGGCTGCGCGGTCACTGTGCTCCCCGTCGTCCGGAGCGTCAAGAGGTAAAGCGGTGAAAGCCCTTGCAGGGATGGGGAGTTCACCTACTGAAGGCGCGTGCAGGCGCGTGAGGGCGGTGGGGCGGGAGAGCTCGCGCCGGTGTGGACCGGGGGCATCCGGACCGGGCGCCGGGAGGCATCCGGGCAGCACTTCGCCCCGCCGACCGGTCATCGGCGGGGCGAAGGGGCGGTGCGCTTCCCTGCGGGAAGCCTGGCGGCGGAGTTCCTCCCGGAGCTAGAGCAGGCGGCGCGCGGCCCGCCTCAGGTCGTACTCATGGATGATCGCCTTGGCGTGCCCATAGGCGAGATCGTGCTCGCTCCGGAGCCAGCTGACCTTCTCCTCGAAACGGAAGAGGGAGGGGCCTTCCTCGACGGTGCGGAGCCAGTCGGACACTTCACGACCGGTGCAATGGGGGATGCGGGAAAGCAGGTTGCGATGGGTCTCTTCGGAGAAGACTTGGGACATCGGCGCCTCCGGAGGCATTGCGCTTACTGGTCCTTCACTGCACCGTGCCTGAGGGTTCGCGTATTGGCAACAGTGCGGGGGAGGCGCGTAGGGTCGCGGCGTGCTCGATGTGAACCCGTTGATCTTGGCCGTGGACCGCTTCGCCGACCGGCTGCGTGCCGCTCCCGAGAGCCGGCTGCGGCGTGGCGCGGCGGCCGAAGGGCTGGCGCTGGCCCGGGAGTTGGCGGTCCGTGCGCAGCGCGTCGAGGACCCCGGGCGCGAGCCGCGGATCATGCCGGACGCCGGCGCGTTCGCGGTCGCGGACCAAGTCATGGTCGCCGGACGGGACTTGGCGCAGGCGCTCCGCACGGCGAAGACCCCGCCCGGCGGGGAGCCGGACGGGGCCGTGGAGCTGGTGGAAGCCGCGGGGGCGCGGGCCTTCGGCTAGCCGCCCCCGGGAGTGGCCGTCGCCGTCAGAGCGAGGCGATGACCCGGTCCGCGAGGATGTAGACGCTCTCCTGGCCGCACGAGAAGGTCAGCGCGTACGCGCCGGACACTCCGGAGCCACCGAGCAGCACCGGGGCGTCGCCGTCGCGCAGGGCGTCCGCGAGGCGCTCCGCGGTCTCGCGGTGGCCCGGGGTCATGCAGAGCGTGGTGCCGTCGGCGAAGACGTACACGTCGAGCGTGCCGAGCGGCCCCGGGCGCACGTCCGCGAGGGCGGTACGGGACTCGGCGAGCTCCTCCAGGCGGGAGACGGTGGCCTCGTGGTCGGCGACGACGGGCGTCTGGACCGGTACGAAGTCGGGGTGCGAGGGGTGGCGTCGGCGGGCCGCGGCGAGCTCGGGGGAGTCCTCGGGGAACTCCTCCGCGGTCTCCAGGGCCTCGGCCATCTCCAGGGCCTCGGCCTCCAGGCCCGTGAAGTCCGCCTGGCGGGGCAGGAAGAACGCGGCGTCCTCGCCGAGCCCCGCGAGCCCGCCCAGCATCGGGGAGGGCGCGTCGGCGGCGTCCCTGGCCTCCTGGGCGGCCCAGAAGGCGCGCGCCTCGGCCAGCTCGCGCTCCCGCTCCTCGGCGAGGGCCTCGGCGACGGCGGCGCGTATTTCGGCGGCCGGGGTCGCGCTGGAGCGGGCCTGCTGGGGCAGGGAGACGCTCTGGTCGGCGCGGTGTTCGGCACGGGCGGCTGCCAGGTCTTCGCGCAGAGCCACGACCTGCTTGCGCAGCCCGTGGGCAGCGTGCAGGGCAGCGGCGCCCACGGCCGTGGCAGCGGCCGTGGTCAGCAGCAGGGCAAGAGGCATGGCGCTCACTGACTTACTCCCGGATTCAAACGATTCCCCGACTTCCTACATCAGCTTGTCGTGAGCCCGCTCCCGGTGTCAGTGCATTACGTCACGAAATGGACAGGTCTTTGGGCCTCAGGTTTACCGGCATACCATCCCTGACCTGGGAGAACGCGTTCCCCGCAGGAGATACGTCACATCCTGGGGGAGATTCGGTCACGGTTAGGACGCGGAACGATTGGCTGTGCGTGGCCTGTGGGACGCGGGAGCCCAGGTCAGGGAGCCGAGGGTCGCGCTGTGCGTTCAACCTGTGGCGGCCGGGGCGTCAACGCTGCGTCGACCACGCGTCAACGCAGCGCTCCGGCCGTCCGGGGCCTCTTTGGCCGAGGTTCCGGTCGAGACCCCGGTCAAGAGTTCGGCCGAGGTCTCAGCTGAGCCGCTCGATGACCATCGCCATGCCCTGGCCGCCGCCGACGCACATGGTCTCCAGACCGAACTGCTTGTCGTGGAACTGGAGGCTGTTGATCAGCGTGCCGGTGATGCGGGCGCCGGTCATGCCGAAGGGGTGGCCGACCGCGATGGCGCCGCCGTTGACGTTCAGCTTGTCCAGCGGGATGCCGAGGTCCTGGTAGGACGGGATCACCTGGGCGGCGAAGGCCTCGTTGATCTCGAAGAGGTCGATGTCGTCGACGGTGAGCCCGGCGCGCTTCAGCGCCTGGCGGGACGCCTCGACCGGGCCGAGGCCCATGATCTCGGGCGACAGGCCCGTGACGCCGGTGGAGACGATGCGGGCCAGCGGGGTCAGGCCGAGCTCGCGCGCCTTGGTGTCGCTCATGATCACGAGGGCCGCGGCGCCGTCGTTCAGCGGGCAGCAGTTGCCGGCGGTGACGAGTCCGTCCGGGCGGAAGACGGGCTTGAGACCCTGGACGCCCTCGACGGTGACACCCGCGCGCGGGCCGTCGTCCTTGCTGACCACGGTGCCGTCCGGCGTCGTCACCGGGGTGATCTCGCGCTCCCAGAAGCCGTTCTTGATGGCTTCCTCGGCGAGGTTCTGCGAGCGCACGCCGAACTCGTCCATCTCCTGGCGCGAGATGCCCTTGAGGCGGGCGAGGTTCTCGGCGGTCTGGCCCATCGCGATGTACGCGTCCGGGACGAGACCGTCCTCGCGCGGGTCGTGCCAGTTGGCGCCCTCGGACTGCGCGACGGCGGCGGTGCGCGCCTCGGCGTCGGCGAAGAACGGGTTGTGGGTGTCGGGGAGGCCGTCGCTGCTGCCCTTGACCGAGCGGGACACCATCTCGACACCGGCCGAGATGAACACGTCGCCCTCGCCCGCCTTGATGGCGTGCAGCGCCATCCGGGAGGTCTGGAGCGAGGACGAGCAGTACCGGGTGATCGTGCAGCCCGGCAGGTGGTCCATGCCCATCTGCACGGCCACGATGCGGCCCAGGTTGTGGCCCTGCTCGCCGCCGGGGAGGCCGCAGCCGAGCATCAGGTCGTCGATGTCGCGCGGGTCGAGGCCGGGGACCTTGGCGAGGGCGGCCTGGATGATCGTGGCCGTGAGGTCGTCGGGGCGGAGGTCCTTGAGCGAGCCCTTGAAGGCGCGGCCGATGGGGGAGCGGGCGGTCGAGACGATCACGGCTTCGGGCATCACGGCTCCAGGGGATGGGAAGGCAGGACTCCTTGGGAAGTTACCCGCACGTACTGGATTGGTCATCCGGGGTGGCGTGTGATGCGGGACTCTTTTCTAAGCGGTTGCTCAGTGGCCGCCCCGTGGAGTTCTCGGCGGCCTGCCCGGCGCCGGCCGACTGGTCGCCCAGCGCCCCGGGACACCCCGGGGCGCCCGTCGTCACCGTCTCGTGTGCGAGCCGTTGCGGGTCGGCTCCACCGGGTCCGGCAGGCGCCGCCGACGCCGGTGTTTGAGCAGGGCCCAGGGCGCGCGGGCCGCCGTGACCTCCGTGCCCGCCTGGGCCGCCGCGGCCGAGGCCGCCTTCGCCACCGGCAGGATGTCCTCGTCGCGCGAGGCGTCGGGGTGGTCGGACTCCGGCCACAGGCCGAGCGCGGCGCACAGCGTGGGCAGCACCGCCATCGCCGCGGTCGCGTACCCCTCGGCCGAGGGGTGGTAGTTGTCGGGCCCGAACAGCTCCCGCGGGTTCGCCTCGAACTCCGGGCCGAGCAGATGGCCCAGCGACACCGTGCGGCCGCCCTGCTCCACCACCACGATCGTCTGCGCCGCGGCGAGCTGGCGCGAGACCCGCCGGGCCAGCCAGCGCAGCGGCTGGTAGACGGGCTCGATGGTGCCGAGGTCGGGGCAGGTCCCGACGACCACTTCGGCCCCGGCGGTCCGCAGCCGGCGTACCGCGGTCGACAGGTAGCGCACCGAGGTGGTGGGTGCCATCCGGGTGGTGACGTCGTTCGCGCCGATCATGATCACGCAGACGTCGGGGAGGTGGGCCGGGTCGGCGAGCAGCAGGGACACCTGGCGTTCGAGGTCGTCGGAGCGGGCCCCGGGCAGCGCCACGTTCCGCAGCGTAACCATGCGCTCGGCGACCGCCGCGAGCCCCGAGGCGAGCAGGGCGGCCGGGGTCTGGCCCGCTCTTCGCACGCCCTGGCCGGCCGCCGTGGAGTCGCCCAGCATGCCGAGCCTGAGCGGCTGCGTACCGTCGGCGAAGGCCGTTCCGTACAGGCCGTCCGCGTTCGGGGCCTGCGGGGAGCCGCCGCCCACCGAGCGTTTCGCGAGCGCCAGCTCGGCCAGGACGACGCCCACCGCGGCCCCCGCGAGCAGCCCGATGCCGCCGCCGCCGAACGCCGCGCCCGTCGCGATCCGCCGTGCCACCCTCGCTCTCGACAGAGTCCCCGCCACCGCCACCTCCCTGGAGCTTGCAGTCGTACAACAGCTAACTGCCCGGTAGCGGGTGCCGCTCAATCCAGTGCAAAGGTGAACACGCCATCGTGGTCCGCATACGCTGGCGGTACCTAATCGGAGACCCGGAGACAACGGTGCGATTCCACGACTCGATGATCAGCCTCGTAGGCAACACCCCGCTGGTGAGGCTCAACAGTGTGACCCAGGGCATTCAGGCGACAGTCCTGGCCAAGGTCGAGTACTTCAACCCGGGCGGCTCGGTGAAGGACCGGATCGCCGTCCGCATGATCGAGGCGGCCGAGCAGTCCGGCGCCCTCAAGCCCGGCGGCACGATCGTGGAGCCGACCAGCGGCAACACGGGCGTGGGCCTGGCCATCGTGGCCCAGCAGAAGGGCTACAAGTGCATCTTCGTCTGCCCTGACAAGGTCTCCACGGACAAGATCAACGTGCTGCGGGCGTACGGCGCCGAGGTCGTGGTCTGCCCGACGGCGGTCGACCCGGAGCACCCGGACTCGTACTACAACGTCTCGGATCGCCTGGTGCGCGAGACGCCGGGGGCCTGGAAGCCGGACCAGTACAGCAACCCGAACAACCCCCGTTCGCACTACGAGACCACCGGTCCCGAGCTGTGGGAGCAGACGGAGGGGAAGATCACCCACTTCGTCGCGGGCGTCGGCACCGGCGGCACCATCTCCGGCACCGGCCGCTACCTCAAGGAGGCCAGCGACGGCAAGGTGCGGATCGTCGGGGCGGACCCGGAGGGCTCCGTCTACAGCGGCGGCTCCGGGCGTCCGTACCTGGTGGAGGGCGTCGGCGAGGACTTCTGGCCGACCGCCTACGACCAGGACGTCACCGACGAGATCGTCGCGGTGTCCGACAAGGACTCCTTCCAGATGACCCGGCGGCTGGCCAAGGAGGAGGGCCTCCTGGTCGGCGGCTCCTGCGGCATGGCCGTCGTGGCCGCGCTCAAGGTCGCCGAGGGCCTCGGCCCCGACGACGTGGTCGTCGTGCTCCTTCCGGACTCCGGCCGCGGCTACCTGTCGAAGATCTTCAACGACGAGTGGATGGCGGACTACGGCTTCCTGGAGGAGGCCGGCCCCTCCGCGCGCGTCGCCGACGTGCTCGGCTACAAGGAAGCCGGTCACCTTCCCTCGCTGGTGCACATGCACCCCGAGGAGACGGTCGGCCAGGCCATCGAGGTGCTCCGCGAGTACGGCGTCTCGCAGATGCCCATCGTGAAGCCGGGCGCGGGTCACCCCGATGTGATGGCCGCCGAGGTCATCGGCTCGGTCGTCGAACGCGAGCTGCTCGACGCCCTGTTCACCCAGCGGGCCCTGTTGGACGACGCGCTGGAGAAGCACATGAGCGCGCCGCTGCCGCAGGTCGGCTCGGGCGAGCCGGTCGGCGACCTGATGTCCGTGCTCGGCAAGGCGGACGCGGCGATCGTGATCGTCGAGGGCAAGCCGACCGGGGTGGTCAGCCGCCAGGACCTGCTGGCCTTCCTGGCCCGCACCCCGCAGTAGGCCGGCGGCCGCTCCCACTCCCCCACGGGGGCGGGAGCGGCCGAGGCAGACGAAGTCGCGCAACCGGTACGAGCGCGACATGTGCGCGCAGCACCCGCTTAACACGGCTCGTGCACAGTGGTGGATGTCGGCAGGGGAACCCGGGCAGGGGGCCCCGGCCGGCGCCACCAGCGGCGTCGAGGAACTTCCGGAGCGGCTCCCGGACTTCCACGGACGCCCAGGACGCGGAGACCGGCCCTGACCCGGGACCGTGTCCCTCGCGGGGACCGCCGTCGTCCCGCCCCCCGGGCGACCGGGGGTGCGGCGGTCCCCGCGATCACCTTTTTCCGGGGCCGGCGCCCACTCTTTTTTCGGAGTCGGCGCCCACCCTGTTTCCAGGCTCGCTGTGGCCCAACTCACCACCTCCGTGCGGAAGTTGTGGCTCAGTCGTCCTCGCGGGGCCGCCGGAAGAGCTGCCACGGCCAGCGGTGTGCCGCGTGCACGGCGTTCACGGCGACGATGCCGAGCCAGGTGGTGAGCAGCCCGGGGTAACCGGCGTTGACCGCGCCGATCGCGGACAGCGGTATCGCGAGGATCAGCGAGATCATGGCGAAGCCGAAGCGCTCGCCGAAGTGGCTCTCCGGGCCGCCCCGGGCCGGGCGGCCGCCGCGGGCCACGACCATCTGCTGCTCCGCCAGCTGCCGCCGCACCCGCCGGTCCACCGAGCCGTCGACCCGCTGCTCGACCTTCTCCAGGAAGGAGTCGACGAGCGCGGACTCGTACTCGGGGCCGAGGTCCCGACGGGCATGCAGGGTGGCGTCGAGTTCCTTCTTGAGCTCGGCGTCCTTCAGGAGGCTGGGCCGGGGCTCGGTGTCACGGGCATCCATGCACTTGACGGTACGGAGCGGAGGCCTCGTCCGCACGGGGGGTACCCCCCGTATTTCTTCCTCGTGCCAGCACGAAGAAGAGCGCCGCCGGGACGGCCAGGCCCACGATCCACGAGACGTCGGCGCCGCCGAGCCGCTCGACCAGCGGGCCCGTGTAGAAGCTCGTGGCCAGGAACGGGAGCTGGGCGAGCACCCCGATCACGTACACCGACAGCGCGTCCCAGCGCCAAGTGCCGTAGCGGCCGCGGGGGTCGAAGAGGGCCGGGATGTCGTAGCGCTCGCGGGAGATCAGGTAGTAGTCGACCAGGTTGATCGCGGACCACGGCGTGAAGAAGGTCAGCAGGAAGAGCAGGAAGTCCTTGAACGAGGTCAGGAACGAGTCCTTGCCCGCGAGCGCCACCGCCGTGCCGGCCACCATGATGCCGCCGATGTAGAGGGCGCGGGCGCGCGGCCCGATCGTCTTCTGGGCGCGGAAGCCGCTGACGCTGGTCACCATCGACATGAACCCGCCGTAGGTGTTGAGCACGTTGATCGTGAGCTTGCCCAGCGCGATCGTGAAGTACAGGAACGAGGCGATCAGGCCGGTGCCGCCGAGCCCGACGACGTACCCGACCTGGTTGGCGAGGAAGGCGTCGCCGGCGGTCGCCGCGACCAGCACGCCGAAGGCCATCGACCACTGGGAGCCCAGTGCCGAGCCCGCCAGCGTCCACCAGAAGGTGGCGCGGGTGCTGGTCGTGCGGGGCAGGTAGCGCGAGTAGTCCGCGACGTACGGGCCGAACGCGAGCTGCCAGGACGCCGAGAGGGAGACCGCGAGCAGGAACATCGGGAGGTGGAAGGCGCGGTCGTGCAGGACCGCCGTCAGGTCGATCCGGTCAAGCAGACGTATGCCCAGGTAGACGAAGGCCAGTGCGCAGATCACGCTCGCCACCCGGCCGAGCGCGTGGATCACCCGGTAGCCGATCGTCGCCGTCACGGCGGTGACCAGGGCGAAGATGACGATGCCGGGGGTCTCGCCGAGGTGGGTGAGCTCGCCGGTCGCCTGGCCCGCGAGCACGCTGCCGCTGGCGAAGAAGCCGACGTACATCACGATCACCAGGAGCAGCGGCACCACCGCCCCGCGCACGCCGAACTGGGCCCGCGAGGAGATCATCTGCGGCAGCCCCAGGCGCGGGCCCTGCGCCGAGTGCAGGGCCATCACGGCGCCGCCGAGCAGGTTGCCGACGACGAGGCCGATCAGCGACCAGAACGCGCCGCCGCCGAAGACCACCGCGAGGGCGCCGGTCACGACGGCGGTGATCTGGAGGTTGGCGCCGAGCCACAGCGTGAACTGGCTGAAGGCGCTGCCGTGGCGCTCGGCGTCCGGGACGACGTCGATGGAGCGGCGCTCGACGAGGGAGGCGCCGGGCCCTGAGGGTTCGGGGGATGCGGTCATGGGGGTGCTCCTTCGCGACGAGGAGGCGGTGCAGGCTTGCCCGGCTGTATATCGTCATGCAGAGTTCTGGGTGTCTGAATAACTTGTCAATGGCTCGGGTCCGGGTCCTTGGCGCCGCGTCCGGAAATGGTGGTGTTCGCGCATGTTGTCGTCCCACGTCGTGGACGCCTCGCAGGATTCGCCGACCGGGATCGTCGTGCTCGACGGCGAGACCCTGCCCGTCGCCGACGTCGTCCGGCTCGCCGACGGAACCGCGCGCCCCGTGCCCGGCACCGAGGCGATGCGACGCGTCGAGCACGCCTGGCACACCGCGCGCGAACTCGCCGCCTCCGGGCGGGTGTACGGCCGCTCGACCGGAGTCGGCGCCAACCGCACCGAGGCCGTGCCCACCGAGGCCGCCGCGGGCCACGGTCTGCGCCTGCTGCGCAGCCACGCCGGGGCGATCGGCGACCCGCTGCCGGCCCGCGAGGTCCGCGCGATGCTCGCCGTGCGGGCCAACCAGCTGCTCGCGGGCGGTGCGGGCCTCCGCCCGACCGTCGTCACCGCGCTGTGCGAGGCGCTGGAGGCCGGGGCGCAGCCGGTGGTCAACGAGTTCGGCTCGGTCGGCACCGGGGACATCGCCGCCCTCGCCCAGGTCGGCCTCGCGCTGGCCGGGGAACACCCCTGGCAGGGCGGCCCCGAGCCCGAGGCGCAGCCCCTCGACAACAACGACGCGCTGGCGCTGATCAGTTCCAACGCCCTGACCCTGGGCCAGTCCGCGCTCGCCCTGGACGAGCTGCGCCGCCTGGTGTCGGCCACCGAGATCGTGGGCGCCTTCTCGCTGCTCGCCGTCGACGGCTCCTACGAGGCGTACGCGGAGCCCGTGCACGCGGCGCGCCCGCACCCCGGCTCGTACGCCACCGCCGCCCGCATGCGCGAGCTGCTCGGCGCCCCCGAGCGGCCGACCCCGCCGCTCGGCCGCATCCAGGACCCGTACGGATTCCGCTGCCTGCCGCAGATCCACGGGCCCGCGCATGACGCCGCCGACGCCCTGGAGCGGGTCCTCGCGATCGAGATCAACGCGGCCGCCGAGAACCCGCTGATTTCGCCCGACGACCTCGCCGCCTACCACCACGGCGGGTTCTACCTGGCCCAACTCGCCCTGGCGCTCGACCACTTCAGGCTCGCCGTCACCCAGGTCGCCCGCCTGTCCACCTCGCGCCTCTCCGCCCTCAACGAGCCCGCCTACACCCGCCTGAAGCCCTTCCTCGCGGATGCCGAGCCCGCCTCGTCCGGGGTGATGATCCTGGAGTACGCGGCCGGCGCCGCCCTCGGTGATCTGCGGGCCTTCGCCGCCCCGGCCTCACTGGGCCACGCTGTACTCTCTCGGGGCGTCGAGGAGCAGGCCAGCTTCGCCTCGCTCGCTGCCCGTCAGACGCTGCGGCTGGGCGGGGCGCTGCGGCTGGTGGTGGGGTGCGAACTCGTCGCGGCGGTACGGGCGTTGCGCCAGCGCGATCTGCGTCCGGACCCGGAACTTCCGGTCGGGCGGGCGTTCGCGCTCGCCGAGGCCGTGCTCGACGAGGACGTCACCGACCGGCCGCTGACCGCGGACGTCGACCGGGCGGCCGCACTGCTCGACCGGTTCAAGGATCTGTACGCATGAAGGGGGACGGCATGAGCGAGGGCCCTGCCGCACGGCTGCAACAGCTCTTCGAGGGGCGCAGGCTGACCCCGACGCAGCGGCGCATCGCGCACTGCATGGTGCGCCGCGCCGCCGACGTGCCCTTCCTGTCCAGCGTCGAACTCGCCGAACTCGCCGGCGTCAGCCAGCCGTCGGTGACCCGGTTCGCGGTCGCCCTCGGCTTCGACGGCTACCCGGCGCTCCGCCGCCACCTGCGCGAGGTCGCCCCCGCCGCGACCGGCCAGGAGGCCGAGACCTCGTACAACGAGTACCAGCAGGCCGTGCAGGCCGAGATCGAGAACCTCCAGCACCTGGCCGGTCTGCTCGCCGATCCGCGCCCGGTCGAGGACGCGGGCCGGCTGCTCGCCGCCTCCCGGCCGCTGCCCGTGCTCGGCCTGCGCGCGGCCTCCTCGCAGGCCCGCGGCTTCGCCTACTTCGCGGCCAAGGTGCACCCCGACGTCCGCCTGCTCGACGAGGGCGGCACCATGCTGGCCGACCGGATCGACGCGGCGCTGCGGGCCGGGGCCTCGGCCCTGCTGTGCTTCGCGCTGCCGCGCCATCCCAAGGAGGTCGCCGAGGCGCTCGCGTACGCGCAGTCGGCCGGGCTCACCGTGGTCACGGTCGCCGACTCGGCGTTCGCGCCGGTCGCCAAGTACAGCGACCTGCTGATCCCGGCGGCCGTCGGCACCGGCCTCGCCTTCGACACGGCGTGCGCGCCGATGCTGCTTGGCCGGGTCCTCCTGGAAGCCATGTGTGACGACCTGCCGGACGCGCAGGCCCGCCTGGAGGAGTTCGACGCGAAGGCGGCGGCGCGGGGTCTGTTCGTCGAGTAGTCCCACCCGGGTCGCTCTAAGAAACCGCTCAGATTGCCCGGCTAACGTCCGCGCCAGTAATTCGAGGCATGGAGGTGGGACGTGGGTCGCGGAGGGCAGGCGCTGGCGCGCGTGGCGGTGGTCGTACGGGCCGGGGCGGCCCCGCTGTGGTGGCTGGGCCTGCTGGCCGCGGGCCTCGGGGCCGTGCTCCCGGTGAGCCTGACGGGCCGCCGGATCGGGCTGCTCGCGGGGGCCGCGCTGTTCCTCGTCGCGGCGGCCGTCGTCTTCGTGGCCCGGCGCCGCCGCTACACGCACTTCGCGAAGGCCGCGTCCCGCGCCGCCAAGGCGGACTTCCTCCAGGACCGTGTCGTGACCGTACGCACCTGGCGGCGGGCCTGGCGCTGGTGGCTGCTGCTCGGCTTCCTCGCGGCGGCGGGCTCCTCCTTCGCGCTGCCCGGCGCGGGCGGCCTGCTGATGGCGGGCGCGGGCGCGGGGCTTTGGGTGAAGGCGGGCTGGCTGGGGCGCCTGGAGCGTGCGGGCGACGCGCTGATGTGGGTCCGCACGGACTGGGTGCCGAAGGGCGTGCCGGTGGGCAAGAAGGTGCGGGGCTTCCGGGCGACCGGGCTCGGCGCGGGGGATGCGGCGCCCGGCGGGGCCCGGCGCCGCTGAACTCGGAGCTCTCTCAGAGCAGGGCGTCCGCGTGGGCGCCGCCCGCCTCCTCGACCAGGTCCGCGATGGGCTGCGGGTCGCGCACCGTCGCGAATCCCACCCCGTCCGCCGTGGCCGTGAAGCCGTAAATCCCGGGCCTGGCAAGGGAGTTGTAGGAGTAGTGGTGGGCGAAGTAGTACGCGCCCGTGTCCAGGACTCCCGTGTAGTCGCCCTGTTCGAGCAGGGGCAGCGGGCGGTTCTCGGCGAGCAGGTCCCCGGCGAAGCAGGCGGGCCCCGCGATGTCCTGGGCGACGGGCGGGCCCTGCTTGGGGCGGCCCTTCGCGTCGTACGCCTCGATCCGCAGCGGCCAGGAGGCGGGCGCGTACACGGTGCGGGCCGCGATCTGCACCCCTGCGTGGGTGACCGCGATGGGGCGGCCGCCCGAGCTCTTCGCGTACTCGACCCGGGCGAGCACCAGACCGTGCTTGGCGAGCAGTGAGCGGCCGAACTCCGTCACCAGGCCGTACCGCCCGTCGAACAGTCCCGGCACCTCCTCCTTAAGAAGGCGTGCGTAAGAGGCGTACGTAGGCGTCTCTTCGTCGGAGCCGAAGTTGACGGGGAGGCCGCCGCCGATGTCGATCGTGTCGACCTGCTGTCGGCCCACCGCCGCGTTGATCTCCTCCGCGAGCTCGTAGACGGCCCGCACGCCCCGCGCCATGAGGGAGAGCGCCACGCCCTGCGACCCGGAGTGCGTGTGCAGCCGGGTCAGCCAGGGGCGCTCCGCATACGCCCCTACGACCCAGTCCCGGGCGCCGTCGTCGAGCAGCGCGACCCCGAACTTGGACGTGGCCGTCGCCGTGGACAGCGCGTCGATGGACCCCGCGCCGAGCTGCGGGTTGACCCGGATGCCCAGGGGTGAGGCGCTCGGCGCCGAGGACACGAGGGCGTCCAGGCGGGCGAGCTCCTGGGGATTGTCCGCGTTCACGGCGATGCCCAGGGCCAGCGCCTCGCGCAGCTCGGCCGGGGTCTTGGCGGGGGAGTCGAGCACGGTGGCGGTGGGGCGGATCCCGGCGGCCCTGGCCAGCGCGAGCTCGCCCGGACTCGCGACCTCGGCGCCCAGGCCCTCGGCGAGCAGCAGCCGCAGGACCGGGACCAGCGGACAGGCCTTCACCGCGAAGGCGTGCAGCACCGGGGCGTCGGTGACGGCGGCGAAGGCGGCTCGCAGGGCGGCTGCGCCCGCGCGGATGCTGGCGGTGTCGAGGAGGGCGACGATGGGGACGTCGGGCCCGGCCAGGCCCTGCTCCACCGCGGCCCGTACGGCCTGTTCGCGGCGCTCCGCCGCGGCGGTCCCGGCGGCGCGGGACGTTGCCTGGGAAGTCATGCGATCAAGCCAATCACCGGGTGGCCCCGAGCGCAGAGGGTACGCATCTATTGACTAGTTCTATTCAGTGACACAGGATGTGAATATCTGGATCAGGTCACGAGGAGGCACCGCCATGTCAGGACCCCGCCCCGTACGGGCACCGCGCGGCACGGAACTGAGCGCCCTGGGATGGCAGCAGGAAGCCGCGCTGCGCATGCTCCAGAACAACCTCGACCCCGAGGTCGCCGAGCACCCCGACCAGCTCGTCGTCTACGGCGGCACCGGCAAGGCCGCCCGCGACTGGCGCTCCTTCGACGCCATGGTGCGTACGCTGCGCACGCTCAAGCAGGACGAGACGATGCTGGTCCAGTCCGGCCGCCCCGTCGGCGTCATGCAGACCCACGAGTGGGCGCCGCGCGTCCTGATCGCCAACTCCAACCTGGTCGGCGACTGGGCCAACTGGGAGGAGTTCCGCCGTCTGGAGGCCCTCGGCCTCACCATGTACGGCCAGATGACGGCCGGCTCCTGGATCTACATCGGCACGCAGGGCATCCTCCAGGGCACGTACGAGACGTTCGCCGCCGTCGCCGCCAAGCTGCATTCAATCGGTAAAGGGGTCAACGGCACGCTCGCCGGGACGATCACGCTGACCGCCGGCCTCGGCGGCATGGGCGGCGCCCAGCCGCTCGCCGTGACCATGAACGACGGCGTCGCGATCTGTATCGACGTCGACCCGCGCGCCATCGAGCGCCGCATCGAGCACCGCTACCTGGACGTGAAGGCGGACTCCCTGGAGCACGCCCTCCAGCTCGCCGTAGAGGCCCGCGACGCCCGCCGCCCGCTCTCCATCGGCCTGCTCGGCAACGCGGCGGAGCTGCTCCCGCGCATGCTGGCCGAAGGCGCCCCGATCGACATCGTGACCGACCAGACCTCGGCCCACGACCCGCTCGCGTACCTCCCCGTCGGCGTGGACTTCGACGACATGGCGTCGTACGCGGCGAAGGACCCGGCGGGCTTCACGACCCGGGCCCGAGAGTCGATGGCCAAGCACGTCGAGGCGATGGTCGGCTTCATGGACGCCGGCGCCGAGGTCTTCGACTACGGCAACTCCATCCGCGGCGAGGCCCAACTCGCGGGCTACGAGCGGGCGTTCGCGTTCCCCGGCTTCGTGCCGGCCTACATCCGCCCGCTGTTCTGCGAGGGCAAGGGCCCCTTCCGCTGGGCGGCCCTGTCGGGCGAGGCGTCCGACATCGCGAAGACGGACAAGGCGCTCCTCGACCTCTTCCCCGAGAACGAGTCGCTGCACCGCTGGATCAAGATGGCCGGCGAGCGCGTCCACTTCCAGGGTCTCCCGGCGCGCATCTGCTGGCTCGGCCAGGGGGAGCGCGACAAGGCGGGCGACATGTTCAACGACATGGTCGCCAACGGCACCCTCGCCGCCCCCCTCGCGATCGGCCGCGACCACCTGGACTGCGGCTCGGTGGCCTCCCCGTACCGCGAGACCGAGGCGATGCTGGACGGCTCCGACGCGATCGCCGACTGGCCGCTCCTGAACGCGATGGTGAACGTCGCGTCGGGTGCGTCCTGGGTCTCGATCCACCACGGTGGCGGCGTCGGCATGGGCCGCTCCATCCACGCGGGCCAGGTGTCCGTGGCGGACGGCACGAAGCTGGCGGGCGAGAAGATCCGGCGCGTCCTCACCAATGACCCCGGCATGGGCGTCATCCGGCATGTCGACGCCGGGTACGACATCGCGGAGCGGGTGGCGGACGAGCGCGGGGTCCGCATCCCGATGCGGGAGGGCGAGTGACCCCGCCAGGACTCACCCCGGGGGCACCGCCCCCGGACCCCCAGTCGCGCCTTGAGGGCGCTCGTCCTCAAACTCCCCCAAGGACTTCGTTGAGGGGGTACCCCCAGAGGCTGAAGACGCCCGACCCCACCGGGATCGACCCCGCCAAGGGCGTGCCCGTACCCGGCGCCGCTGGTGCTCCGCCCCAGACCCCGCTCGCGCCTGAAGGGCGCTCGTCCTCAATCGCCGGACGGCCTGAAGACGCCGCTGTACCCGGCGCTGCCAGGGGCGCGGGGAACTGCGCGAGCAACGACGTACGGTCCGCAGCCGAAGACAATGCTCCTGACCCCGCCGGGGCCGCGGGGATGCTCGCCCCCAACCCCGCCGGGGGCGCGGGGAACTGCGCGACCGGCCACGCACGGTCCGCGGCCGAAACATTCCCCCCGGAGGGTCTCGGGAAGGGGCGGGGTGGGGGATCCTCCTTCCAGGAGATGTGGGCAACGCTCGCGCCCATCGGCCGCGACAGCGGAACCCGCGGGTACCGCCGGCACGCCTGGACCGCCGCCGACGCCGACTGCCGCGCCTGGTTCCAGGCCCAGGCGGAGTCCCGGGGGCTCACCTACGAGCTGGACCGCAACGGAAACCAGTGGGCCTGGGCCGGAGACCCGGAGGCCGGGGACGCCGTCGTCACCGGGTCGCACCTCGACTCCGTACCCGACGGCGGCGCCTTCGACGGCCCTCTCGGCGTCGTGTCGTCCTTCGCCGCACTTGATGAACTCCGGCGCAGGGGCGCCCAGTTGACCCGCCCCCTCGCCATCACCAACTTCGGTGACGAGGAGGGCGCACGGTTCGGGCTCGCCTGCGTCGGGTCACGGCTCGCCGCGGGACAGCTCACCGTCGACGCCGCGCACCGCCTGCGCGACGCGGACGGCGTGAGCCTTCCGCAGGCCATGGAGCGCGCGGGGTACGACCCGGACACCATCGGCCCGGACCCCGAACGCCTCGCCCGCATCGGCGCGTTCGTGGAGCTGCACGTAGAGCAAGGGCGGGCGCTCGACCTCAGCGGGGACGCCGTCGGCATCGCCTCGGCGATCTGGCCGCACGGCCGCTGGCGGTTCGACTTCGCGGGGGAGGCCAACCACGCCGGCACCACCCGCCTGGTCGACCGCCGCGACCCGATGCTGACGTACGCCGAGACCGTCCTCGCCGCCCGCCGCGAGGCGGAACTCGCGGGCGCCGTCGCGACGTTCGGCAAGATCTCCTGCGAGCCCAACGGCGTCAACGCCATCCCCTCCCTGGTGCGCGGCTGGCTGGACTCGCGCGCCGCCGACCAGTCCACTCTGGACACGGTCGTCGCCGCGATCGAGCAGGCCGCCAAGGAGCGGGCCGAGCGGGACGGCGTGGACCTCAGAGTCGTGCGCGAGTCCTTCACGCCCGTCGTGGAGTTCGAGCACGCGCTGCGGGACGAGATCGCCAAGATCCTCGGCGGCCACACCCCGGTCCTGGGGACCGGGGCGGGACACGACGCCGGAATCCTGTCCGGCTCGATCCCGACCGCCATGCTGTTCGTACGCAACCCCACCGGCGTCTCGCACTCCCCGGCCGAGTTCGCCGGCGAGGACGACTGCGTCGCCGGGGTGCTCGCACTCGCCGATGTACTGGAGGGCCTGGCGTGCAGGTGACGTACTGGCTGGAACACGCCTGGCTCGACCCCGAGGTCGAGCCGGGCGTGGCCGTGGAGGTCGCCGACGACGGCCGAATCGCCGCTGTCCGCAAGGGAGTCGATGCGCCGCCGCCCGGTGCCGTGGTGCTGCGAGGGTTCACCGTCCCCGGGCTCGCCAACGCCCACTCGCACGCCTTCCACCGCGCGCTGCGCTCCACCGTGCAGGTCGGCTCCGGGACCTTCTGGACCTGGCGCGAGACCATGTACGAGGTCGCGTCCCGGCTCACCCCGGACACGTACCACGCCCTCGCCCGTGCCGTGTACGCGGAGATGGCACTGGCGGGGATCACCGCGGTCGGCGAGTTCCACTACGTCCACCACGCGCCGGGCGGCGCCCCCTACGACGACCCCAACGCGATGGGCGAGGCGCTGATCGCCGCGGCCGCCGAGGCAGGCATCCGCATCACCCTGCTCGACACGGCCTACCTCTCCTCCGGCTTCGGCGCCGCCCCCGACCGGCACCAGCTCCGCTTCTCGGACGGCACGGCCGAGGCCTGGGGGGCACGCTGCTCGGCCCTCAAGGACCGTGAGCACGCCAGGATCGGCGCGGCCATCCACTCCGTACGGGCCGTCCCCGCAAGGGAGTTGGGCACGGTCGCCCAGTGGGCCGAGGCGCGGCGGGCTCCGCTGCACGTGCACCTGTCCGAGCAGACGGCGGAGAACGACGCCTGCCTGGACGCGTACGGTCTGACGCCCACTCAGCTTCTTTCGGAGCACGGGGTGCTGGGGCCGCGCACGACGGGCGTCCACAACACGCACCTGACTGACGGGGACATCTCGCTGCTCGGCTCCACCGGTACGGGCACCTGCATGTGCCCCACCACCGAGCGCGACCTCGCGGACGGCATCGGTCCCGCGCTCGCCCTCCAGCGGGCCGGATCCCCGCTCTCCCTCGGCAGCGACAGCCATGCCGTGATCGACATCCTGGAGGAGGCGCGGGCGATGGAGCTCGACGAGCGCCTCCGTACGCGGACGCGGGGGCACTGGACGGCGGCGGCGCTGCTGCGGGCCGCGACCGCCGACGGCCAGGCGGCGCTCGGCTGGGCCGACGCCGGCCGGATCGAGGTGGGCGCTCTCGCGGACCTCACCACGATCGCGCTCGACTCCGTCCGGACGGCGGGGCCGGCCCCTCGGCTGGCTGCCGAGACGGCGGTGTTCGCGGCGTCGTCGGCCGACGTCCGCCACGTGGTGGTGGGCGGCCGCCAGGTGGTGCGGGACGGGTCCCACGCCCTGATACCCGACGTGGCGTCGGAACTGACGGCGGCGATCGCAACGCTGAGATCGTAGAAGTTCCCCCACCCCGCCCCTCCCCGAGACCCTCCGGGGGTTGAAGCGCCCCAGGGGCTCCGCCCCAGACTCCGCTCCTCAGAAGGGGTCGGTTGCCTGCGGTCCGGTGGGGGCTGGTCGCGCAGTTCCCCGCGCCCCTAGCAGGGCTGGTGGCGGCCAGTACTGGCATCTTCAGCCCGTCATGGGGGTCCCCCCTGGCCCTTGAGGCCTTGGGGGAGTTTGAGGACGAGCGGCCTTCAGGCGCGAACGGGGTCTGGGGCGGAGCCCCAGGAAACCCGGCTTCCCTTCCCCCAACCCCCGGAGGGTCTCGGGGAGGGGCGGGGTGGGGAACAAGGAAAGGACACCATGAGCAGCACCCTCGTACACAACATCACCACCCTCGTCACCAACGACCCCGACAGGGGACCCGGCCCCCTCGGCCTCATCCAGAACGCCGCCCTCGTCGTCGAAGACGAGAAGATCGCCTGGGTGGGCCCGGCAACGGACGCCCCGCCCACCGACACCGCCCACGACGCCCAGGGCCGAGCCGTGATCCCCGGCTTCGTCGACTCCCACTCCCACCTCGTCTTCGCCGGCGACAGAACCGCGGAGTTCAACGCCCGCATGTCCGGCCAGGCGTACGCCGCCGGCGGCATCCGGACCACCGTCGCCGCCACCCGCGCCGCGAGCGACGAGGAGCTGGGGGACAACGTCGCCCGGTACCTCGCCGAGGCGCTGCGGCAGGGCACCACCACGCTGGAGACCAAGTCCGGGTACGGGCTCACCGTCCAGGACGAGGCCCGCGCGCTGCGCATCGCCGCCGAGCACACCGACGAGGTCACCTACCTCGGCGCGCACATCGTGGCCCCGGAGTACGCCGACGACCCGGCCGGATACGTCGCCCTGGTCACCGGCGAGATGCTCGACGCCTGCGCCCCGTACGCCCGTTGGATCGACGTGTTCTGCGAGAAGGGGGCCTTCGACGGGGACCAGGCGCGGGCGATCCTCACCGCGGGCCAGGCCAAGGGGCTGCTCGCGCGGGTCCACGCCAACCAGCTCACCCACGGGCCCGGCGTCCAGCTCGCCGTGGAGCTGGGTGCGGCCTCCGCCGACCACTGCACCCACCTCACCGACGCGGACGTCGACGCCCTCGCCAACAGCGCGACCGTCGCGACCCTGCTGCCCGGCGCCGAGTTCTCCACCCGGGCCCAATGGCCTGACGCCAGGCGGCTGTTGGACGCGGGCGTGACCGTCGCGCTGTCCACCGACTGCAACCCCGGGTCGTCCTTCACGTCCTCGATGCCGTTCTGCATCGCGCTCGCCGTACGGGACATGAAGATGACCCCGGACGAGGCGGTCTGGTCCGCCACCGCGGGCGGCGCCGCCGCGCTGCGCCGCACCGACATCGGCCGCCTCACTCCGGGCGCCCGCGCCGACCTGGCGTTCCTGGACGCGCCCTCGCACGTCCACCTCGCCTACCGGCCCGGCGTCCCGCTGGTGAGCGAGGTGTGGCGGGCGGGCCGCAGGGCCTGACCGGGACCGTTCACGCTGCCGCGGCCCGCCGCTCCAGGCGGGCCACCCAGCGCCGCAGGCCCAGCGAGAACGCCCCGGCCAGGACGAACAGGCCCGTCGCGATGGCCACGGTCAGCCAGCGCAGGTCCTTCGAGACCAGGAGGTGCGCGCCCGCGCCCGGGTGCACCTGGCTGAGCAGCACGTGGAAGAAGAAGGTCAGCGCGACCAGATACAGCGCGTACCAGGCGGGCTTGTTCCACTCCTTGAGCACCCGCCCGTCCATGCCGGACAGCGGCAGCATCCCGAACACCACCACCTCGACCCCGCCCACCACGGCCAGGCCGACCGTGTACGCGAGCACGTACGGCATGCTCCCGGGATCGGCGTCGCGCCCCGCCTCGACCAGGGGCGTGCCCAGCGTCCAGACCAGCAGCGAGGCCGCCAGCGTGCAGATCCCGCCGACCAGCACGGCCTGCCCCTTCGGCACGCCGCCCAGGACGCGCGGCGGCGTGCCGAGCACCAGGTACACCGCCACGAGCCCGTAGACGTACGGCACGGGGGACTCCAGCCACCTCGACAGCGCGGCCATCACCACGGCGAGCATCAACCCGGCCGGAACCACGCGGAGTTCGGCCGGAAGACCGCCCCGGCCCGGCCGCAGCAGGGAATCCTTCGTCTTCTCGTACGTCATGAGGACGAGCAGCATCCCGGCCGCCGCCCCGATCACCTTGACGACGGTCTGCGCGCTCCAGTGGGTGGTGGCGTCGGCCCACACGACGAGTGCCCCGCCACCGAGCGCGTAGCCGCCCATCCGCAGCCAGCCGGGCACCCGGGCGGGACCGCTGTCCCGGCGCCGCCTGCGCCACCAGCGGGTCAGCGCGTTGTCGGCGAGCTGCGAGGGGAACGCCTTCTCCAGGAGCAGCACCATCAGCAGGAACCAGGCGGCAAGACCCGCCGAACCGGCCAGGTCCTTGAGCGCCCACGACACTTCGGCGGGCGTACGCAGACTTCCGACGAGCCCGATTCCGTGACCGTGGCCGCCCCCGGCCTTCGGCGGGGGTGTGGAGGACGGGGAAGGAACGGGGACGACGCCCGAGTCCTTGTGCGAGGAGGTCGGGTCCGGCGATCCGAGCTTCGTGCCGGGGTTGTCCGGTGTCGTGCGCGGGGTCGGGCTGGGGCCCGGGTCCGTCTGCTGGCCGGAGACCTTGTCGTGGCCGGTGGACGGGGTCTGCGAGTCCGTGTCGTCCGGCGTCGGCGTGGGCGTGGGCGTGGGCGGTGTCGGCGACACGGGCGGGGTGACCGCCACCGCGGTCACCGTGAACGGCGCCGAGGCCGTGAGCTGCTCCCCGGGCGTGGTGTGGCCCCCCGTACTGGCGACGGGCAGCCCCTGGCAGGTCACGGTCACCTTGTGCGGCCCCGCCGCGGCCCCCGCCGGCACCGCGAACGAGGCCCTGAGCGTCCAGTCCGCCCTCGATACGGCCCCGGAGGCGACGGCTGTCGCGTCCCACAGGACGCGGGCCGCCGCACCGCACTGGAAGCCCGTACCGAGGACGTGCACGGTGCTGCCGGGTGTGCCGGATCCCGGGTCGAGCGAGACCGCGGGCGGTGGCAGAACCGGTGGCGGAGGCGGCTCCGGCGCGAGCACCCGGAAGGTTCCGCTCCGGCTCACCGAGGGGCGCGAGGCGCAGGTCGCGACGACCGTGTGCGTCCCCGGCGCCGCGTTCGCCGGCACGACGTACCGGTACGTGAAGGCACCCGACGCGTCGGTCCACCCCTTGACCGGCGGGAAGAGGTCGCTGGTCAGGGTGAGTGGCCCGGCGAACCCGTCGCCGTTTCCCGCGCAGTCGAAGCCGCTCCCGTTCACGTGGAGGGGCCCCTTCTGGCTGGCCGTCGGGTACACCTCGAACACGGGGTTCGCGGACGGCCGTGGCCGCGGGGTGGTGGCTGACGGCTTCGGGTTTCCGCCGTGCGTCGGCGTAGGAGATGTGGGCCCGGCCAGTGGCGTGGAAGGGCCGGGCCCCGGCGTGGATCCCGCGGGTGCGGAGCCGACCGCGGCGGCCGTCGCCGCCGTGGTCACCATGCGTTCGGGCGCCGCCGGACCCGGCACCCCGATGATGGCCGGCAGCACTGCCGCCGTGCACACCGCCACGCATGAACCCCGTTTCCACAGCCTCTTCTCCATCGGCTGTGCCCCCTTGGATCCGCACGGCCCTCCCCGGACCGTTCCGCCTCCCGGTTACGAGTCCTAGGACGCCACGACCCCGAGGAGAAGGTTCCGGCGCGTGGGCGGCGCATGGGAGCGAGATTGCCCGACGGATATGCGCCGCGCGCCCCTCAGGCGCCGCCCCTCAGACACCGGCCCCCAAGCACCGGCCCCCAAGCACCGGCCCCGAGCACAGGCGATCAAGAACTGGCGATCAAGAGCTGGCCAGCCGCTCGATCTCCGCCGTGTCGCCCGTCGCGAGCAGCCCGAAGAGCCGCAGCACCTCGTCCTTGGACACGCCGGACAGCTGGCGCGGGGGCGCGTCCGGGTCGTCCAGGTTCTCCCAGAGGAGCCAGAGCAGCTCGCCGCTCGGGAAGGCGCTCAGGGACCAGCCGTTCTCGTGGGTCAGGGAGACGTCGGGGTGCTCGTCGTCGGCGTCGGCCAGGCCGTCGAGGATCGTGCGCATCGTCGCCTCGTCGGGCTCGTCGACGGAGGTGCCCGACAGGTCGGTCATGAAGTAGCTCATACCGTGCATTAGCTCACGCCGAGCGCCCCACCCGTACGCCCGGGCCCGTCCGCCCCGGGCGTCGGCACGGCCAGGACGGGGTCAAAACGACGACGGCGTACCAACCTTCACCGTACGGTCACAAACTGCGGGAGGGTACCTACCGTCGGGTGAAATCGACCGGTACCGTCCAGGTTCAGCGTGGCTCAGGGGTAGACCGGGGGGTCGAGAGTTGAGCAGTCTGCGCGGGAGCGGCGCCGCCGAGGGCGCACGGGGACGGATACGAGTGGCGAGGCCCGGCGATCTGAATGCCGGGGAACTGGAGGTCTGGCGCGAGCTGCGAGCCAAGTCGCAGACGCCGGAGAATCCTTTCATGGAGCCGGAGTTCACTCTGGCCGTGGGGCGAGTGCGGTCCTCGGCGCGGGTCGCCGTGGTGTACGAGGGTGGCGAGCCATCCGCCTTCTTCCCTTATGAGAAGGGGAAGTTGGGGCAGGGGCGAGCCATCGGGTTCGGGGTATCCGACTGCCAGGGGCTCATAGGGAGAGTCGAACTCGGCTTGGAACGCGACGAGTTGATGCGGGCGTGCGGCCTGTCCTCCTGGGAGTTCGACAACCTGGAGGCCGGTCAGTCGCTGTTCGCTCCGGACGCGGCCGCCGAGTACGCCTCCTTCGTCATCGACGTGGGGGCCGGTTACGAGGCGTACGAAACGATCCTGCGCCGGCAGTCGCCGAAGTTCTTCAAGACCACCACCGCCAAGGAGCGCCGGCTCGGCCGGCAGGCGGGGGAGGTGCGGTTCGTCTTCGACGAGCGGGACCCGGCGGCGCTGGCCCGGCTCATGGAGTGGAAGTCCGCGCAGTACCGCCGCACCGGGCGGCGCGACCGGTTCGCGCAGGAGTGGATCAACACCCTGGTGCACCAGCTCGCCCACACGCGCGCGCCCGGCTGCTCGGGGGTGCTCTCCGTGCTGTACGCGGGGGACAAGCCGGTCGCCGCCCACTTCGGGCTGCGCTCGCGCACCGTCCTGGCCTGCTGGTTCCCGGCGTACGACCCGGAGTTCGCCAAGTTCTCGCCGGGCCTGGTGCTCCATCTGCGGATGGCCGAGGCGGCCGCGGCCGGGGGCATCGGGATGCTCGACCTCGGGCGGGGGGCCGCCGAGTACAAGGACGCGCTGAAGACCGGCGAGATACCGGTGTACGAGGGGGCGTCCACCCGGCCCGGCGCGGGCGCGGTGCTGCACTGGATCGGGCGCGAGCCGTCCCGCCGGGCACACGGATTCGTCCGGAAGCGGCCGAGGCTCGCCGAGTTCGCGCAGCGCAGCCTCAAGCGGGCCGGGCGGTTGCGCGGCGCCGGAAAGTAGCCCCCGCGAGGGGGCTGAGCACATCAGAAGACCCGGAGCGCGGGGGGAAAAGCACAGTGTCGGACAGGTCATCGCACGCATCGCAGGGGCCGGAGGCCCAGAGCCTCGTGAGACCGCAGGGCATCGGGCAGGGGATCAGCGTGGGGGAGCTGGATCTCGACGGCCTGGACGGGGACGTGCTGTCGCTCACGCCCGCGCCGGGCGGGCCGCCGGTCGGGCCCGGCGAGGTGTACGTCCTGGTCAGGCTGCGGGGGCGGCCGGTCGGGACGGTGCTCGGGCAGGTCAGGGAGGGCGACGACGCGTCCGAGGTGCTCGCGACGGCGGCCCGCAAGCAGCTCACCGGGTTCGTGCCCGAGGAGCGGCCCGCGCCCGCGCCCCGGCTGCCGCGCGCGAGCGTCGTCGTCGCCACGCGGGAGCGGGCCGGCCAACTCGCCCGCGCGCTCGACTCGTTGCTCGGCCAGGACCACCCCGACTACGAGATCCTCGTCGTCGACAACAACCCGGCCACCGACCAGACCCGCGAGCTCGTCGAGCGGAGTTACGCCGCGCGCGGCGTGCGCTACGTCGCCGAACCCGTGCCGGGGCTCGCCGCTGCCCACAACCGGGGCGTCGCGGCCGCGCACGGCGAGATCCTCGCGTTCACCGACGACGACGTGTTCGCCGACCGGCGCTGGCTGTCCTCGCTGGCCGCGCCCTTCGTCGGCGACCCCCGGCTCGGCTGTGTCACCGGTCTGATCCTGCCCGCCCGCCTCACCACTCCCGCGCAGATCCTCCTGGAGAGCCACGGCGGCTTCACCAAGGGCTTCGCGCCGCGCCACTTCGACCCGCGCAGGCCCCCGGCCGACGAGCCGCTGTTCCCCTTCACGGCGGGCCGGTTCGGCTCCGGCGCCAACATGGCCTTCCGGGCGAGCGCCCTCCGCGCGGTCGGCGGCTTCGACCCGGCGACCGGCACCGGAACCCCGGCCAGGGGCGGCGACGACCTGTACGCCTTCGCCCGGATCGTCGTCGCCGGCCACCGGCTCAGCTACACGCCCGAGGCGCTGGTGTGGCACCACCACCGCGAGACCTGGCAGGACCTGGAGAACCAGGCGTACGGATACGGCGCCGGGCTCACCGCCTACCTCACCGCGATCATCGTGCGCCGCCCGGCCCTGCTGCCCGCGCTGCTCGCCCGGGTGCCGCGCGGCCTCGCGCACGCGCTGGCCATCAGCGCCCACCGCGACGCGGGCGAGCAGTCCGTGCCGGGCGAGCACGGCTCGCAGAGCTACCCGTGGCCGCGCTCGCTGTCCCGCCTGGAGCGCCGGGGCATGCTGTACGGGCCGCTCGGCTACCTCCGCGCCCGCCGCCGGGTGCGCGGCCACCGACTGCCCTGGGAGGCGGCCCGATGAGCACCGACGCGCCCCGCATCCCGGTGCTCCTGTACCACGCGGTGATGGACGACCCGCCCGGCTGGATCGCCGAATTCACCGTCGCGCCAAGGGAGTTCGAGGCCCAGCTCGACGCGATCCGCGACAGCGGACGTACGCCGGTGACCATGAGCACGCTCGCCGCGCACCTCGCCGGGCGGGCCCCGCTGCCGCCGAGGCCCGTGGCGCTCACCTTCGACGACGGCTTCGCCGACCTGCCGGGCCGCACCGCCGAGGCGCTCGCCGAGCGCGGCATGCCCGCCACCGCGTACCTCACGACCGGCGCGATCACGCCCGGTCGGCAGAGCCTGCTGCCGCCCGCGCCGATGATGACGCTCGACCAGGCGAAACTCCTGGAGGAGTACGGCATGGAGGTCGGTGGCCACACCGTCTCGCACCCCCAGCTCGACACCCTCACGGCGCGGGCCCTCCGGCTCGAACTCGCCGAATCCAAAGCCGAGTTGGAGGACGCCCTCGGCCACCGGATCAACCACCTCGCCTACCCGCACGGCTACAACAGCCGCGCCGTGCGCCGGGCCGCGCGCGCGGCGGGGTACGAGAGCGCCGTCGCGGTGCGGCACGCGCTCAGCTCGGAGTGCGACGAGGCGTACCGCATCGCCCGGCTCATCCTGCGCCGCACCCACACCGTCGCCGACGTCGAGGCGTGGATGCGCGGGGAGGGGGCACGGGTCGCCCCGTACAACGACTCGCCGCGGACGGTCGGTTGGCGGCTCTACCGGCGGACCAGGGCCCTCGTGAAGGGGCCTGTTTTCGCGGGGTGACGGGAGCGGGGGCGGTCTGCGGTGTAGCCACACAAACGCGAAGAGTGTTCCTATACTTCGCTCAAGGGGACAGCCAGTAGAACAGCCAGGGGACAGCGGCGTGACGGCCGTGACCACATCTGTGGGGGGAGTCGCACTGTGCAGCAACGTGTGCCCACGCCGGTCCGGGGGAGCAAGCAGCAGCCCCCCGACGATCCGGCCAAGGAGCAGGCGGCGGACGCGCCGACGAAGGGCGCGCGGCGCTGGTCGAGACCAGATCTGATACAGCCTCAAATCCTGTTCACCTGGCTTCCGTTGGTGGTCGCGACCGCCTTATGGGTGTACTCGCTGCCGCACATCGACTACCGGCACATGGACGACTGGGGCCTGCTCGACCAGCTGCCCGCCGCCTTCTACCTCTCGCTCGCGGTCCTGACCGGCGGCTTCGTCGTCAGCCTGCGGCGGGCGGGCACCGCGCCCTGGTGGCCCGGCCTCTACAGCGTCGCCCTGCTCTTCGCCCTCAAGGCGCCGACCGCGATCCTGTACAACTCGGTGCGCTACCCCTGGTCCTCCAAGCACGACGCGGTGGTCAACCACCTCCTCGCCAACCAGGAGCTGCGGCCGGGCGTGCCGCTGTCCGGCAACATGGCGGCGTACGACCAGTGGCCCGGCTTCTTCACGCTCAACGCGGGCCTGGTGCGCGCCTTCGGCGTGGACACCGCGGCCTCGTACCTCAACTGGGCCTCGCTCTTCTACGGCGTGGTCCTCATCCCCGTACTGGTCCTGATCTACCGCACCTTCGCCGAGGACTGGCGCCTCGTGTGGACCGGCGTGTGGATCTTCGAGGTGGCCAACTGGGTCGGCCAGGACTACTTCTCGCCCCAGGGCATGGCGCTGATCCTCGACCTGGCCGTACTGGCCGTGGTCTTCCGGCACTTCGTGCGTCCCGGAGCCGCGGGCGAGCTGCGCTCGCGGGCCAACCTCGACCCGGCGGCGGCCAGTGTCCCGCCGCCGACGACCGGGCGCCAGCGCGCGGTCTGCATCGCGATCCTGGCCCCGATGATCGCCGCCATCAACTTCACCCACCAGCTCACCCCGGTGATGCTGTGCGTCGCCCTGGTCGCCCTCAACCTGACCCGGCGCTACCGCAACCCCGGGCTGCTCGTCGTCACCGCCGTGATCATGCTGATCTGGGACGTCACGATGGGCCGGCCGCTGTTCGTGGAGACGCTGGCCTCGCTGAAGGAGTCGGTGGGCAACCTCCTCAACAACTCGCGGGCGGGGTACGCGGGTGAACTCACCGGCCCCGGGCCGGTGTTGCAGGGCCGGGCGGACGTGGTGATGGTCCTGGTGATCGCGGGCCTCGCGGCCGTCGCCGTGGTCCTGCGCCGGAAGCTGGTCAAGAGCGCGCTGCCGCTGCTCCTGGTGTCGATCGCGCCGGTGCCGCTGTTCGCCGTCAACGACTACGGCGGCGAAATGCTCTTCCGCGTCTACCTGTTCGGGCTGCCCGGGGCGGCGTTCTTCGCGGCGGCGGCGCTCGTGCCCGCGGCGGCGGGGCAGGGCAAGGGGCGGATCAGACCCGTGGTGCGACGGCGGATCGCGGCCGTCGCCCTGCCGCTGGTGCTCGTCCTGCTGGTGGCCGGGTTCATCCCCGCGTACTACGGCAAGGAGCGCATGTACTACACGCCGCCGGCCGAGACGGCGATGGTGACGAAGGTGCTCGACAACGCGCCCAAGGGCTCGATGATCCTGGCCGTCACCGGGTCCTTCCCGCAGGCGCTGCACCGGTACGACCAGCTGGAGCACTGGTACGTCGCCGAGCAGGAGGAGCCACAGAACGCGATCATGCTGCGGGATCCTGTGGGCTACCTGGAGCCGCAGCTGCCCAAGGACGGGCGGCCCGTGTACTTCATCCTCACGCGGACGCAGGACTTCTATACGGCGGGGGAGGGGTTGCTTCCGGCGGGGGGCTTCGCGGAGCTGAAGTCGAAGCTTGAGGCTTCGCCGAGGTTCCGGGTAATCGATGGGAATGCGTACGGAACGGTGCTGCAGTACGTGGCCCCGCGCCCGAGCTGACCCCACCCCGCCCCTTCCCTAGACCCTCCGGGGGTTGATGTCCGGGTGCGGCCCGGTGGCCGTTTCTGGGGCTCCGCCCCAGACCCCGTTCGCGCCTCAAGGGCGCTCGTCCTCAAACTCCCCCAAGGCCTTAAGGGCCAGGGGGGGACCCCAATGACGGGCTGGAGGTGGGCGCAGGTCCGTGATCGTCGACCGGCCGGGGATGCGCGCATGGACATCCTGCCCAGGCCAACCCTGCTAGGGGCGCGGGGAACTGCGCGAGCACCATGCACGGTCCGAGGCCGAAGGAGGGTTGGGGGCGCGGGGAACTGTGCGATCAGCCACGCACGGTCCGCGGCCGAAGGCGGGTTTAGGGGCGCGGGGAACTGCGCAAAAGGCTCTGCTCGCAGCCCAACAGCAACGCACGTTCAGGATCACCACCCTCACCGACCCGGAGGTCGTCGAAATGACCCTCAGCCAGAGCCACATCAGAGTCACCGTCGCCCTCTCCGGCTGGCTGGCGCTAGCGGCAACCGCGCTGCCCGCAGCGAGCCCGGCCCGATGGATCCCCGTACTGCTCTTCGTGTCGCTCGGGCCCGGCTTCGCGCTGCTCTACCCGCAGCGCGGCACCCTGCGGCCCGGGGCCCGCCTTGAGGCACTCGCGCTCGTCGCGCCGCTCAGCCTCTCGTTCGGGGCGCTCGTGTCCACCTGCCTCTTCCTCGTGCACGGGTTCTCGGCGACCGCGTTCCTGGTCTCGCTCGCCGCCTTCTCGACCGTGGCCTGCGCCTTCCCGGGGCTGCCCCTGCCGGCCGCGACCCGGGGCGCCGTGGAGCGTACGAAACGGGCCAAACCCGGGCCCGCGCGGTGACCCGGCGTGCGGTCACCGCGGCCACTCTGCTGGTCGTGGCCGGGCTCGTCGCCGGGTTCGCGGTCTGGCTCGACAAACCCGAGAAGCGGAACGCGCTGCCCGCCAACGCCGCCTCCGGCCCCGCGCCGAGCGGACGCTGCGCCCCCGACGCGAAGCTCACGCCGCCGTGCGGGGCCTGGTGGGGCGCGTACGTCCCGTACGCGGAGAACGGCTCCCTGAAGGACGCCGTGCTCGACTTCGAGGGGAAGATCGGGCGCAGGCTCGACCTGCTGTACACGTACCACGACATGTCGAACAAGCCGCTCGACGGCGAGCTGCTCACCCCCGACGAGCAGGCGCTCGGCCGGGACCGGCTGCTCATGCTGGCCTGGGAGTCCACGGTCTGGCGCAAGCCGCACCACGAGGGGTACACGGAAGACCAGTTGGGGTGGGCGAAGCTGGCCTCGGGCGCGTACGACGAATCGGTCGTCGATCCGCAGGCCCGCCGCATCAAGGCGTACGGCAAGCGGGTCTTCCTCTCCTTCGACCAGGAGGTCGACGCGCGCACCCCGGACGCGGGGACGCCCGAGGAGTACGTCGCCGCCTACCGCCATCTCCACGACCGCTTCGAGCGGCTCGGCGTGGACAACGTGGTGTGGGTGTGGACCGTCTCCGGCTATCTCGCCAACGGTGATCTCTTCAAGCGGCTCTATCCGGGCGACCGTTACGTCGACTGGATCGGCATGGACCAGTACAACTACTTCCTCTGTCACAACACGACCGACTGGAAGGACTTCTCGCGCAGCCAGAAGCCCACCTACGACTGGCTGCGGGCGAACATCTCCGACCGCAAGCCGATCATGCTCTCCGAGTTCGCCACCGCCCCTGATCCGCAGCGGCCACAGCGGGCACGGCAGTGGTACGAGCAGGTGCCCGACGCCGCCAGGTCCGCTCTGCCCGATGCCAAGGCCATGGTCATGTGGAATCGGTCCGTGCCGGGGAAGGGCTGTGACCTCACCGTCAACTCCGGTCCACCGCTTGCCGGTTACAAGAGCGCCGGCTCCGACGGGTACTTCAAGCAGCCCGTTCCCGGTCGCTGAACCAGCGGTTCACCAGGGCCGCCGCCGTCGCCGCGCACAGGCCGGCGAAGACCGGCAGGGCGGCCTCGGCGAACGTGCGCTGCGCCGCCCAGCCTGCCACCGCGAGCACCCACACCACGACCGCGGCGATCCGCCAGTGCACCCGCAGCGCCCGCAGGGCCACCGTCGCCAGGGCCAGGCAGAGCAGTTGCAGCGCGCCGGGCAGCCAGCGCTCGATTCCGTTCTGCGAGGCGAGCCCGGCGGTCTCGGTCAGGAAGCGGACCAGCGGGGTGTGCCAGGGGCCCGCCACCGGATCGGGCGGTACGCCGAGGATGACCGGCGCGGTGTGCAGGCCCGCCACCGTCACCCAGAGCCCGGCCACGAGCAGCCCCGGGCGCGGCCGGTACAGCGATACCGCCGCGCTGCACACGACGATGAGCAGCACCCCGGCGGTCAGGCTCACCGGCGGCAGGTGGTGGAGCAGCCCGGTGCCGTTGAGGTTGCCGCCGGGGACGTCGGCGGCTCGCGACAGCGGCACCCAGAACAGGCCCGCCGCGAGACCGAGCAGCAGCCACAGGGCGGTCGTCAGGAGCGACTCGTCGCTCTCGCGGGCCGCCGGGTCGGGCAGGGTGCGCAGCCGCAGGGTGGTCGCGGAGCCCTGTTCGGGATGGTGGGCGCCGGGGACGTACACGGGGATGCCGAGCGCGGGGGTCGCGGTGTCCATGCCGCCGCGCAGGTACGCGGTCTGGGTGGCCCAGCGGGTGCCGTACTCCTGGGCCTCCTCGGTCCGGGCGGCCTGCGCCAGCATGGCCCAACTGGTGCCGAACTCGGCGGCCTTGGAGGGGCGCGGGGGCCGGACGGCGGCGCGGCCCGCGAGGGCGGCGCGCAGTCCCGGCACGCAGCACAGTGCCATCACGGTCATCGCGCACAGCTGGGCCCAGCCGGCGCCGGAGATGCCGAACACGCCGAGCAGCACGGCGGCGCTGCCGAGGACCAGGGTGCACATCGCGCCCTGGAGGATCGCCAGCATGCCGGTGCGGCCCTGGACGCGAAGCACCCCGATGTACAGCTCGACGGCGACCCGCGGGATCGCGGCCGCGGCCAGCAACTGGAGTACGAGCGTGCCGTGTTGGGCGTAGTCGCCGCCGAACGGGCCGAGGATCTGCGGGGCGAACAGGACGAGGAACAGCACGACCGGGATCAGCAGGAGCGCCATCCGGCGCAGCGCCCCGCGCACCCCGTCGGCGAGCTTGTCGGGGCTGTGCGAGGAGTGCGCGGTGAGCGAGGAGGCCATGTTGATGGCCATGAACTCCATGGTCCCGCCGACCGTGTACGCGATGAAGAAGAAGCCGTTCTGCGCGGCCGGGAAGCGCACCGCGACCATCACCGGAAGCAGGTTGATCATGGCGAGCGAGAACAGCGCGCCGACCGAGTCCCCGGCCAGGAAGCGGCCGATCTCGCGCAGTTCCGGGACGGGCCGGTCGCGGTCGGCGGCGGCCTGCGCGGGGATGAGCCGGCGGAAGATCAGCCAGCCGAGCGGCAGGATGGAAAGGACCATCGCGGCGGCCCAGGACAGGAAGACGCCCAGCGCGAGCGCCGAGAACACGGCGAGCAGGAGCAGCTTGCCGAGCGAGAACACGGCGTTGCCGACCGGCACCCAGATCGCCTTGCGCAGGCCGGTCAGGACGCCGTCCTGGAGGGTCAGGACCGCCCAGGCCACCGACGACACCGTGAAGATCACCCCGGCGGTGAGCCCGGACAGCGGCGCGTACGAGGGCCCCCACAGCGGCAGCGAGAACAGGAAGACGACGCAGGCCACGGCCACCACGACGGTGCTGGCGACGTAGGCGCGCCGCACGAGTGGGCCGGTGGAGCGGCCGGCGCGGGGTACGTAGCGCACCACCGCGCCGATCATGGTGGTGGCGGTGATCGAGGCGAGCAGCTTCATCGCGGCGATGGCCGCCGAGCCCTGCCCGACCGCCTCCTCGCTGTAGTAGCGGGCCGCGACCAGCCAGAAGCCGAGGCCGAGGGCGGCCGAGACGGCCGTGGACAGCATCAGGGCGTAGGCGTTGCGGAACATCGAGTCGCCGCCGCCCGCGGGCGGGGGGCCGTCCGTGACGGCCTGCTCCGACGGCACGGCGGCGATGTCCTCGATCTCGGATCTGGCCGTGTCAGACACCGGCGGGGCCGCCCCTCGCGGGCCGGGTGCCCGCCGCACGCAGCACCTCCATGGTGCGCGCGGCCTTCAACGGGTCGACGGGCAGGGCGTGCCGGGCGAACCACCGGCCCGCCTCGGGCGCGGGGGAGAGGTCGGTGAAGGCGTCGCCCGCGTAGTCGTCGAGCGGCGGGTCGTACAGATAGCCCACCGTGATCCGCTCCCGGGCCAGCGCCGCGCGGGCCGCGTCCCGGTCCTCGACGAGCAGCGGCACCCGGAACAGCGGCTGGGCGGGCCCGGGTTTCGGCCGTGCCCACTCGGTGGCGAGCAGCCGCTCGGCGCCTCGGCGGTGCGCGTCGAGTACGGAGTCGAGCTTGTCCAACTTCCTTTGGATCCGGGCGAGTCGGCCCTTCCCCGGGGTCGCCCGGTAGTCGTGCATGTCGACCCGGGCCCAGGAGTGGAAGGGGGCGAGGCCCGGCGCGGCCTCGATCGCGCGGCGCAGTTCGCCGGGACGCAGCGGCATCCGGATGTCCTCGCGCTCCTGCTGCCCGAGCATGCGCAGGACCGCCCAGGCGGCGGGCGCCAGCCGCAGGCCGCGCACGGTCGCCTCCGCGTACGGCCGTGCCCAGTAGGCGAGTTCGGCGCCCGGGCGGCGTGGCGCGAGGAGCGCGTCGCGGGTCTTGGCGAGGGCCTCGCGCAGGCCCGGGTCGGCGATCGAGAGGAAGCCGCCCGCCTTGGCCGCGGTGTGCTTGGAGAGGCTGAAGACGGAGGCCTGCCCGAACGTGCCGACCCTGCGCCCGGCGATCTCGCTGCCGATGGCATGCGCCGCGTCCTCGATGAGCGGGATCCCCAACCGACCGCATCTGGCGGCCAGTTCGGGTGCCGAATCGGGGTTGCCGTACAGATTGGTGGTGAGGACGGCGGACAGCCGCGGCCAGAGTTCGTCCGGTACGGCCGCCAGGTCGATGGATCCGTCGTGCGGGTCGAGCGGCGCCTGCACCGGGCGGAGCCCGGCCGCGAGCACCACGAAGAAGATGACGTCGTCGTTGACCGGCGACATCAGCACCCGGCCGCCCGGCGGGCACCAGTGTCTGAGCGCCACGTACAGGCCGAGCCGGCAGGACGGCACATAGAGGCACTCGCGCCCCAGCCGTTCGCGCATCGACGCTTCGAGCTCTTCGTACGCCATGAAGTCCCCCCAGACCCCCCGCATCCCCAGCGCTCAATGTGACCCAGTCCGCACCGCTTCGTCAACAATGCGGAAGGGCCCGTACCTTGACGGAACGGGCCCTTCGGACAGGTGTGCGGCACTCGTGGGCCGACCGGTCTCATTCTTCGAGTGTCAGCCCCTTGCGGAGCTTGCGCAGGGTGCGCGAGAGCAGCCGGGAGACGTGCATCTGGGAGATGCCGAGCTCCTCGCCGATCTCGGACTGCGTCATGTTGGCGACGAAGCGCAGCGAGAGGATCTTCCGGTCCCTGGCGGGGAGTTCGGCGATCAGCGGCTTCAGCGACTCGACGTACTCGACGCCTTCGAGGTCGTGGTCCTCGTAGCCGATGCGGTCGGTGAGCGCGCCTTCGGAGTCGTCCTCCTCGGGCTGCGCGTCCAGCGAGCTCGCGGTGTACGCGTTGCTCGCCGCCATGCCTTCGACGACCTCTTCCTTGGTGATGCCGAGGCGTTCGGCGAGCTCGCCCACCGTGGCCGAGCGGTCCAGCTGCTGGGCGAGCTCGTCGCCCGCCTTGGCGAGGTCCAGACGGAGTTCCTGCAGCCTGCGCGGGACGCGCACGGACCAGGAGGTGTCGCGGAAGAAGCGCTTGATCTCGCCGACGATGGTCGGCATCGCGAAGGTGGGGAACTCCACGCCGCGGTCGAACTCGAACCGGTCGATCGCCTTGATCAGGCCGATGGTGCCGACCTGGATGATGTCCTCCATCGGCTCGCTGCGGGAGCGGAAGCGCGATGCGGCGAACTTGACCAGGGCCAGGTTCAGTTCGACGAGCGTGTTGCGTACGTACGCGTACTCGTGCGTGCCCTCTTCGAGGGCGTCGAGGCGGGCGAAGAGCGTCTTCGAAAGGGCCCGCGCGTCGACGGGGCCGACCTCGGTGAAGGGTGGAATCTCGGGAAGGCCCTCAAGGCCTTCCGGTTCGTGCGATCGTGCATGCGGGGGGCGGATGTCCTGCGGATCCTGCTTGATCGACGTATCCGCTTGCGATTCGTCGAGCCGGGGTGACATGGGTCTCCTCCATCGTTCTCGGCATATGGCTGCCGATGCCCATACGTGTTGTCCGCGGTGTGCGGCGCCTCCGTGGCCGGTCGTGTTGAATAGCTGTCCCTACTACCCCTACCCGCTTTGAGCACGCTCCCGCAAGGCTTCTTTGCCCCGCTATGTCCGCTTTGATGGGATGTTCGGGTTCTGGAAGGCGTAGGGAAGGCGTAGTGTTCTTGGGAAGTTACGACGATTCGGCGAAGAGGGACGGCATGGACCGCGGCACGGTCGGCAGCACGAATCGGGGCCGGCTCCGGGTCGGAGTCCGCACCGTGGGTCGCAGCGAGATCCTGACTCCGGCGGGTGAGCTCGATCACCACACCGCGGATCTGCTCAGGGAGCCCCTGGAAGAAGCCATCGCCCAAGGGCGCACCCGGCTCGTCGTCGACTGCTCGCAGCTCGAATTCTGCGACTCCACCGGACTGAACGTGCTGCTCGGCGCCCGCCTCAAGGCGGAGGAGCTCGGCGGCGGGGTCCATCTGGTGGCGATGCAGCCCGTCGTGGCGCGAGTATTCGAGATCACGGGGGCGGAGGCGGTCTTCACCGTGCATGATTCGCTCGATACCGCTCTGTGTGACTGACCCCGATTCGTCCGGGCAGGAGAGCAGACTGAAGACATTGGCGAATCGGTGAGGTGAAGCGCTGATGAGCACCACCCGGGAGCAGGCTCCGGGCGACCGCGGGCCCGAGCCCCATGGCGCGCGGCCCGGTGCCGTGCCGTCGGAATCCGACGGTGCGGGACCCGCCGTGTCCTCGCGCGTCCTCGCGCTGAACGGGGCGAGCGGCATCGTCCCGATGGCCCGCGACTTCACCCGGCAGGCCCTCTACGACTGGGGCTGGCTGCCGGCGGCGACCGCCGAGGGCCGGGCCGCCTGCGAGGACGTGCTGCTCGTCGTCTCCGAGCTGGTCACCAACGCCTGCCTGCACGCCGAGGGCCCCGAAGGCCTGCGCGTCTCGCACACCTCCAAGGTGCTGCGCCTTGAGGTCAGCGACCTCGGTACGGGCCAGCCCGCGCCGCGCACCCCGCACCGCGCGGGGCGGCCCGGCGGGCACGGGATGTTCATCGTGCAGCGGCTGTGCCTCGACTGGGGCGTGGTGCGCACGCCCGGGGTGGCCGGCAAGACGGTCTGGGCGGAACTCGCGGCACCCGCGTAACTCCTGTTCACGGTTACCGGCGGTTCGGGCCGCCGGTCCACAGGCATGTCCACACCTCGATCCCACCCTGTTCTTTGTCTTCCCTCGACAACCTCCCCGGCGTACCTTGAGCGCCCAATCTGATGTGCCGTCAGTAACTTGGCGGCCTCCGGCAGAACCGGTATGAGGGGAACCAGAGGTGTCGTACCAGAAGAGGACAGCTCTCGCGCTGGCGGCAGCGGTCGCGGGCTCGGTGGTGCTGATCACCGCACCGGCCGCCCAGGCCTCCGTCGTCGACGTCAACTACAACTGCCAGACCCCGATCGGCGCCAAGAGCGCGGTGTCGCCCATCGACATCAAGGCGGTCAAGAGCGGCAGTTCCTACAACGTGACCATGACCTTCCAGAAGGGCGTCTCCTCCAGCCCGGTCGCGCTCGGCGCTGGCGCGATGAACCCGAGCGCGGTGATCAACCTCGGCGGCGCCGACAAGGGCACCCTCGCGGTCAAGGGCCCCGCCAACTCCGCGGAGATACCCGCCAATACGCCCATCAAGATCAGCGACTTGTCGGGCACCTACGTCCCCAAGGCCAACGGCAAGGTCACCTTCACCGCCGGCGTCCTCACCATCAAGGCGCTCGGCACCACCACGACCTGCACCGCGAGCAACAGCCCCGGGCCCTCCCTGGAACTCGACGTCACCGGAGCCAGTGGCTCGGGCGGCACCAGCGGCGGTTCGGGCGGCACCCCGGCCCCGGCTGCCCTGCCCAAGACCGGCCCCCTGGACTCGGCCGTGGCGCTCGGCACCCTCGGCGGCACGGTGGTCCTGGTCGGCGCGGCCGGAGTGCTGTGGCTGACCCGCCGGGGCCAGCGGGCCTGACCGCCCACTCCCGTACGCCCCCGCAAGGGGAACCCCTCGCACCCGAGGAGCCGCCGATGCGTCCGATCCGCCTGGCCCTGCCGGCCGCGGCCCTGCTGCTGTGCGCGCTCTCGGCGCCCGCCGCGCACGGCGCACCGGCAGCGAGCGAGGACTGGACCGCCGCGCCCGCATCCGGCGGCGGGACCCGCCCGAGCGCCGATGGGAGGCCCTACTTCTACCTGGAGGGCCCACCCGGCACGGTCCTTGAGGACAAGGTCTCGCTGAGCAACCCGACCGGCACCCCGCTGACGCTGAAGCTGCGCGGCGCCGCCGCGTACAACACCGCCGACGGGGCCTTCGCCGTGCGCCGGGCGCCCGACCCCTGGATCGCCCTCGCCGCGCCCGAGGTGAAGGTCCCGCCGCACACCCGCGCCGACGTGCCCTTCGCGGTCACCGTCCCGGCGAGCGCGCAGCCCGGCGACCACCCCGCGGCCCTGGTCGCCACGGCGGGCGGCCGCGAGGTCGGCGTACGCCTCCAACTCCGGGTCGCCGGGCCGACGTTGAGTGCCCTGACCGTCGAGTCCGTACGCATCGACAAGGCCCGTGGACTCATCCGCTACGCCCTGGTCAACCGGGGCAACACCGCCCTGACCCCGCGCCTCGCGCTGCGCGCCGACGGAGTGTTCGGCCGCGCCCTGGACCGCCCGGCCCGGACCCTGCCGGTCGAGCTCCTGCCCGGCCAGCGCGTCGAGCTGAGCGAACCCTGGGCGCACCCGCCCGCCCTCGACCGGGTCACCGTCCGCCTCGACGTCACCGCGGACGGCGGCGCCCGCTCCACCGCCGAGGCGAGCGCCGCCTTCGTGCCGCGGGTCGCGGTCGCGGTGGCGGGCCTGGTGCTGCTCGGCGGCGCGGCCGGGGCCCTCCGGCTCGTACGGCGGCGCGGACGCCGCGTCGCCGGGATCGATGAACTACCCGTAGCAGAACGCGAGTTGGCGCAGACAGGAGCTCTTCAGTGAAGCCACGCCGGAGGGGCCCGGCCCTCGTCCTGCTGCTGCTCGGCCTGCTCGCGCTGCCGATGACCGGACCCTCGTACGCCGACGCCGACAAGCCCGCGCCCACCGTGGCGCTCTCCCAGGCCGAGGCCGCCAAGGGCGCCGACATCACCGTCACCGGCCAGGGCTGGCGGCCCGGCGCGCTGCTCATGCTGCTCGTCTGCGGGCAGTCCGACCCGGACAACGGCGTCATCGGCGGCACCAACTCCTGCTCCAACGCGGACGGCCAGGCCGTCACCACCGACGCCAAGGGCTCCTTCAGCAAGGTGCTCCTCGCCGCACCGCCGCCCAAGCCCTGCCCCTGCGTCGTCCACGTGGCGACCGTGCAGGGCGAACAGGCCGTCGTGGACGCCGAGTTGAAGATCACCGGGCATCCGGTGGCGCCGCTGCCGACCCAGACCGGCGACGGGAAGCTCGCCGTCCTCGCCGAGCCCCGCCTCGACGGCAGCAGCTCCCTGCTGACCTGGTTCGGCGCGCCGCCGAGCCGCACCCTGGTCTTCACCGTCGGCAACCTGGGCTCGGCCCCCGTCAAGGATCCCGTCTTCCAGCTCGGTACCTCTCACGGCGTGTTCGCGCCGCAGTGGGAGGACCGGCAGTGGAAGGGCACCGTCCAGCCCGGCCAGAAGGCCGAGATCAAGCTCGACTTCGAGCTGTCGGCCGGCGCCCACGGCGACTACCAGGTCTCGCTCCAGTACGCGAAGAAGCTGCTCGCGACCGAGCCGTGGGGGGTGGACCGCCCCTGGGGGGTGACCTTCTTCTGGGTGCTGCTCTGCCTGGTGGTGCCCGCCGCCGTCTTCCGCATCGGCATGGCCGTGGTCGACCGGCTGCGCCCGCGCGACCCGAAGCGGGTCGGCCCGGCCCGGCACCGCGGCGTGCGGCTGCCCGAAGTGACCCTGCGGCTCCCGAAGTCGGGGCCCGCGCCGGGCGAGCGGAAGAGGCCGCCCGCCGAGCCGGGGCCGGACAGGAGCGGCGCCCCGAACGGGACCACGGCCGCGCTGCCGTGGTTCACCCCCGACTCCGCACCGACCGAGAACCACCCCAACCGTCCACAACGTCCCACGACGAAGGGAAAACCGTGACCACGCAACGGAGGATGAGCGCGGCCGGTCTCGCGCTGATGCTCGGCGGCGCGGGGATCATGCTGGCCGCAGGCCCCGCACAAGCAGCCGAAGTCTCGTACGCCACCGAGTGCATACCGCCGTCCATCTCCGGTCTGCCGCCGGTCGAGGGGACGACGAAGGTGCAGATCACCGCGCCCGCCACGGCCAAGGTGGGCGACGTGGTCGACGTCGTCTGGAAGTTCACCCAGGCCGCGTCGAACAACCCGAACGTCCTCGACCTCAACAAGGACGTCGTCCTGCCGACCGGCACCCTCAAGGCGGGCGGCGCGCAGAGCGCCGACATCCCGATGAAGGGCCCCCGGCAGAACCCGCCGATCCCCAAGAACAGCCCGATGATCCTGTCGGACATGACGGCCAAGCTGAAGCTGACCAAGGCGGGCGACGTCACCCTGACGCCGGACGCGTACAACATCAACGTCAACCAGATCATGTCGACGGACACCAAGTGCACGCCGAAGGCGGCCGTCGGGGTCGGTGCGACGATCAAGGTGACGGACGCGGGCGGCACGTCCGGCGGGACCTCCGGCGGCACCACGGCCGGTGGCACGACCGGCGGGTCCACGTCGGGCGGCACGACGACCTCCGGGGGGACGACCGGCGGGTCCACCACCGGCGGCACGACGACCTCGGGCGGCACCACCAGCGGCGGCACCGCGACAGGCGGCTCCACCTCCGGCGGCTCGACGGCCGGCGGAACCACCGGCGGCAGCGGTGGCCAGAGCGACTTCCCCGGCAAGGAAGTCGCCGTCAACTTCGCCTGCACGTCGCCCGGCCCGGCCGGCATCCAGTCCAAGGTGACCATCAACGCCAAGAAGAACGGCGGGAGTTACGACCTCACCGTCAAGACCGCCAAGGGCGTCATGAACAGCCCGGCCGACCTTCCGGCGGGCGCGCTCAAGCCGTCCATGCAGGTCGTCGTCGGCGGCGCCGACAAGGGCTCGGTGGCCGTCACGGGCCCGGCCAACCCCGACCCGATCAAGGCGGGCGCCCCGGTGAGCCTCACCGACATGACGGGCACCTACAAGCCGGGCGCCTCCGGCAAGTCCACGCTGAGCCCGGGCGACCTGTCCATCGACGTCACCCTGGGCGGCTCGCCGATCCACATCCCGTGCAAGGTCTCCGGCTCGGCGCCGGTCTCCCTGGAGCTCGACACGGCGGCCCAGCCCGGGGGCGCGGCCGGCGGCAGCGGCTCCGCGGGCACGGCGGGCACCACGGGCACGTCGGGAGCCACCGGCTCCTCGACCTCCGGCGGCCTCGCCCAGACCGGCGCGAGCGACACGGGTGCCCTGCGCGCACTCGGCCTGGTCGCCGGCACGGTGATCCTACTGGGCGGCGCGATCTTCACCTTCACCCCGTGGAGGCGCCTGCGCGGCACCCGCTGACGCCCCTGGGGAACGCGAAGAGCCGCCGCACCGGAAAGGTGCGGCGGCTCTTCGCGTACGGACGATCGGGCAGGCGGTGCTTAGTGCACGCCACCCATGAGCGGCTTGACCTTCCTGCGGAACATGAAGATCGCGACACCCGCGAGGACGGCGAGCCCGCCCTGGCTGGCGAACCAGTACGTAGAGTCGGTCGGCGCACCGATCAGCTGGAGCAGCGCGATGACCGAGTCGCCGGCCGTGACGGCCAGGAACCAGACGCCCATCATCTGGGAGGCGTACTTCTCCGGCGCCAGCTTGGTGGTCAGCGAGAGCCCGACCGGGGAGAGCGTCAGCTCGCCGATGGTCTGGATCAGGTAGACGCTGCACAGCCACAGCGGGGTGACCTTGACGTCGCCGGACGCGGCGGCCTGGGCCAGCATCATCACGAAGAACGAGGCGCCGATGAGCGTGAGGCCGAAGGCGAACTTCGACAGCGTGCTCGGCTCCTGGCGGCGCTTGCTCAGGTACACCCAGAGCCAGGCGAAGACCGGCGCCAGGGCCATCACGTACAGCGGGTTCAGGGACTGGAACCAGCTGGACGGGAAGTTCAGGCCGAACAGGTTGTTCGCGGTCTTGTCCTGCGCGAACACGCTCAGCGTCGAGCCGGTCTGGTCGTAGATGCCCCAGAAGACGGCCGCGGCGACGAAGAACCAGACGTACGCCGACATGCGGGACTGCGAGACCTGGTCGAGGTCCTTGTCACGCTTGATGCGCATCAGGTACCAGGCCGGGATGACGAGGCCCGCGATGGTCAGCGGCCAGATGGCCCAGTCGACCGTGAAGTGACCCGAGACCGCGAGGGCGCCGTAGGCGACGACCGCGACGGCCAGCCACAGCAGGACCTTCTTGATGATCCCGGCGCGCTCGGCCTCGGACATCGGCGTCGGGACGACGTCGCTGTCCGCCGACATGTGGCGGGTACCGAGGAAGAAGAACAGCAGACCAAGGGCCATACCCACACCGGCGAGGGCGAAGCCGAAGTGCCAGTTGACGTTCTGGCCGACGGTGCCGATGGTCAGCGGGGCGGCGAAGGCACCGAGGTTGATGCCCATGTAGAAGACCGTGAAGCCACCGTCGCGACGCGGGTCGTTCTTGTCCGGGTACAGGTGGCCGACCATCGTGGAGATGTTGGCCTTGAGGAGACCCGAGCCGATCGCGATGGCCGCGAGACCGATGAAGAACGAGATCTCGACCGGAACGGCCAGGAGGAAGTGGCCGATCATGATGATCGTGCCGCCGACGGCGACCGTCTTGCGGGCACCCCAGGCGCGGTCGGCGAGCCAGCCGCCCGGCAGGGCGAGCAGGTACACCATCGCGTTGTACACGGAGTAGATCGCGGTGGCCGTGGCCATGTTGAACCCGAGCCCGCCCTGGGACGCCGGGGCGACCAGGTAGAGCACGAGCAGGGCCCGCATGCCGTAGAAGCTGTAGCGCTCCCACATCTCCGTCATGAAGAGGTTGGCCAGGCCGCGGGGGTGGCCGAGGAAGGTCTTCTCGGTGCCAGTGGTACTGGCGGAGTCCTTCGTCAGGCTGGACGCCATGGTCGATCCTTGCTTGCTCGGGACGCGCGCTTCGTGAGCGTTGAGTCGCGCCCGGTGGGGGAGGGCCGGCACCGGCATGGCTACTGTCCCCCCAACGCCTTTGGGGTCCGGCTCCGTGGGGGAGCGCGGGAAGGACAGCCCACACCGGGATCCACACCCCTTGCGCTTCTTCGCGCTGGGGCCCGGCCCGTAGGTCATTCACTGGTCTCAAGACTGGCAAAGCCCGTCTTGTGCAGAAAAGAGACCCTTGGCGCGCCAAGCAAGCCAAAGGTCCCCGTGTAGTGCTATAGGCGTTGGCACACCATACGTCACCAGACTGCGGCATATGGAAGGACTTGAGAGATGGATCACAGGCATACCTGGAACCACTGACCCTGATTCGAAGGTGTTAATCAAGATCGCTTGGTAGACCCGCAGGGTGGGTGGATCACCTGACGCATTGTCGCCGCCGCGGACTACCATCACCTCCATGACCCGTGTACTGCTCGCCGAGGACGACGCGTCCATCTCGGAGCCACTGGCCCGCGCCCTGCGCAGGGAGGGTTACGAGGTCGAGGTGCGCGAGGACGGCCCGACCGCCCTCGACGCCGGACTGCAGGGGGGCGCCGACCTGGTCGTGCTCGACCTGGGGCTCCCCGGCATGGACGGCCTCGAAGTCGCCCGGAGGCTGCGCTCCGAGGGACACACCGTCCCCATCCTCGTGCTCACCGCCCGCGCCGATGAGGTGGACACCGTGGTCGGCCTCGACGCCGGCGCCGACGACTACGTGACCAAGCCCTTCCGCCTTGCCGAACTGCTCGCCAGGGTCCGGGCGCTGCTGCGCCGCGGCGCCACCGAGCCGGTGCCCCAGCCCGCCACCCACGGCGTGCGGATCGACGTCGAGTCGCACCGCGCCTGGATGGGCGACGAGGAGCTCCAGCTCACCGCCAAGGAGTTCGACCTGCTCAGGGTCCTGGTGCGGGACGCCGGCCGGGTCGTGACCCGTGACCAGCTGATGCGCGAGGTCTGGGACACCACGTGGTGGTCCTCGACCAAGACGCTCGACATGCACATCTCGTGGCTGCGCAAGAAGCTCGGCGACGACGCGGCCAACCCGCGCTACATCGCCACCGTTCGCGGAGTCGGCTTCCGCTTCGAGAAGAGCTAGAGCACCTCCGCACATGCGCCGTCGACTGATCAACTCCACACTCGCGGTCGTTCTCGTGGTGATCGCGGTCTTCGGCGTCTCCCTCGTCATCGTCGAGACGCGGACCATCAGCAGCAGCGCCCAGGAGAGCGTCAACTCCGAGGCGCTGCGGCTGGTCTCCGTCGTCGACAGCCGCACCCTGGCGAACGAGACGATCAACGCGCAGGTCCTGAACGAACAGATCGACCCCAAGCGGTACGCCCGCATCGAGATCCCGGGCCGCCCGGTGATGGAGATCGGCCAGAAGCCCGAGGGCAGCGTCATCAAGGGCACCGCCGTGGGCGAGCGCGGCGAGGCCGTCCTGGTCGAGGAGTCCCGCTCCACGGTCACCAAGGAGGTCGGGCGCACACTGCTGATCATCGGCGCGGTGGCCCTGCTCGCCATCGTCTCCGCGGTGCTCCTGGCCGTACGCCAGGCCAACAAGCTGGCATCCCCGCTCACCGACCTCGCCGAGACCGCCGAGCGGCTCGGCTCCGGCGACCCGCGCCCGCGCCACAAGCGGTACGGGGTGCCCGAGCTCGACCGGGTCGCCGATGTGCTCGACTCCTCGGCCGACCGGATCGGCCGGATGCTCACCGCCGAGCGCCGCCTCGCCGCGGACGCCTCGCACCAGCTGCGCACGCCGCTGACCGCGCTCTCCATGCGCCTGGAGGAGATCGCCCTCACAGACGACCTCGACACGGTCAAGGAAGAGGCCACGATCGCGCTCACCCAGGTCGAGCGGCTCACCGACGTCGTGGAGCGCCTGCTCACCAACAACCGTGATCCGCGCACAGGTTCGGCCGTGGTCTTCTCCCTCGACGAGGTCGTCAAGCAGCAGCTGGAGGAGTGGCGCCCGGCCTACCGCAGCGCGGGCCGCGCGATCGTGCGCTCCGGCAAGACCGGTCTGAAGGCGGTCGGCACGCCGGGCGCGGTCGCCCAAGTACTGGCCGCGCTGATCGAGAACTCGCTGATGCACGGCGGCGGCACCGTCGCGGTGCGCACCCGCGTCACCGGCAACCAGGCCGTGGTCGAGGTCACCGACGAGGGTCCGGGCGTACGTCCCGACCTCGGCGCGCGGATCTTCGAGCGGACCATCAGCGGCCGCAACTCCACGGGCATCGGCCTCGCCGTAGCCCGTGACCTCGCGGAGGCCGACGGGGGCCGACTGGAAATGCTCCAGCAGCAGCCGGCGGTGTTCGCGCTGTTCCTCAGCAGGGAGGCGCGGGGGCGCCGCGAGCCGGAGCGTACGGAGACGATCCGCTGAACCCGTCCCGGTTCAGCGCACGCGGTCAGCGCTTGGCGGGGACGGCGGGCCGGGGGGCGTCGAGAAACGATTCCGCCGTCTGTACGGCCTCCCGGGCGGGCAGCGCGCGGAAGACCCAGGTGCGGTAGGACCAGAACCGGAACAGCGTGCCGATGCCGATGCCGGCGAACTTGAAGAAGTTGTTCTGCCACGGGCTGTTCCAGCCGAACCCGTACGTCGCCGCGTACAGAATGCCGTTCTCGATCACCGCGCCGACCACGCTGAACAGCAGGAACAGGGTGAGCTCACGGGCCCGGCCGCTCTTCTCGCGGTCGCGGTAGGTGAAGTAGCGGAACCCCACGTAGTTGAAGGCGATCGCGATCGCGGTGGCCAGCAGGCTGGCCCGCACGACCTGGAGGTCGGTCGTGTGCCGCAGCAGGTTGAAGGCGCCCATGTTCACGAGCACGCCGAGCCCGCCGACGGCGCCGAACTTGGCGACCTCGCGGACGAGCAGTCGCAGTCGCGATGGCGACGCGCCCTGTGCACTCATGGTGATCGCCCAGCCCCGTCCGAGTAGGTGTGCTTTTCGTGCCAGTCAACCCGCCCATGCTAACCACCCCCTCCGCGCGACGCCCCCGGGCATCCGGATTCCCCCGGGCGGAACCCGGCCATGGAGGGCCCACGGAGGCGGCGGATACCCTGGAGGCGTGACGTTCCCGGTAGTCGGCATGGTCGGCGGCGGTCAGCTCGCCCGCATGACCCACGAGGCGGGCATCCCCCTCGGCATCAGATTCAAGCTCCTCAGTGACACCCCGCAGGACTCGGCGGCCCAGGTGGTGAGCGACGTCGTCATCGGCGACTATCGCGACCTGGACACGCTGCGTGACTTCGCGCGCGGCTGTGACGTGATCACTTTCGATCACGAGCACGTCCCCACCGAACACCTGCGGGCCCTGGAAGCGGACGGCATCGTCGTCCGGCCGGGGCCCGACGCGTTGGTGCACGCCCACGACAAGGGGGTGATGCGCGCCCGGCTCAGCGAGATCGGCGCGCCCTGCCCCCGCCACCGCATCGTGGCCGACCCGGCGGACGTCTCGGCGTTCGCGGCGGAAGGGGACGGCTTCCCGGTCATCCTCAAGACCGTCGTCGGCGGCTACGACGGCAAGGGCGTGTGGTTCGTACGCTCCGAGGCGGACGCGGCGGACGCCTTCAAGGCCGGGGTCGCGGTCCTGGCCGAGGAGAAGGTGGACTTCGTCCGCGAGCTCGCGGCCAATGTCGTGCGTTCCCCCAGCGACCAGGCGGTGGCCTACCCGGTCGTCGAGTCGATCCAGGTCGGCGGGGTCTGCGACACGGTGATCGCCCCCGCGCCCGACCTCGCCGACGCGTTGGCGGGCGAGGCACAGGAGCTCGCCCTGCGCATCGCCTCCGAACTGGGCGTGGTCGGCCACCTCGCGGTCGAGCTCTTCGAGACGCGCGACGGCCGCATCCTGGTCAACGAGCTGGCGATGCGCCCGCACAACTCCGGCCACTGGACCCAGGACGGCGCGATCACCTCGCAGTTCGCCAACCACGTCCGCGCCGTCCTCGACCTCCCCCTGGGCGACCCGCGCCCGCGGTCGAAGTGGACCGTGATGTGCAACGTGCTCGGCGGCGACTACCCGGACATGTACTACGCGTACCTGCACTGCATGGCCCGGGATCCGCAGCTCAAGATCCACATGTACGGAAAGGACGTGAAGCCCGGCCGCAAGGTGGGCCACGTCAACACCTACGGCGACGACCTCGCGGACGTCCGCGAGCGGGCCCGCCACGCAGCCGACTACCTCAGAGGAACGATCACCGAATGAGCGCGACCCCTGTCAACGGACCTGTCGTCGGCATCGTCATGGGCTCGGACTCCGACTGGCCGGTCATGGAGGCCGCCGCCAAGGCGCTTGACGAGTTCGAGATCCGGTACGAGGTCGACGTCGTCTCCGCGCACCGGATGCCGCACGAGATGATCGCGTACGGCGAGCACGCGGCGGACCGCGGCCTGAAGGCGATCATCGCGGGCGCGGGCGGCGCCGCCCACCTGCCCGGCATGCTGGCCTCGGTCACCCCGCTGCCGGTCATCGGCGTCCCGGTCCCGCTCAAGTACCTCGACGGCATGGACTCGCTGCTCTCCATCGTGCAGATGCCGGCCGGGGTGCCGGTCGCCACCGTCTCGGTCGGCGGGGCGCGCAACGCGGGCCTGCTCGCGGCGCGCATCCTGGCCACGCACGACGCCGAACTCCTCGCCCGCATGCGGGAGTTCCAGCAGGAGCTCAACGACCAGGCCACCGAGAAGGGCAAGCGGCTGCGGGCGAAGGTCGAGGGTTCGGGCGCCTTCGGATTCGGAAAGTGAGTCCCATGACCTTCCTCGAAGAAGCCAGGACTCTCCTCGCCGCCCACCCCGTCGTCGACGGCCACAACGACCTGCCGTGGGCACTGCGTGCCAAGGCCCGTTACGACCTCGACCGCTGCGACCTCGCGACCGACCTGACCGGCCGCACCCACACCGACCTCGCCCGGCTGCGGGCGGGCGGGGTCGGCGCGCAGTTCTGGTCCGTGTACGTCCGTACCGACCTGGCGGGCGACGAGGCGGTCAGCGCGACCCTGGAGCAGATCGACTGCGTCGACCAGATGCTGGCGCGCTACCCCGGCGACCTGGCGCCCGCGCTCACTGCGGACGACATGGAGACGGCCCGCACCGAGGGCCGCATCGCCTCGCTGAAGGGCGCCGAGGGCGGCCACTCGATCAACAACTCCCTCGCCACACTGCGGGCGTTGTACGCGCTGGGCGTCCGCTACATGACCCTGACCCACAACGACAACCTGCCGTGGGCGGACTCGGCGACGGACGAGCCGGGGGTGGGGGGCCTTTCGCCGTTCGGCCACGAGGTCGTACGCGAGATGAACCGCACGGGCATGCTGGTGGACCTGTCGCACGTGGCGGCGACGACGATGCGGGACGCGCTGTCGACGTCCGTCGCCCCCGTGATCTTCTCCCACTCCTCGGCGCGGGCGATCTGCGACCACCCGCGCAACATCCCGGACGACGTGCTGGCCCAGCTGCCGGCCAACGGCGGGGTGGCCATGGCCACGTTCGTCCCGAAGTTCATCCTGCCGGCGGCGGTGGCCTGGACCCAGGCGGCCGACGAGAACCTGCGCGCGCACGGGCACCACCACCTGGACACCTCGCCCGAGGCCATGAAGCTCCACGAGGCGTTCGAGGCGGCCAACCCCCGGCCCATCGCGACGGCCGCGACGGTGGCGGACCACCTGGACCACATGCGGGAGGTGGCGGGCGTGGACCACATCGGCATCGGCGGCGACTTCGACGGCACGGCGTTCACCCCGTCCGGCCTGGACGACGTCTCGGGCTACCCGAACCTGGTGGCCGAGCTGCTGTCCCGAGGCTGGTCCTCGACGGACTTGGCGAAGCTGACGTGGTCGAACGCGGTGCGGGTGCTGCGCGACGCGGAGTCCGTTTCCAGGGAGCTGCGCGCTCAGCGGGGTCCGTCGAACGCGGTGCTGGCAGACCTGGACGCGTAACCCGGGGTGCCTCCGGGGGCGCTGCCCCCGGGCCCCCGCTCCTCCAAAGCCGGAGGGGCTGAGTACGTCGCTGATCGGCTGCGGACCGTGGACGGCGGGTCGCGCAGTTCCCCGCGCCCCTGGCAGCATGCGGTACGGGCAACCCCAGCCCGTCATGGGGTCCCCCCTGGCCCTTAAGACCTTGGGGGAGTTTGAGGACGAGCGCCCTCAAGGCGCGAACGGGGTCTGGGGCGGAGCCCCAGGAAACCGGCTTCCCACCTCTTCCTCACCCCCGGCGGGTTTAGGGAAGGGGTGGGGTGGGGGCCTCCCGGGATCTGGGGCGGAGCCCCAGTAGCTGCCCCGGGGTCGGGCAGGGGCCCCGAATGGCCCACCCGCCGTGACCCCGCCGCCCCCGCGTGCCACCGTGGCCGTACCTGCCGCCACAGCCGACACGCCGGGAGCCCGTCATGGCAGACCTGCAGGACGCCCCCGAGGACACCTCGGCGGCCGGCGAGCTCGATCCGTCGATCCCCGCACCCCCCGACGCCCCACCCGTACCGGAATACAGCGCCGACAGCCTGGCCCGGGCCCGGGACCTGCTCGCCGCGCACCCCGTGGCCGACGGGCACAACACCCTGGCGAAGGCCCTCGGGCAGATCCCCTGGCACGATCTGGAGGTCGGCGAGAACGGGCTGGACACGGACATCCCGCGGCTGCGGGCCGGCGGGGTAGGCGCGCAGTTCTGGGCACTGACCGCGGACGCCGACTGCCCGGACCCCGCCGGGGTCACCCTGGAACGGCTGGACCGGATCCGCTCGCTGATCGCCTCGTACCCGGAGTGGCTGCGGCTCGCCCTGACCGGCGGGGACCTCGCGGACGCCCGCAACTGCGGCCGCATCGCCTCGTTCCTCGGCCCCGTGACCGCGCACGCGCTCGGCGACTCGCTGGGCACGCTGCGGGCGTACCACGTCCTCGGTGTGCGGATCCTCGCGCTGGGCCCGGGCACCCGCTGGACCGAGCCGGGGCTCACCCGCTTCGGCCTGGAAGTGGTGCGCGAGGCGAACCGGCTCGGGATGCTGCTCGACCTCTCGGGCGCGGCCCCGGGCACCTGGCGCCGCACCATCGACAACTCCAGGGCCCCGGCGCTGCTCTCGCGCTCGGCGGCGGCCTCCCTCACCAAGCACCCGCTGAACGCCTCCGACGAGCTGCTCGCCGAGCTCGGCGCGAGCGGCGGGGTCTGCCTGGTCAGCTTCGCCCCCGAGCAGATCGAGCAGGGCGGTCAGGCCGTCTCCGTACGCGATGTGGCCGATCACATCGAGCGGGTGCGGGATGTGGCCGGGCCCACCCACGTGGGCCTCGCGGGGACGTACGGGCTGGTCAGGGGTGCCCCGCGCGCCGCCGGTCTCGAAGACGCCTCCTGCTATCCGACGCTGATCGCCGAGCTCCTCGGCCGGGGCTGGACCGATCCCGAAATCGCGGCGCTGACCTGGGAGAACTTCGCCCGGGTCGTCCGCGACGTGGAGTTCACTGCCCGCGCCACGGCACCGCGCAGGACCCCGTCGAAGGCCACCATCGAGGACCTCGACGGGCCCTGAACGGGGCTTTGGCCGCGGGGTGCGTCAGGCGCGCGGGCGCCCCATCGCGCGGTACGTCCAGCCCGCCTCGCGCCACTTGACCGGGTCCAGCGCGTTGCGCCCGTCCAGGATGATCCGGCCGGCGGTCGCCTTCGCGAGCTCGGCCGGGTCGAGGTCGCGGAACTCGCGCCACTCGGTCAGGTGCAGCACGACGTCGGCGCCCCGCACCGCGTCGTACGCCGAGTCGGCGTAGCCGAGCGTGGGGAAGAGACGGCGGGCGTTGGCCATGCCCTTCGGGTCGTACACCGTGACCTGGCCGCCCTGGAGGTGGATCTGCCCGGCGACGTTCAGCGCGGGGGAGTCGCGCACGTCGTCGGAGTCGGGCTTGAAGGTGGCGCCGAGGACGGCGACCCGCTTGCCGAGGAAGGTCTCGCCGCCCACCGCCTCGCGGGCCAGCTCCACCATGTGGCCGCGCCGGCGCATGTTGACCGAGTCGACCTCGCGCAGGAAGGTCAGCGCCTGGTCGGCGCCGAGCTCGCCGGCCCGCGCCATGAACGCCCGGATGTCCTTGGGCAGGCAGCCGCCGCCGAAGCCGATGCCGGCCCGCAGGAACTTCTTCCCGATCCGCTCGTCGTGGCCGATGGCCTCGGCCAGCTTCACCACGTCGCCGTCGGCGGCCTCGCACACCTCGGCCATGGCGTTGATGAACGAGATCTTCGTGGCGAGGAAGGAGTTCGCCGCGGTCTTGACCAGCTCGGCGGTCGGGAAGTCGGTCACGACGAACGGCGAGCCCTCGCCGACCGGGGTCGCGTACACCTCGCGGAGCAGCTTCTCGGCGCGCTCGCTCTCCACGCCGACCACGATCCGGTCCGGGTGCAGGGTGTCGTCGACGGCGAAGCCCTCGCGCAGGAACTCCGGGTTCCACGCCAGCTCCACGCCCTCGGGCAGCGCGGCCGCGAGCCGGGCCGCCGAGCCGACCGGCACCGTCGACTTGCCCACGACGAGGGCGCCGTCCCGCAGGTGCGGGGCGAGCGAGCCGAAGGCGGAGTCGACGAAGCTCATGTCACAGGCGTACTCGCCGTGCTTCTGCGGGGTGTTCACGCAGACGAAGTGCACATCGCCGAACGCCCCGACCTCCTCCCAGGAGGTGGTGAAGCGCAGCCGCCCGGTCGCGCCCTCGATGCCCGCGACGTGCTTGCGGAGCAGCTCCTCCAGACCGGGCTCGTACATCGGCACGCGTCCCTGGCCCAGCATCTCGATCTTCTCGGGGACCACGTCCAGGCCGAGCACCTCGAACCCCAGCTCCGCCATGGCCGCGGCATGGGTGGCTCCGAGGTATCCGGTGCCGATCACAGTGATCTTGAGGGCCATGCGGTGCTCCTGGAAGTGCGGGCTCGGGAGGCGGGCAGCGTACGGGCGACGAACGCGCTGACCGAGCATAGTCGGGCCCTGGGCGGGCCCCCTTTTCGGGCTGTCGCCAAGCTCACGTATGCCTACGGCGGCACAGCCCCCTAAAATTAGGTTACTTAACGGTAGTTAGCGTCCCTTGGGGAGTGAGAGACCTTGGCCGGAACGGCTGGCAACTCGGAGTTCGACCTGTACCGCCCGTCCGAGGAGCACGACATGCTCCGCGACGCCATCCGCTCGCTCTCCGAGGCCAAGATCGGTCCGTTCGCGGCCGAGGTCGACGAGCAGGCCCGCTTCCCCCGGGAGGCGCTCGACGCGCTCGTCGCCAACGACCTGCACGCCGTGCACGTGCCGGAGGAGTACGGCGGCGCAGGCGCCGACGCGCTCGCGACCGTCATCGTGATCGAAGAGGTCGCGCGCGTCTGCGCCTCCTCCTCCCTCATCCCGGCCGTGAACAAGCTCGGCTCGCTCCCGGTGATCCTCTCCGGCTCCGAGGAGCTGAAGAAGAAGTACCTGGGCCCGCTGGCCAAGGGCGAGGGCATGTTCTCGTACTGCCTCTCCGAGCCGGACGCGGGCTCGGACGCGGCCGGCATGAAGACGAAGGCCGTCCGCGACGGGGACTTCTGGGTCCTCAACGGCGTGAAGCGCTGGATCACCAACGCCGGTGAGAGCGAGTACTACACGGTCATGGCCGTGACCGACCCCGAGAAGCGCTCGAAGGGCATCAGCGCCTTCGTCGTCGAGAAGTCGGACGAAGGCGTCTCCTTCGGCGCCCCCGAGAAGAAGCTCGGCATCAAGGGCTCGCCGACCCGCGAGGTCTACCTCGACAACGTCCGCATCCCCGCCGACCGCATGATCGGCGAGGAGGGCACGGGCTTCGCGACCGCCATGAAGACCCTGGACCACACCCGCATCACCATCGCGGCCCAGGCCCTCGGCATCGCGCAGGGCGCCCTCGACTACGCCAAGGGCTACGTCCAGGAGCGCAAGCAGTTCGGCAAGGCCATCGCCGACTTCCAGGGCATCCAGTTCATGCTGGCCGACATGGCCATGAAGCTGGAGGCCGCCCGCCAGCTCACCTACGCGGCCGCCGCCAAGTCCGAGCGCCTCGACTCCGACCTGACGTTCTTCGGCGCCGCCGCCAAGTGCTTCGCCTCCGACGTCGCCATGGAGATCACCACCGACGCCGTCCAGCTCCTCGGCGGCTACGGCTACACCCGCGACTACCCGGTCGAGCGCATGATGCGCGACGCCAAGATCACGCAGATCTATGAAGGCACGAATCAGGTCCAGCGCATCGTCATGTCCCGCAACTTGCCGTAGCGGTACGGGAGTTGAGGAGGGCTCGCAGCCGTTGCGTACGGGTGCGGGCCCTCCTCCGCGCTGTGGCGTGCTGTGCTGTGCGTCAGTGCTGCGCGGCCTTGCGGCGGCGTACGAGCGCGATCGCTCCGGCGCCGAGCACCACCGCGCCGCCGGACAGGGCGAGCTGCGGGAGTGCCGAGGAGGAGCCCGTCTCCGCGAGGGCGCCGCTCTTGGGGGCGGTGGCGGTGGCCGACAGCGGGGTCGCCGCGGCGCCGCCCTGGGGGCGGGGGGCCGTGGTCGGCTTCGACTCGCCGGTCTTCGTGGGCTTGGCGCCGACGGCCAGGACGTCGAACTCGTACCTGGCCTGGCTCGGCGTCCCGCCGCAGGTGCCGTCCGCGTTGCGGTAGTCGGCGGCCACGAACAGGTCGGCCCGGCCGACGGGCGTGGAGCCGTCGACCTTCAGGCGCAGCTTCACATCGGCGCTCTTGCCGGCCGCGAGGTTGGTCACGGGGCCCGCCTGGTTGAGCGGCAGGTCCTTCCAGCCGTTCGAGCCGGCGTCGGACCACTGGAGGTGCACCAGCTTGTCGATGTCCTTGCCGCCGCCCTTGCCGTTGACGTACGCGTAGACGAACGGCCACAGCCGGTCCAGCTGCTTGCCGGTCCCGTTGGTCACCCGTACCGAGAAGTCGGCGCTGGAACCCGCCGCGATCTGGGACGGGAAGCCGTTCAGGACCGCCGTGAGGGCCATGTCCTGCGAGCACTTGCCGCCCTGGCCGCCGGTGCCGCCCCCGCCGCCGGCCGCCTTCGCGTCGGCGAGCGCCTTGTCGGCGGCCTGCTTGTCGGCGAGTGCCTTGGCCTTGGCGCCCTTGGTGCGCTCCAGCTCGGCCTTCGCCGCGTTCTGCACCTGGTCGGCCGCCTTCTTGGCGGTGGCGAGCTTGCCGGCCGCGGTGGCGTTCGCCGTGTCCGCGGCCGTGACGGCCGCCTCGGCCTTGGCGACGCGCTGGGCCGCGAGGTCCTTGTCGACCGGGCCGGCGGTGGCGGGCAGCGCGTTCTGCCAGGTCTTCGCGTCGGTGAGCTCCTGGTCGGCGGCGGCCTTCACGCGGGCTGCCTCGTCGGCGTCCTTCTGGGCGTTCTTCAGCGCGACCACGGCCGGCGCCGAGTCCAGGTCGTCGAGCGCCTTGCGGGCGCCGCTCTCGTCCGTGACGGCCTTGTCGTACGCCTTCTGGGCGTCGGCCGCCGCCTTTTCGAGCTCGGCGATCGTGGGCTTCTTCTCGGTATGTGCCGCGGGTTTTCCGTCGGCGAATGCCGGGGTCACGGAAAGCAGCAGGGCGGGGGTGGTGACGGCGGCGGCGACGGCCGTCGCGAGAGTACGGCTTATCTTCACTGGGGCCCTTTGTGAGTCCAAAAGAACGGTCCAAAAGAACGCAAAAGAAATAGGCCGTGATCGTAGGGCCGCAATGCGGTGCGGGGGAAGCGGAAAAACGCCCGCCGCCGGGCGCCCGTCAGGCGCCCGGCGGCGGGCAAATCACAGCAACTGGGGGCAGTTGCCCACGGTTGCTGTGGTTTCTCTGTGACTCATGTCATGCGGCACCGGCCAACGCCCGCGCCCCGGCGGCTACTTGACGGTGACCGTCTCGTCGTTCTTCAGCTCGTTCACCAGCTGCGTGACCTTCGGCTTGTCCCACAGGAGCGAGGTCTGCGGACCGTCGCCCGCGACCGGCATGTTCATCGAGATGCCGTTGCCGCCGGTGATGCCCTTCATCGCCCAGAACATGGAGCCCAGGTCGAACAGGCTCATGTCCTTGTCGACGATCAGGGTGTCCAGGCCCGCGCCCATCACCGGGTACAGCTTGAACGGGTTGAGGATCGTGGTCGGCGTCGCCGTCTGGCTGGCCAGGGCGGACAGGAACTTCTGCTGGTTCTTCGTGCGCTCCAGGTCGCCGGCCGCGTAACCGTGCCGGTTGCGGACGAACGCCAGGGCCTGCTGTCCGTCGAGGGTCTGCTTGCCCTTCTTGAAGTCCGCGCCGGAGTCCTTGTCCTTGATGTCCTGCGGAATATCGAGTTCCACGCCGCCGACCGCGTCCACGATGTTCGCGAATCCCGCGAAGCCGATCTCCGCGTAATGGTCGATGTGCAGTCCGGTATTCGCCTCGACGGTACGCACGAGCAGCTCGGGGCCGTCGATGGAGAACGCCGCGTTCAGCTTGTCCTTGCCCTTGGACGGGAACGACTTTCCGGAGTCGGAGCCCTTGAAGCTGGGGATCGTCACCCAGGAGTCGCGGGGCAGCGAGACCATCGTGTTCCCGTTGTCGCCGACGTGCAGCAGGATCATCGAGTCGGTCCGCTTGCCCTCGGCCGAGCCGGTGTGCAGCTTCTTCTTCTCCGCGTCGGACATGCCGTCGCGGGAGTCGGAGCCGACGATCAGGTAATTGGTGCCCTTGCCCTCGGCGGGCCGGTCGATGACCTTGGACAGGTCGACCTCGCGGCGCACCTTGCCGTCCGCCCAGAAGTACGTGGCGACCGAGGTGACCAGGAGCACGACGACCAGGGACAGCACCCCGATGGTGATCCTCTTGCGCCAGTTCGGCGCCGCCCCGGGCCTGCGCCCGCCGCCCCGGCGCGGGCCCTCGGGGCCGCCGGGCCCGGCCGGACCCCGGCCCGCCGGGCTGCCGTAGACATGGCCCTCGCTGTACCCGCTGTCGTAGGAGCCCTGCCCGGGCACCGTGCCCTGGCCGTACTGCGGCTGCCCGTAGCCGTCGTCGTACCCGGGCTGCTGCTGCGGGACGGGACGCTGCGGGGGAGGGACGGGGGCGGGCCGCTGGACGTGCCGCATCCGGCGCGCGCCCTCGGGCCGCGCGGCGGAGCTGCCGCGGCCGTAGGCGTCCTCGCCGTTACCGCGGGCGTTGCCATTGCGGGCGTCGGGCCATTCGTTCATGCCGACCAGCATGCACGGCGGCCCCGGGCCGCTGACAGGGCAGGGGGGAATTCGGGGCAGGGCTGTTGCAAGGCTGATGCAAAGAGCTTCGGCGCGCCGCCGCCTAAAGTGGAACGCATGACTGATCTTCCGGGCAAGCCGACCTCGGCCTCCCGAACCACCCTGAGCCACATCATGACGACCCACGACACCAACCTCCTCGGCACGGTGCACGGCGGCGTGATCATGAAGCTGGTGGACGACGCCGCGGGCGCGGTGGCCGGACGCCACTCGGGCGGCCCGGCCGTCACCGCCTCCATGGACGAGATGGTGTTCTTGATGCCGGTCAGGGTCGGCGACCTGGTGCATGTGAAGGCGCAGGTCAACTGGACGGGCCGGTCCTCGATGGAGGTCGGCGTACGGGTCCTCGCCGAGCGCTGGAACGAGTCGACGCCGGCCCAGCAGGTGGGCTCCGCCTACCTCGTCTTCGCGGCGGTCGACGCCGACGGCAAGCCCCGCCCGGTGCCCCCGGTGGTCCCCGAGACCGAGCGCGACGAGCGCCGCTACCAGGAGGCCCAGATCCGCCGCACCCACCGGCTCGCGCGGCGCCGCGCGATCATGGAGCTCCGGGAGAAGAGGGCGGCGGAGGGCCTGGACGACTAGCCCCCATCAGGGGCTCAGGGACAGACCACCTTGTCCCCCGTCACCGTTCCGAAGTCGCCCTGCGGCTGTTCCTCCGCCCGGACCGGGACCACGTCCTTGAAGTCGGCGCCCGCCGTCACCTTCATCATGGCGCCGAGCCCCTTCACCGGGCGCAGCTCGCTGCCCGGCAGGGCGATCGCCAGGGACCCGGCGGAGCGGTCCCAGCGCGGGTCGTACTCGATCAAGGTGCGGCGCATGGCCAGGTTGGCGCTCGGCCGGGGGGAGCCGGTGGTCTTGAAGCCGGTGGCCTGCAGGGCGTCGTCGACGCGCTGGCCGAGCCCGTCGGTGCGGGTCCCGTTGTAGACCTGCACCTTGATCCGCGCGGGGTCGACCTCGACGATCGAGCCAGGGTTCTTGCGCGGCGGCTTCGCGTCCTTGGGGGCCGCCTTCGGCGGGGGTGCGTGCGGGGCCAGCGGCTTGTCGTCGCGGAGCAGCTGGAACAGCTTCTTCGCCTTCGCGTCGTCCCACTTCACGGTCGAGCCGACGCCCTTGACCTGGATGTTGAGCTGCCCGAGCGGCACCGTGGTGAAGTCCGACGAGGAGGGCGAGAACCCCTTCATCGCGGAGGCGAAGTTCAGCATCTCCTCCACCCCGAAGCCCTCGTCGGCGCGTACCGAGGAGAGCAGGGACGAGGCGACCTCGCGGAACTTCACCGGGTTCAGGAGCACCCCGTTGCTCGTCGCCTTCGCGATCAGGGCGGCCAGGAAGCGCTGCTGGCGCTGCATCCGGCCGAGGTCGGCGGAGCCGTCGGTGTGCCGGGAGCGCACGTACTGGAGGGCTTCGCCGCCGTTCAGCTGGTGGGTGCCAGCGGTGAGGTCGAGGCCGGTGAAGGAGTCCTTCAGGGGGCGGGCCGTGCAGATCTGCACCCCGCCGACCACGTCGACCGTCTTCATGAAGCTGGTGAAGTCGACCTCCAGGTAGTGGTCGATCTTCAGCCCCGTCGCGTTCTCGATGGTGCGCACGGAGAGCGCGGGCCCGCCCTCGGCGTAGGCCGCGTTCAGCTTCACGGGGTGCTTGACGTGGTGCTGGCCGGCCTCGTCGGTGTGCTCGGGGACCTCGGCGTAGGAGTCGCGCGGCAGGCTCACGACGCTGACCCGGTCCCGCTCCGCCGACACGTGCACCATCATGATCGTGTCCGTGCAGTGGCAGGGGGCCCCGCCGAGCCGGTACTTCCGCTTCTCCTCCGACGTGATCTTGTCCCGCCCGTCGGTGCCGACGAGCAGGATGTTCGTGCCCCGGCTGCCCTGCGGCCGGTTCTTCATGTCCCGGAACGGGTCGACCCGGCCGATCCCGCCGTCCAGGCTGGTCACCACCGCATGCCCGACCCCGCCCGCGCCGAGCACCAGGACGGACAGCGTGGTCGCGAGCCGCAAGCCCCAGCGGGGGCGCTCGTCGTGCTGTCTGCTGCGGGGCTGACCGGGTCGTACGGGGCGCGGGCGGGGCGGCGTGGGCACGGGGACCTCCGCGGGTGACAGGGGGATCTTGAGCACCGTAGGCCCATACGATCAGCTACCCCGTGCACCGCCCCGGCCGCCGCGCGACCGTGTCCCCCATTCGCGGTAACGTGACCACCGATGAACGCCACGCCTGCTGTTTCCGTGATCATGCCGGTCCTCAATGAGGAGCGGCATCTGCGCAACTCGGTCCGTCACATCCTGGAGCAGGAGTACGCGGGCGAGATGGAGGTGGTGATCGCGCTCGGCCCGTCCACGGACCGCACCGACGAGATCGCCGCCGAGCTGGTGGCCGACGACCCCCGGGTCCATACGGTCCCCAATCCCACCGGGCGCACGCCCGCGGCCCTGAACGCCGCCATCAAGGCCTCCCGCCACCCGATCGTGGTACGCGTCGACGGCCACGGCATGCTGTCGCCGAACTACATCGCGACCGCCGTACGGCTCCTGGAGGAGACCGGCGCGCAGAACGTCGGCGGCATCATGCACGCCGAGGGCGAGAACGCCTGGGAGGACGCGGTCGCCGCCGCGATGACCTCGAAGATCGGCGTCGGCAACGCGGTTTTCCACACGGGAGGCGCGGCCGGGCCCGCCGAAACCGTGTATCTGGGTGTCTTCCGCCGTGAGGCCCTTGAGCAACAGGGCGGCTACAACGAGGAGTTCATCCGTGCCCAGGACTGGGAGCTGAACTTCCGGATCAGGGAGGCCGGCGGCCTCATCTGGTTCTCGCCCGAGCTCAAGGTCCAGTACTGGCCCCGGCCGTCGGTGAAGGCACTGGCCAAGCAGTACAAGGACTACGGCCGTTGGCGCCATGTGGTGGCCCGCTACCACGAGGGCTCCATCAACCTGCGCTATCTGGCGCCGCCGACCGCCGTCTGCGCGATCGCCGCGGGCGTCGTGGTGGGCGCGCTCGTCACGCCCTGGGGGTTCGTGGTTCCGGCCGGATACCTGGCCGCGATCGCCGCGGGCTCGCTGCCGGCCGGCAAGGGGCTCTCGCTCAGGGCCCGCGCCCAGATCCCGGTGGCGCTCGCCACGATGCACATGTCGTGGGGCTTCGGCTTCCTCACCAGCCCGAAGGCGCTGGCCAAGAAGGTCATCGCGAGCCGCCGCCCGGCCGTGCGGACCACGTCTGTCTGAACGTACGCAACAGGGGGCGCCCGGTGCTTTGCGGCACCGGGCGCCCCCTTTCGGCTACGTACGCGGGCTAGAAGCGGTAGGGCGCATACACCTCCATGCAGGCGCCCTTGTCGGCTCCGTTGACCGTCTCGGCGTCCTTGAGCGGGTCGCTCGCCTTGGCGTCCTGCTTCGGGTAGCTGTCGCCGGTGCGCCAGTCGCCGCCGACCACCAGGGTCAGGCCCTTGACGTCGGCGGCCTTGACCGCGGAGGCGGGCAGGCCGAGCGCCGTGGCGATCGACTCCGCGTCCGCCTTGCCCTGCTCGCCCGCGGCCTTGGGGTAGTCGACCTCACTGGTGGAGGCGGGGTTGCTGGAACCCGTCTCGGCCTTCTTGAAGCCCTTGGCCTTGAGGGCGGTGACCACCTCGGTGGCCCGGCCCTTGGCGGCGACGCGGCCGCCCGTGCCGGTGCCGTTGACCACGCTCACCGCGAGCGAGTCGGGGGCCGCGGCGGCCGGGCCCTTGGAAGGCGGGGCGGCGGGCTTGCCGTCGCTCTTGCCGTCCAGCGGCTTGTCGTCCCGCAGCATCGCCCACAGCGCGTCGGCCTTCGCCCTGTCCGGCACCACGTGGGCATCCGGGTCCTTGGGGTCGGGCAGGCGCGGCATGGTCAGCATGTTGATGCGGTCCATGGGGATGTCCTTGAGCTCCATACCCAGGTCGAACAGCTTCTTGACGGTGCCGAGCTCCGAGGAGACCTTGAGCGTCTTGATCGCGGCGTCGGCGATGCCCATCAGGCGGCCGGTGTCGCTGAACGCGTCCTGGTCCTTGAGGTTGCGGATCACCGAGTTCATGTACATGTGCTGGGCCTGGGAGCGGCCGATGTCGCTGCCGAAGGCGTGCCGGGTGCGCAGCCACTGGAGGGCCTGCTCGCCCTTCACCGTGTGGTTGCCCGCGGTGAGGTGCAGACCCGAGCCGCCCTTCTGGAGCTTCGTGGAGTGGTCGTCGATGTTCTGCTTCACGCAGACGTCGGCGCCGCCCACGGCGTCCGAGATGGCCACGACACCGGCGAAGTCGACCATCATCCAGTGGTCGATGTAGATGCCGGTCAGCTTCTCCCAGGTGTCCAGGACACAGCCCGCCCCGCCGCGTCCGAGCGCCTCGTTGATGATGGCGTTCGTGGCCGGGTAGGTCTTGTTCTTCTCGGTGTCCTTGCACTGCGGCATGTCCACCCGGGTGTCGCGCGGGATGCTGACGACCGAGGCGTTCTTGCGGTCGGCCGCGACGTGCAGCAACATCTGTACGTCCGCGTGCGCGTCGCCGTCCCGGATGTCCTTGCCGCCGCCGAGCTTGACGTTGTCGTCCGAGGCCCGGCTGTCCGAGCCGATCAGCAGGATGTTCAGCGGCGTCTGGCCGTCGGCGTTCGGCGCGGTCTTCTTGGCGTCGCTGCCGCCCGCGCTGCGCTCGCCCTTGCGGATGCTGTTGTTCAGGTGCTGGTAGTACAGGTAACCGGCGGTGGCCGTCCCGAGTATGAGGACCGCGAGTGTGATCGCGGTCCATCTCAGTATTCGGTGCTTGCGTCTGCCCCGCTTGCGGCTGCCGCCCCTGCGGTGCCCGCGGCCGGCCGCGGCGGGGTCCTCGGGCAGGCTTGTGCCCTCGGCCGCGCCGGACTCGCCCGGCGGGCCTGAACTGCCGGAATCCGTCGGCGACTTGGGCCCACCGGACGCGTCGTCCTCGTACAGGCTCTCGTCCCAGCCGAGTTCGCCCGCGCGTTCGACGCGTCCCTGCGTCCCCTCCCCGCGCACGCTGTTCTTGCCCACCCCACTACCCCCTGTTGTATCGACTCCCCCTGAGGCCCCGGATGGGCCGTGAGTCCGTCTACTTGGCGCACACCGACTTGTCGGCTTCGACCTTCTGAATGCCCTCCGGTGCCTTGGCCGGAGCGGCTATGGGTGTTCCCGCCTGCTTGAAGTCGGGGCCGAGGGTCAGCACCATGGGCTCCTTGCCCACGGCGTCCTTCGTGCCCGGCTTCAGGGCCGAGGCGGACAGGCCGAGCAGATCCGCGAGCTTGCGGGCCTGGTCGGCCTGGTTCGGCGCGTAGGCCAGGACCGTGGCGGGCACCTTCGCCGGCGCGTTCGAGCCGTTGCTCGACTTGAGCACGCCCTCCTGGTTCTGCATCCAGGTCACCACGTCCCCGGCGGAGCCCGCCGCCGCGCCGCCGTTGAGCACGGTGACCCGTACGTCGGAGGCCTTGGCGCGGGGGCCGTTGAGGCGGGCGGCCTCCTCGGCGGCGGCCGAGCTCTGGGCGTCCGCCTCCTTCTTCTTCACCTCGGTGAGCGAGGTGTCGGCGCGCATCATCGCGAACAGCGCGTCGGCCTTCGTCGGGTCGGGCACGACGGTGATGTGCTTCTTCCCCTCGGCCGGATTGTCTATGACCGGCAGCGTGGTGAAGGTGATGTTCTTCGCGTCGATCTTGCCGATGACCTGGGCGAGGTCGGTCAGCTTCTTGATGCTGCCTATTCCGGAGTCGACCGTGAGCGCCTTGGTCGCGGCGTCCGCGAGCCCGTACATCTTGGTCGGGCTGCCGAGGGTGTCGTCCGACTTCATCTGCCGGATCATCGAGCCGAGGAACTGCTGCTGCTGCTTGATGCGCGAGAGGTCGCTCTCGCCGGCGAAGCTGTGCCGGGTCCGTACGAACGCGAGGGCCTGCTCGCCCTTGACGACGCTCTCGCCGGCCGGGAGCTTCAGATGCGACTTCGGGTCGTCCACCGCCTTGGTGAGGCAGACCTTGACGCCGCCGACGGCCGTGGACAGCTCCTTGACGGCGTTGAAGTCGGCCATCATGAAGTGGTCGACGTTGAGCCCGGTGATCTGCTTGACCGTACGCATCGTGCAGCCCGGGTCGCGGCCCTCCTGGCCCAGGCTCGTGTTGAACCGCACCTTCTTCTCCGCCGGCACCGTCTTGGTGGTGCCGTCCTTCTGCTTGGTCGGGCAGGCGGGGATGTCGATCACCATGTCGCGCGGGATGGACATCGCGGTCGCGTTGGTCCGGTCCGCCGAGACGTGGAAGAGGATGTTGGTGTCGGCGTGGCCCTCGCTGCCCGCGTCGCCGTAGCCCTCGTTGCCCGCGCCGGTGCGCTTGTCGGTGCCGATGACCAGGACGTTGAACGCCCCGTCCGGCACCGAGCTCTTGCTGCCCGCGTCACCGACGTCGACGGTGTTCAGGTTGCCGTTGAAGTGCTGGTAGAGCCAGTACGCGCCGCCCGCGCCGACGACCAGGACGAAGCCCATCACGCCGCCCGTCCACAGCAGCGCCTTCTTCTTGCGCGTCGCCTTGGGCTTGCGCTTGCGGCGGCCCTGGGCGTCGGGGGACTCCTCGGGTGACCGGTTCGATCGGCGGTTGCGCTGCCCTGGCACCTCTCGGCGCCCGGAACGTCCGGACTGCCCCGATCTCCTGCCCGATGCGGGACCGGTCGACGACCGGCCGGGAGCGGAATTCGACTGCGTTCCGGAAGGACTCAGTCGCAATTCGTAAGTGCCGGTTTCCGGGTTGAGGACCCACTGGTCTGCGGGGTCGACATCATCGGCCCGCCCACGGCTCTGCGCATCCACGGTTGCTTCTGTCCTCCGTCGGTGCCGAGTCGCTTCCCCCAAAGCGCTCAATCATTCGCTCATGCAGTGCGCGGCCCGTTGGCCGGTCGCACCGGATCGCGTCACACTATCTGGCCAGTTCGTCCAAGAGCGACGGCCGTGACAAATTCCACGCCCTTTACAACCGGGCATTTGACCCCAATCCGCTGGTGGTCATGTGTATTTCACAGGATGCAGACATACACGCCCGGCTAGCCGCACATGCCCGAGGCGGCGTTCGTACCGGAGTAGACGGGCGTCGCCGAAGGGCTCGGCGAGGGGTCCGGATCGTCGGGCCGTTTGCCGTCCGAGCCGGAGCCGGGCTTCGCGCTCTCCTTGGCCTTCGTCACGTCCGCGGCGGGCGCCACCTTGATCGGCCGGTCTTCGCGCAGCTGCTTGAAGAGCCCGTCCGCGTCCGGCTGCACGAGCTCGTCGCGGTCGCTGTCGTACGCGTAGGGCTGGCGCGGAACGGTCAGGAAGCGAATGTTCTCGGTCGGAATCCCGCGCACCGAGCGCACCAGGTCGTACAGATCCTTCAGGGTGTTCAGACCCGGGTCCGTGGTGATGGATCTGGTCGCCGCGTCCAGGACCGGGAAGAGGCGGGTCGGGTTGAGCAGCACCCCGTTGCTCTGCACCTTCTTGATCAGCGAGCCGAGGAACTGCTGCTGGCGGTCCATGCGTTGGGTGTCGCTGCCGTCCCCGAAGCCGTGCCGGGAGCGTACGAAGCCCAGCGCCTGTTCTCCGCGCAGCAGTTGACGTCCGGCGGGGAGTTTCAGATGGGCCTGCCGGTCGTCGACCGGCTCCTTCAGGCAGACCTCGACGCCGTCCACCGCATCGACCATGTCCTTGAACCCGCTGAAGTCGACCACCATGTGGTGGTCGATCCGGATGCCGGTCATGTTCTCGACCGTACGGATCGTGCAGGCCGCGCCGCCCATCTCGAACGCCGAGTTGAACTGGGCGAATTGCTGCTTGGTCTGGGTGCCGTCCGGTCTGCCGCAGGCGGGGATGTCGGCCATCAGGTCGCGCGGCAGCGAGACGGCGGTGGCGCTGAGCCGGTCGGCGGCCAGGTGCAGCAGGATCGTGGTGTCCGAGCGCTGGCTGCCGCCGTCGTCCCTGCCGTACGAGGAGTTGTTGCCGGCGCGCGAGTCCGAGCCGATGAGCAGCAGGTTCTGCGCGTCGTGCACGACGGAGGCGGGCCGGTCCCGCTCGTACTTGTCCAGCTCGTGCGCGGCGGTGGTGTCCGTCTGGATGTTGTCGTCGAGCTTCCGGTAGAACCACCAGCCGGTTCCGGCCGCCGCGAGGACGACGACGGAGACGCCGAGCGCCGTCCAACGCAGCCAGCGACGGCCGCCCTTGGCGCCCTCGGGCTCTGCCGCGGCGGGCTCCGCGTCGGGTCCGGGGTCCGTGGTCCCGGCGGCTTCCGCGGCCGCGGGCTCGGTGTCCGGTTCGGCTTCCGTGGTCTCCGTGGTTTCCGTGCTCTCCGGGACCTCGGGCTCCGAGTCCCCTGAGGCGCCGGTGGCCGGCGGTGGCTGCTCGGCCCCGGCCCGGTCCTCCGGTTCAGGGGGAGTGCCAGCACTGTCGGTCACGTCGGCGTCCATCCTCACGGGCCATCACGGGGTCGGCGGGCGCGGTGCGCCGCCGGGCACCCCGGTAGACGGCCGAATCGCGCGCATGGTTGTGCGTACGGTCGATCATGTACCGGAGGCGCTGGCGGGGCCCGAGGAGTCGGCCCCCCGAGTGGGCCACAAGGGTGGAGTTCAGCGGGCCGTCACAGCGAGCGGTGCGTGACCCGCTCGCTCTCGGCCCGCTTCTCAAGCCCGCCGTCGGCCAGTTGGGCCAGGTTGCGGCACAGGACGACCGAGCCGCCCGAGGCGAGCGGGGCGTACAGACCGCTCGCGAGCCCCTGCCAGCCGTCGTACGAGAGTGCCGAAAGCAGCCGTGAACCGGAGCCGAGGCCGAGCTGGGCGGCCGCCGCGCGGGCCCGCTCGACGAGTTCGGCGGCGCTCAGTTCGAGGCCGTCGACGGCGAGCGCGGGGGCGTCCGGGTCGACGGGCACGAACGGCGCGAAACGATCGCCCTGGCTCGGCACCTCGACGGCGTAGTCCGCGAACCCCGCGGGCGGCTGCGGGAAGCGGCCGCCGAGCGGGCGCAGCGCGAGCGCCACCCGCTCGCCGGTGCAGGCGCGGGCCTCCTCCAGGGTGTCGGGGCCACTGACCACGAGGTCGGCCGCGGCCGGATCGCCGCCGAGCTCGACGGTCACGCCCACCGAGTGGCAGGCCATCAGCCACACGGCGCTCTGCCAGTGCGCGGGGAGCAGCAGCGCGAGGCGGTCGCCGGGCTCGGCGGCGAGATCGCCCTGGAGCAGATTCGCGGTCTTGGCCACCCAATTGGCGAAGGTGGCGACGGACAGTTCCACGCGTTCGCCGGTGGCGTCGTCGTAGAAGGTGATGAAGGGGCGGCCCGGGTCCGCGGCGAGCGCGGATCGCAGCAGGTCGGCAGGGGTGCGGTCGCTGGCGTTCACGCGGGCAAGGCTACGTGGCGCGCGGCCTTGGCACCGGCACCGGTGGGCGGGCTGCGTACACCGGTTTGGCCGACGGACCGTCAGTTCTGCAATGGACAGGATTGTCCATCTATGTCCACGATCGTCAGCATGCGTAGCTTCCATGCGTCTTCGATCGGCGTCGCCGCTGTCGCGGCCCTCGCCCTCCCCCTGGCGGCCACGACACCCGTAGCGGCGTCGAGTTCCGCGCCGCCGTCGGCCGCCGCGGAACTCGCCGGCTCCACCCAGTCGCTGCCGCTGGACCCGCTGCCCGGGGCGGACCGCGCGGCGGACGGCGCGTCCCAAGAGGGCCTGGCCCAGCGGGAAGTGCGGCCGTTCTCGCTGGTCGGCGTGGTCTGGGACAACGCCGACGACGAGCTGCACGCCAGCGCCCAGGTCCGCACCCGGGGCCGCGGGGCCGGCACCTGGTCCGACTGGCAGGACCTGGACACCAACAACCACGACCACGCCGCCGACCCCGGCACCCCCGAGGCCGCGCGCCCCCTGCACGGTTCGACCGCGCCGCTGTGGGTCGGCGACTCGGACGCCGTCGAGGCACGCGTACGCCCCGAAGGCGCCGACGGCGAGCCGCTTCCCAAGGGGCTGCGCCTGGACCTCGTCGACCCGGGCGCCGCACCCGCCGAGGAGGACACGGGCGAGGGCACCCGCGAGCTGCGGGCCCCCGACGTGCTGCCCGCCCTGGACGAGGCCGCGACGCGGGCCGAGGCGGCCGAGGCGGCCGGGACCACGGCCCAGGCCCGCCCGTACGTCGGGAAGCGGCCGCGCATCATCACGCGCAAGGGCTGGGGCGCCGACGAGGGGATGCGCGAGAGCGGGTTCCTCTACACCAAGAGCGTCAAGGTCGCCTTCGTCCACCACACCGGGTCCGGCAACGGATACACCTGTGCCCAGGCGCCCTCCGTTCTGCGCAGTATTTATCGCTACCACGTCAAGAGCAACGGCTGGCGGGACATCGGCTACAACTTCGCCGTCGACAAGTGCGGAAAGATCTACGAAGGCCGCGCCGGGGGTGTGGCCAAGGCCGTCATGGGCGCGCACACTCTCGGTTTCAACACCAACAGCGTGGGCATCGCGCTCCTTGGCACATACAACGACACGAACCCGCCAGCCGCCGCCCTCAAAGCCATCGAGCAACTCTCGGCCTGGAAGCTCGGACTGTACGGAGCGAATCCGAAGGGCAAGAGCACGCTCGTCTCCGCCGGCGGCAACCGCTACAAGAAGGGACGCAGCGTCAAGTTCAACGCCATCGCCGGTCACCGCGACGGATTCGCCACCGACTGCCCGGGGACGCGCCTGTACGGCAGGCTCGGCACGATCCGGGCCGCCGCGGCCCGCTACCAGGGCCGGCGCTGACCGGGCGGCATGAGCATCCGGACAGTCTGCATACACTGGCCGGCCGGGAGTTCCGCCCCAGCGTGACGGAATCCGAAGGCCGGCCCCAGCAGGAAGCAGAGACGACAGGTGACAGAAGCGATCCTCCTGGTCGGCGGCAAGGGCACGAGGCTGCGCCCGCTCACGGTGAACACACCCAAGCCGATGGTTCCGGCGGCCGGCGTCCCCTTCCTCACCCACCAGCTGGCCCGGGCCCACGCGGCGGGCGTCGACCACATCGTCCTGGCCACCTCTTATCTGGCCGAGGTGTTCGAGCCGTACTTCGGCGACGGCTCCGCGCTCGGCCTCAGCATCGAGTACGTGACGGAGGACGAGCCGCTGGGAACGGGCGGCGCCATCCGCAACGTGGCGTCCCGGCTCCGCTCGGGCCCCGACGACCCGGTCCTGATCTTCAACGGCGACATCCTGACGGGCCTGGACATCCGGGCGCTCGTGGACACCCACGACTCCTCCGGCGCGGACGTCTCCCTGCACCTGACCCGGGTCGACGACCCGAGGGCGTTCGGCCTGGTCCCCACCGACCCGACCGGCCGCGTCACGGCCTTCCTGGAGAAGCCCCAGACGCCGGAGGAAATCGTCACGGACCAGATCAACGCGGGGGCGTACGTGTTCCGGCGTTCGGTGATCGACGAGATCCCGGCGGGCCGCCCGGTCTCGGTGGAGCGCGAAACGTTCCCGGGCCTGCTGGCGGAGGGAGCCCACCTCCAGGGAATGGTCGATTCAACCTACTGGCTGGACCTGGGTACTCCGCAGGCTTTCGTGCGTGGCTCGGCGGACCTGGTGCTCGGCCGCGCCCCCTCCCCGGCGGTCCCCGGCCGCTGCGGCGACCGACTCGTCCTCCCCACGGCGAAGGTGGCCCCCGACGCGAAGCTGACCGGCGGCACGGTGGTGGGCCACGGCGCGGTGGTGGGCGAGGGCGCGCGGATCACGGGCAGCACGATCCTGTCGGACGCGGTGGTCGAGGCGGGTGCGGTGATCACGGACTCGCTGGTCGGAGCGGGTGCGCGAATCGGCGCGCGGACGATCCTGGCCGGAGCGGTCGTGGGCGACGGCGCGAGGGTGGGCCCGGACAACGAGCTCCGCGAGGGGGTACGGGTGTGGTGCGACGCGGTGCTCCCGGCGGGGTCGGTGCGCTTCTCCTCGGACCAGTAGCCCCGCCCTCGGGGCTCCGCCCAAACCCCGGAGGTTCCCCTCCCACCCACCTGTACAGCGGATGCGGAGCCTGAGCCCCCGGGGCCCCGCCCCGGACCCGGCTCCTCAACCGCCGGAGGGGCTGGGTGGGTGGTCGATTGGCTGCGGGCCGTGGGTGGTTGCTCGCGCAGTTCCCCGCGCCCCTAGCAGGGTTGGCCTGGGCAGGATGCCCATGTGCGCATCCCCGGCCGGTCGACGATCACGGACCTGCGCCCACCTCCAGCCCGTCCGGCGATTGAGGACGAGCGCCCTTAAGGCGCGAACGGGGTCTGGGGCGGAGCCCCAGGGCCACCAACGGGCCGCAGCCGACCCACCCACCCCCGGAGGCCACGTGGCGGAGCCGCAGAGTGTCACAGCGGGAAGGGGCGGGGTGGGGGATTCAACGGGGTCTGGGGCGGAGCCCCAGGAGCGCCGGGGCAGGGGGCGGGCAACGCCGCGTACCCTCGAAGGGCAGCCCACCCCCCCCGAGGACCCCCCGTGGCAGGAC
>NZ_LGDD01000071.1 GCF_001279695.1 Streptomyces sp. WM6378
GGCGCCTACTGCACAAGCTCCGCTGCAGCACCAACCGCATCACCGACATCGTCAAGGCCGTCGTCGTCCTTCACCACGCCACGACGTGAGGTTGGAAAAACCTCCCTGCCTCGGCTTTCGATCCTGGGCCGATGCCTTCGCGGTGGCGGAGGTGACCGCACTCGGGCCGGTGCAGGCGAGGTAGGGGACCAGGATGCCCGGGTGCGGCTGCGAGGGGACTTTCACGTCGAGGCTGGCGGTGCGAGGCGATGTAGGTGTGCTGGTCGGCCGCGGTGGTGGGGTTGCTGCTGCCTGGGCCGGTCACCCGTACGTGCACGGCGCGTTTCAGGAGGCCGGGCCTGGTGGCTGTCCGGGCTTCTCGCCGATGGCCGCGATCACTGCGCGGGCCCAGTCGACGGGTGGGGCGGCGTCGAGCAGGTGAATCAGGTGGGCCGTGTTCGCCATGCGATGAGACGGGGCCATTGTCAGCGCGGTGTGCAGGGCGTCGACGAGGTCCTGCGGGTCGTGGGGGTCGGTGAGCAGTGCCGCGTTCCCGAGCTGCTGAGCGATACCGGCGTGGCGGGAGAGGACGAGGATGCCTGCGCGTCCGGAGGCGGCTTGAGCGGTGAGGTATTCCTGGACGGTGAGGTTCATCCCGTCCGCCAGGGAGGTCACCCAGAAGACGTGGGCTGCCAGATAGTGGTCCACGACCTCGGTGAAGGGGAGCGATCGGGGGATGTATTCCACCGGCTGCCATTCACCGGTGCTCCAGCGGGCGTTGAGTGTGCTGATGGCTAGTTCGAGTTCGATGCGGGTTGTCTCGTAGGCGCGGATGCCAGGCTCGGGTGGCGGGCAGACGAGCCGCAAGCGCAGTCGTCCGCGCAGCTCTGGTTGTCGGTCGAGGAGGGTCGCGAGGGCGCGGATCTTGTGAACGGGGCCTTTGGCGTAGTCCAGGCGTTCCACGGACAGGACCAGCAGGCTGTCTTCAGTGGTGGCGTGGGGGGTGCGGGAGCGTGCGAGGGCTGCGACGGCTGCCTGGTCGATGCCCAGCGGATGGACACCGGTGCGTGGCACGGTGGTGCTGTCTTGCAGGAGCTGGTGGAAGTGGTCGGCGAAGGCGGCCGTGTGGAACCCTGCCCAGTCCAGTTGGACGAGGGAGGTGCACAGCTGTTCGGCGACGGGCAGGGCACGGAAGACGTCGGGCGGGGGGAACGGGGTGTGGTGGAACAGGCCGATGGTCAGGTCCGGCCGAGCGCGCTTGAGGAGGCCGGGGACGAGCCAGAGGTTGTAGTCGTGCAGCCACACGGTTGCGTCGTGGGCGGCATGGGAGCTGATGTGGTCCGCGAAGGCGGCGTTGACGTGCTCGTAGTCGGCCCAGTGGGCCGGGTCGTGATGGATGAGGTGGGGCTGGGACATCAGCGCCGGCCACAGCGTTTCTTTGCAGGCCCGGTGGAAATACCCGGCCCAGCGGGACGCCGGCACGGGCAGAAGCGCCATGGGCAGGCGGTCGGGGAACGAGGAGGGCCAGGAGTCGTGGCCTTCTGCGGTGACCGCGGCGGCCCACACAGCGTGCAGGCCGCCGTCCTTGTTCGTGCTGCCGACGATGGATGTGAGGGTGGGCAGGATGCCGTTGGGGCTGGAGGGTTGTTCCCATCGTCCTTCGCTCCAGCGAGCGGGAGCGCGGTGGTAGCCGATGACGACAGGTGAGGGCGGCTCGACCCAGTTGAGGTGGTGCAGCGTTGAGAGGATGGCGGCGGCCCCGTCGAGGTGGGAGCGGTGGATCAGGGGGTCTTCGGGGGCTCGCTCGGTGAGGGCCGCTTCGGCGTTGCCCACGATGACTCCGTGACAGCGGAGGTGGAACAGTGAGAGGTCATTGAGTGAGTCACCGGCAACGAGCAGGCCGGATAAGGGCCATTGGTGCTTGTGGATGAGCTGCCGGACGGCTGGTCCCTTGCCCGCGCGTGGGGGCAGGACGTCGAAGTAGCGTTCTTCGCTGTAGGACCAGGAGCATCCCATGTTCTCCACTGCCGACGTGAGGTCGCCGGTCAACCCTTCGGGAGCCAGAAAGTACGAGCAGCGCCCTTCCTGGGCGACGTTCTGGTACGCGAGTTGAGGGAAGCCGCGCAGCGCTTCCCGGACGGGTGCGTGCCCGGGCCATCCCATCCGCAGGGGGCGTTCCAGCGCGGCGGTGTGGCTCATGTCGGTGGCGTCGATGACGCTGGCACCGACGTCCGCGACAATCCACCGGGGTGGGGGGAGCAGCGGGTCGTGCCGCAGTAGCGCCCGTACGGAGTTCAGGCTGCGGCCTGTGGCGAAGACGACGGTGATCTCCGGGTGGCGCTCCAGAGCACGGCGCAGCTGCAGGCGGCTCTCCTGGTCGCCGCCCAGCAATGTGCCGTCGAGGTCGGCGACCAGGACTCTTTGGCCCGCAGGGACGTGTCCGCCACGCGCCCGGTTTTCGCGGTAGTTCATGACAGCCCCCTGTTTTCCTGGTTCCACGTTCAGTGCGGCAGCCGTGTGAGCCATGTCGTGAGCTCGGGAGCGTTGAGCGCGTTGCTTGAGCCGGGTCCGGTAACGGCGGCGGCTCCGCAGGCCACGCCCGCTGCCAGGCAGGCGTTCAGCGGGCTGCCGTCAATCCACCGGTGCACGAAGCCCACGTTGAAGCAGTCTCCGGCTCCCGTCGTGTCCACCACCGGCACCGTAAGAGAGTCTTGAGCTGTCCGAAGCCCGTTCGTTGCGGCTACCGCGCCTGCTGGACCGCGTTTGATCACCACCGTGGGCACCAGCTCGCAGAGCAGTGACAGCGCCTCTTCGACCGTGCCGGCCCTGGTCACCCGCAGCGCTTCTGACTCGTTGGGCGCGAATACGTCCACCTGCCCCAGGGCCTTGCGTACGTCGTCCATGCCGATGTGGCCGGGATAGTCCTGGCAGTCCATGAATACCCGGGCCCCGTGCCGGGCGGCCATTTCCAGCGCGTCTGTGGCGTCCGGCCCGAACTGGAGGAAGGGGAGCATCACCACTGACGGGCGGAACGTATCGATCAACTCTGCGAGAGGGCGGGCCGTGATGGGGTCCTCGTGGGCGATCATTGCCCGGTCCTTCGCATCGGACAGAGCTACCGTCACATTGCGCACAGGGCGTGGGTGATGACGGAAGCCTGCCTCGTCCATGCCTTCTTGACGCGCCGCGGCCAGGACCTCACGGCTGAAGACATCCGTGCCGAAATCGGCCGCCCACACTGCCTGCCGCCCCAGCCGGTGCAGCCCCATCGCCAACGTGAACGCCCCTCCGGGCACCATGTCCAGTCCATCGGCCCACACCTCGGCCCCCGCGGTCACCGGGCCGCGCAGATCCGTGAGAACCAGGTCGACCGCGTAGGCCCCGGCGATGAGCACTGTGTCTTTCGCTCGTTGAGAGGACATGGGCGTCACCGGCTCAGCCGGTAGGCGATGTACTCCACCAGTCGGCTGTCGCGCTCGCGCTTCAGCCAGTCCACCACCGTGCGCCGTAGTCCGCTGCGGTCCATCAGCGACCGGGAGACAGCCGTTGCGTACTGCGTCCGTGGCTGCCGCGGCGACAGCGTGCGGGTTGATGTCGACAGCCAGCACATCACAGCCGCGTCCTGCGGCCAGGATGTCATTGATGCCGCACCCGGTGCCCAGGTCCAGCACTCTTCGGCCTCTCTTGGCTTCCGAAGGACCGACCTGCCCAGCACCTCGGCCACCACAGGAGCAGGCGCGAGCACTTCGGGCGGCACCATGAGATCCAGCCCCAGGCAACGCACCAGTCGCTCGCCGCTCGCCGCCTCCTGCCGGGCAGTCTCATAACCCAGTTCGTGGCACGCACGAATCAAGTCGGTCTCCTCCTGCGGCAAGTGCGACACGTGCTGCGGATCATGCATGATCGGAAACGTAAGCGAACGATGGCGCCCAGTCGTGATGTTGTTGAAAGAAGTGGCGATATATCGACTGCGCATTGCTCAAAAGGGCCCTCCGTGGCGAGCTGAGCCTGGTTCGGCGAGCGCATGAAGGCAGTTTGTCCTTCATCAGCAAGGTTGGTCATCTGCAGCCGGCTGGCTGGGATGTCAGCGAGTCTGCTCGTGATGATGCCCTTCGGGGGCGTGTGTACCTCAGGTAATGGCGGATGTCGTCGTAGGTGACCAAGTAGTCGTGGTGGTCCAGGAGTTCCATCCAGATCTGCCTTCCGTTGAGCCTTCTTGCCGATCAGGCCTTCGACCAGGTCGGCGAGTTCCCCTGTGAAGGGGGCGGTCAGCAGACGCGTCTCAGTGGCGGTCAGGCGCGGGACCTCCAGGGCCAGGCGGACCTCCCAGCAGCGGAGGCTGTAGCGCTTTGCGAGCGTACGGATTCGCGTGCCCCTCAGGGCCTCCTGTGGCCTCCCTGAGTAAGCCTCACTGAGCGGTACCGTCCGTCGCTGGCCTTTCCCGTGCGCTCGCTCACGGCTGTCGAAGTGTTCACGAGCGGGTCGTTTCTTCGGGCGGAAATAATTGTGACGCCTGTGCCGTTGGCTCCCGGCACAAGATCGGGGAGGGGAAGGTGTCGGGTCTGAAGCTGTTCCACACGACAAACGGTGGCGTTACCGAGGTTGCTCCGCGTCTCGCTGAGATCGAGGCGGATGTACAGGACCTCGTAGAGGCGCACATGGAGGCGACGCTCGGAGTGCGGTTCCTGGCGAGCGAGTACGTCATCGACTGTGTCGACGGCGGGCGCATCGATTCGCTGGGTCTCGACGAAAACGGGGCCCCGGTGATCGTCGAGTACAAGCGCGGCACCGACGCAGGTGTGATCAAATCAGGGCCTTTACCACAGGGCCTGGCTCATGGCCCACAAGGACGCCTTCCGGAACCTGGTCCGCGACCGGCTCGGGGGCACGGCCGCGTCCCAGATCCTGTGGAGCGCACCGAGGCTGATCTGCGTGGCCGGCGACTTCACCCGCTACGACGCACACGCCGTACGCGAGCACCGGCGCTTGATCGACCTGGTCCGCTACCGGTACTTCGGCAGCGACCACTTCGGCCTGGAGACCGTGGCGTCGGTCACCGGACAGTCGGTCGCTTCCCGGCGGGGGGCGTCGGAGGGCGGCCGGACTGCCGACGGTTCCACAGCAGGGCGGCGCGATGGCCGAGTTGGCCGGGGCGGTCGACGAGGTGCTGACCGGCCTCGGGGATGGCATCACCCGGGTCCAGCGCAAGCAGTACCGCGCCTACCAGCGGCTGCGGAACTTCGCCTGCGTGCTCGCGCCGCAGCACACCAAGCTCCTCGCATACCTCAAGGCGGACCCGAAGGGAGTCGACCTCGTTCCGGGCTTCACCCGGGACGTTACTGGGGTCGGCCACCACGGCACGGGCGACCTGGAGCTGCAGCTGCGCTCGGAGCGGGATCTGGAGCATGCCGTCCTGTGCGGCCGGGATGTGCAGTTGTGGGCTGGTGTCGTGGTGCTGCCTTCCGAGGGGGCGGTCAGGGAGTGGCGGTGGAGCTAGTGACCTGAGTCGTTGATGCGTCGGCAGTAGTTGGCGAGGCTGTTGAGAATCTGGTCGGCGGTCTTGTGCCACACATAGGGGCGGGGGTTGGTGT
>NZ_LGDD01000072.1 GCF_001279695.1 Streptomyces sp. WM6378
GGCCCGTCTCCAGGAGGGCCCCTGCGCGGTCGGCGACCTCGCCGAGGCCGTGGGCATGGAAGCATCCGCCTGCTCCCACCAGCTCCGCCTGCTGCGCAACCTCGGGCTCGTCACCGGAGAACGGCGGGGCCGCTCCATCGTCTACGCCCTCTACGACAACCACGTCGCCGAGCTGTTGGAACAGGCCCTCTTCCACGTCGAGCACCTGCGTCTCGGCCTGCGCGACGAGCCCACCGAGACGGGTAAGGCCCTGGTCCCGTAGCAGGCCGGTATCACCTGCTGCCCGACGACTACCGCTGACCGCTTTCGGGCTGATGCGGAACGCGGGATGTCCGCAGTTCCTTGAGGTCGGGGATGTTGATATTCGGCGTTGGGTTTTCAGTGGTTCGGTGTTGGGTTTCAGTTGGGTGTTTTGGCTGTTCCCGTGAGTGCTGCTGAAGTTGGGGTGCTGTGTTGGTGGTGAAGGGTGGCGCCGAATGTTGGTGAAGGTGTGGTGCCGGTCATGTGGGGCAGTGGGTCGGGGCGTCTCAGTTGGCTCTGCCGTCGTGAGCCGAATTTCCCTTTGTGAAGGCTCCGTATCCGGTGCTGATGGCGGACAGCGTGCCGATGTCCCGTCGTAGGCGCCGCAGGGCGAGCCGCCGCATCCCCGCGGCTCTGCCACGCAAAACGGACGCGCCCACTCCCCGCGGGGAGTGGGCGCGTCCGCTGTCGCAGCGAGACGGTCAGACCGCCGCGGGCTCCGGCTCCACGTCGATGGACTTCGCCGACTGCGGGACCCGGTGCAGGCCCTTGCGGTCGTAGAAACGTGTGAGGCCGAAGCCGAAGAGCACGGTGGCGACCAGGGCGATGCCCAGGGAGACCCAGGCGCGAGTCAGGCCGGCGTCGGCCTGGGCGTCGTAGTAGAGGATCGAGCGCAGGCCGCCGGTGATCTGCCGCAGCGGCTCGAACTCCGAGAGCACCCGGAAGAAGTCGGGCAGCGCCTGCAGCGGCACCGTCGATCCCGAGGACGGGACGGCCATCGCGACGAAGATGATCGTAGAGAGCAGCATGCCCGGGGCGCCGAAGGCGCGCAGCAGGGCCAGGGCGCCGATGCCGACGACGGCGATGGTGGCCACGGAGTAGACCCACAGCAGGCCGAGGTGGGAGGCGTCCATGCCGAGAACGCCGACCGTGGCGAGCTCGACTAGGGAGCCCATGACAAGGGAGAGGCCGACCATGAGGACGGAGTCGATGGCCAGGGTGCGCACCCGGCTCGTGCGGCGCAGGGGGTTGCGCTGACGGAAGGGCCCGTAGTCGGTGTGCAGGTAGCCGAGAAAGGTGTCGACCTGGGAGATGAGCGCGTTGGCGCCGAGCATGCCGCAGACGACCAGGACCAGGGCGTAGTAGAAGGCGCTCAGGCCCATGGCGCTGTGGGTGCCGAGCGGGTGGCCGTCGGTGACCTGGACGCTCACGGGGTCGGCGAGCATCAGCTGGGCGGCCGGGGCAAGCTTGGCGCCCTGGGCGTTCGCCTGCTTGAGGAGCTCCGTGCCGAGCTGGGCGGAGGCGCCGTGGGCGGCCTTCTGCGTCGCCTGGCTTGCCATGGAAGAGCCGAAGCTGCCGGCCGACTGGTTGGTGAGCACCGTGATCGTCGGCCGGACGGCCTTCGTCTGCTGCGGGTTGACCAGTCCCGTCAGCGAGGCGGTGAAGTTCTCCGGCACGACGATCGCGCCGAAGAGCTTGCCCTGGCCGATCCGCTTGTCGGCCTCTTCCTTGCTGAGGACCTGCCAGTCGAAGCTGTCGTTGCCCTCCGCGGACTTCTTGACCCCAGAGACGACCTGGTCACCGGCGTTGAGGTGCTTGCCCTTGGCGACGACGGCGCCCTTGTCCTCGTTCACCAGGGCGACGGGCAGGTCGCGCAGATGACCCTTGGGGTTGACGTTGCCGCCCACGTAGAGGAGGGAGAACAGGGCGGCGATCACCGCGAGGATGAGGCCCGAGCCGATCCACAGCCGCGGACTGCGGAGCGCGGAGGAGGGCGGAGGGGAAGACATGAACGCTCCGGTTCGATCACACAGAGTAACTAGATACTTATGGTATCCAGTGCTGGGTAGTGACAATATCGGATAAGGACGTCCGATCGCGACCGCGGGGTACCCGGCCACTTCGCCGACGAGGAAGCTGCATGAAGATCTCGGAGCTCAGTCGAACGACCGGCGTGCCGGTCGCCAGCATCAAGTACTTCCGTCGGGAAGGCCTGCTGCCGGCCGGCCGGGCAACGGCCGCCACGCTGGCCGAGTACGGGGACGAGCACGTCCAGCGCCTGCGGCTGATCAAGGCACTGACCACCCTGGGCGGTCTGTCCATCGCCGCCACCCGCGAGGTCCTGGCGGCGGTCGACCGGGCCGACAGCGCCGACGGCACCCTCAAGGCGATCAGCTACGCCCTGCCGGTGCCCGTCGCCCAGGCCCCGGCCCGCGGCGCGGACGAGGAAGCGGCGCCCGAGGCAGCCGCGGCGGCGGACGTCTCCGGCCTGATCGCGGCGATGGACTGGCGGATCCCCGGCACCTCGCCGCACGTCCGCGGCCTGACCACGGCGCTCCGGGAACTCCGGCGCCTCGACGCGGACTACCGCCCCGAGCGCCTCGTCGCCTACGCGGAGCTGGCCCGCTCCATTGCCCGGCTGGACCTGGAGCGCGCGGCCGCCTTCGAGGACTCGCCGACCCTGGCCGAGCAGGCGGTCGTCGTCCTGGCCCTCTCCGGCCCCATGCTCGAACTGCTGCGCCGCATGGCCCAGGAGGACCAGGTCCGCCGCCGGACGACGTTCGAGGACGCCGACGCCAGCGCATAGCGCCCGACGCCGCCCGCGCGGCCCCGGTGCGAGGTCCGCGCGGTGCGTGATGGGTTCTCAGTTCCCGTTGCTGGCTGTGGGCGGTCCCTCGGCGGGGAACAGGATAGGGCTGATGGCGGGCAAGGCCGGGTTCGTACCCTCACTGTCCTGCCGGACGTACCACACCCCGCACGGTTCGGGTGGAGCACCCAGCCGGTCCGCCGGCGGACGGGTTCGAGGTCGCGTACGTCGCCCCGGACGGGTCGCTTTTGCGGCGTCCGCTGGTGCCTGGACCGCGTTTAGGGTGTGCCGTCCCGGTGGGGTGGCTTTGTCAGCAGGTCTGTGACCTGTGGTGCTGCAAATTCTAGGACGGGTTGGTTCGAGGCTCTGGGCTGCTGCGTTCTGGATTTCTCGCTGGTTTTGGGGTTGTGGCCTGGGGTGTTGCAGAAAGTGGGCTTGCTGCAGAACGGTTGGGATTTCCTGGGGTGGTGTCAGCGCCGGGGCGTTTTGACCTTGGTCGGCACTCCGCCCGCCGCTACCCCCGCTGCCCCGTCCACCTGAGACTCCCGCTGCGCCTCGGCACTCCCTCGATCTACCGGCAGCGCGACTCAGGCCCGGGGCGGTATCTGTCGTGACGGGCGTGCTGAGGCTGATGGCGGGCTGGGCGACGGCCGACAGGTAGCGTCGATGCCGTGAGCGGTCCAGGCGGAAGGAAGCGGTGCACTCCGAGGCGCCGGCGCGCGATCTGTCCTCAACACAGGTGTGCAGGAGCCGAGTTGCTGAGGTTGTGCGCCGTTACGATGCGTCCGTGATTGTCTATGTGCGTAAGCCTCCGGCTCGGCTGCCGTCGCAGCCGCCGCCGGGACGTCCATCAAGCGGGCCGGTGCCGGACAAGAATCGGCCGTTCCCGCCCAGCCCGCCGAGACCGGGAGCTTGACCGTCACCCGAGTCCGCTGCCTGCCGACCACTCCTTGGCACACAGGCCATTCCCACTCGGGCCCGGCCGGCTGCGGGGAAGCGCGGGCCCTGATGCCCGGCTGGATGTGTTTGCTCTCCCGGCGCTCGGGGGGAGGTCTACGCTGAGCACCACGGGCCCCCATCAGGCCCTGGAATACCCGTTTGTGGGGAGGCAGTTGTGGCAGCGCTGCTGGGTGCCGACGCAGAGGGCGGGTATCGCCCCGACTATCCGCCGAAGACCCCGCCCCCGCCCAAGAGGCCGGTGGAACCCCCGCGGCCCGAAGGAAACACAGCAGTCTCCGCCGTCGCGGTGCGGCCGCGCCTGGCGGCGCGGATCGCGAACCGGCGGGCGGCGAACTGGACGCTGGAGAACGCCCCCTGGACGCCCAGGAAAACAGCCCGGCACGTTGTGGGGAAGCTCGCCGAGTGGGGCTACCGCCTGGAGACCGGCAAGGAAGCGGGCATCACCGAGGTGACGGTCCTGCTGGCCCGCGCCGCTCTCACGGACGGCGGCCGCCGCATCAGCCTCCACCTCGCCGACCAGGACCACCAGGCCCTCATCCTCCTCCTGTCCCACCAGAGCGGCCGGGCCCCCGAAGACGAGGACCTGCTGCGCGAGGTGACCGGTCGGGGTGTGGTTTCCTGTGGCACCGACACCGACCAGGAGGACGGCGGCCGCCGACGTTGGGCCCTGATCGACCTCGGCGGATGAGCGGTGTCATTCCGGTGACGCGACTCGTGCCAGGCCGATGAGATTTGTCGGCGGTTCATTGGTAGGGGATGCCTGTCGGATTCGGGTTCTTACATGCTGCATCACTGTCATGCCATTCGGTCCTGGTAGTAGTGGTGATCTTGCGTGAGAAAATGGCACCGATCGTTGATTGTTCTGTTGGGCAGGGGAAGCCATGTGGTGGGGCGATATCAAGTCTGATGCGGAACGGTTCTGCTGGGAGTTCCGGCCCTTGGAGGGGGTTGGCCCGCTGCGTTTCGGGATGTCTCACACCGAGGTGGTCGAGGTGTTGGGCAGTACACCCATGTTCAGCGGAGCGTCCTATTGCGGGCCGTTGGGGTGGGCGGTCTTCTCTGATCTGGAGTTGCGGACTCTGTATCAGCAGGAGGGCCTTCTGGCGGGTGTGTCTGTCAGGGCCGGGGGAGGGCCCCAGGTCATGTACAGAGGGACGCGTTTGACGGGGCGACGCCCTTCTGAACTGAATCCGTGGCTTGATGAGATGGCAAACATGACGCAGCTTCACATCACGTCGGAAGGAGGACCAGCCTTTCCAGAGCTGGGCTTGGTCCTTCGGGGAGACGCGTGGGGTGAGTACGTGCGAAGCCGGCCTCTGCTTGTTGCTGCGGAGTGGAGCGAAGGCTGCGGGGACTCTGCCGAAGGCCCAGTCCCCGCAGAGGAGTGGGACAAGTACTGAGCCCCCACGACGCCCGGCCCTCCTCTGTGGCCAGTGCGGCGCGTTACGCGGCAAGGGCGTAGCCCATCCTTGAAGTCGGAGGCCCAGGGAAGTCAGGTGGATGCTGGTCATGATTAACGAGTGGTATGTCCTCATTGAGGAGGACACCTGGATAAATCAACGTGCTGATGGCGTGGCCTTGGAGGTGCATCGATGGATGCTGGTGGGTACTTACCGCATTGGCGAGGATCAGGCGGAGGCGGTCGCTGCGGCGGAGGATGCGGCGTTGCACTACATACCGCGTGGGCTGGCTCGGAGCGCGCGGCCGGGGGATGAGCCGGCGC
>NZ_LGDD01000073.1 GCF_001279695.1 Streptomyces sp. WM6378
GTCGGGGACGGGGGGATGGTTCTGCTCGTCGGGGACGATTGTGCTGGGCCGGGGCTGAGCGGGCCGGGGCTCCGCCCGGACCGGGCAGGACGGCCGGGGCTCCGCCCCGCACGATCGTCCCCATGGACTACTTCCTCACCACGCCCCGCCTCGGACTGCGCGCATTCGCCGACACCGAGACCGACCTGGACCTGGTGGTCGAGCTCGACAGCGACCCGGAGGTCATGCGGTACCTCACCGGCGGCCGCCCCCAGACCCGCGCCGAGGTCCGCGCCGGGTCCTTCGAGCGGATGGTACGGGCGTACCCCACGGGCGGCTTCTGGGCGACGCATCTGCGCGACACGGGCGAGTTCATCGGCTGGCACTGTCTGCGCCCCATGGGCGACAGCCCGGGTGACCTCGGCTACCGGCTGCGGCGGTCCGCCTGGGGCAAGGGGTACGCCATCGAGGGTGCCCTCGCGCTGATCGAGAAGGGGTTCGGCGACCTGGGCCTGTCCCGCATCACCGCGAACACCATGTACGTCAACGACCGCTCCCGCAGCGTCATGGAGCGGGCGGGGCTCGGCTACGTACGCACGTACTTCGAGGAGTTCGAGGACCCCATCCCGGGCACCGAGCTCGGTGAGGTCGAGTACGAGCTGACGCGCGAGGACTGGCTCGCCGCGCGAGCGGGCAAGGCGGGCGAGGCGGCCGAAGGCTCGGCGAGCCGTTGACCGGCGGGGGTGAGCCGGGAGGTTCCGGGACCGGCGGGCCCGGGGCCCGGACAATGGCCCGCATGGAATTCCGCGAGTTTCTGCACACCCTCCGCGTCTGGGACGTAGAGCTTCCCCCCTTCGACCCGGCCGGCGCGCCCGCCACCCCCCTCCCCCTGTTCCAGGAGTGGCTGATGCACGCCGCGAGGGCGGGGCAGGCCGAGCCGCACACCATGTCGCTCGCCACGGTCGACGAGGCGGGGCGGCCCGACATCCGCACCCTCATGCTGCACGACGCCGACGACGACGGCTGGCACTTCGCCTCGCACTCCACCAGCGCGAAGGGGCGCCAGCTCGCCGCCCGCCCCGTCGCGGCCCTCGGCTTCTACTGGCCCGCGGTGGGCCGCCAGGTCCGGGTGCGCGGCACCGTCACCCCGGCCGGTCAGGCCGCCTCGCAGGCCGATCTGCACGCCCGCTCGACCGGGGCGCTGGCCGCGGCACTGGTCGGCCGGATGAGTGAAGTACTGGATGAATACCGGGAGTTGGTGGACGCGTCCGAAACCGCTTGGCGGCGGGCGGAGGCCGATCCGCTGATGTCGGTACCCACCTGGACCCGGTACGTACTGGAACCCACCGAGGTCGAGTTCTTCCAGGGCGACGCCCGGCGCCGGCACGTGCGGCTGCGGTACCGCCGCGAGGCGTCCGGCTGGACCCGCGAGCTCCTCTGGCCGTAGGGCCTGCGCCGCAGCCCGGTCATGGCCTCGGGTCGCGACCGTCACCTCCCTGCCTCGGCCGGACCTTCGCCAAGCCTGCTCACGCATAGTCAACTCCTCGATGGCTAGGTGTAATTGGGGTATCAGTCGCTGTGGGCCAGCTGCTCGCGGACGCACTGCGTGTACTGGTGGAAGCTGTCCGGCCGGTAGCAGGCCTGTGTGTGGTTCGCGTACCAAACCATGAGGACGACGACCAGGACGGACACCACGATCGCGAGGGCCGACGTCACCACGGCGGCGACGGCCTTGCCCCGGCCGGTGCCGGTCCGCCCGGTCGTGACCAGGGCGACGACGCCCAGGACCAGGCCGATGACGCCGAGCGGGCCGCCGATGACGAGGACCGACGTGCTCAGGCTGATGGCCCCGAGGACCACGGCGGTCATCGCGAGACCGTTCCTGTTCGGCGGCGCCGCTGTCCCTGGCCGCCCCAACCCCTGCGCGGCTTCTGGCGTGTTCATCAACCGTCCTCCCGTCACGTGCTCAGGGCTCGATCCTGGCTTCGGGGGCCGCGGCCGCACATCGCGGAAAGGCGGGAGAATCCCCTCCCCCGATCGAGGGATGCCGCAGGTCAGGGGCCCGGTCATACTGACCGGATCATGTTCAGGGGAATCCGGCCGCTGCTACGCGGCTCCACATACGCGGGCGCGCTGTTCGCCTCTTGCGGCGCCTTGGCGAGCCTTCCGCTGGCGCCTTTCGCGATGCTGCCGACGCTGGCGTTGCGGTCCGCTCCGTATGGCGTGCGGATGAGTCTGGGTCTGCTCGCCTGGGCGGCGCTCATCGGCGCGGTCGGGCTCGCCCGGACCACGCGGCGGGCGCTGGTCCCGGCCGCCCGCCGGCTGCTGCGCGTGCCGCTGCCGGATCCCGTGCCCGTACGCCGCCCCGGCGTCGAGCCCGCTGCCGACCGCTGGCGGACTCCCCTCTGGCTCCTGCTGCACGTGGCACTGGGGTGGACGGCGGCGCTGGTGAGCGGCGTGCTGTTCGTCGCCGCCCTCACCCTCCCGGGCGGCTGGCTCGATGCCGAGGCGGGGCTGAGTCTGTTCGGCTGGACGGTGCGGGCGCAGGGCGGCTGGTCGAGCTGGGCGATGGCGCTCGGCTGCGCACTGCTCGGAGCGACCGTGTGCGCGGCGGTGACGTACGCCCTGCGGTGGCTGGCGCCCCGGCTGCTCGGCCCCTCGTCCGCCGAGCGGCTCGCGCTGGCCGCCGAGCGGGAACGGCGGCTCGCCGAACGCAACCGCCTTGCCCACGAGTTGCACGACTCCATCGGACACACGCTGACCGCGACGACGATCCAGGCCGCGGTGGCGGGCGAGCTGCTCGCAGCCGATCCGGTGGCGGCGCGCGGCGCCCTGCGCGGCATCGAGGAGTCGGCGCGGGCCGCGCTTGAGGACCTGGACTACGTCCTGGGCGTCCTGCGCGAGGAGAAGACGGAGGCGGAGGCGGCACCGACCCGCACCCTGGCCGACCTGCCCGAACTGCTCGACCGGCTGCGGCACGCGGGCGCGGTTGTGGAGCCGGAGCTGTTGGGCGACCTGGCGCAGGTGCGGGGCACGCTCTCGCGGGCGGCGTACCGGATCGTGCAGGAGGGCCTGACGAACGCCCTGCGGCACGGCGCGGGCGGCCCGATCGAGGTCCGGGTGGCGGCCACGCGGGACGTCCTTGAGCTCAGTGTGGTCAACCGGACGGGCCCGGGCGCGGGCGGCTTCCCGACGTCCGGGCACGGGCTGCCCGGCCTGACCGAGCGCGTACGGCTGCTGCACGGCGAGATCGAGGCCGGCCCGGACGGCCCGCAGCGCTGGCGACTGGCGGTCCGGCTACCGGTACGGGCGTCGGCATGACGGGTTCCGGCCCGGGTGAGGCCGCCACGGCCGGCCCCGGCGGGAACGGCGGGAACGGCGACGTCACCCTCCTGATCGCGGACGACGACGCGGTGACCCGCAGCGGTCTGCGTCTGCTGCTCGGGGCGCAGCCGGGGATCACGGTGGTCGGGGAGGCCGCCGACGGCGTCGAGGCGGTCGAACAGGCCCGGCTGCTGCGGCCGGACGTGGTCCTGATGGACGTACGGATGCCACGGTGCAACGGCATCGAGGCGACCCGTCAACTCCTCGCGGAATCAACGGAGTTGACTGTATCGGCGGGGTCGGCGGAGTCAGTCGAGCCGCCGAGGGTCGTGGTGATCACCACCTTCGAGAACGACGGCTACGTCACGGCCGCGCTCAGCGCGGGGGCCAGCGGGTTCGTGCTCAAGCGGCGCCCGGTCCCGCAGATCGCGGAAGCGGTGCGGGTGGTGGCGGCGGGCGAGGCGATCCTCTTCCCGACGGCCCTGCGCCGCATGGTCGCGGCCCGCCCCCTCGACTCCGCCGAGGCACTGCCGAGGGCCGCACTGACGGACCGCGAGGAGGAGGTCCTGCGGTCGATGGCCACGGGCCTGTCCAACCCGGAGATCGCGAGGGCGCTCACGGTGAGCCTGGAGACGGTGAAGACGCACGTCGGGAACGTACTGGCGAAGCTGGGAGCGCAGAACCGCACCCATGCGGTGGTGATCGCGTACGAGTCGGGGCTGGTGGTGCCGGGGTTCACGGGCTGAGCTCCGTGCGGGGCGGGAGGACAGCGGATATTCGACTGCGGGCCGTCGGTGGCTGGTCGCGCAGTTCCCCGCGCCCCTTAAACGGGGCGCTGTGCCGCACCGGCATTCCACAAGCGCTCTCAGTCCGTCGCAAGCCGCGCATGAAGGTGCAGGTCACGGAACGCGTCCCGGCGCTGGGCCTCGAACATGGCCCCCCGCAGCGTCCCCTCCGCCGCGTACCCGCCCCGCTCCGCCACGCGGCACGACACCTCGTGCCCCACCGCGTGGCCCAGCTCGATGCGGTGCAGGCCGACCTGTTCGAAGGCCCAGCGGGTGAGCAGGTCCAGGGCGCGGCCCGCCACGCCCCGGCCCCTCGCCTCGGGGAGCGTCCAGTAGCCGGCCCGGCCACAACGCACGGGCCACTGGACCGAGTTGAGGCCCACGTGGCCGAGCACCGTCCCGTCGGTCTCGTCCGTGACGCAGTACGTGGCGAACTCGCCCCGCGCCCATCCCAGCGCCCGCAGCCGCAGCAGTTCGGCCGCTGCCGCCTCGTCCTCGACGGGGGTGTTGTGGGTGTTCCAGCGCAGGTACTCGGGGTCCCGTACCCCGCGCAGCAGGGTCTGGACGTCGTCGGCGCGCCAGGTGCGCAGGCGCAGGCCGTGGCCGCGCAGGTCGGCGGATATGAGCTGGTGGTCCATGCCGCCATTCAACCCCCGGGCCGCCCGGGCAGGCCGGGAATTTCACGGGTCATGTGTCCGGGCAGGCACGCACGCGGTGCCGACCGTACCTCCGATGCTGCCCTCTCGCACAGCCCTCCCGCCCCTGTCGCCGCAGCCCCAAACCCGATAGGCAGGAGGAGAGTTGTGTTCTGCCTCCGGAACCTGCTGAACCCTGCTGAACCTGCGGAAGAGGATCCATGCGCGCTGAAGGCAACGCCCGACGACCGGCGTCCGAGGAGAAGAACGGCCGCGCCCCGGGCCGTACCCCCTCGACCACCGGACCGGTCGGCGGCGCCGGGACGCCGTCGTCCACGCTCCTGGCCCTTCAGGGCAGCGCGGGCAACGCCGCCGTCGTGCAGCTGCTGCGCGGGGCCGGGCACGACGGTGCGCGGGAGCGGCATCAGCACGGTGCCGGGTGTGGGCACCAGCAGGCCGAGGAGCCGCAGGTGCAGCGCTCCGCCGTGCACGACGTGCTGCGGTCCGGCGGCCGGCCCCTCGACAGCGCGACCCGTACGGACATGCGCCCGCGCGTACACCTCGGGCAGCCACGTCGTCATCGGCGACGGCGGAGCCGACAAGCACACCCTGGCCCACGAACTGACCCACGTCATCCAGCAGCGCCAGGGCCCGGTCACGGGCACCGACAACGGCTCCGGCCTCAAGGTCTCCGACCCCTCCGACCGCTTCGAGAAGGAAGCCGAGGCCAACGCGACGCGGGCGATGTCGGGGCCCGTCCCGGAGGCGGCGGTGGCCGCCCAGCGGTCCGTGGCGGACGGCCCCGTGGCAGCCCAGCGGTCCGCGGCGGCTCCCGCGCCGGCGGTGCCGGCCGTCCAGCGGCGCGGGGACAACCCGTACGCCAAGGCCGCCGACCACGACGGGTGGACGACGACCGCGCACCACATCGTGGCCCACTCCACGCTGACGGGCGCCCTCAACCGGCTGAGCGACGCCGAGAAGCTGGAGGTGCTCACCTCCTCGGTTCCCGACGAGCTCAGCAAGGAGATGCTGGCCAACCTCAAGGTGGCGGTGCCGGAGAACGAGAACACCCCCGAATACCGCAGGGCCCTGCGCAAGAGGCTCGCCGACAAGGCCAACCCGAACACCGACACCGAGTGCGGCATCTCGTTCCTGGACATCCGCCACTCCTTCTTCGAGTGGCAGGCGGGCAATCAGTTCGTCGGCCCCAACACGTCCATCCGGGCGGAGCCGTCGGCGAACGGCGACGACATCGACACCGACGGCAAGTACTTCTCCCCGCTCAAGGACAAGAAGTTCAACGAGCTCACCGACCTGGGCGACCGCCTCAAGAAGCCCGGCATCGAGAACGACGAGACCGTCAAGACCCTCAAGGGCATCCTCGCCCTCACCAAGAACCTGAGGGTCGCCGACTTCGACCCGGCGAAGTGGACCGAGGTCGACAACGGGATGACCGTGGACGAGCTGGCCGCGGACCAGCAGCTGAACCGGGCGCACATCACGGGGTACAGCTTCTTCAAGCTCGCGGCCGCCGACGTCAGGGCCGGGAAGTACCACGACTTCCTGCCCGCCGCGACCGGTGGCGGGTACGAGTACTACGGGAAGGCACTGACCGGCGCCCAGACCCGGGGGGACTTCGTCTACATCCCGTACCTGACCCGGGAGACCCCTCCCCCGAAGGAGGGGAAGGGCGCCGGACAGCGCCAGCGGCTCGACGAGTACTGCGTGGCCCAGAACGTGCCCACGTCGACCTTCCTACCGAAGGGGCTGTACAACCCGACCCGCAAGCCGCTGAAGAAGTAACTCCCTTGCGGTCAGCCCGGGTTGGGGCCGAACACCGGCACCGTCACGCCGTCCTCGGTCCCGGCCCGGAACGTCACGTACAGCTCCATCCCGATCCGCAGCTCCGCCTCCGGGCAGCCGACGACCTCGGTCATCATCCGGGGGCCCTCGGCCAGGTCGACGACGGCGGCGACGTAGGGGACGCGGTCGCCGAACGGCGGCAGGTCGTTGCGGTGCACGACGGACCAGGTGTAGAGCGTGGCCCGGCCGCTCGCCGGCCGCCAGGTCAGGTCCTCGCTCCAGCAGTACGGGCAGAACTCGCGCGGGTAGTGGTGCGGGCGGTCGCAGGCCGAGCAGTGCCGGACGAGGAGCCGGCCCTCGGCGGCCGCGTCCCAGTACGGGCGGGTGAAGGCGTCGGCCTCCGGAGTGGCGGCGTTCACCGTCGTGGGGGTCATCGGAGTCGTGGGGGTCATTGGAACAGTCCCATCGCGTCGTCCAGGGACCAGGTCTGCCACGACACGGCGCCGAGGGCGACGAGCGAGATGAGCGCCATCATCGCGTTCTGGCCCTGCTCGGCCCAGTCGTGGATCATCAGGACCAGGTAGAGGAGGTTGAGGAGGAGCCCGGCCACGAGGGCGACCGGCGTCAGGAACCCGGCCACCAGGCCTAGCCCCAGGGCGAGTTCGGCATAGACGACGACGTACGCCATGGTCTTGGGCCGAGGCCTGACCACGACGTCGAAGCCGCTGCGGACGGCGTTCCACTTGTGCTTGGCGGCGACGTCGGCCGCCCAGGCGATGCCGGTGCCGCGCTCGAACCAGCCCTTCTTGTCCTTGTGCCGCCAGCTCTCCAGCCACCACAGCCCGAGGCCGATGCGCAGGACGGCCAGCCATTCGGCGCCGCCGAGCCAGATCGAGTCCACGCGGGCCCCTTTCTCCAGTAGGGCTCAGTTTCTGACGGTACGTCAGTTCAGCGGATACGGGGCGTGTGCGCAAGGGGTAGGCGCGACCGGAAGACGCGTGCATGCAGGGCGTGTGTGCGGGGCGTGTGTGTGCGGGGCGTGTGCGTGCGTGATCAGATCGCAACCGATTCCGGTCTTGACCGAGACCCATCAAGTGTTCGCGCCGTTACGCTCAGCGTTCATGGCCGACACCACCAACCCCGCGAACCCCGTCTACGTGATCGGCGCCGGGCCCGGCGGGCTCGCCGTCGCCGCCGCGCTGCGCGGGCGGGGCGTCCGGGTCGTCGTACTGGAGAAGTCCGACGCCGTGGCCGCCTCCTGGCGGCGCCACTACGACCGGCTCCACCTGCACACCACGCGGCGCCTGTCCTCACTGCCCGGGCTGCGGATTCCGCGCCGGTTCGGGCGGTGGGTGTCGCGCGACGACGTGGTGCGCTACCTGGAGAAGTACGCGGACTTCCACGAGCTGGAGATCGTCACCGGGGTCGAGGTCGAGCGGATCGAGCGGGGGCCCGAGGGCGAGGGGTGGGTGCTGTACGCGACCGGCGGGCGGCGGCTTTCGACGTCGGCCGTGGTGGTGGCCACGGGGTACAACCACACGCCGTACGTTCCCGAGTGGGCCGGGGCCGAGACGTACACGGGTGAACTCGTGCACGCGAGCCGGTACCGCAACCCGGCGCCCTACGCCGGCCGGGACGTCCTCGTCGTCGGGGCCGGCAACACCGGGGCCGAGATCGCGGCCGACCTCGCCGACGGCGGGGCCGGGCGGGTGCGGCTCGCGGTGCGGACCGCGCCGCACATCCTGCGCCGGTCCACGGCGGGGTGGCCCGCGCAGGCGACCGGCATCCTGGTGCGCCGGCTTCCGGTACGCCTGGTGGACCGGGCGGCGTCGGTGACCGAACGGCTCTCCGTGCCGGACCTCTCCGCGTACGGGCTGCCCCGGCCGGCCGGGGGGCTGTACTCGCGGGTGCGGGAGGGGGCGATCCCGGTGCAGGACGTGGGGCTGATCGACGCGGTGCGGGGC
>NZ_LGDD01000074.1 GCF_001279695.1 Streptomyces sp. WM6378
GTCTTGCCCACGCCGAAACCGCCCGCCACCACGATCTTCGCGGAAGTAGTGGAGCGGGCAGCACCGCCGCTAGAGCTTGCGAAGTCCACTGAGCACCCTTTCGAGCAGTGTCACGTCTGGCTGTCCGCCGGCGGACTCGTCGCCGCCGGGCTGGTGGATGGCGACAAGTCCGGCCTCGGCCAGGTCGGCGACGAGGATTCGGGCAACGCCGAGGGGGATGGTGAGGAGTGCCGAGATCTCGGCGACCGACTTGATCTCGCGGCAGAGGTGGCAGATCCGCTGGTGCTCGGGCAACTGCCCTTGCAGCCTTGCCGGTTCCGCCGTGGTGTGCACCAGTGCCTCGATGGCGAGCTGGTAGCGCGGCCGGGTGCGGCCGCCGGTCATGGCGTACGGGCGCACAAGGGGATTGTGCGCGCCGCCCGCAGGTGAAGACTGGGGGGTCTGCCTCGGCTGCACCGGTTCGATCCGGTGCTGCGGCGGCTGGTCGTACGGGCTCGGCTGACGGTTCGGCTGCTGGTAGGGCCCCTGGTACTGGCCGCCCTGTCCCTGACCGTGTCTGCTCGGCGTGGAGGGGAAGTTGAAGCGGTTCTGGCCGTGCTCACCCGGAGACTGCTGTCCACCGCTGTAGGGGTGCCCGCCTGGGGGTGTTGTCACGTTTCCTCCTCCGACTACCGGTGCCCGTCCCATTGGGGCCGCGCCACCGCACCTTATGGGGCGGTGGCGAGAAACGCACGGCCTGTCTGCTGATTGAGAACTGATCGGTAACTAGTTAAGAAGGCTTCCCTGAAGTTCCGCGCGCAGGTCGGGAGTCAGCACACTCCCGGCACGGTCCACGAGCAGGGCCATCTCGTAACCCACCAGGCCGATGTCGGCCTCCGGGTGCGCGAGAACGGCGAGGGAGGAACCGTCGGAGACCGACATGATGAAGAGGAAGCCGCGCTCCATCTCCACCACCGTCTGGTTGACGGCACCGCCTTCGAAGATCCGGGAGGCGCCCGCGGTGAGGGACGTCAGACCGGAGGCCACGGCCGCCAGCTGATCGGCCCGGTCCCGGGGGAAGCCTTCGGACATCGCCAGCAGGAGTCCGTCGGCGGAGACCACCACCGTGTGGGACACCCCAGGGGTGTTGTCCACGAAGTTGGTGATCAACCAGTTCAGATTCTGCGCCGCCTGGCTCATCGGGCTCACACTAACGCTCCTGGTTGTAGGTGTTACTTGTGTCCGACCCCGCGTTACGGCCCTGCTGGACGCCGCGGCGCAGGTTGCTCAACCTGCCGCGCACGTCCTCCGGAGCGCGGGAGACCTGAGGGCCGCCCTGCGGGGTCTGCTCGGCCGCGCCCTCGACCAGATTGGCCTTGGGCACCCGCCGGGGGAGACCGGAAGGGGTGACCCCGCCGGCCTTGGGCTCACGGAGCTTCTCGGCCCGCGTCCAGCGCTCGTCGTTGGTCGAGCGCCAGTCGCCTGCCGGTTCCGACGGCTCGGCCTGCTCCTGCTCGGGCTCGGCCGGCCAGCTCTGCTGGCCGCCGCGCCGCGGCAGACCGGCGTCGGTCATCGCGTGGGCGGTGGTCGGGGTGGGGCCCGGACGGTCGAAGCCTACGCGGTCCGCGGGGCCCTCGGGAACGCCCCGGGACTCCTCGGCGGATTCCGCTTCCGACTGGAAGGGGCCCGCGTACGGCTCCTGATAGGCATTCTCCTGCTGCCAATCGCCTTGCGGCGCCTGGGTGGCGTACGGGGCCTCGTAGGGGCCCTGGTCGGCCGTGGAGTCCCCGTAGGAGCCTTCCGCATAGCCGGACTCCGGGTAGCCGTTCTGGGGCGCGTAGGAGTCCTGCGCGTAGGCGCCGGTGTGCTCGGGGGCGTACTGCTGGCCCTGGTACGAGCCGTCGTAGCCACCAGCCTGCTGAGGCCCGTAGGAGCCTTCGTAGGACTGGTCCTGCGTCGCGTACTGCTGCCGGCCCTCGTACGAGCCGTCGTACGCCGGGGACTGCTGGTCCTCCAACTCGTCCCGGAACAGCGGGCGTTCGCCGCCCTGCGCCTGGGCCTCCAGGGCCGCGCGGCGCTCCTCGCGCATCAGCGACCGGTTGACCGGGTCGAGTTCGCGGGGGTCGGCCTGCTCGGCGCTCTCGTACCGCGAGTCGTCGAAACCGAGCTCGGCCGCCGTACGCATCGGCGCGGGGGCGGACGCGTACGACTGCTGCTGCTGGTGCTGCTCGGGGATGATCGAGGAGACCGTGAAGTCGTCGCCCAGGGGCGCGCTCTCGCCGCCGCCACCATGGGTGATCGGGTCCGGGAGCATGACCAGGGACGTGGTGCCGGCCTGCTCGCCCGAGGGGCGCAGCTGGACGCGGATGCCGTGCCGGTCGGAAAGCCGGCCGACCACGAACAGGCCCATGCGCTGGGAGACCGCGGCGTCCACGGTCGGCGGGTTGGCCAGGCGGTGGTTGATGTCCGCGAAGTCCTCGGCGGTCAGGCCGATGCCCTTGTCGTGGATCTCCACCATCACCCGGCCGTCGGGAAGACGGGTCGCGGTGACGCGGACCTTGGTCTGCGGCGAGGAGAACGTGGTGGCGTTCTCCAGGAGCTCGGCGAGCAGGTGCACGAGGTCGGTCACGGCCCGGCCGTGGATCTCGGCCTCCGGCACGCCGGACAGCTCGATGCGCTCGTACGACTCCACCTCGGAGGAGGCGGCGCGCAGCACGTCGACCAGCGGGACCGGCTGGTCCCAGCGGCGGCCCGGCTCCTCGCCGGCGAGGACCAGGAGGTTCTCGCCGTTGCGGCGCATACGGGTCGCCAGGTGGTCCAGCTTGAACAGGCTCTCCAGCTGGTCCGGGTCGGCCTCGTTGTTCTCCAGGTCGGTGATGAGGGTCAGCTGGCCCTCGATCAGGGACTGGTTGCGGCGCGAGAGGTTGGTGAAGATCGCGTTGACGTTGCCCCGCAGGAGCGCCTGCTCGGCGGCGAGCCGGACGGCCTCGCGGTGCACCTGGTCGAAGGCGCGGGCGACCTCGCCGATCTCGTCCGTGGAGTCGATCGGGATCGCCTCGACGCGGGTGTCGACCCGGCCGGGTTCGGTGCGCGAGAGCTGGTCGACGAGCATCGGCAGACGCTGCTCGGCCACGTCGAAGGCGGCGTTGCGCAGCCGGCGCATCGAGCGGCTCATCTGGCGGGCCACCATGCCGGCCAGGATGAACGCGGCGAGCAGGGAGACCACGACGATCGCGCCGTTGATGTACGCGGTGGTCTTGGCGTCGTCGGCGATCTGGCCGGCCTCGGTCACGGCCCGGGTGACCAGGTCGTCCTCGACCTCGCTGTAGCCGTCGAACTTCGAGGTGGACGCGGCCATCCAGGACTCGGGCGTGATGCCCTGGGCCTTGAGCTGCTTGGCGCTCTCGCCCCCGCCGATCGCGGCGGCCATCCCGTTGTAGATCGAGCCGTCGGCCGCCGGGGCCGCGCCGATGTGCGGGCCGTTGTCGGCCTGCAGCTTCCCTCCGGGGAACTCCTGGGCGACCTTGGCGGCCTTGGCCGTCATGACGTCCTTGAGGTGCTGGCTGTCGGCGTCCGTACCACCGGCGTCGAACTCGCCGAGGGCGATGAACTCCAGGTAGTTGTACGAGTTGAACGCCTTGACCTGCATCTGGAAGGTCTTGGTGTCGTCGCTCGGCCGCAGCAGCAGGTGCATGCCGATGGAGCGCTGCAGCGACTCCGCCGACTTGGCGAGGTCGACCGCGTACACCATGCGGCCGTAGCTGGTGATGTTTCCGGTGCCCAGGCCGAGCTCGTTGGAGAACGTGCTCAGGTAGTGCGGGATCGCGGTGTAGCCCTCTTCGGTGAGGACCGGGTTCTTGGCCTCGACGCCCTTGGCGTACGCGGTCTTGCGGAGGTCGTCGAGGGTCTTCTCGGCGTCGCGGACCTTGGCCAGGCGGCGCTTGAGGCTCGGGGTGTCCGGCATGCCCTTGACGGCGTCGTCGAACTTGGCGCGGGCGGCATCGGAGGTCGCGTACGCCTTGCTGACGATGTCGCTGTCGCGCTTGTTCTCAAGCAGGGGCTGAGCGGTGAGGTCACGCTCGTTGAGCAGCGCCTGGCCGTAGTCGGAGGCGGCGCGCACGATGTTCGCGACCTTCTCGGCGTTGCGGGCGTCGCGCCAGGTGGCTATGGACCCGTTCACCTCGAAGCCGCCCATGACGAGGCCGACCAGTACGGGGATGAGGAGGATCGCGTTCAGCCTGGTGGCCACGCGCCAGTTGCGCGGCGAGAAGCGGCTGCTGCTGCCCGGGGCGTCCTTCTTGCCGTCCGGGGCAGAGGTCTCGGGCGCGGGCGGTGCCACCGCCGTGCGCTGCGGCGGGGTGAAGTTGCCCCGCGCCTGCTGCGTCGCGGAGCTCGTCCTGCTTCGCTTCACTCGACCAACAACCTCTCGGAGCCGGCACCCGTGGGGCGTGCCGCAGTGTGTTTCAGAGCCGTACTTCTCGGGGCCGTACTACTCGGGAGTTCGCCGAATTCCAGCACGTGGGACGGCTGCCATCCAAACGTCTGGAATCTCCGGTTCCGAGTGGCCAAAGCCTCAGATAAAACGGGCATAAAGAGCGAGCCCCGCCAAATGACGGGGCTGTTGTGCGCGCTGTGACACCGGATGAACGCGGCGGGTTGCGGTGACACGAGAATTCTCTGTCGAAACGTTATGAACACAGGGGCGGATCGTGTCAAAGGACACAGTCCGCCCCCGTTTCGCCTACGACAACTGCCGTAGGCGACCGCCTACTTGAGTCGTGCCATGAGGGCGTGTTCGACGAGGGTGATGAGGGCGCTTTTGGCGTCTGCTCGGTGGCGGGCGTCGGTGACGATGATGGGGGTGTCGGGGCCG
>NZ_LGDD01000075.1 GCF_001279695.1 Streptomyces sp. WM6378
TCGTGCCAGGCCGCGTGCGCGTAGACCTCCAACAGGACAGGTGGCATCTCGGCCTCGTCCATCAGGTCCGCTCTGGTGTTGACGAGGTCGCGGATGGCGGGGTGGGTGGGCAGGAAGACGGTGGTGATCCACAGCCGCCACTCGGCCCGTTCGTCCTGGTGGGACAGTGGCTCGCGTCCTTCGGGGCGGGGGTGCTTCTCGCTGAACGCGTGGTAAAGACGGCTGTTGACCTCAACCAATGCGAGGAGCGGCCCGTAGAACTCGGAGAGCTGGCGGTTCACCCGCGCCAGCGGTTCCTGCCGCTGCGGCAGCCGCAGATTGTTCAGGTAGGTGACGAGGTACCCGGCGAATCCTGCCGTGACGGTGACGACCACTGCGCCCATGGGCGGCAACGTTGACGTCTGGCCGACGCCCGGGGACAGGGCGTTGCCCCCTTGCGCGCCCGCGACCACCGGGCGCTCGTCGACGTTGTCCTGCGCGAGGCGGAAGGCCGACTGTTTGCGACGCTGGAGGGCACGGTGCGCTGCGTCCAGAACCGCGCCCGCCTGGTGCGCGCCCTCTACGAACGGCTGGACCGGCTGGAGGCCGCGCTCGCCCCGGAGAGGGTGCACCGAGCGGCGGCTGAATCGTTGGCTGGACGGCTGTATTGAGCGGGGGACCGCAAGTGTGACCGAAGGTGTGGACCCCAAAAAAATGGACACCGCCCGTTTTTGCAGGTCACCCCTGGTGGGCAAGCCCCTGTTCCGGACGGCGACACCTTGTAGGCGGTAGCCCTACAGGAGGTTGCGGTTCAGGGAGGCGGCGGGGAGGCGGCGGGTGTTTCCGGAAGCCGCCGGGGCGCGTTGAGTGTGCATGGAGCGTGAGGAGGAGCAGGGAATCGCCGACGGCGTGCCCGCCTCGCTGCTGGGGGCGTACTGGCTGGAGAGTTCGATGCACGAATCACCGGAGCACTGCCGGTGTGGCCGGCAGCGGGCGGCGGACACGGACGGGGCGTGGCTGCTGCGGGCCGTGATGACCGGGGTCGCCGCCGGAACGGTCCTGATGACTGTCGTGGCGTCACGGTGGTGGAAGTGACGCCTGGCCTTGCACACTCGGGCACCGCTGTCCTGGACGTTTCGTCCCCGCTTACCTGGCTGATGATGAGGCCGCCGGCCGTCTCGGGCTGTTCTGCGAGCAGATCGGCGAACCCGCGTCCGCGGTCTCGCGTCCTGCCGCTACGCCCTGTCGGGCGACTGCCGCGCTTTGTGGGGCAGCGTCTTGTAGCTGGCTCGCCAAAGGGTGCGTGGCGGCGGAAGGTGGTTAGCCGAGATCTGGAATGGCTACAGCTTGTACGTGAATGATCGCGGTGAGTTGCCTCTGGTCGGGGCTTCACGCCCAGATAGGGAAGAGTCGAATGATGCGTATGTTTCAGCGGGCTGCGGTGGTAGCCGCGGCGGTCGCGGGCCTGTCGGTCCTCGGTGGTGTCGGTGTCAGCTTCGCCGACGACGGCGGCTTCGGCGGGGTGACCGCGGCGGACCAAGGCCGGGACCAAGGCCGGGACAACGGGGATGAGCATGGTCGGGGCCAAGACCCGGAGCAAGGCCGGGACAACGGCGATGACCAAGGCCGGGACCAAGGCCGGGACAACGGGGATGAGCATGGTCGGGGCCAAGACCCGGAGCAAGGCCAGGACAATGGCCAGGAGCAAGGTCAGGGCCACGGGGACGGTCAGTAGAGATATGCCGGGGGCTCGGTGTGCGCGTTTCGGGGGGCTGCGGTTGCGGGTCGGGTGACTCCGTACTCCGCGCCGCAGCCCGCGTGTAAGGGTTGGGCAGTCCGGCCCCTACACGCCGAAGGGGTGTGGGTGTGCGGGGTCCCGGGGCTGGTCAGGCCTCGGGACCCTGGTGCATCTGCGTCGGGTGCAACGCCTCGCTGCGGCCCCGGTCGCCCTGCTTCCCCCACCAGCCCGTGCTGGGTTCGGCGGGCTGGTGGGCTGTTGTTCGTTCAGTTGGCCGGGCGACCCGTACGGTAGTTGAGAGGTCAGAGGAGCTTCTGGGGGGCTTCGTACTGGTCGACGGGGGCGATGTTGCAGGCGGCCTTGGGGCCGGTGAGGCCGTGTCCGCCGATGCCTTCACCTTCGGGCAGCGGTACCAGGCAGCGGCCGTCGATGTTGGCGAGGGAGGCGCCGTAGGTGTTGAGGATGCCGCCGGCTCCGTCCCCGTCTGCGCCCGTGATGACGGTGTCGCCGTTGCGGGTGGAGAAGGCCGTGGCACCGTCGCCGCTCCCGGTGGCACTGGTGCCTGAGCCGGCACCGGTGAGGCCGCCAGTGGCCCCGGTGAGGTTCCCCGTGGTGCCGGTGAGGTTGCTGACGGCGCCGGTGGGGTTGCCGGCGGCGCTGCTGACGGTGCCCGTGGGGTTGCTGACGGCACTGCTGACGGGGCTGGTGAGGCTGCTGGTGCCGGTGAGGTTGGTGACGGTGCTGGCCGCGCCACTGACGGTGCCGCAGTTGCAGCCGGCGCCGGTGCCGCTCGTGGTCGGGCCCGCGGCGGCGGCGAGGACGCTCTGGATCGCTTCGGCGGCGGTCTTGTGGCCCTGGGGCACCGGGGTGTTCGCGGAGGCGGGGGCGGCGACGGCCATCGTTGCGGCGGTGGCGAAGGCCGCCCCAGTGAGAACCTGCTTGATCACGGTGGTGCTCCAATTTCGGTAGATCTGCAAGGGGTGACGGCCTGTCATGAAGGGGAGGCCTGTCGCTTCTGGAACGAGGAGCATGCACAACACGTCACGCATTCCGCACATTTGGACTAATGCGGGCAAATGGGGCTGGCATGTCCGCGGTCCGTGATCCGCCGGGGGCCTCCCGGGTCTGCGGGCGCAGCCGCAAACGCGAAGGGGTGTGGCTCCTGTTGAGTGACCGCGATCACGCGACCGTGATCATGCAGCCTGATCGCGGTCACCCAAGAGGAGCCACACCCCAAAGCGATGCCTCGCCCGCCGGCGCCACCGGCATGGATACGTAGGTCCGGTGGCCCTGGCCGGCCGACGGGAAGGTTGGTGTGCGGGGTCCCGGGGCCATGTCCGGGCCTCGGGACCCTGGTGCACTCTCCAATGCCCGGGCTCAACGACTCTCCGCAGCCCCGGTCACCCACTTCCCTCGCCGGCCCATTGCGAGCCCGGCAAGCTGCTGCCGTTCAGCTTGTTGGGCGGGTTCTCTGGTGGGAGGCCCGGATGTCGGGTGGTGTGTCAGAGGAGCTTCTGGGGGGCCTGGTACTGGTCGACGGGTGCCAGGTTGCAGGCGGACTTGGGGCCGCCGAGGAGGTGGCCGCCGATGCCCTCGCCCTCGGGCAGCGGCACCGCGCAGCGCAGGTCGACGTTGGCGAGCGGGGCGCCGTAGGTGTTGCCGATGCCGCCCGCCTCACCGGCGATGGTGGTGTTGCCGTTGCGGGTCGCGAAGGCGCTGGCGCCCTGCCCGCCCATGGCACCGGTGCCGCTCACGGTCGGGCCCGCGGCGGCGGCGAGGAGGCTCTGGAGCGTGCTCATGGGCATCTGGAGTGCGCTGGCGGGGGTGGTGCTGGCCTGGGGCTTCGGGGTCTGCGCCGAGGCAGGGGCGGCAATGGCCATCGTTGCGGCGGTGGCGAAGGCCGCCCCGGTGAGTACCTGCTTGATCACGGTGATGCTCCCGTTCGGTGGGTCGGTAAAGGAGGTGACAGGCTCGCCCTGGGGGAGTGGCGAACCTGCCGCCCTTTGGAACGAGGAGCATGCACAACACGTCACATATTGCGCGCATTTGGACTAATCCCGGGTGAATGGAGGCTGGGGCGCCCGCTGTCTGGCGGCGGCCTCCCGGCCGCGGGTGCAGCCACACATGGCAAGGGCGCGGCCCCTTGTTGAGTGACCGCGATCACGCAGTCTGATCGCGGTCACTCAACGAGAGCCGCACCGAAAGTGAACGTCCTTGGCCGCCGATGGCACTGGTATGGACGCGACGGTGCGCTGCCTGGGTGCGGCCGGCGGGGTGGTGGGTGTGCCGGGTCCCGGGGCGACTGGTCGGACCCCGGGACCCTTGGGGGGCACTCTCCAACGTGATCTCGCGCCGGTTCAACGACTCGGTACAGTCCCGGTCATCCCGCATCCCCCGCCCAGTCCATTGCGGGCCCGGCGAGCGACGAGCTGCTGTCCGTTCGGCTGGTGTCGGCGGTCGCGTGAAGTTCGGCTGTACGCCGACACCTTGTCGGGGCGGCTCGTGCGATGAGAGGCACTCCCGGACCGTACGTCGTGGTCTTGGCCGTCCACGGCGGTCTGTTCGGTGTGCGCGATGCGGAGCGACGGTCTGGTGCTCACAGGCCTCGGGCGTGCGCACGGCCCCCTGTGTGGCAGGGGGCCGTGGGCCGGAATCGGTGGTTGAGGGGGTGTCAGAGGAGCTTCTGGGGGGCCTGGTACTGGTCGACGGGTGCGATGTTGCAGGCGGCCTTGGGGCCGCCGAGGAGGTGGCCGCCGATGCCCTCGCCCTCGGGCAGCGGCACCGCGCAGCGCAGGTCGACGTTGATGAACGGGGCGCCGTAGGTGTTGCCGATACCGCCCGCCTCACCCGCGATGGAGGTGTTGCCGTTGCGGGTGCCG
>NZ_LGDD01000076.1 GCF_001279695.1 Streptomyces sp. WM6378
GCCGAGGTCCTCCACCTTCGCAAGGAGGTGGTTGACCATGCCACGCCGGTGCACCATCGCCCCCTTGGGACGCCCGGTCGACCCGGACGTGTAGATCACGTACGCCAGGTCGTCATCACTGCCGCGCGGCGGCCAAAGGCCAGACGGGCCGGTTGAGGTCCTGTCGAACTCCCCGTCCAACAACACGAGTTGAAGCTCTCCGTCGTACGCGGCCGCGATCTCCTCGGCCCGTTCCCGCTGCCCGGGACCGGCCAGGAGGACCCTCGCGCCACTGTCGCGCAGGAGGCCCTCCTGGCGGGCGAGCGGCGCGTCCACGTCCAGCGGGAGCCATGCGCCGCCCGCACGCATCACGCCGAGCACCCCGCCCACGTACCGCGCGCCGGGCTCGGCGAGGACCGCCACCAGCGAGCCCGTGGCGACACCCGCGGATGTCAGGCGCTGGGCCAGAACGTCCGACCAACGGTCCAACTCCGCATAGCTGACCGTGACTTGGCCATCGACGACGGCCACCGCGTCCGGGCGGCGCAGCGCCGTTTCGCGGACGCGTTCCACGACACCCGCGAACGCGCCGCCGCGCTCCGTGTCGTTCCACTCGACCAGCAGGCGGCGTGACTCCGCCTCGCTCAGGACGCCCACCCCGGCCAGGGGCTGCTCGGCGGAGGTGACCACGGTGGCCAGGAGGTGGAGGAGCCGGTCGGCGAGGCGCCCGATGTCCTCGCGTGCGAACAGGTCGGGCGCGTAGTCGAAGCGCAGCCCGAGGCGGCCGCCGGGGCCGGGCAGCACCGCCAGGCTCAGCGGGTAGTGGCGGCCGTCGCGGGCCTCGGCATCGAGGAGCTCCAGGCCCAGGGCCGCGTCACGCACGCTCGCCTCGTCCAGGGGGAAGTTCTCGAAGAGCAGGACGGTGTCGAAGAGGTCGCCGAGACCGGCCTGCTGCTGGATCTCGGCAAGACCGATGTGCTCGTGGGGCAGCAGCTCCGACTGCCGGTCCTGGATGCCCGCGAGGAGGTCGGCGAGGCTCTGTCCCGGGCGGGTACGGACCCGTACCGGCACGGTGTTGAGGAACAGGCCGACCATGTTCTCGATGCCGGGGATCTCCGCGGGGCGGCCTGAGGTGACGGCGCCGAAGACGATGTCGTCGCGGCCGGTGAGGCTGCCGAGCAGGACGGCCCAGCAGCCCTGGAATACGGTGTTGAGGGTCATGCCCCGGGTCCGCGCCCAGCGGGTGAGACCGTCGGCGAGCCGCTCGGGGACGGCCGTGTCGAAGGTGTCCGCCGCGACCGCCGTGCGCCCGGTCGCCTCCGGGGCCGCGCGGGTCGGCCCGTCGAGCCCGAGCAGGGCCTCCTTCCAGGCGGCCCGGGCGGCCTCGGTGTCCTGGGCGTGCAGGTGCGCCAGGTAGTCGCGGTAGGGGACGACGTCGGGCAGCTCGGTGTCACGGCAGCCGTGCGCGTAGAGGGTGAAGAGTTCCTTCAGGAGCAGCGGCATCGACCAGCCGTCGACGAGGCTGTGGTGGATCGTCCAGATGAAGCGGTACCGGTCGCTACCGGTGCGGGCCAGCATGAACCTCATCAGCGGGCCCTGGGAGAGGTCGAAGCGCCGCTCGCGTTCTTCGTCGGCGAGCCGCCCGGCCGCCGCGGGGTCCGCCCCCGTCAGGTCGGTCTCGCGCCAGGGCACCTCGACCGCGTTCGGGATCAGCTGGACCGGGTCGTCCGACTCGCGGTGGCGGAAGGCGGCCCGCAGGTTCGGGTGGCGGCGCAGCAGCGCCGAGCACGCGGCTCGCAGGGTCGCCGGATCCAGCGATCCGCGCAGTTCCAGGCCGAGTTGGAGGACGTAGGCGTCCACGCCGTCCCGGTCGTACTCGGAGAGGAACAGCAGGCCCTTCTGGAGCGGGGCGAGCGGCCACACGTCGTGCAGACCCGAGGGGCCGGCTTCGCTCTCGTAGGTGTCGAGTTCGTCCTGGGTGAGGGAGACCAGGGGAAGGTCGGACGGCACCCGGCCGCCCGCGCCGGGCCGGGCCGCGTGCGTGACGAGGAGCTCCAGGGCGCGGAACCAGGTGTGTGCGAGGTCGTGGGCGTCCTCGTCGGAGAGGATGTCGCCGGCCCACAGCCAGTCGGCGACCAGGTGAGGTCCGTCGGGGCGGTCCTCGGTGACCGGGGTCACCTCAAGCACGTGCTGGAGCGGCATGTCGGGGGCCGCGGCGGTGCCGACCGCCGAACTGTCGCCCGACAGCGCCCAGTCGGCCGCACCCGCGGCGCCGAAGCGGCCCATGTAGTTGAAGCCGAGCTGCGGCCGGGGGAATGCGGCGAGCAGTGTGCTGGTCTGCGGGTTGAGGTGGCGCAGCAGGCCGTGGCCGATGCCGTGGTCCGGGATGGCCCGCAGCTGTTCCTTGATCCGCTTGAGGGCCGTGCCGACGGCCGGGCCGCCCGCCCAGATCTCGTCCCGGTCGAGGGTGCCGGGTGCGAGTCGGACGGGGAAGGCGCTGGTGAACCAGCCGACGGTGCGCGAGAGGTCGGCGTCGTCGGCGAGGTGTTCGCGGCCGTGGCCTTCGAGTTCGATCAGCGTGTCCGAAGCCGTGGCCCCGGCGCCTTCCTTGCGGCGGCGCCAGTCCGCGACCGCCAGGGCGAGACCGGTGAGCAGCACATCGTTGATCTCGGCGTGGAAGGCCGCCGCCACGTTTGTCAGGAGGGCGGACGTCTGCTCGGCGGGCAGGACGAGGCGCAGCCGGCGGGCCGTGCCGTAGGTGTCGCGGGCGGGGTCGAGACCGCGCGTGCCGAGCAGCGGCTCGGGGCCGCGGGCGGCCTCGGTCCACAGGGGCAGTTCCCGGGTGCGGGCGGCGGCGCGCGCCTCGTCGACGAGCATCCTCGACCAGCGGCGGTACGAGGTGCCGACAGGGGCGAGTTCGGGGGTTCGGCCCGCCTCCACGGCCTGCCAGGCGGCGGCCAGGTCGGGCAGCAGGATGCGCCAGGAGACGCCGTCCACGGCGAGGTGATGGATCATCAGCAGCAGTCGGCGGGGCCGGTCGGCGACCGCTTCCAGGAGCACCGCTTGGAGCAGGGTCCCTTCGGTGGGGTCGAGCCGGAGCTGGGCCGCGGCGGCGAGTTCGGCGACGGCCGCATCCGTATCGGCCGCCGCGGCTTGCGACACCAGCGCGGTGGTGTCGACGGTGCCCTGCGGGCGGACGCGCAGGTTCCACAGTCCTTCGACGGGGACGTCCAGGCACATGCGCAGGGCGTCGTGCCGGTCGACCACGGCCCGCAGTGCCAGGGCCAGCCGTGCGGGGTCGACGTGGTGCGGGACCTGGACGACGACGTACTGCGCGAACGAGCCGACCGGGCCCGCCACCGTGCCGCCGTCCTCCTTCAACTGGTGGGCGATCGGGAGGAGTTCGAGTTCGCCGACGCCGTCGTCCGTGCCGGCGGTCACCGTGGTCCGCACCTGCTGCGCGGCGGCGGCGAGGGCGGCGGGTGTCTTGCGCGTGAAGACGTCGCGCGGGGTGAGGGCGAGCCCTGCGGTGCGGGCGCGGCTGACGAGCTGGATCGAGCTGATGCTGTCGCCGCCGAGCGTGAAGAAGTCGTCGTCGGCGGCGACCGAGGGCAGCCTGAGGACTTCCGCGAAGGCGGCGCACAGCGCCTCTTCCTGCGGCGTACGGGCCGCGCGGCCGCCCGTGACGGCCGGTGCCGTGGAGGCCGGCGCGGGGAGTGCCTTGCGGTCGACCTTGCCGTTGGGGGTCAGCGGAAGTGCGTCCAGGGCGACGAATTCGCCCGGCACCATGTAGTCGGGGAGCACCGTCAGGAGCTGGTCCCGCACGGCCCGCGCGGCGGCGGATCCGACGAGGTAGCCGACCAGGCGCTTGCGGCCCGCGCTGTCGGGGACGGCCTGTGCGGCAGCGTCCGTGACCCCTTCGACGGCGCGCAACGCGGACTCGATTTCGCCGAGTTCGATGCGGCGGCCGCGGATCTTGACCTGGTGGTCGAGCCGTTCGAGGAATTCGAGCTGCCCGTCGGGGCGGTACACGACGCGGTCGCCGGTGCGGTACATCCGCTCCCCGGCCGCGCCGAACGGGTCGGCGACGAAGGTGACCGCGGTGCGGGCGACGTCGCCCAGGTAGCCGCGGCCCACGCCCGTCCCGGCGACGTACAGCTCACCGGGTACGCCGACGGGCACCGGGCGCAGGGCGTCGTCGAGGACGTACAGCCGAGTGTTGCGCACGACGCGCCCGATGGGAACGCGGGCGCCGAGCTCACTCTGCGGCGTGAGGACGGCGTGCGTGACGTCGTCCGAGCACTCGGTCGGACCGTACGCGTTCACCAGCGGGATGTCGGGGAAGCGGGCGAACCAGCGGACGCACACGTCCGCGGGCAGGGCCTCGCCCGTGACGACCAGGTGGCGCAGGGCGGGCAGAACGGGGAAGTCCCCCGTGGTCTCCCAGGCGTCCAGGGCGGCCCGCAGCAGCGAGGGAACCACCTCAAGT
>NZ_LGDD01000077.1 GCF_001279695.1 Streptomyces sp. WM6378
AAGCAGCCACCGGAACCGGCCCCTGAGGAACCGTCAGCCCGCTAGGCTCGAAAGACCGCCCCTGACCAGCGAGAATGATGAAGTACCACTGGAGTACTAGTCCCTCTGCGCCGCGGGTGCCTGGAACGATCCTGTCGCTTCCTGGCACCCGCGGCCGTTGAGAGCGCCCTTCAGGATGGTCCTGAAATGAAACGAAGAATGATCGCAGTGCTCGCCTTGGCGTTGCTGGCGGCTCTGGTGAGTTGCGGGCCCGCCTCGACCGGCACGAAGCCGAGTTCGCGTCATCAGGAGCCGCCATCCCTCGGACCGGTGCCGACCATCACGTCGGTGGACCAGATCAAGCGTCCCATCGACCAATACCTCGTAACGCCGCACGAGGTTGCCACGCTGCAGGCCGCGGCGAACATCCTGAACGAGAAATGCATGCGGGAGTTCAAGCTGCCCGCAGTGGCGACTGATCTACTGGGATTCGACGACAAGTCCCTTCGATACGATAAGTCGCATTCACCTCTCTACGGGTTCTTCGATCCTGCAACGGCGGCCGTGAGCGGTTACGACAGGGTCCCGCCTCAACCTGCATCAGGCCAACCCGCCGCTGCACCGACGTCGGCAGACGTGATGGTGGTGGAGCACGGGAAGGACACCTCTGGAAGACAGGTCTCAACGTACGCAGGCAAGGCTGTTCCGGCCGAGGGCTGCAAAGGTCAGAGCGTGCGTGCGACGGGAGGTGCCCTCCCGCTCCCGGACCCTAAGGCCCTGCCGGACCACGGCCCGCAGATACCCACCGATGACCCGCGCCTCGTCACGGCGTATGCAGCGTGGAGCGCGTGTATGAAATCCGAGGGATACGACTACTCCACGCCGCAGGAGGTACTGGCCAACACAAGCCTGATACCGAAAAGGATCGAGCAGGACGGCGTGATCACGTTTCAGCACACGCCTGCTGAGCTAAACAGGCATCGGCCGACGTCACGTGCAAGGTATCGACCAAAGTGCTTGGGCTCGCCATCGTACTGCAGTTCGCCTACGACAGTCGGTACATCGAGAGCCATGTCCATGTTCTGAGTGAATATCGCAAGGAGTTAGCGGCCCGAACCGGAGAGGCCGAACGGATTATCAAGGAGAACGGGGGATGATCCGTAGGAGGTTGTGTCGCGGTTCTGGGCACAGGCTCCCAAGGGTCTGAGAGCAGGTGGGCGTTCGCAGCGCGTGCTTGGTCGGCCATCTCGGCAAGCGCGCGCCTGTTGAGGCCAGGGTCGGCACGTCATCCTGTCTGTCTCGTCGATGCCGGCCTGGCGTAGGAACTCCACGAGATGGCGCCCGGAATACCTGGCCGGCAGGCCGGCCAGGTACTGAAGAGTGTTCCCGGTGTTGGTTATGCCACGAGGACCACGGAGTTGATCGGCGTCATGTCGTACGGCGCGTATTCGCCGGTGTCGCGGGATACGCCGGAGCAGTTGGTTCCGTTGTAGCCATAGCAGACCGTGAAGCCCGCGCCACCAGTCTGGCTGTTGACGATCACGCGATAGCCGGTGACGTTCGACAGGTTGTGGGCGCCGTAGCTGTAGAAAATGTTCTTGTTCAGGAGGGTGCCGTCCGTCTCACGGATACAGACGGCTCCGGACGGGCAGGCCGTCGCCGCATCGGCGCTGGGCGCCATAGCGAGCCCACCCCCTGCGGCCAGGGCCAGCGCTGCGGCGGTCGTTGCGATCTTGCGCATGCTTTCTCCCCCTCGTCTTGACGCCCGGTATGGGGTGCCTTCCCGAGAGTCCCTGCAAGATGCCTGCGTCACCAACGGTAATTCTGGCCATTATTGTGGTTACGCTGGAAGATGTATCCTATTCGGTGATTTGGCCTTCTGCCCTGTTCCTGCATGTCTCCCCTGTGGTGGGGTGCCATCGATGAGGGCTGTCTTGAGGCAGCCCCGCTCCGCGGTACTTCTCTGCAGGGGGGGGCACCATGTTCCGATTCGTGGAAAGCGCGGTCCTTGGCCTGTCCGTTGTAGGCCTGAGTGCGGCAGGGCTTGCAGTCCCGCAGGCCGCTGACGCCGTTCCGGACGGCTGCTGCCTTCAAGTCACCGTCCACACCGGCCAGTCCGACGCCATCAACGTGCATGGCACCAACCAGAACGGGGCCTGGGTCAGCACCGACTGGCGCAACACCCCCAACCCCTGGACCTGCATCAACAACTGGTGGTGGAAGAAGGGCACCTACGTCCAGATCGAATACCAGGGCGCCCACAGCGGCACCCACTTCCACGGCACCACCCCGTGCTATATCCGCGAAGGTGGCACACACAACTTCGCCGACTGCGCCGTCCGGTAACCCACCGAAGGTCACAGCAATAACCCCTTCCCACTCCTGTCGCCGAGCTGCGGAAAGCCGGGGAAACCCGCAAGGTGATCCATGGACTGCCCGGAGTATGACTGAGCTCCGGCTGCTTTCTGCGGCCGGAGCTCCGTTGGTATCCGGGTTCTCAGCCTGAGGTCGAGTCGTCATCGACGCTCTGGGCGAAGTCCCACCGGGTGTCGCTGTCGGTCCTCATACGCATCCCCTCCCTCACGATTCGAATTTCCCGATCATGCAAGAGGGCTCGTTCGGCCTGCAACACCATTGCCGTCACGGTAGAGGTCAGGCCGGGGCGCCTTCTACGGTGCGGGCGGGGATGGGGCAAGTACCGGTTTCCCCTGGACGGGCGAGGGAGCACTCTGCATGATCAACTGGTGACCACCCCAGAGACCATCGTCGAACGCCAGCTCGCCGCCTACAACAGCCATGACCTCGAAGCCTTCGCGGCGACGTACGCCCCCGACGTCTGTATCAACCGCCGCAGCGGCCACCGCCTGATCGGCCGCGGCGCCGTGCGGGAGGCGTACGCCGACATGTTCGCCAAGGGCCGCTGCCGGGCCGAGATCGTCGGCCGACTCACCGAGGGCGACTGGGTGGTGGATCACGAGATCGCCCACGGCATCACGGACGACCCCCTCCGCGTGCTGGTCGCCTACCGGGTCCGCGACGGGCTGATCGACCACGTCGACTTCCTCGGCTGACTGCCGAACTGCTGGGCGGCCACCGCGACCGCCAGGGCCTACGACAACGTCCGGTACGTGTTCGAGTACGAGTTCAACCCGGAGCAATAGACACCTATTTCGGGAGAGGCCCCGCTTCGGCGAATTCCAGGGGCCCCCACCTCGTCGGTGACGGGGTCCGGACTGGTGGGCGTGCTGGGCCCGCACCTGTGAGCTACAGCTAGATGGCCAACGGGAGAGGCTGGCAGTCTCCGCGGCTCCGGCCCCAGGCTTGCCTGGCCCTGGGTGGCCTGCCCTGGGCAGGCCGAGGACCGAGCGACACCTGCGGGGCCACAGTGACGTTGCTGGTCAAACGGCTGACGTGAGGCTGGCGGCGATGGGATTACGACTTTATTTGTTCCGTACGTGAAGGTGGACCCATGGTGCAGATCCTCAACACGAATGCTCTCTCACTCATCACCCAGAACAACCTCGAAAAGTCTCACGCCGCGCTGAGCAACGCCATCGAGAGCCTCAGTTCAGGGATGAGCACTGACTCGGCCCATGCCGACGCGGCGGGAATGACCATCGCGTCCCGGTCCGACTCTGCGGTTCACGGAGTCCCGAGCGCCGTCGTGTACACGGAACCGCTGTTTGAGGGCAATAGTCAGATCCTTGCTCCGGGCAGGTACGACAGCTCCGACCTGACAATCCCCGACGACTCCATCAGTTCGGTCATCGTCCCCACGGGCTTGCGTGTGACGCTGTTCGAGCACGCCGGCTTCACCGGGGAGGAGACGGTCATCCAGTCGGACACCGACGCCCTCGGAGCAATCATCGACGGCACCGCCTCCGCCGTCGTGGTGGAGATGATCTAAGCCGCGCACCGGCTCCCTTGGCGTAGTGCCGCCCAGGCGGCGCTACGCCTTGTCCGCCTCGGTGGTCCACGGCGTCCGTTTCGTCGATACCGGCCTGCCGCAGGAACTCCCTGAGATCCGCATCTTTTCCGAGTGTGCAAGGCCGATGTCCTGGCCGTGGACGGTGACGTGCCGGCCGCCGTTTTCCCGGGGCCGGTGCACGATGGCCGTCGCGTCGGTCCGACGCGTCCTGCACGCCCTGCACCGGGTCGACCGGTGATCACTCTCTTCCTGGAAAACGCCGTCAAGAAGATGGTCTACAGCAACAGCATCTCCGACGTGACGGTGACGGCCACCGCGACAGCGAACCGGGTTCTGCTCCGCACCACCCGATTCGCCCTCCGAGCTGGTGCCTCGGCCGGGGGCGAGCAGAGGTTGCGCGGTCACGGGTGTCCGCGTGGTGGCTCCTGTTACTGACCTTTCCGATGGGTTGTCGGCGTGACGTCGGCGGTGTTCCGCGCTATGCCGGTGGTATGCGGTATGCGCAAGGGGGTGGGCTCAGGGCCTATGAACAGGCC
>NZ_LGDD01000078.1 GCF_001279695.1 Streptomyces sp. WM6378
TCGAGTACGAAGTACGCTCCGAGAACGACACCATCCCGGCTGCCGGTTAGCCACCGAGCCTGGAACCCAAATGGTGGGTCAGGTCAACCCGTCACCCAAACCTGCAGCAGACCCATTCGGCCCTCAACGCCATTGGCGACGCAGGCGAGCCATACCGAGCATGGCCTCACCGACGGCCTGCCCGGCTGGCAGGCCACGCCGATCGAGTGCTCAGGGAACGCCTAAGTGCGCGCGACGTCCAGCCACCGCTACGCCCTCGCCCCGGCGGAATTCCGTATCTACGAGGCACAGATTCGTGCGCGGCGTACCGCAGAGGCGAGCTTGCCGGGGGACATGTGGCACAGCAGTACTTCCGCGTGTTGACGATCAGCTCCAGCCGCAGGCGCGGAGGCCGGCGCGTTCGAGGAGCGACGTGCTGATCCCATGGACAGTCAACTCATGGCCGGCACAAATCGGCGCGCCAATGATCTCGTCCAGGCTTCGGCTCTCTGCCCGGACGTGGAAGGCAAGACGGCGCCCACCGAGTTGCCGCCCGACTGGCGGCGCTTGGACCAGGCAAGCCCCTCCGCATGCCCCCCCACGCGAGCCGACGGTAGGCCGTGGCATTCGCGGGGCCCGGTGTGCGGCACTCGGCCCCAGTGCTGCACTCGCAGCCGGCTGTCCCAGCCATCCGGCACGCCGGGCAGAAGCACACGACGCCCGACTGAATGCGTACCTGCGTCGGACCTGCCTCCAGGAAGCACTGTGACCGCGATCCTCGTGGGCACTGCGGCCGAATCGGCATACATGCGAGATCCACTGCGCACCCTGACGGCGGCCAACTCGAATTCCCCATGTACGGCCAGTAGCAACCTAACGCTGTGTAGCCATAGTGAACTAGCCTTCGGGATAGAAGATGAAGAGGGTGCAGCCCGTCGTCGTCTGCGGGACGTGTGATGAACCGGCGGGGGCATGGATGAACGTGCCTGCGGGGTAGTCCCGTTCGCCGTCGTTGAAGACGCCTGAGATCACGAAGACCTCTTCCGGACCTGGATCGTGGACGTCGATGCCCTCCCAGCGGGTGTGCGGGGCCATCTCCAGCACGTGTGCCGTCGCGCCGCCTTCTCCGCTCCACAGCGGCCGCAGCCGAATGCCGGGAAAGAGTTCGCGGGTGGGCGCGTCATGTACGCCTGACCACACATAGTCGGGCAGCTGCCCGCTCGTTCGCGTTGTGGTGTCTGCCGCCTGTGCTGCCTGAGAGGTTTCTGTCGTCATGGGGCAAGCCTCGTCGACCGCCTGGACCTCGCCCAGTGTCTGGATTGACATCCTGAGGTATTTTCCTGCCATGCATCGTGTAGCGGCACTCGTCCAGGCGCCTCAGTCGACTTTCGAACTCGGCTGTGCTGCCCAGGTGTTCGGCATTGAGCGGCTCGGACCACCCACCCGCTACGGCTTCGACGTATGCACCGAACACCCCGGCCCCGTCGCTACACACGCCGGATACGACATGCTCGTCACCAAGGGTCTTGACACCCTTGACGGAGCGGACACCGTGGTGATCCCGGGCTGGCCGCGCATCGACGAGAGCCCCTCACCCGCCGTCGTACGGGCCCTGCGCCGCGCACACGGGCGCGGCGCACGCGTGGTCAGCATCTGCTCCGGGGCCTTCGTCCTGGCACACGCCGGCCTGCTTGACGGTCGCTCAGCAACCACACACTGGGCGCTGGCAGGCGAGTTCGCCGCGCGCTTTCCCGCTGTCCGCCTCGACCCGGACGTGCTGTACGTGGACCATGGCGACGTGGCCACGAGCGCGGGTGCCGGAGCCGGATTCGATCTGTGCCTGCACCTGGTGCGCACCGACCAGGGAGCCGGATACGCCGCGCACGTCGCCCGGACCATGGTCATGCCGCCACACCGTGAAGGCGGGCAACTGCAGTATTCCGCGCCGCCGCACCCCACCCAGATCGACGGTTCGCTCGCGCCACTCCTGGAGTGGGCGAGCGGCCGCCTCGACGAAGAGCTGACCGTCGATGACCTCGCCAGCCACGCCGGTTGCTCCGCCCGTACGCTGGCCCGACGCTTCGCCGAGCAGGTCGGCACCAGCCCGGGGCAGTGGCTGCTCTCCCAGCGGATCAATGCCGCACGGGAACTGTTGGAGCTCTCAGACCTCGCGGTCGACGCCGTCGCCCGCCGCGTCGGGCTTTCCTCCGCCACCAACCTCCGCCGGCGCTTCCTCGGCATCCTGGGCACAACGCCGGGTGCCTACCGTCGGGCATTTCAGGACCAACCACGATGACAACCCGCCACATCACCGGTCGGGTCCGCCCACTCACCATCAACAATGCGTGACCACTCGCGGCCAGTTGACTCCCCAGCGACTGGCCACCTGCGGGGACTTTTAACTGGCCACTGACAGCACCCCAGTGACACTTCTGGCAGCGCCCGGAGGAGACGTTCACGGCCGAGGTACTCCCCCTGCGATAGACCGCCATCTCCGATCGTTCGCCCTGATCACTAGTACTGGCGCAAAGGACCGGAGCGGGGCCAGCGTCCGCGAGGGTCAGACTTCCTCATCGCCGCGTGGTGCGATCTGGAAGTCGAACGCGAGAGTTCCGGGGTCAAGGGCAGTCGCCCCACCGTCGACGGTGAGCACCGCGCCATTGACATAGGACGCTGCTGGAGAGAGCAGCCAGCTGATCGCCTCCGCAATTTCACGCGGTTCGCCGGGCCGCCCCATGGGCAGGAACCTGGTCGCCTCCTCATACGCAGACTCCACGCTGTGATCCTTCAACTCCGCTTCCGCAGCAAAGCGCGCCATACGCCGGTCGGCCATCTCGCTCCGAACCCAGCTGGGACACACGGTGTTGGCACGCACCCCCTGACGTCCGTAGTCGACGGCGATCGAGCGGCAAAGCTGTAGCAAGGCTGCCTTGGATGTGGCGTACACAGCGTTGCTCGCGCCGTTGCGCAAGGCGGACACCGATCCCCGCGTCTCCAGCAGGTGCGGGATCGCCGCGCGCAGGAGCAGGAGCGGACCAGTGACGTTCGTGCGCATCACCTCGTCCCAGTCTTCCAACGACAGATCCCCAACCGCTCCGCTTCGCCCGATGCCCGCATTGAGCACAAGCCCGTCAAGTCGCCCGTAGGCGGCCAAGGCAGTGCGGACAATGCCCTCGGCGGCCTCCGGATCACTCACGTCAGACGGATATGCCAGCGCTCCGATCTCCCGTTCCAGGCGTTCTAGCGGTTCAGGCCGCCGTCCCGAGACGACCACTCGGTGCCCCCCATCGCGAAGCAATCGGGCGGTGGCCGCCCCAATACCCGTGCCTCCGCCGGTCACGATGACAACTCGCCCGTCCGTCACCCGGTTCGTCCTTTCGCCCTAGTTCACAACGAGCACCCGATCGTAGATGGGATACGAGCCCAACCTTCACTGCCGATGATCTTGAGACAAGGTGGTCCTCGGCCGAATACGGATACGCACAACAGGCCCCCCTGCATCGGTCAGGCCACGGTGCCGTCGGCACGCCGAGAGGCGAGGTTCAGCAGAACGTGACGGCCACAACGGGCGAGTTACCCACCAAGGCAGTTCTGCTTCAGCCGGGAGCGGGGTTACTCGTGCCGCTCGCCCGCTGGTTGCGGCCTGTCCTCGCGGGTGATGAAGACGCCAGACCTCGCATCAGCAAACAGCTGATCGCGATCCGGCTGCCGCGCCCTCGCGCGGTGCAGTGGTCGACACTCAGGCCCCTGCGCACCTCCGCCTACACGCCCCCGTGCCACTGTGTGCTAAAAGGGGCGGTAAACAGCGGTCAGCGACGGATGGCTCCGACCGGGAAGTCAGCGCTCCACAACAGCGTTCCCACAGGCCAGAGGGACAGCGGCGGCTGAAGTGACAAGTGATTCGAGCTGGCGAACAGCCTCATGGAGAGACCGTCCGCCGCTCCACCCCGGCAGTCTCACCTCACCACTCACGCCCAGGCTCCCCCGCCGCCCGCGGCATCGGCTCCAGGGCGAAGCCGATGAATGACGACTTGACCATGCTCTGGGTGGGCCTGGCGATCCTGACCACCTTCGGATCGCTCTACGGCTTCCCCACAGGCGCCTTCACCCTCGTGGGCGTCCTGTTCGTGTACCTGAGCTTCGTCGCGTACGTCGGCGAGGCGATACGCACGGACGGGCCTTGACCCCGAATATGCATCCGCCAAGGGGCCGCAACATAGCGGTGGATCCCCGGATACCGAAACCGGGGATCCACCGCATCCTTCTAGTGACCTGAGTCGTTGATGCGTCGTTTGATATGCATGGGGCGTCCGGGGCCGCGGTTGGCCGAACTGGTGTTGTCCGAGCGCGAGCGTGAGGTGCT
>NZ_LGDD01000079.1 GCF_001279695.1 Streptomyces sp. WM6378
GTCTCAGGCGGGGCGGCTGCCGGGGACCTTCCACCACAGGAGCCAGGCGCCGGTGGCGAGGATCAGGACGTTGAAGATGAGGGGCAATGGCGCGAAGCTGAACCCGATCGTGATGAATTCCGGTCGCGTTCCGAGCAACTGGGCGACGAGCTGCTTGGTGACGAAGAGCAGGGCCGTGTCGAGGACCACCACTCCCGCCCAGCAGGCCCTGGGGTGCCAGCGCGGTCGCGGCAAGGCGTGGATGAGAGCGACCACGAGCGTGAAGACGATGTCCAGCGGGAGATACCCGAATCGCACTGTGTTGGCCAGGTCGTTCCACGGCAGTGCGAGGCCTGTGATCCACAGGAGTGCGAGGCAGCCGAGGAAGCGCCAGGTTCGCGCCGTGGCAGGGCCCGGAAGCGTTCGGGTGCCGGGCCCGGCAGGAGCGGTGCTCTGTGGGTAGGGGGACCCGGCCGGCGGCGGGAAGCTGCTGAGAGGCGGATTGCTGGGACGGGCGGGTGCGGTGACCGTGAAGGCGTCGCGGGCGGGTGCGAAGCCCGGAGACGGTGCGGACTCGACCTGGGTGGGGATCGGAACGGGAGCGGCCGCTCCGGTCCGTTCCACCTGCTCCAGCGCGGCCTGCGCTTGCTCGGCCGTGGCACGTTGCGCCGGATCCTTCGTCAGCAGGGCCGCGAGAACCGGCCCCAGGCTCCCTGCGCGCAGGGCAGGGCGCGGGTCCTCGGTGACCACGGCGATGCACAGTGCGGTGAAGGTCTCGGCACTGAAGGGGGGTTGGCCCTCGACGGCGCTGTAGAGCGTGGCCCCCAACGCCCACAGGTCGGTGGCGGCCGAGGGCGTCTTGCCCGCCAACTGCTCGGGCGCCATATAGGCCGGTGTGCCGATGATCGTGCCCGTGTGGGTGAGCGCCATGGTCGAGTCCGCCATGTGCGCGATGCCGAAATCGGTGAGGATGACCCGGTCGTCCATCAGCAGGACGTTGTCCGGTTTGAGGTCGCGGTGGACGATGCCGGATGCGTGGGCGCGGTTCAACGCCTGCAGCATCTTCACGCCGATCCCGGCGACCGTGCGCACCGGCAGCCCCCCGCTGCGCGCGATCGAGGCGGCCAGCGAGATGCCGGTCACGTATTCCATGACGATCACGGGTGCGCCCCGGTGTTCGACCACGTCGTGCACCGTGATGATCCCGGGATGGTTGAGCCGCGCCGCGGCGCGCGCTTCCCGTGTCACGCGCTGGAGCAGGACGTCTCGCTGCTCGGCGGTGATGCCCTGCGGGAACATCACTTCCTTGACGGCGACGTCCCGCCCGAGCGTCTCGTCCCGGCCCCGCCAGACGCGGCCCATGCCGCCCTGGCCTATCAGCTCGATCGGCCGGTACCGGCCGCCGATCAATTCCCCGTTCACTTCTATCACGCCGAACACCTTAGTGCCGCACGGTAGTTGCAGGGCAGGGCAGGGCAGGGCTTGCAGCGCGGGGCGCCTGCCGGGAGACCGTGTCCGTTGTTTCTTACGGCGGCGATTCCGGGCAGCAAGGCGACTGTGCACCTCACTGGGGGGTGTGAGGCGAGTGGTTCAACGAGTTGACGGCCGGTCAGTTCCGGGCGGTCACTGTTGTGCGGTACGCCCTCGCGCGGCTGTGCGGGGTGTCCGGGCGGGGGTCTCGTACTCTCGGCCGGAGCCTGTCGGCAGCGGGCCGGCGGCGCGGTAGCACAGAGTTGTGGACGCTCACGTAATTGACCCAACCGTCGCTCGTCATGGACACGGTGTGCCAACGGGGTCGGCAAGCCGCAGTGACCACATCTGAGCGGGAGCAGGCGACGGAGGCTGCGCCCCACCTACCCCTTCCTTGCTGCGCTTTTGATCCACCCCGCTCGCCGCGCACGTCGCGAAAACGGTGAGCGCACGCATCGAGGCTTCCGGAGCCGCAGGGTGGGCACGGCGAGCGCGCCGCGGCCCAATTACGTGAGCGCCGACAGAGTCCCGCTCCTGCTGTTCGGGCAGGGAGTCGGTTCAGGCACGAATTTCGTGAAGTGGATCGTGCTGCCGTGCGCTGGTGACGCTCCGTCATTTTGGGCGTCATCCTTTGGTTGTGTGAGAACTTGCTGGAGTTGGTGTTACCGCACCTGACGACGGTGCTGGTGGAGCACGTGGTGGTGGAGAGTGGCGTGCTGCGGATCACGGCGAGTACGAAGGACGCGAAGGATGTGCCGTGTCCGGGGTGCGGGTCGCTGTCGGTTCGGACGCACAGCCGCTACGGACGCAGGATCGCGGACGCGCCGGCCGGAGTACGGCCGGTGTTGATCCATTTGTCGGTCCGGCGGCTGTTCTGCGACAACCCCGGGTGTACGCGGGTGACCTTCGCGGAGCAGATAGACGGACTGACCTCCCGCTATGGTCGGCGAACTCCTGCTCTGCAGCGCATCGTTGGTGCCCTGGGCGTTGTCCTGGCGGCTCGTGCCGTGGTCCGGCTGGCGGTGCTGCTGAGCGTCACGGTCAGCCGGATGACGGTGCTGCGTGTGGTGATGGCACTCCCGGAACCGGGCTGTTCGGTGCCGCGGGTGCTGGGGGTGGACGAGTTCGCCACGAGAAGGGGGCAGCGGTACGGGACCATTCTGCTCGACTGCGAGACGCACCAGCCCCTCGACCTGCTGCCCGATCGTGAGGCCGAGACCCTGGCCGCCTGGCTGCGCAGGCACCCCGGGGTTGAGATCATCTGCCGTGACCGTGCGACGTTCTTCGCCGAGGGCGCCCGCGATGGCGCTCCGGACGCCCAGCACTGCGCCGACAAGTGGCATGTCTGGCACAACCTCGGTGAAGCGGTCGAACGCCTCGTCTCCGGACACCGTGTCCTGCTGCGTGACCTCGATGAGTCGCAGCTCTCGCCCGCCTCAGAGCCCGAACCCGAGCCCGAGGTGGCGGATGCGCTGTCGCCCGTTCCCTATCCGCCAGGCAGGTTCCTCGACCGGCTCCGCGACACTCACGCCGCGGTCCATGCCCAGATCAAACAAGGGCTGAGTCAGCGCGAGATCGCCCGCCGACTCGGCATGGGCCGACACACCGTACGCAAGTACGCCCGCGACGCCAGCCCGGAGGCGATGCTCCACGGCCAGTGGCAAAACCGCACCAGCAAGCTCGACCCGTACCGCTCCTACCTGGAACAACGCATCGCCGAGGGCTGCACGAACCTGCTACAGCTCCACCGAGAGCTTCAAGAACACGGAGCCCGTTCCAGTTACAGCACCCTGCGCGACTACGTCCATCCCCTCCGCCCCAGGAAGCCACCCCGCTCCGGCAGGCCACCCATGGCCCGGCCGCCCTCACCCCGCGAAGCCACCCGTTGGATCATGAGCCACCCCGACCACCTACGCGACACCGACCAGCAGCGACTCAAGACGCTGTTGTCCCGCTCGCCCGAACTCACCGCGGCCGCCGCCCGCGTCCGCACCTTCGCGACCATCATGACCACCCGCGACGGCGGGCAGCTGCCGGGCTGGATTGCCGACACCTGCGCTGACCCTCAGTGCGGCCTGGACACCTTCGCCGCCGGACTGCTCACCGATCTCGACGCTGTCGTCTTCGGCATGAGCACGGACTGGTCGTCCGGCCCCGTTGAGGGCCGCGTCAACGACCTGAAGGCACTCAAGCGCGGCATGTTCGGCCGCGCCCGCCTCCCCCTCCTACGGAAACGGCTCCTCCTGATCGCCGCCAGCCGCCGACCACAGACCGTGACGAACCCTCAGGAGTCCTGATCCACTTCACGAAATTCGTGCCTGAACCAAAAGAAGTGCTTACAGGCACGGTGCGGGAAGGGTGTTGGACGGATCGCGGGAAAGCGAAGCTCCCGGCGGGCGGGTGCAGACCCAGGATCACCCATGCTCACCGGTGGCCTGCACTCCTCGCCAACGGCCCGCTACAGCAGGCCAGTTCATCGCCAAGCGGCTCTTTGCCAAGCCCTGGGTTTTGTGGAGACTGCGCGGAGTGCCCCGAGTTGGCCGGAGTCGGCGCAGCTCAGACTGCTTATTAAGAAGCACACCCGCACTCCACCCCCCTCACCCCCCCC
>NZ_LGDD01000080.1 GCF_001279695.1 Streptomyces sp. WM6378
AGCGGACCATGTATGGTCGAGCCTCGTTCCGCCTCCTCCGCACCCGCATCCTGCTCCGATCATGAGCCGGCGATTCACGGAATCGCGGCCAGAACCAATATCGCCGTCGTTCACAGCAAGCTCAAAGCCATGGCAGACAGCTACGGACAGCTGACCGCCGAACCGGAAATGATGGGCCTGGTCAGCAGTGGCATGAGCCTGCAGTTCCTGGCCCGGGACCTCCCTCCGGACGCTTGTCATGTCCTGAACATTGCAATGCACAGTGTCGCGGCGGCGATCAGGAGGCCCAGCGTCGCAGCAAACGCTTTCGCACCCCTCATCACCGCCTTGGGGAAATTCTCGCCCGCCTTGATCGCAAGCACCGCTGCCGCGACGCCGATCAGGATGGCGGTCAGCAGCGCGAAGGCCAAGCACAGCAGGATCAGAACCAGACTTGTCGCTTCCCCGATCCCCGGCAGGGCCGTACGCGCGGCCGGCTCCGACGCTAGGGCGTCCATGAAGTCGTTCATCCCCATCCCCATTCCCATTCCTGTTGTTGCCGTCAGGAAAAGGCTGAGGCCCGAACGAGAAGGCGTACCGTTCGCGCTTGGTTTCACGGAAACGCTCCGCGAACTGGTAACAGCCGCCATTGGTAGGCGAGTTGGCCTCTTGGACCCGTCCGTGACGGCTGTCACGATGGGCGGGTGACTGGCTGGGACGAGACCATGAAGGCGTTCGGGCGCGACCTGGGGATGCTGCGCAGCGAGGCGGGCCTGACCGTGAAAGACCTGGGCAAGAAGATCGGACGGGCGCCATCAACGATCAGCAAGCTACAGACGGGAAAGCTCCTGACGCCGCCTGACCTCGAGGTGGTGTCCGCGTGGGTCAAAGCGTGTGCCGATGAGGCGGGCGTCAAAGGCATAGTGCTGACGGAGGCAGTCGACACCGCCAACTGGGAGAAGAAGCACGAGTTATTGCGCGGGGCAAAGGCACGGGCGTCTTCCGCCACGCACCAGACAGCCGCTGAAATGTGGATCCCCGGCGCCAAAGGCCGAGTCGAAGGCAGTGCATCGCTGATCACCGTACTGAACCGCCAGGACAAGGTGGTGTTCCGCCTGGCGCACGGAACACCGCGTCCCCCCAGGCTCACGCAGGACCAGGCCCGGCGGCAGCCGAGCCAGCTGCTTGATACCGACCGTGAATGGGTTGGCTTCGTCGGCGGGAACGCCCCCCTGGAACGCTTGCGGCTGTGGTGCAAGCCCAGCAGCGACCGCCCTCGGATCCGGCTGCGCCTGCTGCGGGGACCCGCGGGCCAGGGAAAATCCCGCCTGGCTGCCCACTTCGCGGCTGCGCGCTGCAACCCGGGAAACCCGGCCACGAACTGGACCACCTTCCACGTCCTTCAGGAAGGCTCTCCCGCCACCGCCTCACAGCGCCCGAGCCTCCCCCGCGTTGCCGGCGCCCAGGGCTACCTGCTGATCGTCGATGACATCGAGCGCTGGCGACTGGAAGACCTCGAGAATCTGCTTTATCAGTGCAAGCAACAGCAGGTGGGCGAGATCCGTATCCTCTTCATCACGCGGTCCTCCGGCATGTGGTGGGCTCGGATATCGAACTACGCCTCAGACCTGGGCATGGAAGTCGATGAGCAAGATCTGCCCTCTGTGACTGGCGAGTTGGACCGCGGCCTTCTGTTCGCTGGAGCGCGGAAATCCTTCGCCAAGGTCCTCAGGCCCCGCCCCCAGCCCGATACCCCAGTGCCGGATCTCAGCGGTGACGGCTTCGCCACAGTCCTCGCGATCCATATGGCGGCGCTCGCGGACGTCCATGCTCAGTGCTCGGGCGACAGAGCACCACACAAGCCGGAACAGGTCGCCGCCTACCTGCTGGGCCGCGAGGCCCAGCACTGGGCCAGCCTTGCCGCGACCACACGTATGAGTACCGACCCCTGGGTGCTGGCCCAGGTGGTCTACACCGCCGCGCTGACCGGCCCGCTCACCCAAGAAGACGCGATCCTCGCCCTCGAAGGCATCAAAGTCTCCCAGGCCCATGACCCATACACGATCCTCGCCGACCACACCACGGCGTATCCGGCGCACCGCGAGGGCACGGTCCTGCAGCCACTGCTGCCGGACACACTCGCAGAGGCGTACATCGCGCTGTGCCTCCCCCAGCGCAATCCCTCCGATGGTCTTCCCACCGGCTTAGCCATGGGCCCGTGGGTCTCGGCGGCGCCCGCACGCCTCCTCACGAGCGCGCTGCAGCGCAGCAAGGAAGACCGCGAGCCACAAGCGTTCCCCCGGTGGGGCAGGAGCGCTTTGCTCACCCTGATCGAGACCGCCGCCCGCTGGAACCACGTCGCCACCGGCCAACTCGCTCCTCTCCTCCAAGCCGACCCCAAGCTGATCCAGAAGACCGGCTCGATCGGCTTGTCCAGACTCTGTGCAGTTGATCCGTTTCCCCGGCCTGTACTGGCAGCGGTGTACCAAGCCCTGCCGCTCGATGATGTGGAACTCAACGCAGGAGCAGCGGAACTCGTCAAGCTTCTGGCTCCAGCAGCTTTGGCGCGCGCCCAAGGAGATCCCGCCACCGAGGCCAAGGTACGCGCCCACATTGGAAGTCGCTATCAAATCGCCTTTCAGTACACGGAAGCTGCCGCCGAGTTCGACCGGGTAGTTCCGATCATGCAGGCTCTGACAGCCGGAACAACTCGTGAGGATCTGATGGCCGGGGGACGACCGGTAGAACGCCTGAAGGACCGCGCGCTGTATCTCGACTGGGCCGGGATCGCCTATGAGTACAACGACGAGTTCGACAAGGCCCTAGCCGCGACGCAGAAGGCTATCGAAATCTGTGACCTTCTGATCGAAGCCGGGCACACCGAACAGCGGCTGCGTCTCACCTTCGTGCTGGCCAACCTTGCCGGCCGCCACCGCATCGACGCCGAGGGCCGCCTCAAGGCAGCCCAGAGAGCCGTGGGCATCTGCCAGGAACTTGAGAAAGAACCGCTGCCCCCAGGCTCGGCCCCGCCGGAACTTGCCGGCGCCCTGCAGAACGTCGCCGCCGCCCAGCACACGCTCGGAAACCACCGCGCGGCACGGGATGCCGCACAGGAGGCCGCCCTAATCCGCCGCGTGCAGAACAAGAACAACTTCGGCCGCTACGCTCCCCACCTGCATGACGCGCTCTATCAATTGGCTCGGGAACTCACCTGCACCGGACAGCACCGCGAAGCAGCTCTCATCCACGCTGAACGCACCGCACTCCTACGAGAACTTGCCGCCGCCGACGAAAACAATTACGGCCCATACCTCTACCTCGCCGAAGCCGAGCGATCCGGCTCGAAGTCGACCCGCTTCCAGTCTGCCTTTGGTCCTCCAGGGTGAACAGGCCAGGCAGAGCGTACGGAGGGAAGTCGGCACTCCCACCACGACTTACCAAGGAGCCTGACCTGCAACGACGTTGAGGCGCTACACCGGCACGCCGTACGGGCCAGCGACCGCGACAAGCTGTGGAACCATCCCCGCCGTCTCACCGACGATCTCCAGCCGCACCGGCTGGCCGGCCTGCCGGTCCAGCCGATACTCCAGCGCAGCCCGGCCCTAAAGTCGTCGGGCCCCTCGTAGGCGACGGGCTCGGCATGGATCTCGGTGTCGTCGCGCAGGGCCTCCCACGGGATACGGCCCGAGCGGCGGGCCATCTCCAGGAGTTCCACCGTCTACTTGTAGGTGCGCTCCTCCTTGACCAGCACGCCGTCGGAGATCAGCGAGTATCAGACCTGCCGGATCGTGAGCGGCAGCTGAGCCACGTACCGCTCCAGAACCCGATCCACCGCCGTCAAAAGCTCGCACGTCCGGGCGCGGGGCCTCCACCGCGGCTGATAGCCACGAGGCCGCCGGTTCGGCATGACACGCCTCCCGACCGGGAGTTACTGACCTTTCCGATGGGTTGTCGGGCTGGTGTCATCTGTAGGTGGCGAGAGGCCGGTGCCGTCGAGGCAGCCGTCGATGAGGTCTGGTGTGTGCT
>NZ_LGDD01000081.1 GCF_001279695.1 Streptomyces sp. WM6378
GGCGTGGACTTCGTGGAAGCCGCCGGTGCGGTAGTGGACGGCCCATGCCGAGGCCCTGAGGGGGGTCTCGGGGCCGGCGCCGGTGAGGGTGAGCGCGGCCTGGCGGATCCAGGTGTTCAGGGAGTCGATGGCGGGGAGCTGCCAGGTCAGGATGTCGGGGGCCGACTTGCAGGCGGCGGCTACACCGAGGGAGCGCGAGGTGTCGGTGTGCTCGCGGGTGAGGATCTCCTCGGCCAGGGCGTCGGTGTCGGGTCCCGTGGGGGTGGTGCGCTGGTAGATCCGAGTGGGCCACAGGTCCCGGCGGGCGCCGAGGACCGTCCAGCTGCCGGCGGTCGGCGCGGGGGCGGTCATGGGGTGCCTCCGGCGCAGGTGTAGACGGAGATGTGCTGGGTGGACGAAGCGGTCAGGGGCGCCCGGTGCCAGTCGGCGTACCGGTGGGTGAGGTCGAGGCCGGCGGCCGTGGCCAGCAGGTCGAGTTCGGAGAGGTGGACGTAGCGCATGGCGACCGGCAGGAGCCGTATGCCGGTCTGGTCGAAGCGGATCTCCTGGAAGCTGATGGTCTGGGCGACGGGGTCGTGGGTGATCGCGGAAAGACTCAGGTGGGTGTCGGCCAGGTCGCGGATGGCGAGCTGCTGGCGGCCGGCCAGGAGACCGGGGGCGCGCGGGATGGTCGCCTCGATGACGAAGTTGCCACCGGGCGCGAGGGAACGGGCCACTTGCTGGAGGCAGGTGGCCTGGCGGGGCTGGGTCATCAGGAAGTAGAAGCTCGAGAAGGCGACGTAGACCAGCTCGTAGCGTTCGCCACCGGTGTCGAGGTCGGCCATGTCCCCGGTGTGCGTGGTGACGGCCCGGTCGCCGCGGTGGCGGTGCAGCTCGTCGAGCATGGCCGGGGAGACGTCGACGCCGGTGACGGGGATGCCGCGGTCCGCGAGCGGAAGGGCGATGCGGCCGGTGCCGACCGCAAGTTCCAGCGCCCGGCCGCCGGTGCCGACCAGCGAGGCCAGGAAGTCGGCGGCCGGCCCAGGGTCGCGGCCGTGGTGCTCGTCGTTGTAGTGGGGCGCCCACTGGTCCCACAACTGCTGCTGTCGTCCTATCTCGTCCACATGCCTCTCCCGTTCGCGCGCTCTCGTCTGGAGGCCGGGGCAGCGCCCGGGCCGGCGGCATGCGGCTGGCCCGGGCGCACCGCGGTGGCGGGTCAGCTGTCGGTGGTGGGCGCCTTGTCCGGGTCGAGGAAGATCTTGCTCGCCCGGACGGTGCCGGTGATCTCCTCGGTGCCGGTGAGCTCCTCGACGCCGCCGTCGGCTCCGGCGATGCCGCCGCGGGTCAGCTGGACGGTCACCTTGGCGCTGAGGGCCATGTCCTCCTGGACGGCGGCCTCGTGCATGGCGGCCGCGCCAACGAGGCCCTTGTTCACCAAGTCCATGACGTGGGCGACGTCGTCAGGGTTGAGCTCGATGCCGGCGATGTTCGCCCTCTCGGCGTCGGTGGTGTAGCGAGTCACTGCGGGCTGGTCCATTCCTGCCTCCCTGTCGGGGTGGGGTGGATCGCTGTGAACCGTAGGCCGCGCCCCGGGCAGCAGCACAGGCCCGCTTCCTCCAACTACCGCCTCTTATACGCCCCTTTGCCGGGCTGACGTGCAATGGCACATCCCCGGTTGGACCTCCCGCCCCGCGCTCTGGGCGGGGGATGCTCGGCAGGTGCCCGGCCCGCCGGAGGGGCCGACCGAACCGGAAGGCGTGCTCATGCCCGCAATCCGCACTGCTCCCCTGCCCCAGCTGATGGACAACGAAGCCGTCGAGCAGGTGCTCGGCGCCTTCTACCGGACCCCGCGCGCAGGCGGACTCGACCGCCTCGCGGGCGGCGGCGGCCCGTTCGGCTTCGACGTCACCGCCGCCTGCCGCGTCCACACCCTGGTCACCCTGTTCAGGTGCGACGGGATCGTCGAGAGCGGCTGCCACTTGGGGGACACCACCGAGTACCTCGCGCGCGCCTATCCTCACCTGCCGGTGCGGGCCTGCGACCTGGATGGGCAGCGCGCCGGGTTCGCTCGGGCCCGCCTGGCCGGCCTCAGCAACGCGGTGGTCCGTCACGGCGACTCCGGCCGGCTGCTGCCCGCTCTCCTGTCCGGGCTGGAGCGGCCTCTGGTGTTCCTGGACGCCCACTGGGGCCCCGACTGGCCGCTGCGCGCCGAGCTGACCGCGCTGAAGGGCGTACGGGCGCTCGTCATCGTCGACGACTTCCGTATCGGTCACCCACGGTTCGGCTACGACACCTACGACGGAATGGTCTGCGGGCCGGAGCTCGTCGCGGACGCGCTGCCGGGGCTGGGGCGGATGTTCGTCGGCGACGTCGAGGCCGACTACCCGTTGCCGTGCCTGCAGACGGGCCGGCGCAGCGGCAGCGGGACTATCGTCCTCGGCCTCGACGACACCCCGCTCGCCGCGCACCCCTGGTTCGCCGAGGTTCCGTTGCGCCCCTGCCCGGTCCTGCCGTCGTGGGCCTCCGTTCCGGAGGTGAGGGGCCGGTGACTGTGCTGAGCAGCAGCGTCCGCGAGGCCGCGGCGGCCGACAGCTGTGTGCGGGCGTGGCCGGTTGCGCGGCGCCTGGGCGTGAGCCGGGTCGCCGAGACCACTCACCTGGACCGCATCGGCATCCCGGTCTTCGCCGCGGTGCGTCCCGGCGCCGAGTTGGTGGTGGTGACCGCCGGCAAGGGCCAGTACGCGGACGAGGCGAGGACGGGGGCGCTGATGGAGGCCGTCGAGCAGGCCGTCGCCGAGCGGTGCGCGGCCACCACGCCGCTGCGGTGGGCCTCGCCCCGTGCGATCGCCGGCGAGGGAAGGGTGCGGCTCGGCGCCTGGTGCCCGCGGCCGGAGATGAGGGTGGATGTCGACCAGGCGCTGCCCTGGATTACAGTCCCCCTCCTCGACGGGACGGGTGACCTTGCCGTTCCCGCCGAACTGGTGCTCACCCCGTGCCCGTCCGAGGCCACCACGTCCCTGTTCGGGTCCACGACCACCGGGCTCGCCTCCGGCAACAGCCATACGGAGGCCGTCCTCCACGGGCTGTGCGAGGTGCTGGAGCGCGACCTCACCTCGCTGATGGGCGTGGCCGACACCTCCGCCCTCATCGACCCCGACACCCTGCCGGCCGGGCCCGCCCATCTGTACGGACGGATCCGCGCGGCCGGACTCGGGGTGTGGCTGCGCTGGGTCCCGGCGTACGGCGGCCACTACATGGCCTGCCTGATCGACGATCCAGACCGGGCGCACCCGCTGTACTGCAACGGCGGCTACGGCTTCCACCTGCTCCCCGAGATCGCTGCCGTCCGCGCGCTGACGGAGGCCGCGCAGTCCCGCCTGACCTACATCCAAGGCTCCCGGCACGACCTGCCCGACAGCTACGCCGCCTTCGCCGCCATGGACCGCGGCGAGCGGGACGACTGGCGAAACCGCCTCCTTGCCCGGTACGGCGCACCCGCCCCAGCCGCGGCCTTCCCCACCGACCGGGAGCGGCCCGGGCCCCCTTCCCCGCAGGGGCTGCTCGAGGAACTGCTCGCCGCGGTCGGGGCGGCGGGCCTTGGCCCGGTCGGGGTGCATACCTTCGCGCCGCTGGCCAAGCCCTTCCACGTCGTGCGCGTCGTGGTCGTCCGCGCCGAACACTTCACCGCCTACACCCGCCGGTTCGGCCGCCGTCTGGCCGCGCACGCCCGGGAGGGACTATGACCACACCACCACGCACGGGGGCACTGGAGTTGATGGTCGGGCCCACCGCGCACGATTTGCCCGCCCAGCTGCTGGCCCAGGAGGACATACGGGTCCACCCTCCGGCCCAGCGCGGCAGCATCGCCGCCCTCGTCGACAGCCTGCCGCCCGGCCGCATCGCGCTGGTCGACGGCCGGTACGACGACGTGCCTGCCGTCGGCCACCGCGAGATCCTCGATGCTCTCGCGGCCGGATGGCAGGTGACTGGAGTCGGCTCCATCGGGGCGCTGCGCGCGGCCGAACTGGACGGCTTCGGGATGTCCGGCTACGGGCGCGTCTTCGCGCACCTGCTGGCCACCGCCGCCCCGGATGACGAGGTCGCCCTGCTGCACGGCCCCGCCCCCGACTACCGGCCGATCAGCGAGGCCCTCGTGGACCTGCGCGCCTTCGCCGAGCACCTGGTGCACGCCGGAGTGGTTGGCCAGGGTCACGCCCGTGCCGCGATCAACGCTCTGGCCGGCCGGTGGTTCGGCGACCGCTCGCTGCCCGCCTTCTTCGACGCCATCGCGAGCGCCGCCGGCCAGGGCTCGGCCGTCGCGGCCCGCACTCACCTGCCCCAGCTGCCCGCGATCCGTTGGAAGTCCGCTGACCTGCGCACCTACCTCACGGAGCGATCATGGACGCTGCAACCGTCATTACACCGTTCGTGCCCACGTACTGCGGCGGCTGGCCCTTCCTCGATGACGGCTTCGACAGCCGGCGGCTGCTGACCGCTACGGCCGGCGTCCGGGTGGCCCGCCGCGACGGCACCCGCTCCTCCCCCGCGCCTCAGGACCTGACCGCCGTCCTGGCCCCCGCGGAAGCCGTGCGGATCCGGGCCCTGGACCTGCCCAAGGCCCTCCCCGGCGGCGCGCTCACCGCCGACCAGGCCCAGCAGGTCCACCAGACGGTGCGGCTCGTAGGCCGACTCGTCCCCCCGTGGGCCCCGCTGCTGTCCGCGCTGCCCTTGGTGTATCTGCCGATGCCGGCCGGGTGGGCCAGCATCAGCGCGTCCTGCTTCGCCTGGCCCCAGCACATCCTTCTCGCGACGGACGCGTTCGACAGCCGGGCGATCCTCGCCGAGCAGGTCCTGCATGAGACGTTCCACCAATGGCTCTACCTGTGTGAGGAGCTCGCGGCCCTGCAGCACCCGGGCTGCGCCCACCGGATCACCCTGCCCTCCGGTACCGGCGGCCGCAGCCCCGCCGAGCTTCTCGGAGCCGCCCACGTCGCCTGCGGACTCGCCCGCCTGTGGCCGCTGCTCGACGTCCCCATGCCGGTACGCGACCAGCGCCTGGTACTCCTCTCCGCCTACCGGAGCGGCTGTCTGGCCCTGCTCGAAACCGCCCGGCCGTGCCTGACCCAGCACGGCCACGCCCTCGCCGACCGGATCCTGGAGGTACCCGCATGACCACCACCACGCCCCCGCCGACCAGCGAGGCTCTGTGGGGGACCCCGCTCTACACCCGAGCCGTCGACCCAGATCCCGCCGTCAACGAGGCGCTGCGTGAGCTGATTCTGGAGCGCACCCGCAGCGTGCCGAGTTCGGCCGTCGGCGTGCGGGACGCCGACAAGACGACCTCCGACGTGCTGCGCTGGGAGCACCCGGCCATCGACCAGCTTCGCCGATGGATCCTGGACGCCGCGTGTGCCATGAATGACCACGTCGGCGCCGGGCGGAATGCGGCTGGCCAGGAGCAGGCGATGGTGGCCGAGGCATGGGCGGTCGTCTACCGTCCCGAGGGACTCCACCAGCTGCACAGCCACCACGACGCTGCCTGGTCCGGCGTCTACTACGTCGCCACCGGCCGCATGACCGAGGGCACCGGCCTGTTGGAGTTCGTCGACCCCCGCCCGGGCGCCGCAGCCCGGGAACCCGCCCGCCTGCCCCTGTACAGGCTCACCCCGACCCCGGGAATGCTGGTCGCCTTCCCTGCCTGGCTGCGGCACTGGGTCACCCCATACCAAGGCGATGCCCAGCGCATCGTCATCGCCTTCAACATCGCCTTCCGGCACGCCTGATGGACGGGCCGGTTCTGAGCAAGGAGCACCCCCGTGATCACCTCCCTGTGGGAATCCCCCGTCCACACCGCACAGTTGGCCAGCGACGTACTTGCCCGAGTCGCCGCCGATTCCGGACTGCTGCCCAGCCTGCTTCCCACCGGGCACCCGGGCCGTGACCTGACCTGGACCAGCCGGACCGAGCAGTGGAAAGGCGGATTCCACGCCGGTCTCCGCCACGGCACCGGAGCCTGGTGCGCGCTGATCGTCCTCGACGCCCGGACCAGCCACGCAGAAACCCTGTCCGGAGCGGTGGTGCTCCACGATCCACGAGCCGGCGCCGCCAACGTGGGGCTCCCCGGGCTGCCCTGGGGCCGTCCCCTGACCCTGACCACCCGCCCCGGCCTGCTCGCGGTCGTCCCCGGCTGGCTGGGCTGGCAGGTCGCGCCCGTCCGCGCCGACGACGAGCGGACGGTGCTGACCGCCGACTCCGCATAGCCCGACGGCCCCGGTCACGCCACCAGTTCCCGCAGGTCGGCGGCGGCCTGCCACAGGTCCTCGAATCGGGAGGCCGCACGCCCGTTGTGATCCGGAGCCAGACAGGGCCTGCCATCGTCCCGCTCCCGGGCCACGAGCATGAGCCAGCCGCCCCCCAGGACAGCCACAGCAAACCCCGACGGTGCCAGGGCAGTTCGAAGCGCCGGCAGCACCCGTACCTCCACCGGCGCCTGAAGAAGCCGCCGGTACTGCTCCCGCATCACCCCCGGCCCGACCACACCGGGGGCAAGTACCGTCTCACCCAGCAAGATCCGCACCGTTGCACGACCGGTCTGGAAGAAGCGCTGCTGGCGCAGTCCCAGCAGCCACAGGCGCCGGTCGGCCTCGACGCTGCTCACGGGCCCCAGCAGCTCACGGGCGTAGTGGCGGGTCCGCACCACCGCCGGGAGCACCTGCGGCATGTACACCGCGCGCAGCCCGGCGGCCTCCACCTCCAGATAGTCGCGGGAACTCGCATCGGCCACATCGGCGAAGGAGTGGTAGACGCTTCGCCCCAGAGCCTGCCGGGACCACTCCAAGAGCCGGTCCCGGTCCCGGCCGTGGATTCCGTAGAAGTCCACGAGACGGACAACGTCATCCCCCGCCGCCCGATGACGTCCCCGTTCGATCCGCGACAGCTTGGACGTGCTCACGAACAGGGCACCTGCGACCTGCTCCAGAGTCAGCCCCCTGACCATCCTGGCCAGTTCGAACTGCCGCCCCAGGAGGAGACGGGCGACCGTCGCACTCGGTCGGTCATCGTGGAGCACGGACATGGCGCCTCCGTCCCCTCGGCGGCAGCCCCCGGCCCGACGGCCAAGTGCTGTCCTGCCGCTAGAAGCGGCACCACACTGAAAGTGTGGGAACCGATCCGGCCAAGGGAAGCAAACCCCTGCCAAGAACGGTGACGGAATGATGAACTGAGCACACTCACGGTTCACTCACGCGCTCAACCGGCAGCCGGGGCGAGGCTTTGATGGACACACAGGCTGAAACGGTCACCGTCGAGCAGGCCATCGCGAACTTTTCCGCCGAAGTCGCCTACTGGCGCGAGGTGCGCGGGATGTCGAAGAAGACACTGGCCGCGGCCATGGGCTACACGCCTTCCTACGTCAGCCACATGGAAGCGGGGCGAACCAAGCCGAGCGAAGACTTCGCCCGGATCGCCGACGAGCAGCTGAACGCGGGCAAGGCGATCTGCAATCGCTGGTGCGAGTACGAAGCGGCCAAGGCCCGCGCCCACTCCCCCGCGGTCCCGCCGCCGCCCCGGCGGGCCGAGCAGCCGTACGCCACCGGCACCGCGCTTGTCGTCGAGCACGACGCGGCCCGCCTGGACTACGACGGGTCCATGTACCGGCTTACCATGCGCCGACTGCTGCGCAACACCGGCAACGACCCCATCACGCGGTATCTGATCCGCATCAGCGTCGACCGCTATCCCGGTGAGCCGGAGCGGTCCAACGAGCACTACCGGGCACACCCCCTCACCTGGGCCGAGCTGAACCTGACCGCGTGCAGCTGCGGCGAGGAAATGCTGTGGGAGGCCAAGCACGATCGCGACGCGTTCAAGGAGGTCTGGCTGCTGTTCGAAAACTCCGAGGGCCGCTTCCCTCTCTACCCGGGCGAGTCCGTATGGATCGAGTACGCCTACTCCGTCTCCGACTACAAGTGGGGCCGCTGGTTCCAGCGCGCTGTCCGGCTGCCCACGGAACACCTCGAAGTCCAACTCGACTTCCCCCTGGCACTCGACCCGGTGGTGTGGGGCACCGAGACGTCGATGACCTCCGAGGCCGCGCCGCTGCGGACAGCGCCGCACCGCCACGACGATGAAGACGAAGGCCGGCGGACCTTCGCCTGGTCGACGTCCACGCCTGCCCTGCATGCCCGATACCGATTGGCCTGGAAGTTCCGGGCACGGCCCGAACCCAGCACGAACCACGAGGAGTTGGGATGACCGAGGTGCGGCCCAGTCAGCGCATGCGAGAACTCGGAGTCGTCCAGCACGGCGCCCCAGCCCTGGACACCCCCTCAACGGCCCTCGACCTGCCCGCCGAAAGGGCCACCGCCGAACTCGTCATCGACCAGCTCACCGAGGCGATGGATCGCATCGCCCGCGCCCACGACTTCTCCGGCAAAGGCATGGGGCTGGCCGCACCGCAGATCAACATCGCCCACGCCGCCGCCGCGGTACGGCCCGCCGCTCCTGGCGCCGAGACGATCGTTCTCCTCAACCCCCGCATCACCGCGTCCTCCGATGAGATTGACGAGCAGTACGAAGGCTGCCTCAGCTTCTTCGACGTCCGCGGCATGGTGCCCCGCCCTCTGCGGATCACCGTCGAAACCACCGCGCTGGATGGCAGCAAGGTCACCACCGTGTACGAGCGCGGGCTCGCCCGCCTCGTCCAGCACGAGGTCGACCATCTTGAGGGGCATCTGTACATTGCCCGCATGCGTCCGGGAGTCGACCCGATCCCTGTCGAGGAGTACCGGCAAACCGGCCGCGCCTGGGCCTACGACCAGTAACACCTGAACCGGCTCCGGGGCGGAAGGCCACCAGGGCCCTCCGGCTCCTGCGGCCGCCTCATGCAGCCCGTTCCACAGAGGGTTCATCCCGCAGCTCTAGCTCAGCAACACCCTTCAACCATGCATGAGTTCGAGAATCGAACTCTGCTTGATCACGGTACGTTTCTTCGGCACTCCACTGCCCGTCGTGGACGCGTCGGTGATACACAACATCGGGCAGCAGTTCCCCGGCAGCGCGTGCGCACACGCCAAGCACGAAGCTGTAGTCCTCCCCTTTGTGGAGACCGCCGTGTCCAACTGCACGCGCAAGGGCCGTGTCGGTGAGCAGCATGCAGTGCCCCAGGGGCGGCTTACTGGCGAGCGGGTCCGGCCAGTACGACAACACCTCACCGGCCGCGAGCGGCCCGACGGGGGTCGGGCACATCCACGTCGACAGGTTCCCGGAGTGGGGGTCCCAGTCGGCCGACCGGCCAGCGACCCAGCGCAGTCCGGCGGCGACGGCATGCTCGTTCCTGATTGCCAAGCTCAGCGGGGTGGCGAGCCGGTCGTCATCGTCTGCGAAGGCACAACGGGGAGCGTCGACATAGTTCAAGGCGGTGTTTCGGGCGGGCGCCGGCCCGGGCCCGGGCCTGGCGATCACTTTGACCCGGGGGTCCCTCGTGATCGCCCGCGGTATGAGATCGAGGTTGGCCTGGGGGCCGTTGGGCGCGACGATCCACTGCCAGGTGACCTCCTCCTGGGCGCGGAGGCTCTCGTAGAGCTCCTCGAGGAATGGCAGGCGTGTGGGGTTCAAGCCCGTCGGGGTGATGACGGCGACGGCAGGCTGGGCAGGGCTGGGCATGGATCTTCTCCGTGGGCGAGTGGGCACTACGCGGCGCGGCGCGGCACGTGGGATGAGGTGGCTCCGGGCCTTTGAGACCACGGTCCGATGACGTGGCGGGCGGGCAGGTGAATCAGGTGGAGGCCGGGGGGCAGTGATGCCTGGAAGTCCTGGAGTTCGGTGCGGCTGGGGGGCGCGGTGGGTGCTCGGGCGGCTGCGGCTTCGAGGATCGCAGGCGCTTCGGCTTCCTCGCTCGGTGGGCCGGTCCAGCGCAGGACGAGCATTCCGTGGTGGTCGTCAGTCTGCTGCTCGGGTGGGCCGGGGTGGACGGGCTGGTACCACCGGTGGACTTGGTCGAGGACGACGATCGGGTAGATCGCTCCGATGCCGTAGTGGGCGGCCTGAACTTCGTGCTGGGTCAACTCGTCTGTCCTTCATGGGTGTTGGTTCCGCTGCTGGTGTGGATGGGGCACGTCGGCGCCGTGTCGGCGGGGCGCTGGGCCGGGTGGTCAGGTCAGTGGGAGGGGGCTTCGACGACGTTGGTGGGCGTCGTGGCGCCGACGGGCTTGCCGAAGTCCGAGTAGGTGATGTCACCCGCCTCGGTGTTGTCGGAGCTGTCCACGGACAGGAGGTTGGAGGTGCCATCGGCCGAGACGAGGTAAGTCATCGGCTTGCCGCCGGACACGAGCTCTACGGGGACGGCTCGGTGGCCTCCCGTCTCCCGGATCGCCTTCTTGGTCATGGTGGTCGAGGCGGTGTAGGGGTGGGTGAACTGCTCCTGGTGGCAGTAGCTGGCCAGGGCCTTCATCAGGGCGTTATCGCGGGTGCCGTGGATCCACTGCGCGTCGGGGACTTGGTTATCGAGTTCCTTGGCCAGGGTCTGGTCGAGCTTGGCGAAGATGTCGCTGCCCTTGACGACGATCTCGAAGGAGCCTCGCTGCTTCTTGTCGACCGTGCCGGTGCACTCGGTGGCGGACAGCCGCAGGTCGGTGCCGGCGTCCGAGCGGTCCATGCGTTCGCGGAACGACCCTGCCTCGGCGTTCGTTCGCATCGCCTTGTTGTAGATGTCGGCGGCGGGCAGCTCTTCGATGCCGTTCGCCTTGGCCGGGGGTGCCATTGGAGCCTGCTCGGTCGACTTGGACGTGCCGGCGGAGTCGTTGTTGCACGCCGTTAGGGTCAGTAGGACGGCCGTGCAGGCGAGAGCGGCGAGCGGCAGGCGACGGGCAGTGGAGTTGTTCATCGTGGTTGTCTCCAGGTGCGGGATGGCTGGGTAGGGGTGGGGACGAGTCAGGATCGGGGACGCGAAGGGCTCTCGGTGCGGGTGTCATCGGGTGGGGCGGGGGTGCGGCCGGGGGTGCGCAGGTTGAAGCGCGTGATCGCGAATCGGAAGATCATGTAGTAGAGGGCGCCGTAGGCGACGGCGAGGGGCAGCAGGAGCAACGGGCGTTGGGAGATTGAGTAGTTGAGGACGTAGTCGATCGCTCCGGCGCTGAAGACGAAGCCCGCATGGATGTCGAGGAGGTTGACGATCGCGAGGCTGAGTCCGGTGAGCACCGCGTGTACCAGGTAGAGCGGGAAAGCCACGAAAACGAACGTCAACTCGATGGGCTCCGAGACCCCTGCGAGGCAGCAAATTGAGCCCGCGGGCAGTAGCAGGGCGCCGACACGGCGGCGGTGCTCGGGCAGTGCGCTGCGCCACATCGCCAGGGCGGCGGCGGGCAGGCCGGCCATGTAGACAGGGAAGAAGCCGCCCATGAACACGCCGGCTTCCGGACTGTGTCTCTCGATGAAGCAGGGGACGTCACCTTTCACGCCGCCCCCGCAGTCGCCGGTCAGGTACCAGGCCACGGCGTTGAGAGGCTGGTGCATGCCGATGGGGCCCAGGAGGCGGTTGAGGAACCCGAAGATTCCCCCGCCGAGGACCGCGTGGTCCGCGACGGCGGCCGCGGAGGCGGTGAGTGCCCGTTCCACGGTGGGGTAGGCGAGCCCGAGCAGGGTGCCGACGGTGAGGGCGGCGAGGGCGACGATCCCGTAGGCGGCGAACGGGGGAATGCGGCTCCGTCCGGTGGTGACGCGCTTCCAGATGGCCATGGCCAGCAGGGCGCCGACGATCCCGGCGAGCGCCCCGTAGGGCCATCGGGCGGGCGGGGCGTCGAGTTGGTCGGCTGGCAGCGGGTTGAGGACGAGGACGACCTTGGCGAGGACCAGGTAGGAGATGAGGCAGGCCAGCACGGGGCCGGCAGCGTCCTTGGCGCGGTTGAGGCCCAGGGCGATTCCGACGGCGAACAGGGCCGGGAGGTTGTCGAGGACCGCCGAGCCCGCTCCGGAGATGACCGCGGCCGCGGTGTGCAGGTGCTGGTAGCGGCCCAGGAGGTCGTCCTGTCCGAGGCGTAGGAGCAGGCCGGCGGCGGGCATCGCTGCGATCGGCAGGGCGAGGCCCTGGCCCATGCGGCGCAGCCGCGCCGTGAGCGTGGTCGGGTCGGCCGGTGCGGCGTTGTCGCCGCGGTGCGGGGCGGTCTTGGTTCGGGTGAACGGCAGGGTCACCACGTTGTCGGCCTCCGGTCGTCGTACTGCGGGTGGAGGTGCCGTGGTGCGGTGGCGGCCAGGGCGCGGGGCATGGTGGTGGCTCCTGAGGCTGGTCGGGTCAGCGCACGCAGGCGGTGGTGCGGACGGGTGAGGTGATGTGCACGGTGAGGCTCTGCATCACCTGGTCGAGGCGTGCCTGGCAGGCGTCGGGGGTGGGGCCGCTGACGATGGCGTGGGCGAGGCGGTCGTTGATGGTGCTGTGCGGGCCGGCGACTACGACGTCGCCCGACTGCCGTGTCCAGAAGAGGCGTTCGAGCCAGTCGGCTGTGAACGCGCGGGCGTGGGCGGCCTGGACGGGGCCGGTGACGGTCGGGTAGCGGAACTCGATCGCTGCGCTCTGCGCGACGGACCCGGCAAGGTCGGGGGTGTCGCCGGTGGCCAGGGCGGCCTGGGCCTGCGGGAGGGAGATGCCGGTCGCGAGGTGGACGAGGAGCGGAATGAGGTCGCCGCCGAGGCGGGCGTTGATCTCGATGATGCGCGGGCCCTGGCGGGTGAGGCGTACCTCGACGTGCAGGATCCCGGTGGTGATGCCGACCGCTTTGATGGCGGAGGTGACGACGTGGTGGAGGGCCGGGTCGTCGAGGAGCGGGTCGGTGGCGTCGACGAGGTGGCCGGTCTCCAGGAACGCCGGCTCGGAGCCGAGCCGTTTGCGGGTGATCGCGGCGATGTGTACGTCGCCCCGGCCGCGGACGGCGCACTCGACGCTGATCTCGGGGCCGTGGAGGTACTCCTCGACCAGGACGCCGGCGACCGCACTCGCCTCCAAGCCGATCAGGGTCGCGGCGGCGGCGTTGTCGTAGTGGGCGCTGACGTGCTCGCGGTAGTCAGCGCGATGGACGCCGGCGCTGCCGCCCAGGCCGCGGGGCTTGATGACGACGGGGTAGCCGATGGCGGCGGCGGCCGCGACTGCTTCGTCGGCGCTGTTGACGAGGACGGATCGGGCGGAGGGGACGCCGTGTTCGGCGAGGAGTTGGCGGGTGCGGGCCTTGTCGCGGCAGGCGGCGACGGCGTCCGGGTCGGCGCCGGGCAGACCCAGTTCCTTGGCCAGGCGGGCGACGAGCTCGACGTGGTGCTCAAGGTAGGTGGTGACGCCGGTGATGGGCTGGCGCAGGGCGATCTCGGTGACCGCGCGGTGGACGGCTTGGTGGTCGTGCAGGTCGACGGTGACCGTGTCGGTGACGTAGGGGCGGGTCCAGGCGGGCACCTGGTCGTCGAGGAGGACGAGGTGGTGGCGGGCGGCGAACTCCTGCAGGAGAAAGGAGCGGTAGGCGCGGTCGCCGGCGCCCAGGACGAGCAGGACGGGCCGGGTGTGGTGGTTCATCGTGGCTCCTGGTCAGCGGTGGTCGGGTACGGGGTGGGCACGGTGGATGAGCGCGGCCAGGGGCCAGGCCAGAGCGGCGCCGAGGGCGCCGACGGTGATGGTGGTGAGGGCGGCGAGTTCGGCGCCGCCGTGGGTCAGCGCCCATCCGGCGAGGGCGGGGGCGATGATGACGGCGCCGGCCAGGGTCGTTCCCCAGATCCCCGCGTACAGGCCGCGGGCGGTGGGCGGGGAGAGGCGGTTGAGGAGGTCGGACGCGGCGACGAAGACGACTATCTCGCCGGGGACGGCGAGGGCGGCGGTCGCGGCGTAGCCGAGGGAGGTGGAGGCGAATCCGGCGGCGCCCATGCTCGCGCCCAGGGCGAGGGAGCTCGCGGCGAACAGGCCGGTCATCGGCTTCGGGCCGTCAGCCTGGCGGCTGAGCCAGCGGTTGAGGAGCGGGGAGAGCAGCAGGACCGCTCCCGCGTTGGCGGTCTGGGTCCAGCCGTAGGCGGCGGCGTCGAGTCCGTCGTCGGCCATGAGCATCGGCATGGAGGAGAACAGGCTCGCGGCGCAGGTCAGCGCGCACAGGCTGGCCAGGAGCAGCAGCCACAGCCCGCGGTCGGTGAGCGCGGCACGGTAGTTGGCGGGCCGGGGGGTGTTGGGGTCGGAGTGCGGGTCGGCGGGCAGGAAGCGCCACACCAGAAGCGCGAACAGGGTGCAGGCGCCGGCGTTGATCCAGATCAGGGCCGGGATGCCGAGCGGGCCGGCGAGCATGCCGCCGGCGGTTCCGGCGACGGCGGCGCCGACGTTGACGGCGAAGTGCCTCCACGCGTTCACGGAGGCACGGACGCCGTCCTCGGGGAAGGCGTCAGCGATCGCGGCGGTGAACACCGAGCGGGAGGCGTCGTAGACGATGCCGGCGGTGAAGGTCGCCGCGAACAGGGCGGGAACGGCGTGGGCCTGGGCGAGCAGAGGCAAGGCGGCCGCGGCGAGCAGCATGGCCGTGATGAGGGTGGCGCGGTGGCCGATCCGGTCGGCGAGCCACCCGCACAGCACGGAACCCGCCAGCCAGCCGGCGCCGAAGACAGCGAGGATGGCGCTGACGGTCCCGGTGGAAAGGTGCAGGTCGTGCAGGCGGTACGGCAGGAACGGGTAGGTGAATCCGAAGCCTCTGGCGAGGAAGGTACCGACCATCAGCGTCCAGATCGCCGCCGGCCATCGGCGTGTGGCTCCGTTCCCGGCCCGGTCCGGTCGCCTGACCGGCGCGGCAGTGGTGGGCACACAGACTCCAGCTAGGTTGCGGCGCTGATGGGCGGCGCCATGCAGATGCGAAAGGGGCGGGGGTGCCGCCGACGTGGGAGGCGGCACCCTCTGGTTGGCCAGGACAGGCCCGCTCTAGGAGGACGAGGAGCAGGACCGGGCACCGCTTCGGGGCTGAAGGGCGGTCCTCGGCCGGGGCCCGGCCGGGCAGGGGGTAGTGCCCGGCCGGGAGTTCAGGACGGCGGCGTCAGCCGCGGGCCAGGAAGCTGTGGCCGGTCAGTCGAGCTGCATGTAGACGCACTGCTCGAGGTACTTCTTGTGGACCCAGCCGGTGGTGCCCTTCTTGATGCCGGTCTCCGACTTGTGATCGAGCTTGGTCTTGATCCAGTCGCCGCTGCTGCCGACCTCCGTGCCGGAGTCGCTCCAGCGGTAAAGCAACCCGAGCGACCGGTAGTTCGTGCTCGGTCCGCTGCGGAGGTTGACCGCCTTGCCGGTCACCGACCAGGTCGGGCAGGTATTCGCTGCGGCAAGCGTGGCCGGCGCCTGCGCGGGGGTGCTCGCGAGGGCGGATGGGGCGGCCGCCAGGGTGGCCGCGGCCCCCATCGTGATGGTGGCGACCGCGATGCCGGCGCGGCCTATGAACTTGGCCTGCATTCTTCGTCTCCTGAGCCGTGGACTGCGTTTCCCAAGGAGCCGTCCGAATTCGCGGGCAGGACGAGTTACGACGTCCCGCCTTCGAAGCGGAAAGCACACGCCCGAAAAGCTAGGAGAATTTCCCTGTGGATAAGTTCCGGCGTTTCCCAGGCACTCGTGCGCGCCATCACAGCGCGCGGATACACGAAGTTCCCGCTGGATGATTCATGACAACTAGGAGATTTCAGGCAACGGATCTGATGGCCCGGCTAGCTCTGCGAACCGCTTCCAGTCCTGGACCGGTGAATTTCTGCGCCGCCCTGTACCCGCGCGGTCCCAAAGGGACCCCAAGTTCTGCTGCACACGAAAGACGCAGCGGCACCCTCCCCGAAACAGAGGGGATTCCTCTCACGGACGGATAGCCCGCCACCTCGTCCCTGTGCGTGCGGTGCGCGGACGCGACCGGCGAAGCCCGCGCACCTGATGGGGAGTTAACCCGAGCTGGAGCTCGGGGAACGCCAAGCGTACGCGGTGGCCTAGGAGTTGAGGCGAGCGTTGCAGTGCCTGAACCACCCGGGACGGGGAGGTGGGCTCGCTACCCTGAGCTCATGGCACCCCAGGGCTACGCCACCTTCTCGGCGATCTTCGCCGTGGCGGGAATCGGACATCTCCTCACCGCAGCGAACCGGTGGACGGGCGCGCGACGGCACGCCGCCCACTACACGGCTCCGGAGATCAGCGCCCCCTTTGCCACCCGCCGCGCCCGGATGACGTTCCACTTCATGCTGGCCGCGGGCGTCTTCTACGCGCTCGCGGGCATCTGGCTGGGCTGGCGCGCCTCGAGCGGCTGAGCTTCTGCCATCTCCCGACGTCCCGTCCGGTACGCCGCCATCAGCTCGGCCACGGGTTTACTGGTGAAGCCATCGGCCTCCTCCAGCGCCGCGAGCGGCAGCGGATCGTCGGGGGCGTAGCCGAGGGCCGGCTGCCCGGTGAGGTGCTCGCACAGTGCGTCCAGGCGCTCCATGAGGGCGGCGTGACGTTGTTGTTCCGCGGTCATGTCCTGCCACCAGTGCCAGCGCTGCGCGGCGTCGTCCGGCCGGGCGGGCAGCGCACGGCGCAGGGCTTCGGCCCGGTCCGCGAGTGCCTCCCCCACCGGCAGGCGCAGCGCGGCGGTCAGGCTGTCCGATGCGGACTCCACGGTGGTGGTCATGCCGTTACGGTCGCACTCGGCACTGACATCGCGCGGGATCCGAGCGCCGGGTGGGCCGTCTGTGCACTGGAGTGCGCCCGGTCGGCTCAGCTGGACCTGTCGTCCACGGCACGGCGGACGGCCGATGCGGGTCCGGGGCGCGGTGATCGTGGGCACGGTCCGATGGTGGTCAGGCTGGCGGGTGCTGGGGCGGCGGTCCCTTCGGCGGAAGTCGGGGTCGTCACCGGGCGCGGGCGGTGGCGTAGGTCGCGTAGCGGGCCGCGTTCGGCGAGCGCTGCAGCGGGGCGTCGGCGACCTTCTCGAAGCCGCCGCCGTACTGCGTGACGACGTCGCCGAGGATGTTGGCGAGGTTCTCGGCGACCTCGACGTCCGCCTTCGAGGCGGACGACTGGGTGCGCGCCGAGGCCATGCCGTCGGAGGAGGAGATCCGCCGGGTGCGTCGGCTGATCGCCCGGGTCAAGGCGGACCTGGACGATCTCACCGACGAGGAGCGGGCCCAGATCCAGCAAGCTGTCTCGGTCATCCGCCGCGGGCGGTCCCTGATGTTGGGGATGCCCGGCATCGGCCAGCCCCTGCCCGACGTTCGACCGAGGCGGCGCGCATGAGCACCGCGATGAGCGCGGGACGCAAGGCCGACGCAGACCGACGCCGTCAGCGTGTCGTGAAGGCGATCAGCGCTGCCGCGCAGAAGGGGAGCCGCATCACGGTCTCGGGCATCGCCCGCCAGGCGGGGGTGGACCGGACCTTCCTGTACCGGCACCGGGATCTGCTCGCCCTGGTCCACACGGCCGAACTCGAGCCGGCTGCGCAAGACCCGGCCTCCGGTGCGTCTGCGGTGAGCAGGGCCTCGCTCCGGTCCGATCTCGCGAACGCGCAGTCCCGCAACGTGCGCCTCGCCGCCCTAATCCAGCAGTTGGAGCGGCGCCTGTCCCAAGAGCTCGGTGAGCAGGCCTGGCGCGAGTCGCGACTCGGCGCGCCCACCGACATCGAGGAGCTGCAGCGGACGATCACCCGTCTTGAACAGCGCAACGTCGAGCTGACCGAGGCCCTGCAGGAGAGCCAGGCCGATCTATCGGCGGCCAGGGAAGCCAACCGTGAGCTGACCCGCGCAATCAACCAGCGCGGGCAGCAGGCGGGATCAGGCCCGCCTGCAGGTCCGCAGTGACGCCGGTGAGGATGCTGAGGGCTACTCCTCGGCATCCTCGTCCGGGGGCAGGTAGTCCGCGAGGGTCGGTTACGGCTTGCCCTGCTCAGCGACGGAGGCTTCCCAGGGAGAGAGTGGGGACCAAAGAGGTGGAGCGCGGGGAAGTGCGCGAGTTCGCAGAATCCTCCATGGGGCGGAACCCGCGCAGGAGTCTCTGAATTTGGGCTCTGGAGGGGCGAGTTCGGTGACCGTCGGCGCCGCTACTGGCGCTGTCCGGCTCCGAGGGGAGCTGTCCGAGGACCGGTGACTATTGTCCCGTCTCTACACGGTCTCCGTGGGCGACCAGCAGCCGTTCGCCAGCGGGCGGCCGCTGGGTGAAGTCGCCGCGGGGAAAGCCTTCGATCCAGAGAGGCCGGTGCTCGTCGATGCTGGCGTAGTACTGGTTGCGCCAGTGCCCGCGGACCCAGTGGCCGGCGGGCGTGCGGCCTTCGGCGGCTGCGCGTGCTGCGGAGAGTTCGTGGGCGGCGGCCTCGGGGCGGCGCAGGGCGATGCGGCGGAAGCTCTCGGGGCGGATCTTCGCGTTGCGTGCGATGGCGCGCACCGATTGGTGGATCTTCGGGGAGTCCTCGCGGGTCAGGGGCTGTTTGGCGAGCGCGGACAGGGCTCTGAGTATGGAGATGCAGTGGGTGCCCGCGTGCGCGGGCTTGTCCCACGGCACGAAGTAGGCGAGCTGCGGGAAGAGCGCGGTGACCTGCACCGTGACGCCGTTGACGTCGTACGCCCCGGATGGTGTGCGGATCCAGGTGAAGGCGTTGACTCCGTCGTCCACGCACGCCCAGGTGATGGCGGTGGCCGGCGGCTGGTCCGGGAACAGAGGTGCGAAGGCGGTGGATGGGACGGGCTTGGCGAAGAACAGGAAGCCGATGGGGGCGAGGAACTCGTCGCGCCGCACGCACTGCTTCGGGAAGGTTTGGGCGGCGGCCGTCACCATGTCGCACATGGCTGCATCCGCGTAGATGGTGTCGGCGTTCTGCCATGTCTCCAGCGGGATCAGGTCGTCCGAGGTGAAGAGCTCCATCCTTTCCTCGAGCGAGGCGGTTGGCCACTTCTCGGGCCACACGCCCGGCCCGTACTCGGGGAGGCCGTCGGCGGCCAGGTAGCGAATCCACTGATCGGAGTCGAACCAGCCGGTCAGTGATGCTTTGAGGCGGATCGCGTCGGCCGGCGTCACGCTCCGGGCAGCGTGAGAGTGGAGCCGAGCGCGGAACTCCGCTGCGCCGCCGGGTGAGTTCGCGCGGGTTGCTCGCGCACGGCCGTTCTTCAGTCGCTTCGTCCTGGTGACCGCGTGGCGTTGGGTCACGATGTGCTCTGCCCGTCGGCCGGGTCGTCTGGTGGGGTTGCCCGCCAGTCCTCCCGGGTGGTGCGGCCGAGGGCCTGCTCCACGGCCGCGACTTCGCCGTGGCCGTAGGCGGTGCGGATCCCGGAGATGGACATGCCGGAGGCGGCAGCGAGGTCGGCGAGCTTGTAGGGGCGGGGGCGGGCGAACTCCCGTCCGTAGGCGATCAGTCGGCGGATCTCGTCCTCGGCCTGCGACTTGCGGTAGTGGGCCATGCCGATCGCCGAGAGCAGCGGCTCGTGCTCCTCCCAGTCCGCGAGAGCGGCGGCTTCGAGGTTGTGGATCATCGCCTCCCGTTCGGTCTGGACGGCGTGGCAGACGTCGTTGAACACATCGTCGGGCACGTCCCCGGGAGCAGGCATCGGGTGGCAGATCGCAGCGATGTCGGTAAGTACGTTCATGACGAACAGCATCCCAGAAATTGCGATGAACGCAACGGGTTGCGCTCATCGCAATTTCTGGGATGGTCGCGCTGCAGGGCGGATTGTCAGCGGCGCAGCACGTTGACGACCCGCTCTCTGCCCAGGATGGGGGCGTTCTCGCACCCTGCGGGGGTGACCAGGTACGGGCCGACCCACCTGCGGGAGCGGCCGGTTGGGTCGTTCCGGTCGGGATAGGTGCGCCGGTGCGGACGGACGAACCATTGGTGGCGGTAGACGCGGCTGGCGGTGTCCTGGGCCCCTCGATCGTCCTCGGGGGCGGGGCGGATGGACTGGCGCAGGGTGACGTAGCGGACCGTCGCGTCGGGGCGCTCCGCGTTCATCCGGCGGAGCCGCTTGCGGGCCGCCGAGTCGGGTCGCACATCCTCGGCCTGCCGTAGGCCGCGGCGGGCGTCAGCGGGCTGCCGGATGAGGAGCAGAGTGCCGAGCAGTGTGCGGATCACCTGGAGCGCGTCATTCTCTGTTTCGCGCCGGTCGTCCTCGTCGACGTCCTGGGGTTGCCCTGCGCCAGAGGGTTTCCATGAACCCGGCAGCTGTTCCCATGGCGTCTCGGTGTTCAGCGGGACTGGGACGGCACAGTTCGCGCTGACAGCGCCGATGATCATGGATTCGAGGAAGAGGTATTCCATGGTGCCGGCCTTGTCGCGGTGTTCCTCCAGGAGGCGGCGATTGAAGCCCGCGTCGTCCAGGAGCAGGACACGCAGCGACAATCCGGCCCGGCACCAGAAGACTGCTCGCGGACTGGTTGACGTCGCTTCGCCCCGGGGCCGAGGGTCGTCCGACCACACCAGGAGTCCCGCGGGGGCCGGGAGGTCGTCTACGTCGAAGGCGCAGAGGGGCAGGCCCTCGCCGATTTGTCGTGCCAGCCACGTCATCTGATCGTTGACGTAGTACAGTTCGGCGCTCTTCGCCGCTCGCTGCATCGTCGCCGCGTCGGTGAATCCGTGGATGTCGAATGCCAGGGAGCCGTGTGCCACGTTCTCGTCCGTCCACCGGACCAGGTCCTGGCGGAGTTCGGGAACATCACAGGCCCGCAGGTGAGTTGTCGCCACGGCGCTCGAACTTAGCGCAGGCCATGGGGAGTTGTGCTCGTCTCGCTACTTTGTGCGGGGCTCCGGGATGCGGTACACGCGCTGTCCCTGGACGGATCCGAGCGCGGCGTTGACGACGGTGGGCGGGATCCAGGCGTTGCGGTAGGTGCCGTCCCAGTCGGTGCGGGACCCGATACGGGAGCGGCGCCAGTGTCCGCGCCGTAGGTGAGGGGATAGACGCCGGCCCGTCTCGGTAGCGACGCCGTCCTCCCGTGGAGCATCATCGCCGCGCGAGGCGCGGGTGAGGGACAGGACGCGCACGCCGCCGAGGAGCCCTTGGCGTTCTTGCCGGGCGGTGGTTGCGGTCGGGCGCCGGGTGGGGAGCTCGGTGGGCTCGGGTGTGTTCCACGAGGCCCAGGCCAGAGCGGCCGCCAGATTGGTGACGGTGTCCGCCAGGGTGGACAGGGAGCGCCAACCGGGCAGGGCGGCGCGCGTGAGGGTGGTGCGGCTGGTGCCGGGGATGCGCAGCAGCCAGATCACCTCGTCGGCGAGCTGCCCGTCTTCGTCGGCGAGCAGGACCAGGCCGTCGATGAATGCGCCGCGGGCGTAGACGGCGTTCACGACCGGGACCGGGGGCGGCGGTGAGGCCAGATTGATGGCGAGGCCCTGGCCGCGCGTCTCCGCGGCCGCCACCGCCTCGTCCACGGGCCGTCCGCTGGGAGCCGTCTCGAGGAGGTGGGCGAGGCGGGGGTGCCACAGCCCGCTGCGCGGCTGCAGATGCAAGGGGGCGCCGAGTGCGAGCAGGCAGGAGCGGAAGGGCAGGCGGATGTCGTCGAGGGCCTCGCCCTGGGGCGGGGTGCTGTCGGCGACGCCGGCACAGGTGGCGGTGGGGATGTAGAAGGGCACGGCGTCGGCGAGGGCATGGCCGATGCTGGCGCAGGCGGCGCCCAGGCCCGTGCTCGCGTACGCGCGGCTGTCCAGGGCGATGCCCTCGCCGCGTAGTCCGTTGGCGGAGTCGGCCAGCGCGTTCTGGCCGATCACGGCGCCCAGGGTGAGGGCCCGCAGGGCGATGGCGTCGCCCGGCGCTGCCGGTTCGGTGCGCTGCTGGGGGTCGCCCCACCGCCCGCCGACCGTGAGGACCCGCATGTCGTGCTCGAAGACGGGGCGCATCGCGGCGTCCAGGCGGTCGTCGGCCACACCGGGATCCGCGAAGTCCTTGTTGATGCGGATGGCGACGCCGGTGGTCAGGGCGATCTGGCTGCCGAAGGTTTCCGGGAGTCCGAAGGGGGTGCGCGCGGGCGGGGCCGGCTTCCCCACGGTGAGTGCGCCCTCGTCGGTGGCGCTGGACAGGTCCGCGTCCACCAGGTCGGACAGCTGGCGCCAGATCACCGGGCCGTAGATCTGCTCGGCCCGTGCGGTGTACTCGGGGGTGGGGGTACCGACCGCCAGACGGCGCAGGGTGGCAGCATCGTAGGTCTTGAGGGCCTTGGCCATGCCAGCCGGCGGCCCGCAGAACTCCAGCAGCCGTTCACCGGCGCCGTGTTCGTCCAGTCGGTCCTCGGCGCGGTTGAACTCCATCCAGACACCCATGATGTGGCTGAGCGACGGAGTGTCGCGCGGGCCAAGGACCGGCAGCGCGTCTCCGTGCCAGCTGATCGGCTGGCCGTCGTGGACAAGCTGGAGATGGTCGTGCATGTTGACCAGGCCGTCGAGTCGGGCCGCCACCCAGTCGATGCGCCACCGCACCGGCTCCGTCTCCCCCGTTGCAGCCAGCGGCGTACCGTCGAGCAGGGTCACCGGGCAGTGCGGCGCCTGCAGGAGTCCGATGGTCTGCTCGCGCACCTGCTCCCACGGCAGCGTGAGCTCGGCGGCGAGGCTCTCCCAGGTCACGGTGATCACCGCGGACCCCAGGTCGTAGGAGCGCTCCAGCAGACATCCTTGAACCGTCGCCCCCTGAACCGCGCCCAGCAGTTCGGCCGGCGGAGCAGGAGCAGCCGGCGGCAGCGGATTCAACGTCCACTGCCCGTCGGGGCCCACCTCGATGAGACCGGCCGTCACCAGGGTGCCCAGCAGGCGGCGCAGCGTTGTCGGCTCACCGGATTCGAGGACCGTGGCACACCAGACGCGGCGCAGCTCGGTGTCCGGCGGCGGTGTCAGCGCCGCCGTCTCCTCCATTACCCACACCGAGGCGTCCCAGCCGCCGTAGCGCGAGACGAACTGGGCGATGGCACCGACCGAGTTCCCCAGCACCCGCGGGTCTCCCCGCACCCCCTCGCGCTCGAGCTCGGCAATACAGGCGAGCAACCAGGATGCGGCACGCGGCAGGACCGCGCCCCAGCCCTGGAGCACGAAGGGCTTGGCCCAGATGTGGTGATCCTCATTGAACAGGCCCTCAACCAGACGCGGTTCGCCCATGGGCTCCGCTGGCCCGTGATCAGCCGGCTCATCACGGTCCCAGTGCGGCGCTGCACCGGATTCGGGTTCGGGGGCAGGCCAGTCGGCGAGCAGCGCACCGCGGGCGGCGGCGAGTCCGGACGCCGACGAGGGGGCCAGAACGCCGCGGGCGGCCTCGCGACCGCGGATCGCATCCACGTTCTCCGCATCGGTGACCAGCAGCAGTGCACCCTCGGCCATGCAGTCGAGCAGATCCTCATCTCGCCACGGGTCGAGGACGACCGACACGAGCTCCCGGCCGTTCGGCAGGGACAAGACCGCGACGAGATGCCCGCCCTCGTCCGACCCGCGAAAGTCCCAGCGCACCTGGGCATCGGTCGGTCCGGCCTCGGCCGGCAGCCACTCACCGCCATCTTCCGGCGGATCCACCACCATCACGGCCATGGGGTGTGGATCGCCCTTGAGCTGCATCACCTTTACTTCACGGAGCGCCGCCAGCTCACCGCTCGGAGACCATGCGGGGTACCCGCGGGTGAAAAGTACCGACGACTCCTTGCCCCCGCCCGAACGGCCCGCGCCCACCTGCTTATTACGGTCCCGCTTCCCGCGGCTCGCCTTGCCCATAGCGCCCGAGCATAGAGGCCTCCTCGCACCCAAGACGCCACGTCTTGACAGACCCGGCAGTGCCCTGCATCCCGTGGTGTACCTGTCGGAAGGCCTCGATCCAACCGCAGTTCGTGAACCGGCCCCGGCCCGGGTAGGGCCCTGCGCCCGAGCGATTCCGGACAGGGCCTTACCACACGAAGCCTCGTTCGAGTGGATTTCCGCACTGCCGTCTTCCGTGAGCGCAGCGTGGTGGCAGCATGCGGAAATCAGGTGGTTCCGCTCGAACGCGGAATCCTGGGAGCGCACGGTTCACGGTCTGGGGAGATCTCGGTTGAGGACGCAGGAGACGCGCGAGATCGCCGCCGTGGACACGATCGCCTCGGTGGCGACGCTGCTCATCGACACCGTGATCGACCATCCGCAGTTTCCCCTTGAGCAAGTGTTCGGCACGGTCCTGGCGCAGCTGCCCGAGGTAGACGCGGAGGCGGACCGGAGCACCGAAATCGTCTGCATGCGGCAGCAGCAATGGCTGCTGCTGAACTGGCTCGCCGGGGTCAACGAGACCATCCCCGGCAGCATCGCCCAGGAGGCCGTTGCCTGGGTTCGCCGCACGGTCGGCCCCGCCGCAGCCCGGGAGTGCGAGGCGCACGCCTGGGCTCTTGGCCACCCCCAGGGCCCAGTGGACACCGTCATCCGGGACCGGCACCGTGTCGAGCGCATCACCGCCTGGTCACGGCTCCTCGCGGCCATCACCTGCCTGCACGGTGATGGAACATCAGCGTGGCTGCGACGCTTCGACCCGTCCGACATGGTCGAGACGAACACGCTCGCGTGGCTGACGGGCTGCGAACCGCCCGGCTGGGATCCGCTGTCCTGGCCGCCCGATCCCCGCACTCTGCCAGAGATCCGCCGCAAGACGATGAAGTTCGTCGACCACCCCGAGAGCCGGGCGGAGGCGACCGGATTCCTTGACATCGTCGGCCTGACCATGGTCCCAGCCCCGCACGGAAACCCGGCCACCGGCGACATCCTGGCCGACCAGGAACTGGAGCGCCTCGCCAAAGCCCGGCTCTACTTCGTCGACGCCGACATGTGCTCCGTCGCCGTGCGCAAAGCGGCCCGTCCACGGACCACCCCGATCGCACCCCACCGGGTGCCCTCGCCGAACGGCATGCTGTTCTTCTCCGAGCCGGTCTCCTTCACAACTTCCGGCAGTTCCGATGTCGTTGCCGCCTCCTGGGGACTGTGGGACCCGCGCTCCCACCCCGACGGCTGGCTGCGGCTGAACAACGCCGACGCCTATGAACACCTCGCCTACGGGGACGGCCCTCACTGGTGGGTCACCCTGTACCACGTCCAGGACGCCGTGATCGAGGACGAGCGCGAGACACCGCCCCTGGACCTCACCGACACACACATCGTGTCCGCCGGCCAGGTCTTCGCACCCCTATCCGACGTCCTGTCCACCCAGCACGCGGCGCGTGCCCTGATCGCCTGCTGGGATCTGATCACCCAGGAGCAGATCGGCAAGCCGATCACCGACACCACGCTCCTGCAGCGCAAGCCCACCAAGACCCGCGCCGACCGCAGGCGCGGCATCGAGGACGACGGCACGGTCCGCCTCGTCACCGTCCGCGGCCGAGCCCCCCAGCCGTCCAACGACTCAGGTGGCGCCTCGGCCGCCGTGCCCGCCCAACGCTCATCCATCCAATACAAACACCGGTGGACCGTGCAGGAACACAGCCGGTCCCACTGCATGAACCCGCGTGCACACACCGACGGGGGCTGTACGCACGAGGACATCACCATCCTGGACTTCGTCAAGGGGCCCGAGGGCGCGCCGTTCCTACGCCGCGACATCGTGCACATCCTGCGCAAGCTCGAGCAGTAGAGATCGCGGCGGGCATAGCGTGGCGCATCTATGGACGAACTGACTGCTGAGACCGGCTGCCGGGGCTGCGGCCGGCGCCCAGCGGATCAGTGGCTCGACGGCGACGGCCCGCTGTGCGACGTTTGCCTCGACGAGCGGATCGCGGCGGCGACGGGGATGCCCAGACTCCCACTCGCCCCACCTCCAGTAGAGATCGACGGTGGGGACGGGCGCAGGCATGTACTGCGCTACCGCCGAGCAATGCGGCCAGGGCGGCCAACGCCCGGGGCTGGCTGCTGTGTTGAGTGCGTGCGGCCTGCTGCAGCATCGGCCACAGCGCCGTGTGCCGGGCACGGGCAAACCGGGCCGTCTGGCCGACGGCAGCGAGGCGGTGGCTGACGCGGTACTGGTCGATCACCGCCATGGGCAGGGCGTCCAGGACGTTGTCGCCGCCGCGCCCGGTCAGATGCAGGTGCGAACCGTACGCGGTGGCCGGGGCGAGCTGGGCCGTCTTGATGGCGAGCAGGCCGAGGCTGAGCGCGGGGGCGTCGGTGAGCGGCAGCGCGGCGGGATCGTCCAGGGCGTCGAAGTGCTGCACGCCGTCGCGGGTGCCGTGCACCCAGGCATGCTCGATCGCCGGGTTGCCGGCCGCGATCCGCTCCGCGTACCGCACGTCGTCCTGCTCGCCCATGCGGTCGTCGGTGTACGTGACGGCGAGCAGCGGGGTGCGTGGGGCGGCGAGGCTGGTGATCACCGAGCTGTCGATGCCGCCGGACAGGTCCGTGGAGAGCCGGTCGGTGCCTGTCGTGCGCCGGGTGACCGCCGAGGTCACCGTCTCGCGCACGAGCGGGGCGCTCTCGGTGAAGGCATGCGGCGGTCAGAAGGCGGCGTCGAGGTGGAACGGGCGCGTGTGCGGCTTCTTGCCATGCGCGGCGGTGTAGATGAACGGCAGGAACGCGCGGGCCCCGTCGGCAAGGTACAGCCCGACGCCGGGGTGCTGTGCCGGTGAGGTGGTGGAGTAGCCGTACGCGCTGGCGATCTGTGGGGCGAGCCCGGCCAGGAGGACCGCAGTCAGGTACTGCTCGGCGCGCGTCGCCGTGATCTTCCCGGCGTCGTCGAAGAGCGCGGGCAGCGGCGGCGCGGCGGCCGGTGCCTCCGCGGAGGGGTCGGTGCCGGTGGCGCCGGCGGTGGTGATCGCGGTCCACAACCGTGCGCCACTGCTGAAAGCGATCATGAGTCCGCAGGGGCGGCCGCTGTCGGACCAGCTGGTTGTCGAGGTGATGTCCGGGGCCTTGGCCAGGATTTCGATGCACATGTCCCGGACTTGCTCGGGGCCCACGGCTACCGCCTCTCTGTCGTACGCGCGTGCGTCAAGACTAGGCACATCTGACATCGCGCAGCAGATGGAGCCTGGGGGCAAACATGAAGAAGTCTGTCATCGGGGGGCAGGTCAGCGACGTCGGCGGGACAGGGGATGCTGTTCCAGGAGCTGCCGGGCATCTCGTCGGCGGGCGCTGGACGGGTGGAACAGGGCGACTCCGGTGCAGGCGAGGTAGCTGACCACCAGGACGGCCAGGACGGACAGCGCGCCCGGAAGGGCTGACGCGGCCACACACAGGTTGAGCAATGCAGTCGCCATGGCGATCTCCTCCCATCGGGCCGGATCAAGCGCCGGCGATGGCCGTAGACAACCAGTCCGCTGTCGGAGGGACCTGACGAAGGTGGGGTGTCTCTAAAGGCCTTTCCATAGTGGCCACTTGAGTGTGGGAGGACCGCTAGCGTCGCCGCATGTCTCACCGCGCGCTTGGTCCGAGTCCGGCCGACCAACAGCTCATCGACCACGCATCGCAGCACGGGCACGACGTGTCGGCGAAGCAACTGGCGACGTGGCGCCGGGCAGGCCTGCTGCCTGGAAACACCGTGTCCTTCCCAGGCCGCGGGGGCAGCGCTTCCGAGCCTGTGCCCGCGGGTTTCGACCTAGTGGTGGGGCTGGCCCGCCATGCCGGACGGGGCCGGCGTCCGGATGACCTCGCCCTCTTGTTGTTCGGCGACGGCCTGCCGGTGTCTGAGGCGCGCGTCCGGGCAGCCTTTGGCGCCGCTGTGGGCCGGATCCACATCGCGGCCGAGAATGCCGAGACTCGGAACGGCGGCCCGGAGGAGCATGCTGCGCAGGTTGCTGACCGGGCCGTCGGAGCGGGGCTGTCCGTGGTTCTGGTTCCAGCCCGTGTCCGGCGCATCGACGAGCGGCTCACCCGCCATATGCACGGCATGGGACTGCCCTGGCCTCCGCCGGAGCTGGCTGCCCTGGACCGCAACCCCCACCCGACACCTTGTACTCCCCAAGAAGCCACGGCTGCGAGCGTGTACGCGGTCCTCCTGGGCGGCGCCTCCGTCACCCCGCAGGGGATTGGAGATCTCGTCCGCGCCATGAACCCTGGCATGCCGGGGAATCCCCTGGCCTCGCTCGCCGAGTACACCGACCAGGACGTACCCGACGGCCCCACTGCCTTCCGCCCCGAGGGTGGCATGACCACGATCCCCGAAGGCGATGTGCGGGACGTGCTGCAGCAGTTGGTCGTCGCGACGCCCCTCGACGACCTCCATGCGGCTTGGATGGCCGCGGAGGGCATTCGTGACTGGGCCTGGGACCTGTGTAAGCGCGTCGAAGCCGAGCTCGACGCCGGCAAATTCGGGGAAGCCCTCGCCGAGTGGGCGCCCAGTCGTACCCTCCTGGCCAGCATCTCGCTCCTCACGGCGTTGCGGAACCGCCGCTGGTCCCCCGCCGACCATGCGACATCCGCGCTGTACCTGCTACTGATGAGGCAAGGGCTCCGCGCGCTGGATGAACAGATTCCCGGATGCCAGTGGGAAATCCTCGACACCCCAGGCATGCTCCCGCCGCCCCTCAAGCCACTGCTCAGGATGTAAATCCTCTCGTCTCGAGCGCGTCCAGCTCCAGCTCCAGCACCTGGACCAGACCCGACGGTGGATCGCGGCCGAGGAGCAGCGTGGCCGACACGGCCCGGCTATTACCGCCACGACGGCAGCGAAGCCCGGACCATTCATTGACCAGGCGCGGCAGGACCTCGCCGACGGTGTCGAGTGCGTGGACGACCTCGGTACCGACCCGGCCGGCACCAGCCGGGACCAGCCGTCCGTCTCATGGGCCCCGGATTTCAGGGACGGCGACGCCGGATATCGCGCAGCGGTCGCCGACCTTCGCCGGCGGTGGTCGGCGCGGGAATGGAAGGTGACGACGGAACAGCAGACCGACCCGGTCACTGGCGAAGCGACCGGGTTCTAAATGATCCGTGCCACCGACGACTGCGGCGTCACCCTGTCGCTGAGCCCCGGCTGGCGTACCGGTGAGGGACTGGTCGTCGCCGACGGCGGCTGCATCCGCCACTACGGCTACTGGAACACGAGCGGCTGAACCACCTGCTGATGGACCCGAGCCCCATGTTCCCTGCCGCTCCGGCGACGTGTACGTCGTGCGTCTCCTCACCGAACTCAGCAGCGTACTCGGCGACATCGACCGGGACGCTCAGTCATCACAGTGACGGTGTCCTGTGCCACCGGATCTTGATCGATTGCCGCTTTGGCCACTGTGCGGTTCGTGCCATCTAGCCTTGGCCAGCCTAGTCAGGGCCTCGCTGAGCAGCGTCAGACCCTTGCTGAATGATCTGGTCGTTACTTCTCCAGGTGAGCATCCGCTGGCGCGTGTTCTTCGACGATTGTCTCCAGCACGGCGTCTTCGATGTCCCCCAGCGCGCTGTGTACCGCCTCAAAGAGTGCGTCAACTTCTCCTCGGGACTGTCCGGCGAGTATGTGGATCTGATCGCCAGCCAGCCACGCCCCGTCAGGGAGCCGGGCATCAGCGATCTCCGTCAGGGCGCGCACCATGTCCTCGAACGCGCCGCTTTCGTGCACCCAAGTCCGCCAGTCGACGTCACCGCCGTCGACGAAGACCCTGATCAGTTCGTCAGGGGTACAGCCAGATCCGTTCTGGGCAGCCAGGAAACTGGACAGAGCACCAAGAGACGTGGTGGTAGGCATAGATGATCATTCCCCGGGTTGATTTGAGTGTGCAGCGGCCTCTGGGACGAGCCAGGGCCGGACTCCCGCAGGGGCGGGGCTGCTCTGCATGACGGGGACTCCCGCAAGGGGCGGGGTGCCGGAAGGATCCGGGAACGGACGCAACCATACAGGCTGTGATTCTTCTTCGCTTCCGCCTCGCACGCCCCACACAGGCTGTCTCCTCGGTGCGCCCGGAGGACTGCCGGGTCGACTGCCAGCGGGCACGGACCGAACAGTTGGTCAAGGTGGCAATCGATCAAGATCGGGTGGCACAGGACTGCCGGTCACAACGGCAGCTGATTCCACGAAGTGCATTTTCGAATACCTGTTCGGTACCGTGAGGGTGGAGGTGCCCTCATGGACACAGACGACCGCGTGGGACCCACGTCATCGATCCTGCATCTGCGGTGCGCTCGTGATATCGACGAGCAGGTGTACCGGCTGGTGCTCGGCCTGATCGCCGACATCACGCCGGTCGTCCAGGCGCTTCCGCCTGCCGCGGCCGTAGCCGATGTGGCGGGCAGCCTGCGCTACCACGGTCAAGACCCGGCTCATCTTGCACGCGTACTCAGAGCTCGGGCGCTGGGGCTATATGGGGTGTCGGTGGACGTCGGGGTGGGTCCGACCTGGTCGGTTGCCTCGATGGCCTCACAAGCCCCTGGGCCAGGCGGTGTCTGTGCGGTGGGCGCCAGCTCCAGGGAGGTCACCGCGTTTCTGCAGCCACGTCCGGTTGGTGACTTGCCGGGTGTCGGTCCCGTCCAGGAACGCACTCTGCGGACGTTTGGGGTGCACAGCATCGGCCTGCTGGCCCAGCTTCCCCTGGGGACCGTTCAGCGTGTCGTAGGAGGGGCAGCGGGGCGCCTGCTGTGGGAGAGGGCCCGCGGGGTGGACCGTCGGACGGTTGTCCCTGCGGCGCTGCCCCTCAGTGCCTCGGTCTCGACGCGGTTCACCACCGACACTCTGGACTCCGACGTGGTACGCGCCGCTCTGCTCGGCCTCGTGGTCGATCTCGGTGAGCAGCTCCGGGTCCGTCGGCAGGCGTGCCGTGCGCTGACTCTGACCGTGGTGCTCGCCAACCGCAGCAAGGTCGTTCGGTCTCGTACCCGGCCGGACGGGCCCAGCGCGCACACGGGCGACTTGCGCCTCCTTGCGCTTGAGGCGTATGAGGCTTTGGGATTCCAGCGGGCGCGGCTGCGGGCGCTGACGCTGACCGCCGAGCGCCTTGTGTCCGCCGCTCAGGCGCATGAGCAGCTCAGCCTCGATGAGCGACGCGAACGCGGGCTGCGCATCGAGACCGTCCTGGACCGCGTGAATGCGCGGTTCGGGTCCGGGACCGTGGGTCCCGCAGCAGCAGTCGCTCATCATGGTGCCGTGTCATGGTCTGCCTGATCGGGCCCTCGCTCACCCAAGATGCGCAGCCCGTGGCGTTCCGGGCGCGGACTGCGGCCGTCGACGGGCACGTCTACGCCCAGGAGCAGTGGCTCGACGCCCGGGTTCGTCTCGCGGGCCGGGTCCGGCGGGCCGCTGTGACGGAGTACCGCGACCATGGTGGACGGCGTATGGCTCATCTGCTGCTGCGTCCGACCGACGGTGCACCGCCGGGTCTCGGCTGGTTCTGGTGGCATCCGCGCTCCATGCACCTGTCTGGTGCCGGCCCCTCCCCGGTCGAGGCCCTGCCCGCTCGCCCCGATGATGCTGTACGCCTGCATCCGGCCCAACTCGAATCTGGTCCAGGGCCATTGTCGTTCGAGGATCTGTCCGGCGGCATGTTGTCCGCCCGCGTCCAGGTGGCCGGCCGATTGCACGAGGCTGTCATCCTGCGCACCTCGGTTCTCGCCGATGGCAGTCGTGCCGCCCTCGTGCACATCCACATCGTCGACGGGCTTTGGGCCGTCCATTACCCGCGGCTGTATGCATGGGACGGCACAGTCGTCGTTCCGGACGCCGCCCGGGAGGTGTCGTAGCCGTGGCCGCCTTCGAGGAGCCCGAACAGGCGCCGCCCTGGCGTGAAGGGGCCGGCCCGCCTCCGCAGGTCTGGCTGTGGCCCCGCGGCGACCGTCCCGCGCTGTGGATCCGGGCAGCAGGTCGCTGGCGGTACGCAGTCGTCATGGCCCGTCATGAGTACGCCGATGGCCGCGTCGTCGTCCAGGTCGACGTCCGGCTGCCCCGCCAGAGCGCTGAACAGGAGGCGGGGGTTTTCACCCGCTTCTACCGCTGGCCGCAGGACGGTCTCCGTGTCGCACACGCCAGCACCAGCCAGCCTGCCCACGATCGCATTCCCACCCGCGCCAGTCCCTCCCAGCACAGCATCGACTCGGCCGACGCGTAGGGCAGCTCATTGTCACGTGGCCGGACAGGACGAGCCGAGTTCGTCTTCGCCCGGCTATGCGGCGAGTGCGGCGGGTTCGCCCAGATGGGCGGCCGCGGTACGCCAGGCGGCGGTCACAGCACTCCGGGCCAAGGCCGTCCGTGCGGTGTGGTCGCCAGTCAGCTCCAGCGGTGCACCCACGTGAACGTGCAGGTCCGGCCGACGCATCGGCGCAGTGGCCAGGCCGAGGAGCTGCTTGGCAGTGCTGCCGGAGGTCACCCGCCGGGCTCCAGCCTGACCCACAGGCACGACCGGTGCACCGGTGCGTTCGACGAGGCGGGACAAGCCGCTGCGGAAGGCCTCGGGGGCCGCTTCCGCGGCATCCCTGCGGCGGGGCAGACCGCCCTCCGCGTAGATGAGGAGCATCCGCCCTTCCTTCAGAGCCTCGACGGCTCCGTCCAGTGCAGCTGCGGCGCGGTGGTCCTTGCGGTAGACGGGGATGTGCCCCTCACGGAGGAGTGAGCGCCCCAGCAACGGAACGCGCCACAGTCCTGCGGTCGCCATGATGACCGGTTCGGCGCCCAGCCGGCGCAGGGCTGCGATCACGATGGCGGGGTCGGCGAGGGAAGTGTGGTTCGCGGCGATGATGCTGCCCGGCGCGAGCGCGGTGCCGGGGTCGGTGGTCACCGACAGGCGGCCGACGGCGGGCACCAGGATGTCGGCGATGCGGCTGAGCATGGGAACTCCCTGGTCTCGACGATGTTGTTGTCCATCGTCGGCGGCAGGCCCCCACCAAGCGTGAGTCGTCGTACTCATTTTCTCCGCGGGGCTACCCATCAGCACCGCGTCGCAGCCTGTTACTCGATGGCTGCCGACACGCGGCGCAGAGCTGGTCGGCACGGGCCGATGGAGTTGGGCAAGGCGCTGCCTCGAATCGGCTAACCGGGCGATGACCCTCGCAACCACCTCTGCAGGGTGGAAGACGTCGACCATGTCTTTGACGTGGGAACTACCGGAACCGATGCTCGCGACGCCCACAGAGGATCCAGTGCTGCCGGCTGGTCACGCTGCCGAGCCCAAATGGGATGGTTTTCGGGCTCTGGTGGGCTGTTGGGCAGATGGCCATGTCCAGATTCGCTCGCGCAGCGGCGGTGACCTGACGGCCGCATTCCCTGAGATCGCCATCGCCGCGGCTGGCTTGCCGGCCGGAACTGCTCTCGACGGCGAGTTCGTCATCTGGGAGCACGATCGCCTCGCCTTCGAGCGGCTTCAACAACGCCTGCACCGGCGTGGGTCAACGGCCGCTCGCGCTGCTGCTCAGTGGCCGGCCCATTACGTCGCCTTTGACCTGCTGCGTCTCGACGCTGTCGATCTCACGGCCACTGCCTACCGTGACCGCCGGGCGGCCTTGGAAGCCCTCTTCGCCAATCACGGTCTGCAGGCTCCCTGGGCCCTGTGCCCTGCCACCACCGATCCGCGGCAGACCGCCGAGTGGCTGTCGTGGACGGCGGTGGGCATGGAAGGGCTCGTCTTCAAGCGCCTGGATCAGACATATCGTCCGGGCTGGCGGGGGTGGCGAAAGTACCGGTCTAGGCACAGTACGGAGGCATTGATCGGCGCGGTCACCGGAACTCTGTCCGCCCCCGTTACCGCCCTTCTCGGCCGCCTCGATGCCGGCGGGCAGCTGCAGTACGTGGGCCGCACAACGGTGCTACACACGGCGGCTCGTCAGGCCCTGGGCGCGAGGCTCCGAGACGGCCACGCTGACCACCCGTGGACGGGATGGTCGTTCTCCGCAGGGTGGGGCTCTCAAGATCAGCTGGACGTGCGACTGGCTGACCCTGTCATCGTTGCGGAAGTCGCTGTCGACGTTTCCCTCGACTCCGCCGGCCGGTGGCGGCACCCGGTGCGGCTCCTGCGGGTCCGCACCGACCTGGCTGCTTCCGACGTCCCCCCGCTCGGCACCGACAAGGGGTGAATACGAGTCCTCCCAACCAGCGTCCCAGGGAAGCCGCACGCAGAGGTGGCTCGTCACAGATGCTCCCAAGAGCTCCAGGGCGATGCCCGCCGGGGTGACCTGGTCGCTGCCGGCCCTGACCTGGCGATGAGTGAGACGGCGAGCAGACGCAGCAGAGCGTCGCGTTGGTCGTAGAGCGCGTCGAGATCAGGGTCGGTGATGGACGAGGCGGTCCGTCGGGCAGCCGGGTCCATGTCGGGGGTGGGGGTGGAATGTTGGCGTTCGGAGGTGGTCGATGTCACGGGTGGCTTCTTTCGTTCGGTCGCGCCGGCCGTGGGCACGACGAGGTGGTCATGTGGGGCGGGTCTGGTTGCGGACTTTGCCGTCCAGGAGTGCGCGGGGGGTGAGGTGGTATCCCGCCGAGGCCGCCTCCCGGGTGTGGAGGGCCGCCTGGTCCGGGGTGCGGGCCTGGGGCGGAGCTCCGACCTCGGCGAGTGTCTGGCGGTATCCGGCGCATCCGTCCTCGCGCGTACGGACGGGGGCCCGGTCGGTAGTGCGCCGGGCTGCCGGCGGGCTCTTCACGAGCGCCATGACGTGCTGGTAGCCGTCGCATCCGTCCGGGCGCGTGCGGGGCGGCGGCGGGGAGGGTTCGTCGGGCGGGAGCACGATCGCGGCGCGCGCCCGGTGGTAGCCGGCCGAAGCGCTCTCCCGCGTGCGGACCTCACCACACGGAGCCGGTGCTGCGGGCTCAACGGGGGTGGTAGGGGCTTGGGGGGTGCGTGCGCCGACGGGCAGAACCCGGATGTGGCGGACCGCTTCGGTACCTGCCGCGGCGTTGGCCTTCTGGATGAGCTGGGCGGTGATCAGGCGGGCCTGGGTGGCCCAGGCGTTGCTGCTCGGGACGAGATCGAGGCGGCCGGCGCGGTGGTCGTAGGCGACGGCTCGCAGGTGCTCGGCGATCTCCGGGGTGGTGATGGTCGGCCATCGGTCCATCACCGATCCGCCCGCCGCGGGACTCTCCCAGCCCTGCTCCGCGACGAGGTGAGCCAGGGCCCCGCCGAGTCCCATGGGATCGCGGCCGTTGCGACGGGAAGCGGGGCGGCGCTTCGCGTTCTGCGTGGCCGAGGTGTGGGCGCCGCGTTCCTTGGCGGCCTTCCTGGCGGCTGCCAGGGCGACGCGGGCGAGGTCGACGCCAGCGGGCTTGTCTTCGGTGCTCATGCCGGACTCCAACGGTGGACGATGGTGCGGCCCAGGCGGGTGAGGTTCTGAACGTGGTTGACCAGCGCGGACGTGTAGAGGCGGCGGGCGTACGCCTCGCCGCAGGCGTGGACGGTGGCCCGGACGAGGGCAGGGTCTTTGAGGGCGGCGGCGCGCAGGTCGATGACCTCTTCGCGGGTGAGCTGTTCAAGGTCGACCAGGCCGTCGTCGCCGACGGCGAGTTCGCGCCCTTCCTGTGGCGCGGCGGCCGGCTGCTGCAGCTGTGCGAAGGCCGCTGCGACGTCGCGGGCTACGGCAGGGCTGACGGGCCGGCGGCAGTCGTCCTGCTGCCAGTCGGTGTGCCGGTCGCGTTCTGCGTGGCGCGCGTCCCGCCAGTGGTCCACGATCTGGGCGCGCTTGGCGGCGGTGTCGTACAGCAGGTGGGCGCCGGTGAGACGGCGGGCGAGGAAACCGGATGGGCGGTGGACGCGGCGGGCCGGGGCCTGGAGCCCCACGACGGCGATGACTTCGGCTGCGGTCCAGCCGGCATCGGCGACGTGGCGCACGATCCAGGCGATGCGCGGGACCGCGGCGCGGCCGAGCCAGCCGATCTGCTGGGTGAGCTCGGCGGCGAGCTGGTAACGGCGGCCGGTCTGGTTCAGCGTCCGGCGGTTGGTCTTCTTCGGGGCGGTGGAGTTGTGCTGCCCGCTGGCGAGCTTGCTCTCAGAGGGAGAGGAGGTATCACCCGCAGTAGAAGAGCTAGAGGTACTACCCACCATTGGGGTGCAAGACGGCCGGCGCGAAGTGTCCTGGGCCGGGCGGCGGTTGGCCGTCTTTGTCCGCTTCTGGCGCCGGGGGCGGGCCGCTGCGTGGAGCTCCTTCAGCAGGGGGATCCGGTCCGGGGAAAAGCCGCGTACGGAGCGGATGAGGGTGTCGGAGGGGCCGGTGCGCAGCCCTGCCGCGTCGTCGAAGGCGGGCGGGATGGTGCGCTCGAACTCGCTGGCCCGCCCGCCGACGCCGCGCACGCGGGTCCCTTTGGAGCGGTAGGTGAGCAGACCTGCCTCCCGCAGCATCGCGAGGTGGTACTGCACGGTGCGCGTCGACAGTTTCAGCCACCCGACCAGGACGGCGACGCTGGGGCGGCATTCAGTGAGATGTGCGATCGCTCGGGCCAGGCGCAGGGTGGTGTCGCCGAACTTCTTGGGGCCGTGCGAGAGCTCGGAGGAGTAGGGGCCGTACTTGTAGACCCAGTAGACGGCTTCGAGCCAGGCGTGACCGTTCGGTGCGATGCGTCCGCCGGTCGTGGACATCCACTGCCCGCTGGCGGGCACGCGGGAGCTGGCTGCATCGAGCTCCGTGGCAGGCGGCAGCGGAGCCGGCCGGGGTGGTGCAAGGGTCGTGGGCACGGGGGTTCCTGGGTTTTTGGGTGCGCGAAATGGACCCGTGGCGGCACGGGCCTGAAGGGGGCGAAGGCGCGCTTGGTGGGTGGCGCCGGTGGGTTAGTCGAGCGTGAAGGTCATCTGGACGGGTTCGGCCGTCTCATCTGGCTGGCTGGGCGGGGCAGATCCGCGGGGCCGGCCGGGGTGAACGCGGGCGGGTGTACGGCACACGATCCGTGGAGTGGCTGGGTTTTGTGCTTCTTCGGCGACCAGGGTCTGGAGGCGGCGTACTTCCTTGGGGGCCAGGCCAGTTGCGTGGCGGACCCTGAGATAGGAGGCGCCACGGGTGAGCATCTCGATCGCGATGAGCTCGGCGCGGGCCCGGTCGACGTTGAAGACCGGCCAGGGACGCGCCGGCAGGACGGTGACAGTCTCGGCCGTCTGCTCCGGTGGGTCGATGTCTTCGGCCACTATGCACCGCCCTTGGCTGAGACGAGGTCCGCCTCCACGACGACCCTCTTGGAATGGCCGGTGGCCGGCCAGCAGGTGACGAGCGTGAGCCTCGCCGCGGTGGGGGTGGCACCGGGGTTGCCGGGCACCTGCGCGATCACGTCCACATCGGTCGGCGCGACGGTCCGTACGCGGGTGACGGTGTAGGTGTAGGTGATGCGGTGCGCGGTGACCACCTGGATCTCGGCGCCGGCCGTGATGCGGTCGATGCTGCGGAAAGCCGGGTCGGCGACGCCGGAGCGGTGACCTGCGATCGCGAAATTCCCGATCTGGCCAGGCTGTTCGGTGCCGGGGAAGTGACCGACGCCAGCTCGCAGTTGCTGCTCTGCGACGCCGTCGTAGACGGGCTGGGCCCAGTCGGCGCCGAGCGCGGGGATGCGCAGGACCGCCCCGATGCGGCCGCCGGGACCGGTCCCGTTCGTGGCGCCCACCGTGTGCTCTCCCTGAGCCGGCGGGTTGGCGGCGCTCCAGTCGGACAGCGTCCGGGTGGCGGCATCGTGGGACGTGCCGGTGGTGTCCGCCACCTTCGTGTCACTGGTGGGCGGCGTGGCGGAGGAGGTCAGCGGGTCCGGTGCCTGCGCGGTCGCGGACGAGGTGGGCTGCGCGGCGGCCGCGGAGCGGCTTCCGGAGTTGTGACCGGTCTGTGCCCACAGCAGGGCGGCGAAGGTGATGCCTGTGGCGGCTACCGCGGCGATCGCGAGGCGGCGCCTGCCGGGGCGGGAGGGGGCGGACTCGCGGGAGTTGACGGTGTCGTCGGACTGGGAGGTGCTGCTCGTGGGGGGCATGAGGGGTTCCTGCGAGTGAGAGCGGCTCGGGCCGGGCCGCTGGGTGGTGAGCAGCTGGTGCTGGTCACCACCCAGCGGTTGTCGGGTCCGTGGTGGATGCGTGGCGCAGTGGCGGTCAGGCGCCGGTCTGCGGCAGGACGGAGATGGTGACCGGCCGCGGCTGCGGCTTCGGCTGGTCGGGGATCTTGACGTCCTTGACCGCGACGGCGGCCGTCGCGCCGTCGAGGACGGTCGTCTGCTGGTCGGCGGCGAGCTGGTAGCCCTCGACAGCCTTCACCTCATGCACGGTGTACGTGCCCGGGGCCAGATTGTCGGCCTGCCAGTGGCCGGCCGAATCGGTCTTGCCGGTGGCTGCGGTCCTGCCGGCAGCGTCCCTGATCGTGAACTCGACACCGGCAAGCGGCTTGCCCGACTCGGCCGCGGTCTTAGTGACCTTGATGCCGCCCTTGAGGGCATCGACCTTGAGCTGCAGCTGCGCCTGGGCGCTGGAGACTCCGCCGGCGAGCAGCATGCGCTGTGCCTTGGCGTTGGCCGGCGTGATCGTGCGCAAGGCGTTGCCCGGAAGCGACTTGGCGGTCGCCTTGAGGATGGTGTCGCCCGCCTTGGCCGGGGTGATGCTGGTGGTGGCGACGCCGTCCGCGTTGGTCGTTACGGTGCCCGCGGCGGCGCCGGACAGGTTCAGGTCGAGCGTGACGCCGGGAATCTTGTGGCCGCTGGCGGAGGTGACGTCGAGGGTGACCGCGCTCTTTGCACCGGGCTTGAGGGCGGTGCCAGCCGGCTTGATGTTGACCTTGTAGGGGCCGGCGAACATGGCGGCCTCGGCCATGTAGCCGGTGGCGAACCGCTTCGCTTCGACTGGCACGTTCGGGTAGGTCAGGCGCTGCAGGGCACGCTTGCCGTTGGGCAGGGCGTAGGTGGTGCCGGCCTCGAGGTAGCTGTAGACGGCGGCGTCGACTGCGGCTGCCTGGGCGTCGCTCTTCGTGTCGCCGTACTTGGACAGCACGTACGCGGCGCGGGCGATGTCCTGCGCCGTCGCCGACTTGCCGGTGGCCTTCGAGGTCCAGGCGGTGTTTTCCTGCACAGGGCCGTAGTTACCAGCGGATTCGGGTCCATCGAGCTCCGGATCACCGCAGTATGCAAGGCCGGTGAAACCGGGGAGCTGCGCCCCGGGCGGGCCGTAGGCGCCGATATGTGAGGCTGCGGGCTTCCCGGAGCTGTCTGATATCAGGTATCCGGGCCCCCAGCGGTCTGCCGCGCCGGCGGCCGGCGCGAGAAGCACTCCTGCTCCCACCGCGATTGCCGTGCCGATCAGGGCCGATTGGCGAAGGCGGCGGCCCCGGTGGGCGGCTGCTGCGGGTGGTGACACATTCATCCACGTCTCCCCGAGTTGGTGACGCCGAACGGCAGGGTTGCCGAGGCCGGGTGAGGCCGGATCCGGCGTTCAAGGTGCCCTGTGGCTCCTTGATCTGATGTGCTGACAGGCGCTGGATGAACGCGGCGCCGAGCAGAGCGCAAGGCGATGCGCCATGGGGCGTGTACGCCCCGTGACCAACGATGTCCGATCCTGCCTGATCATGGAGAAGGGTGTCAACAATTGTTCTTCAGGCGGGGAGAGTTGCCGTCGCCGTTGCACAGGGACGCCACCCCTCGCAGGTAGGTGCTCCTTCAACTAACCCGCAGAAGGCGGCCCTTGGCGTTGCGCCCTGGCCCGGCCGTCCAGGGGCCGCATCACCGTCGTGGCAGGCAGGAAGCCGACACGGGCCCAGTCGGGCCAAAGACACCCTCGAGGGACCCGCACACTGACACAATTGTTGCGACTCGGCGCGGCCGACCCTCGAGGTCACAATTGTTACGATGCGGCGTGACGCAGACTGCCAACGCCCACTAACCTCTGGGCGAGCGCATCTTCACACCGTGCCCACCCTTTGCCCGCCAACCCAGGAGATCCGCCCAACATGAACCCTTCTGACGAGGCTGTCACGCCGGAGGGGATCGGAGTGGCAGACGAACTCGAAGTCGTTCTCAGTTCCGTAAATGACCTGATCAAGGAACTGGGTTACGCCCCCGACGGGTTCAATATCGATCGACTTGTGTATAGGACGGGCATACCCGCCGATCAGGTGGAACAGCTCCTCAACGGAGCGCCGGCGGACGAACCGGAGAACCTCCACAGCTCTGTCCACCGACGTCTCGTCTTCCTTCGCGATACCCGCCGTCGGCCCGATGGTGCGGAGTACAGCTACGACGAGATCGCCGTCAGGCTGGGGATCTCCCGGGCGCAGGTCTACAACGTCTTCACCGCGAAGAGGAACCCTGGCCTGCAGGTCACCGTCGAACTGGAGAAGTTTTTCCGGGTCGAGGCCGGCTTCCTCACCCTCACGGACCGACAGGCACTCGCTCGCGCCCTCAAGCCGATCCGCGAACAGCTCACCTACGTGGCCATGCTCAAGAACAGGGGCGTGGGATACAACCAGCTGGCGCTCCGCAGTGCCCTGGCCACGGAGGACGACGCCGCGTGGGGCAAGGAGCTGATGGCCGCGCTCGGCGCTGCCATGGACCGGTCGGAGCAGGAACAGGAACTGCAAGAGCTGACCGACTCGGTACGTGCGCTCCCCAGTCGCAGCAGAAGGCGGATCATCCCCTTGATGCGCGGCATGCTCGGCCTGACCAGGGCTGACGAGGACCCGGCTTCCGACAGCAAAGATCGCCCCTGACTCACGCCTGCCGGCAGGACATCCAAACCGGGCCGAGACCTTGCATCGCTGCGCTGTGAGTTCCTTCCGGCTGCAGGCTTCTTCGTTTCCCTGCGACGCTGGAACGAACAGCGGTAGCGCCACTGTGTACGCGTTTCAGGCACCGCCTCTTCGGCTGCGAGACGAAGGGGCACGGCCCGCCCCCGCCAGCACGGGGACGGTCCAGATCGGCCCCTTCTCTCTATCCGGAGGAGGGACCCTTTCCTGTTCCCCGGGCACTTTGCGAAGGGAATGGTCGTCTAACGGGCCAGTCATGGTAGAGCGGGTCGCCGCCTGAGCCTGCGTCGGACGCCGCATCCGGTCACTAGCGCCGCGAGGACCACCATCAGCAGACCGTCCCGCCGTACCATCCCTGAATTCCCCTTCCGTGCCTGCCGTGCCTCCCGAGCGACCGTGGCTGTCGGTGTTCACTCAAGCAGACCGCCAGGACCGTCGCGTGAGCCTGCGTACTCATCTCGTACGGTCGGTCCTGGCGTGGATGCGGGCATCCGAATGCGGCAGGGTGCAGTTCCACGGCCACTTGGGGTGGTGCTTCGCACCACCCCAAGCACTCAATGGCCTGCCCTGGTCAGTTGGTGCCGAGGACGGCGAACAGGTACTGCGGGCCGTTCGTGTCCTTGTCCGTCAGGCGATCGCCTATGTACAGCCGGCCCTTGTCGTACAGCAGGTCGTTGGTGCCCATGTTGAAGGCTCCCAAGGCAGGGGTGAGGATCTTGTCGTCGTTCGGGAGCTCCATGAGGACGGTCTGTTTCAGGGTGGCGCCGTCGATGCTGACCACGGCGCTGTGTCCTTGGTAGGGCGGGGTGCGCAGGGCGATGACGTTGTTGCCGTCCATGCGGATGGGGAAGAGTTTCCGCTCGTCGCCGGCGTCGGCGCGGCCCGGCACCGGCTTACCGGTGGCGAGGTCGAAGGCGACGAACTCGTTGGTGTGGCCCGGTACATCCGGTGAGGCGTTGTCGTGGTCAGTGGTCGGCAGGAACAGCTTGCCGCCGCCGGCGAGGGGGCCGCGGCACGTTCCCACCTGGGCCACCTTGCACTCGATGGCGTACTTCTCGTTGGGGATCGTGATGTGGGCGAGTTCCTTGCCGGTCGTGTCGTCGACCGAGTAGATGTCGGAGATCTTGGCGACGTCTCCGTCGCCTGGATAGCCGCCGATGACCAGGGGCTTGGTGGACAGAACGTACATGTACCTGAATGCCGAGGACACCTTGTAGGTGGAGAGCGGCTGGCCGGTCGCCGGGTTCAACGTCTGTACCGAGAGGGTGGGGTGGTAGACGTCGCCGCATTGGCGGACGGTGACCAGCACTGGGCCACCGGCGTAACCGTTGTCCAGGCAGTTGTCGGCGGTGACCTGTGGCTTCCACAGCTGCTTGCCCGTGGCTATGTCCCAGGCGGTACCTCCGTCGTTCTCGCCACCCACCGCGGCGGTGCCGCCGCTGATGGCGATCTCCGCGGCCCCGACCTTGCGGTCACCTGAGCCGGACACGGCGACGCCGGAGGTGGGCATGGTCGCGTGCCAGAGCAGTTTGCCGGTGTTGACATTGACCGCCGCGACCTCCGTGCAGAGCCCGCCGTCGAAATCGGGCAACTTCTCACCCTCGTACGCGATCACGGTGACGCCGTCTGCCGTGATCTGCGGGGTGGTGACGCACACCGGGGTTGGCAGGGGGAGCTTCCACCGCTGAGTCCCCTTGGCCGGGTCGTAGCCGCCGATCTCCTTGAGCCCTGTCTTGGCATACACCGTGTCGGTGAGCCACTCCCCGAAGACGCGGTCCCCGAGGCTGTTGGTGGCCTTGGGCGTGTACTGGTTGAAGAGCATCTTGGCGGAGGGCGGGGCGGCCTGAGAGGCGTGGTTGCCGTCGTTGCCGTCGGCACCCTTGCCGGCGTTGGCAGCGGGCTTGCTGCTGTCGCTGTCGCCCCCCGACGTCAGGTACCAGGTGCCGCAGCCGAGTACGAGAGCGGATCCCGCGATGATGGCGACGATCCCCGGCCAGAGCCGGGCGCGCCGTGCGGCCGGAGGGGGAACGTTCGGCGGCGCGGTGGGCATCGGCGGAACGGCCGGACCGAATCTCGCAGGGGGCGGCCCGAATCCCTGCGGAGCACCGGGCGCGGGTGGTGGGGGGTAGCTCATGACGGTACGTACCTCAGCAGAAGGAAAGTTGGCGGCACAACAGCGGCCCCCACGAGGGGAGCTGCCTGGCCGTGGGGGCCGGTGCCGTGTCGGTGGCTGGGTGTCAGGACGTCAGATCGTTGATGATGTGGGAGAGGGCCCATATCGCCCAGGCCAGGGGGAGCAGGGCGGCCAGGGAACTGGCGCGCCGCAGCACCGGTGTTCCGGGGGACAGTTGCGGGCCGGGCTGCCCGGGAATCGGTGCGGGCAGTTTGTTGATCTGCGCGAGGGCGACGCGGTTGATGATCAGGGTGCCGGGGGTGAACAGGACCAGGGACAGGGGAGACCACCAGCCCTGCCACACCGTCTCGCTGGTCACCTCGCGGTAGATCGCGAGGCCGCACGGCCGGCAGAACGGCCCGTCCACGCGCGAGAACCGCATCCACATCAACACGCCGTGATGCGACCGGAACGTCGCGAACGCGGCCGGGAGCGCACCACAGATTCTGCACGTCAGAGGCGGTGCCACCAACGCGGGCATGAGCGGAGCAGCCCCGGGCGCGGGCGGTCCGAAAGAGCCGGGCTGCGGCGTACCGGGGTGCGGTGCCATCTGGTGGGGGACGGGGGAGGGCGGGAAGCCCTGCCACTGGGGGCTGGTCACGGGAGTTGGGTTCCTCGCTCGGGGCAGACAGGGCCCTGCACCGTCAACGGGCTGAATGGGATGGACAGTTGGAGAGGTACGGGCGGCAAGTGATCCTCGTCGGCGTGCCGCACCTCACTCTTTGTCATGAACGCCACCTTAAACAGCCTCGGGCTCACGCACCTGAGTACCCCTACTCAGCCCGCGCCTGCGGCGTCGTAGCGTGGTCAGCCGGATTCCCCTGCTGAGGCGCCGTCGGCGAATGCGTCGGGTCACCTCGCCTTGGCGAGGCCGAGCTCGTCCGGGCGGAGTCCGGCAAGGAGGCGAGCCGCGCAAGCCGGCGCGGTCCCACCCTTCTCACCACTCAGATGTGGCGGAGAAGGGTGAAGCCCGCTCGTCCGTGTATCTGGCGCGCGATCCGTTTGGTCTTGGTGGTGACGCCCTCGGCGGGGTCGTTGCCGTACGGGACTGTGAGTTTGTCCTAACCTTCCTTCCAAGCGAAGCGCGGGTCTGAGTCGATCATTCGTAAGATCGGCGGGCCCAGGGGTTTCGGGTATGGCTGTGAGCTTGTCGCCCTTGGATGGCTCAAAGAACTTGGCCGCCCGGAGCCCCGCGACGACTCGACCACTTGACGGGCCTGCCAGTCGCACAGTGATCCGCGGGTCCCCCGCCATGCGGGCAACCTGGGCCGCTCTGACAGGGTAGGGGCATGGGCGAGCTGATTGAGCGAGTAGATGTACAGGACCACGTTATCGGCGTGGTGGAGCGAGGCGACGCGGTACGCAACGGGTGGTACTACCGCATGTCCATGGTGCTCTGCCGAGACCACGACGGGCGGTATCTGGTCCATCAGCGTCCAAAGAACAGCTCCCGCTTTCCGGGACAGTACAGCTGGCTGGTCGCAGGTGCAGTCGGCGTGGGTGAGTCCTACGAGGCCGCGGCCGGCCGGGAACTTGCCGAGGAGATGGGCGTGACGGCCGCCGTGACGCCCCTGTTCAAGTTCCTGTGCGACGGCGAACTCGGTCCCTACTGGTTCGCTGTTCACGAAGCGACGATCGACCCGGTCCAGCTCCAGCCGAGCAGGGAGGAAATTGGCTGGTGCGACTGGCTCGCCGAGCGCGAGCTGACCGTGCTGGTGGACCAGTGGCCATTTGTCAGCGACAGCCGGGACGCATTCGAGCGCTATCTGAAGTACCGCTCTGCGGTCGTCTAATGATCTTCCTGGCTGTCGGTTGGCTCAGAGAACAAGGGTGGGGTGGCGCTGCGTTCGGCAACTCCACCCCACCTCCACTCTGTCAGGCAGCCGGCCGGGCCTCTGTACCTTCTCGGGAACGCTCAGCCAGCGGGTGAACCAGGAAGCGCGCGATGCGCAGGAGGCGTTCGCGCTCCTCACTCGCTGGTGTGTCCTCCCCCGGCAGAACGACGGGCGGGCCTTCTGGTGGCGCGATGTCCGGGCGGCTCCGCTGGGCGAACTGCTCGCGTGCGATGTGCAGCTGCTGCACGGCTTCCTGGAGTGCGGCAGCGGCGGCCAGTGCCTCCCTGTCGGCTTCGGTCAGGTCGGAGGCCGAACGTCGGACGTCGTCGATAACGTCCTGTGAGACCCACGGACGCAGTGTCCGGATGCCGTCCAGGATCTCAATGACCCGGCGGTGCAGGTTGAACGAGACATTGGCCGGGAGCTGGCCCCCCTGGCCCGGAGTGCTGTCAGGGTTGAAGGCGAGGTCGTCGTCCACCTGGCCAACGACCAGTTCCCAGAGCGGCTGCAGCGTCGTGTAATCGCGCCGCTCACGCAGCCAGGCGCCGACGGCCGATCCGGACAGGCCGTAGCACATGATGATGGTGCCGAACGCTCCGAAGGAGGAACCGAAGACGCCTACGGTGTCGAGGGCGTGGCTTCCGCATACTGCCGCGACGATGGCCGGAGCCGAGCAGACGACGTAGCCGAAGATGGCGAGCATCGCATAGCCGAACACTGCGAGCGAGTGCTGCAGGCCATGGTCCGAGACTTCAGCACGCCGACACTGACGGTACGCGTTCAGAGTCCCGCTGGTCAGCGTGGCAAGGAACACCGCGAGGAAGATCAGCACGAAAGGATCGTCCGTGAACGCGGTGTTGAACTTGAGGGGGTCCGCAGGCCCGGACAGGTCGGCCGCGGCGAACGCCGCCACCATAAGGCACCCCGAGGCTACATAGCCGACGCTCCAGGCGGTGACCTGGGTCCGCCTGCGCTTCGGGACCTCCAGCAGCGCCGAGTCCCAGAGCAGCGTGATCAGATGCACCAGCGCGAAACACGCGAGGATGCCGACATAGACAGGCAGGGTGGCGAAGCTCGGCTGCCCCGTCCAGTCACCCAGGGTTCGGTACCCCACGGGCGAGGCCATCACGTAGACCAGAGTGGCGCAAAACAACATGCTGGTGGTCAGTGCGAGCGTGGTTGTCGGGTCGCGGCGCAGCGCCAGGGCTTTCCACGCGGCTATCGCGAGCGTGATGACCGATATGGCCAAGTAAACAATGTTGGATGCATCTTCAGACACCTCCCTTTTATATAGCCCGCGGGGTCATCAGCACGGCGGCAGGGCCCCGGCTCCGGCAAACCGACAGACGTCGGCTCTATGCCCCGCCCATGTTGCGCCGGGTGCAGCCGTCGCCACTGTGATTCATACAGGCACTTTCGTACGCGCCGCACGACAAGGCCGGTAGTCTCCAAGTGCCGCGCAGGGCGGCGCTGTTCCGCGTACTGAGCAAGACCTGGCTGCGGCATGTCCGGCCAGGCATGGGGGACCCAATGCGACGGGCTATCGTCCTCGGTGGATCGTTTGCCGGCCTGATGGCCGCGCGCGTACTCAGCGACCTCGCGGTGGAAGTCATCATCGTGGAGCCCGATCCGCTCGAGCCGGACAGTCTTGGCCGTGGCGCCCCGCATCGTGGGCAGTTGCACGCTTTGCTGGCCATGGGCCATACCCAGCTCGAGCGGTGGTTTCCCGGGATAACCGACGAGTTGACCGCAGCTGGTGCGCGCACCGGGTCGGGATCCGCGGTGCAGTTCTACGTGGATGGCGTCCTGAAGGCTCCGGTCGTCCCGGACTCCACCATGCTCGGTGCGACCCGTCCCCTTCTTGAGCGCCACGTCCGAAGCCGAGTGCTGGGACTGCCCAACGTGCACCAGGTGCGCGGCCGGGCACGCGGGCTCACTCTCCTCGGCGGGCGGGTCGCCGGCGTTCGCTACACAGCCTCCGCTGATGACGACGGCGTGCTTGAGGAGTCTCTCGCCGCCGACCTGGTCGTCGACGCGATGGGCAAAGCAAGCCGCCTGGCGTCGTGGCTGAGCGACGACGGCTGGGGTGTGGTGCCGGTGGACCGGATGACAGTCGACCTGGGGTATGCCACCGCCGCCTTCCGGCGCGGTACTGAACTGCCGGACCTCGTGATCGCGCACTCCTCGCCCGGGCCCTCCAGCGGATACCAGCCGACGCTGAGTGAAGCGGGTGCACTCGCTGCCGTAGAGGGCGACCGGTGGAGCGTCGTGCTCTCCGGCTACGCGGACCACGCGCCCAACCGTGATCCTGAGGAGTTCCTCGCACGCATGCGGCGATGCGTGAGTCCGCTCCGGCAGATCGCCGAGATCGGGGCTTTCGACGGTCCCGTGGAGCCGTTCCGGTTCCGCCAGAGCCAGCGCCGCAACTACCTGCGGCTGCTTCAGTTTCCGGGCGGCCTGGTCGTCGTGGGAGATGCCCTCGCGTCCGTCAACCCCATCTACGGGCAAGGCTTGACCCTCGCCATGCTGCAAGCCTCATCGCTGCATGCGTACCTCCGTACCGGGGTGTCTCCGCACGTTCCGGCCCGGGGCTACTTCCAACGTGCTGCGGCTGTCGTCAATGCCGCGTGGCAGCTCTCCACAACGGCCGATCTGGCTCAGCCTCACGTGCGTGGGCCCTACCCTCCCGGGTACGCGATGACTCGCTGGGTCGGCGACCGGGTCATCGAGGCGTCGGTCAGGGACTCGGCCGTCAACACGGTCTTCATGGATGTTCTGCACATGCGGGCCCGCCCGCAGGCACTGAGCAGGCCCCGGGTCCTGCTACGGACAGCCCAGGTGCTTTTCCGGCCCTGAAGCCGGGCACCCTCCGTGGCCGGGATTTATGAGACACCGAGTGTCCGCGGCGACACCCTGTCGATGTGCGCAATGGCCGAGTGGCTTGCTCCGCCTCCTGGGAGTCGGGTGGACATGCCCGGTCTTCTCTGTGAGACACCTTCTGGCCTCGACTGGTTTCAGACTCCGGAGCGTCTGTGCGCGAGGGCCGAGCCAATGAAGCTGTCCTTGGTTGCAGCCCCGCCGAGCTTGAGGTGCCTCTGCACCATCACCGTGGCGAACGCCTCGGCGCGCCTCTCGTGTGGGTTGTCGTAGTGAGACCGCGCCAGCACCTTCCTGACGGCTTCCGGGTCTAGGTCCGGAAGCAGTTGGCGCACGGCCTCGGCCGCGGTCTCGGCCGACGCCGAGGTGTCTTGGGCCTCGGGTTCCTCGTCCCACAGGTGGTAGAGCTCGTGCATCGTGCTGTGGAGGCGGGTCAGTTCACTGGCGTTGGAGTCCACCACGATGAAGTCCACCCTCCTGCCGCGAACACAGAACCCCGACACCTTCGCCGGCAGAGGCTCCTCGGCGATGGCGATCGGCCGACCCCGCTTCTGAGCAATCGCATCCACCAGGCTCTGCATATCGCGGACCCCGGACAGGCCCAGGTCCCGACGGATGAGCCGCGTGGTGGACCATGCCGACAGCTTGATGGCCAACTGGTGCTTGACCGCGGCATGCACAGAGCAGGCGAGACGGACAGGCAGGAAGCTGCGTCGTGTTCCCCGCTCCAGGGGGTTGCGCCCGTTCTGGTGAGTGCTCTCCGATGTCTCGCGCATTCTCCGTCGTGGCCCTATCTCGTAACTGGGTTGGTGGCGGACTGCTATGCGCCTCTCGATGGTTCACCTGAACCATCAGCACTATGGCCTGGCGCGTCACCTTTGCCTGTGTATGCCGGGCGTGACGGAACGCATGCTCATGCGGGGGCCGTCCGCCTGTCCGGCAAACTGCCTGGTGAGTGACACCGTTCGGGACGCTGTTCGACGTCGGAGGTCAAGTAACAAGCTCAGCACCTGTTCCGCGGCTCAAGGCTCGCTCGCTTTGATGCGGGTTCAGCTGCATGCGGGTGCCGCCAGTTGTTCGGCGGCACCCCGTCCCGAGCCAGCCGCTTGCAATCGGCCCCTGCCATGAGCGGCCTTCGCCGTCCAGATACATCAGGCCAGCTGCCCCACCGCAGCCGGTGCCGACCACGTCGGTTGAGTCACGCGTCCTGGATGGCCTCTACCTTGAGCGAGGACACACCACCGTCCAGATGCTGGCCCACGCGGATGCCATCGCCACGCACGACTGTGCTGTACCCGGAGAAGTGGTCTCCGGAGAAGAGCGTGACCTGGAACCCCACTCCTACGAACACCGAGCCCACGGAGCCGGGGATCGAGGAACTCGTGTACTCGCCGGGTTCCAATATCTGAGAGTCTCCGCCGAATTCCCGCTCGGTGAACAGCACACAGGGATCTGTGTTTATGAAGACGAACCCGTCCGTGGTGATGGACCCCGACTCGTGAAATCGGAAGTCGGAGGCGTGTAGGGACGACTCGATCTCCATGGCGTTGCCTTCCTACCGGGGCGCTGGGCGTGTAGTCGCCTAGCGCCGAACATGCTTGTTGACGGCGGTTGCTCGCAGCGGAGCAGCTCACGTACGCACGGTGTTGGCATGTGCTGCCTAATGCCGCGTCAAGCGCTGTTGTGAGCACGGTAGGTCTTTGGCTTGCTGCGCATCCGCAGGCCGATTCTCGCCCATATGTTTGCGCAGGACCATGCAAAGAAATTTCCTATACGAAGCGTATGGGAACGATCTGTTTACACGTGGGCAGCGAGTGTTCAGCGTGGCTGCACCGTGACGGGCGTGGGCGGGGGGCCCATGATGAAACGTGGGGTGTGGCGGGCAGTGGGACTGCTGTGGTGGCGCAGGTCCCAGCTAGTGAGGATGACGGCGAGGGCGAGGATCAGTTCGTTCATGGCGAAGGTGTGACCGATGCACTTGCGGGTGCCTGCGCCGAACGGGAAAAAGTAGCGCCTCTGTTCGGGTGTGACGTTTTCCCGATTCCACCGGTCGGGGTCGAACCGGTCGGGGTTCTCGAAGAGGTCGGGGTCGCGGTTCAGGGCGTACGGGCTGAAGACCACGGCCGTCTCCGGCGGGATGGTCCCCTCGGTCCAGGGCACGGGCGCGGTAGATATCCGGGTGCCCAGCCAGGCCGGCGGGTGGAGGCGGAGAGCCTCAGTGACGACCCGTCGCATGTAGTCGAGCCGGTCGATGTTCTCGTGGGCTGGGAGGCTGCCTCCCAGGACGTCGCGTAGCTCCTGGTGCAGGTCGCCAGCGACCTGGTACTGGTCGATAAGCCGGAGTGTCCACACCAGGGCCGCCGCCGTCGTCTCCACGCCCCCGAACACCATGCCGAGGACCTGGTCATGGACTGCCTGTTGAGGATTGGCCTCCTCTTCGCATGCCGGGACGACCTTGGACAGGACATCCCCAAAGTCCTCTCCGGCCGCGCGGTACTGGACAGTGACGCGGTTGATGGCCTGCCGGGTCCTGGCCATCTGCCGTTCATACCGCCGGTTGACCGGGAGCGGGAGCTTGGCGAAGAGCTGGCCTGGGAAGAGGCTCCGCACGTAGATGCCTTGGCTGATGTCATCGAGTCCCGAGGCGAGCACGCTGGCCGCGTCGGCGGCGGCCGGCGCGGAGACCAGCGACCGCGTCACAGCAAGTGCGGCAAGGCGGTGCGCTTCGCGGTCAAGCCGGACAGTCTGGCCGGGCTTCCAGGAGGTGGCGACCTCGACGGCCGCCTCTCGTATGACGTCCGAGTAGGCCGGCATGCGAGAGGAGTGGAAAGCAGGATTCATCAGAGGGCGTTGGCGAGCGTGTTCACCGGCTGGGCAGGTGACCAGGTTGTCGCCGAGCGTGTCCTTCATCGACTCCGACAGTGGCCCCCCCTTGTCGAAGAGGTGTTGGTCGTCGACATGGATCCGGTGGGCCAGCCGAGGGCTGGTGACTGCGAGGACGTCGCGGCGTGCGACGCGCAGACGTACCACCGGGCCATGGCTGGGTAACCGCCGGAAAAAGGCGAGCGGCGAGCGGGCCATGTGCGGGAGGTGCCCGAGCAAGGGCACAGCACCGGGGACCGTCGGAAAGGGCAGAGCAGGGGCGGTCATGGTGTCCTCATGTCGCAGGGAGCGCTCGCTGGCCGCACAGTGCGGGCCGGGCGCCATTGCCAGAGTTGGAGCCTACTGTCCGTGCCGGTGTTCACCAGCGCCGAGTCGCTCGACCAGCCCGAGCACAGCGGGCCACACATCGCTGGCGCACTGAGTCTGTTGGCCCCCGGCCTGTCGTCAACGATGCGTTGTTTTTAGACCGTTAGGGGCGGCGTGCCGTCCGGTCGGCCCCCGGCAGATCACGCGCCGCTTCCGGATGCCCCAACCGTCGCAGCTCCCAGGCCACCCAAGCCCGCACGGCCGACTGCATCTCGACATCCACGGCCTCCAGCACCCGAGTAAGGAATTCTCCTCCCGACGGCGCTTCCTGGTCGAAAGCCGCAGCCAGGCTGACCACCGGGACGCGTGCTGTTTCCGGGTTGGGATCGACCGCAGCGTCACTGTCGAGGCGGTGATGGATCGCACGGAGTGCCGCAGCTCGCAGAGCCGATATCAGGCCGGCCTCCACCTCAGCGTCAGCTTCGCATGCGTCGTCAATGATCAGATCCCGCAGTTCGCTCGGGACATTCAGGCCGACGAGGTCGGATGTGCGGGGGTACCTTCGCCCCTTCACCTCCCTCCACAGGTCGTCGAGCACGAGCATGTCCCGGACGTTGCACAGCTTGCCGAAGGTGAGCAGGAGAGGGACCGATGGCTCCCGGCGCCGCCGTTCGTAGTTCTCATAGGTGATGGGCGCGACGCCCAGGCTGTAAGCCATGTCTGGTTGTGTGACCCGGGTGGTGGGCAGAAGCGCCAGTTGCTGCGCGCTCCAGCCGGACTCACAGAGGACGGAGGCCATCACCTCGGGGTCCGCCGATTCTCGCAGGACTCGCATCCGAGACTTCCCTCTCCCCACAACAGCCTCCTAAGCAGCCACAAACCGGTTGCCACCGTAACGGTGACGCCCCGGCCAGACCTCGAGCGGGGCGAACAACCGTACACAGAGCTCTCCTTGTCCATCTATTTCCCCTGCTGGATTGAATTTTGGGAAATGTGCATCTTTGCTCCGCAGGACCAGGGTGGGATGTATCGCGGCGAAGCGAAGGAAACTTGTGGCCCGTTCCTCCGATCCGTGTACTACGCTCTCGTGGCCCGCAAAAATGCTCGAAAGCGCTACGCCGCCCGGGGAACTCCATGACCCACTCAGACAGCCGTGAGAAATGCCCCCGCGTACCTCTGCGCCGAGGCCTGCGCGGCTCGGCGCAAGCGCTCCCCCGACGGAGCCAGAGATGACCGGCGAGCCCGATGAGGCAAGGCGCTCTCCGTCAGCGCCGCCGATCACCGCCGCAGAGCTCCTGCGCACGCACCGCATTCGACTCGGGTACAGCAGCCAGGAGGCGTTCGCCCACGAGCACGGCTACAGCCACCGCAGCTACAGCGACATGGAGAACGGCGGGCGGATCAGCATGGGGGCCATGTACGCGTTGCGTGAGCACCTGCAGATGAGTCCTGAGGCCAAAGACCAGCTGTTCCAACTGGTGACCGGAGCGCCTCCAGCGCTCAAGGCGCTCGAGGTCGACCCCGTACTCGACCGCATCACTGCGCGGTGGGCAGACGTCCACGTGCACACCCAGCTGGACCCCGTCATTCTGATGGATGGCGGATGGAATCTGCGGCACTTCAACCGGGCCTGGGCAGAGATCGTCGACGACGTTCCGCCTCACCCCGACGACCACCCCCTGATCAACCCGATGCGTTTCCTGCTATTCCACCCAGATGCCGCACGTATGCACCCCGGGGAGAAGTGGCTCGTCACCGGTGTCACCCAGTTTGCCCAGCACTACGACCTGCACCCGGATAACCCCTACCTCCAGGACATGCGCCGACGCATCCGCGAAAGCGATCTCTTGGAGGACATCTACACCAATCGCGTATGTCAGGAACTCACCGACCGAGGCACCGACGTTATCCTCCAGGCTGACGTCGATGAACGGACGGTGATGATCCACGGGGAGGCATGGACGATCCTGCTCACCACCATGATTCCCTGGCATGCCCGGCACTATGGCTATCAGTTGATGAAGCTGAGCCTGATCGGCCGCGGGTCGGCCGGCAGCGACACGCCAACGAGCGTGCCATCAAGGCAGTGTTCACCGACCGCCGGCTCTTCCAGCGTGAGACACGCCGCTGCCGTCACCCACGAGCCGCTCGATCGTCCCTCGCCCGACCGTGCCCTGACTGCCGGCCAGCTCCTGCGTACGTACCGCCACCGGGCCGGGCTGAGCCAGGATGCCGTCCTGCGGTTCGCGAACCTGCCCGTAAGAACAGCTCGAACGCTCAGAGCTTGGGAGGCCGACAAAGCGGCTCCCAAACCGGAGTACATCCCTCGTCTGGCTGCCGCCCTGAACATGAGCGTGTGGGTGCAGCAATACCTCGAGATCCTGGTCACCAAATTCGACCCACCCACCCTCGGCGTGCGGGGAGGCCCGGGAGTGGAAGCGCGCTGTGCGCGGTGGGCACGGCAGCACGTGGCGGACCAGGCGAGCCCGACCATCCTGACGGATGGCGCCTGGAATGTGATCCACTGCAATTCCGCCTATCGCCGGCTCTTCCACCACGTACCCGAGGACCCGCTCAGCCACCCCACCGTCAACTGGCTGCGCTATTTGGCGTTCTGCCCGGACGCCCGCGAAACCCTCGTCGACTGGTACGAGAACTGGCTGATCCCGGGCATGGCGGACTTTGGAGCCACGCTGATGCGCCATGCCAAGGCACCCCATCCTGAGCATGGCGCGCTCCTCGAAGAGTTCAAGGAGAGCCCCCTTCTGTGGGACGTCTACACGCAGCGCGCCCGCCAGGGGCTAGAGGGCTCAGGTACTATCTTCGCCACTCAGGGCGACGGAGATGTACGCAGAATACGCATCCCCGCCCGTGGTGACACCACCGGCGCCCGCATGGAAATTTCCGTCCAAATAACTGCCGGAATTCCCCTTCACGGAAAACCGTTCGGCTACCGACTGACCAGTCTCACGCCCTGCGACTGACCCGCGGCTCATCCGTGCCCCCGGTGCGGTCGTGCAGGTAGGCGCTCAGCTTGAGCAGGGTCTGCGGGCGGTGGGCATGAAGCCGCGATGCCTCCGAGCGCCGCCGGAGGCACTATCCAGGTGAAACAACGTATCGGGTCCTACCCGTGTGTCCGCGTCGAGGGTGGCGGTCGCGGGGTGGTTTCGCAGGCCGGCGGGGTGCTGCTGATCGAGACGGTCCGCAAGACCGGTCTGGATGCGGTGATATCGGCAGCGCTTGAGCCGTGGTGGAAGGCTCGGGCGGTGCACGATCCTGTCAAGGTCCTGCTGGATGTGGCGCTCGCGGTGGCGCTGGGCGGGGACTGCCTGGGAGTACGTCCTACCCGACAGTCGGCACCGCTACGTCGGCCGCCTCGATGCCGCAGGACTGCACTTCGACTCAAAGAAGGCAGCCACCAAGGCAGTTGCCGACCTCATGCCAGCCCTGCGTAGTCACCTGGCTCAACAGAGCCTGACTCAGCCTGAATTCACCATGCTGCACCCTGGATGTCCGAGGATCATCGAGGATGCCGAGCGGGCGCTCGGCCTGGGACCACAATCCCGATCCGCACGCGGACAAGTTGACCCGCCATGCCTGGGCCACGCTGCGCGAGCAGGGCAATCTCGGCGGTGTAGCGGTCATGGCCGTGCTCTCCCGAACCCACGACGACCCACCGGCCGACGGCGCGCGCGGGCTGCTACTCGGCTTCGGCCCGGGCTTCGTCGCAGCAGCCGCCACGGCTACATGGCTGGCGTGAGGTTGTCTCCAGCTCACCGCGACGCCATGCCCCTCCTCAGCGAGGAAGCCTGGCCGGGCACCGAAAGGCCGCACACCCCGTCTCAATACCCGTCCGATCGGTGAAGGTGTGTACTGCGGACCGAAGCACCACTCCTGTGGTGCGGTCGGCGGCGGCCCTGTTCGGTACTGCTAGCTCAGACGCCGGAGCGTCTATGTGTCAAGGCTGAGGTCATGAAGCCGTCTTCGCGGGTTCCGCCGAGCTTGAGGTGCCGCTGGACCATCACCGTGGCGAAGGCTTCGGCCCTCCGCTCGTGCGGGCTGTCGTAGTGGGAGCGGGCAAGGACCTTCCGCACAGCCTCAGGATCAAGATCAGGGAGCAGCTGGCGAACAGCCTCTGCCATAGTCACGGCCTGCGAAGCCTCGTGCGAGTCCGGCTCCTCGTCCCACAGGTGGTACAGCTCGTGGAGAGTGGCATGAAGGCGGGTCAGCTCACTGGCGTTGGAGTCCACCACGATGAAGTCCACCCTCCTGCCACGGGCACAGAACCCCGACACCTTCGCGGGCAGAGGCTCCTCCGAAATCACGATCGGCCGGCCCCGCTTCTGAGCGACCGTCGCGACCAGATCCTGCATGTCCTGCACTCCCGACAGGCCCAGATCCCGACGGATGAGCCTGGTGACTTTCCACGCCGACAGCTTGATGGCCAACTGGCTCTGGAACGCAGTGCACAGCGAACGCGCGAATCGGACGAACCGGGGGCCGCTGGAAGCTGCTGGCTGCACATGACAGCCGCCAACGGCCCCGTGCTGGCCTCCCGACGTCTCGCACATTCTCTCAAGTCACCTGTCTCATTGCCGGGTTGGTGGCGGTCTGGCGAGCGCGGCGGCTTGAACGCCGAGTGGTGGTCCCCAACCAGCTCACGGGATCCGGATGCCGCTACGCGACAGTCTGATCACGTTGCGCACAGGTGACCGTCCGATGCACACCCTAACCCAAGGATATGTGTCTCGACCCATGGCATTTTCCGGGTGTCAAACCAAAGATCTGTGGCATCCTCCTCCTGGACGACAGACCCGCCCCGACTCTTCACAGGAGGCTTCATGCCGCGCAGGGACAACGCCCCAGAAAGTGGGGAACTGTCCATGGATCAGGCTCTCAATCTGCTCTTCAAGGCCAGCACAGGGCCGTCGGGGAAGGAGTACACCAACAAGCAGGTAGCCGACGACATCAATGAGCGGGCAGGGCGTAAAGCCATCTCCGACGAGACCATCCGCAAATTGCGGCACGAGGGAAGCCCGAGTCCCTCACTTGACAAGGTGAGCCTCCTGGCGGACTTCTTCCACGTACCCCTCGACTACTTCCGCACGGGAAAGATCCAGGAAGAGGTCATCGGGGAACTCAAGAAGAGGCTGCATCAGAAGGAGGAGGCGGAGCGACAGCGCAAGGCTCAGGAGGCTGAGCGGGAGCGGCCCGACGAGCACGTCCAGTTCCTCGCGCGGACGTTCGACGGGCTCACGCCCATGAGTCAGGGACAAGTCCTGGGCTTCATTAAGGGCCTGGAGGAGGCTCAGAAGGCCCGGGAGCAGCAGGATGGCGGGTGAGCGGACTGAACCGCATGCGACTTCCCGCACCCTTCACCACTGCGTCCGTCCGCCCGTCACACGGGAGAGGAGTAATCCCATGGCCGTGCTGCCCCCCACTTCGCGCCGTCGCGTTGCATCAGCGCTGAGCGAGTTCCGCATCCCCTATCCGCTCACCATAGACACCCTGTACCAGGCCATCCAGGAGCAGCGTGACCGGCCGTTGATCCTGCATCGCAGCCCCTTTCCGTCCCGCCTTGAGCAGCCGTGCGGGCTGTGGTGGCCGGATGAGGAGGGACGCGACAACGTGTGGGTCAACCCGATCGCCGTGGGAGTCCAGGCCGTCCAGTCCCTCGCGCACGAACTGGGGCACATGCTCCTTGAGCACCCGCCCTTGAAAGTCCGCCCTCCGGCGGCCGAGATGACACCACCTCCGGAACCGGAAGAGGAGGAGTCCGGGTTCAAGTGGTTGAGTCCCGCATTCCTTGAGGGTTCCCTCCTCGGAGTCAGAACTCGCTCCCGAGTCAGCCGCCGCGATCCCACGTACGTCCTCCACGAAGAGGAAGCGGAAAATTTCGCCGGCCTTCTGCGCCGGCAGGCCATGGTGCAAAGCCGCGACGAGAAGCACGGCGACCCCATGCTCAACCGGCTGTACCGCAGCCTCTAGCGCAAGTGAATCCCTGTGATCCATGACTTCATAGCCCTGCTCATGGCCGTCCCCCTGTGGACGGCCGTCATATGGAGATCCAAAGGTCTCCTCAACACAAGAGGGCAGAGATCCCTCTGGTGCTGCTTCCTCTTCCTCGCGATCGGCGCCACCCTGCGGCTGGCCGCCATCGAAACGTGGGTCATCGACGTGACCGGCGTGGAGGAGGTCGTTTCCGTCAGCAAGCATGTCGCGATCATCATGGCGGGGTTGTTGATGCTGCGGTGGTGCGACGCCTCCGCACCGGACCCTGAACCGACCCCCATGTGGCGGAAGTTGGCCCATGACCGGCCGCGCAACATCCTCGCGGTCGTCGCGATTACGCTCGCCATCGCTACAGCTCCGCTGGCCTCCCCCTCCATCCTCGAAGGTGACCACCGTGTCTTCTTGGAGGCGCAGTACGGCCACGCGGGCGGAACGCTGTCTCTCGCGGCGTACATCGTGGTTTCGGGGGTCTCGATGTACATGTCCGGCTACCTGAGCACCATGGCGGCCCGGAAGGACGGCAAGCGCCTCCTCAAGATCTGCATGACGATCTTCACCACCGGCTGCTGGTCCGGCGCGGCTTACTTCACCTTCGTTGGCGTGTACTTGGCGTACGGACTCACCGGAGCATCCGCCCCGCTGTCCCTGTCACTGGTCCAAGTGATCGGGAACCTGCTCCAACTCGTGTGCATCGTGGCGCTGGCCGTGGGCTCTTCAGTTCGTGGGTTCGACAGCGTCATGAACCTGCGCCGCTACCGGCGCTGGCTCATCCAACTGCGGCCTCTGTGGAAGGCCCTCGCCTCCGTACTCCCGGCTGACGCCATCGAGAAGGTGTTGGACGAGAACACCTCACTGGCCCACGACCGCCGGAGCCTGCGCGGCCTGTACAACCGGCTCGACCAGCGCATCCTGGAGATCACTGATGGCGCCGTGCCGCTGGCCGCCTGGATTGAGGCCAAGCTGCCCGGGCGTGCACTGGCCGCCTCCAAGTCGGAAGGCCTCCGCGGTGATGACGCCCAGGCCGCAGCCGAGGCGTATGCCCTATGGATAGCGCGACGGCACTACGATCAGCGGCAAGACCCCAGTGAGACACCCTCCGAAGTCGCACCGCTGACCCTGTCCAACGATACGGAGGAGAGCGCTGCGTGGCTGGCCCGAGTCTCGTACCACTACAAGCAGAACGAACTGATGGCCGCCATTAAGAACCGCATCGACGCCGTGGAGCCGGCATGAGTACCACCACGGAGTCCCGCCGCGCCCGGCTGGTCACAGACGGCCTCAAGCCAGCCAACGTCCTCATCGTTGAATGCCTCGCTCTCGGCGCCGCCCAGGACAGCCCCTGGACCGGACTGGCGTGGGCGCTCCTCGGTCTGCTCTTCTCGGCCGTGATTCCGATGGCCTACATCAAACGGTCGATGCGCAAGGGCCTGGTCAGCGACCAGCACGTGGGCAACCGGGCAAGCCGCATGACCGTCCTGCCGGTCATCATGGCCTCCGTCGCGGTCTGCCTCGTCGCCATGTACGCCGGTGGTGCGCCGCAGCAGATGAAGGCTTTGGTCCTGTCGATGATGGCGACCCTCATCGTGATCCTGCCGATCACGGCGTTCTGGAAGATCAGTCTGCACACGGCGGTGAGTACGGGGGCCATCGTGGTCATCGCAATCGGCGTGACCTGGTGGGCCGTGCTTGCCCTGCCGCTGGTCGGGCTGATCGGCTGGTCCCGGGTGGAGATCAAGGATCACACCCTCGGGCAGGTCATTGCCGGCACACTCGTCGGCTCTATCGTTGCCGGATCGGTCTTCGCGGCGTTCATCTGAGCCGGCTCACCTACGAAGGGCCCCAACAACTCGCTCTGCTGGGGCTCTTCTGTATTTCCGTTCCGTCCCGTTCTAGGTCAGTCCGGAATCGGTCGTCATCCACCTGGCCGTCCCAATTCCGAGGAGCCATGACTGACTCGGCGTCTCGATGAGGTCCCGGCAGGGGAACGCGGCCTCTGGCTACCGGCCCCGTCGGCAGTACTCACGGGTCAAGACCCGCAATGCGGCGGGAACCGAGGGGCTAGCGGAGTCACGCAGGACTGCCGGGCCCTTGGCGATCGCCGCATCCGCGGTGAGTATCTCCAGGGTGACAAAAGCCCGGATGAACGCACGGTGCGCCGGCGGTACGAGGGTCGGCAGCGTCTTGCTGTCGAGCAGGTCCCGGCGGGCCTGGTTCAGCGCCTGCTGCAGCATCGTTCGTGTTCCCGGAGTGTCGCGCCCCTGCTCAAGGTCCTCGCGGGAGACGTCGTGCTCTTTGAGGGTCTGCTCGGGAAGCCCAAGTCGCCCCTCGTCCAAGTCCTCGGCGAGGTCGCACACGAAGTCGAGGCGCTGACTGCCGTCGATGTAGGACCGGCAGGAACGCCGGACTTGAGCCGCATCCGCGTCCGGCGACACGAGGAGGCCGGCTACGAGCATGAACGCCGGCAACGAGTAGGCGTCGACATAGTGCTGGTAGTCCGTCTCGTCTGTGAAGCCCACGAAGTCCCGGTCCATGGGAGCCCCGGCGAGGAACTCCTCGACGTGGGTCCGCAACTGTGGGTGGGCGGCGATGGTGTGGAGCACGGGACGGAGTACGGGATGTGAGCTCTCCCCAGTCGTCAGGCCACGGCGGACCTCCTCCTCCCACTCGGCATATGCGTCATCGGCAGGCGAGGGCATGGGAGTGGCGTCGAGCAGTGTGTCGGTGTGATGCATGAACGCGACAGCAGCGATGACGTGCGGTACGAGAACTGGCGGCAGCAGCAGACGTATTGCCACGTATGTGTGCCGACGATAGCCAGCAACGAGGCCACGTTGCTGGGTGTAGTCGTGCCTCAACTGCGGGCTGTTGATGCCGGCGGTATCGAGGGTCTTGTTCCATGTGCGCATGCCGACGATCTCCCTGCGGGTGGATGGTTGAGCCCCGAGCCTAGTTCTCTCCCGTCGGCTCACCGGGAACGGATGATGCGCAGTCCGGCGAAATCCTGCGGCTCGGCCTCACTACCGCCCAAGATGAAGGCCAGCGGTAGCACCACGACTCCGAAGAGGAAACCTCCCAGCCACCGGGCCACGGCCTGGTGCACCCGGGGCCGGCCGCCGTCTGCGCGGCGGACGACGCGGGTGCCGACGAGCGCCTTTCCCACGCTTCTGTGCGCCAGGCAGACCATAACCACGTGGTTGAGGAAGGATGCGATGAGCGCGCCGACCGCGAAACCCGCCAGCAGTTCACTGCCCACGGCGCCGGAGGCGCCAAGGATTCCGCTCTCGCGTACCCCCACGTAGACGACTGCCGACACCAATCCGCAGCCCGAAAAGAACACTCCATCTATCACGGCCGAGGCATAGCGGCGCCCCAGACCTGCCGTGTTGTCGACGTGCGCGACCGCGCTCATGTTGTGTTCCCCCCTCAGTCCGTACTCCGCCACACCGTACCCATCGCTGTCGATTGCTCGCCGGCAGGGGAGAGCCGTCGGCTCGCCTGCCGGCGAGCAATCGGTTCCTGAGTTGGTGCCTCAAGACTATGGAATGGACACGGAAGAGGGGGTTACCAGGCCGTGGGGGTGGTCAGCTCGGAGAAGGGCTGGCGGGGAGCCCGGGGAAGGCCGAACTGCCGACGGGCCTCGTGGACGGCGGCGAGTTGGTCTGCAGTAGCCGGTTCCCAGTCGAAGAGTTCCGTGGCTTGTTCTCGGGTGGCCAGAATGCGGGTGTAGGTGTGGCCGGTGGCCGGATCGGGCTGTGCGGGGCCGACGTTGGTGAGTGCTGCGGCGTAGCGCAGGTATCCGCGCTGCATGCCGGGACCGGTGACGTATCCCAGGAGTAGGGGGCTCCCGATACGGGCAACTGCCTCCGCTTCGGCTTCGCGACGCAGGGTAGAGGCGGGGTCGTCCTGGTCCTGCACCTCGGGGGCACCGCCGGGCAGGATGGCGACTCCGGTGTGGGGTTCGAGGAGGACGAGGACGCGCCCGTGGTGGCGATGCAAGCCGGGGCTGATCTCGGCGCGTGGCGCGGGAATCCCGATCCTGCGGCCTCTGACTTCGGCTCTGATCGCGGGAACGGTGCCGTTCCCGCTACTGGAACAGCACCGACACGTCGATCCACAGGAGCACGGCGAGCGCGGCGGCGACGCCGAGCGCGGCGCAGCCCGGCACCAGCACCGGCGCGAGGTCGTCACGGCCTGCGACCGTGGCCGTACGCTGGGGGTCCGCCGGGTCGTAGTGGACGGTGGCGCGGTATCCGACTTGGGTGTACGGGGCCACGGCGTCCTCGGTGTAAGTGACGCGCTGGCCTTCCCCGGTCACGAACGCGAAAATGTGGTAGCGGGACCCATCCATGTCGGTGGAGTTCGAGGCGATGTCCCGGACCTCGATGCACTCGGCCACGGCGGCCTTGCCGTGCACGACGACCCGACGCATCCGCAGGAGCCGCCGCACGAGATAGGCGAGCAGCGAGGCCAGGCCGATGGTCGGCAGCACCAGCAGTGCCACGATGGTCAGCGTCTCCGTCATGCGTCCGTACCTTTGACGATCTTTGGGCCCTGGGTGAATGCAGAGCACGACGATGTTGGCCCGCCCAGGACCGTACGAGAGAGTAGAAGGATCTGGTCCGCTTCCCGGAAGGGCTCCCGCCAGGCTGTCCCCCCCCGCTCCCCGTAGAGAGCCCGCCCTGTATCCCGCCCATGTGCTGTACCCAGTTTGCCCGGTAGTACCGCAAGCACCTTGAGCGTGCTATTTGCCCTCACCCTGCAGTGATCCCAAGCCCGGTGGCCCGGAAGAAGCCGTGGGGGGAGCCGAGTTGGATGCCCTTCGCGACGAGGCCCTCAGGATCGGTGAGGCCGCGGGCGGCAAGTTCACCGACGATGAGCGCGGCCACCTCACCGGGAGTGCTTTCGGTCGGCTTCTTGAACTCGGCCTTCCAGCGGCGTCCCGACTGTTCCCAGCCGAGCGCACTCATCTCGATCGCATCGTCGGCGAGGCCGCCTGTACGGCTGCCGATGCGGAGCAGGATGCCCTTGGTCGTGTCGAAGGCGAAGGAGAGGCCGCCGCTGATGCCGCTGCCGGCGATCGTGAAGGTCACCTTCTTGCCGGGTTGTTGGACGGGGAGCTGCTCGATCCACGTGCTCAGCAGTGTCTCCAAGGCTTCTTGAAGGTGCGGCAGGGTCAGCGCCAGTCGGCCTCCCGGCAGGTACTCCGCCGTGTCACCCGGCCCGGAGAGGACGAGTTGCCAGTTGTAGGGCAGCAGCGGGAAGTCGCTGGGGCCGCCCGGCCCCGCAGCCGGTCCTCCGTGCTCGAATGTCGACAGTTCCTGATCTTCGAGTTGTTCGGCGGGGCTGGTCTCGATCCAGACGTGCCGAAGGTCCGCCCGCAGGCGCAGGACCCGCGCCTCGGTGCCGGAGTTCCTCCAGCGGACATCTGGCCCGTTCGGACCGCCACCGAGGAGGGTCGGTTCGCCGATGGCGCCGCAGACGGCCCGGAAGATCTCACCGAAGATGAACCGGCGTCGTTCCAGGTCCGGGGCGTCGGTGAAACGGTACAGGTGCAGGCGGTTGTAGTTGTCACGCTGACCAGCAGGACCGAGGAAGACCACCTCGCCGTCCCTGTCGGCGGTCCGGACAAGGGCTCGGGCCTGTGCTTCGTCGAACTCGGCGGACCAGGTCGGCGTCTTGGTGATGCATTGTTCGATGGCCGAGCGGTCGCACATTCCGGTGGCGTCATCGTGCAGCAGGGGCACAAGAGCCGCGATTACAGGGGGGAAGTCCGATGGGAGATGTTGGGCCTGGTGCTCGACGGGCTGGACGGACACCCAGGCACGCCGCTGGTTGCTCTGCAGGAGCATGGTGCGCTCCTCGGACTGCCAGCGCAGACCAAAACCGTCGGCGGCCGCCAGCACGGGCGTGGGCCGGCCGATCCCCGAGAGTATTTCGGCTAGTTCCTGCAGGGCTGCTGCCCGTTCTGCCGGAGTTGCCTGGAAGCCGAACTCGATGAGCGGCAGTCGCGCGCGGCCGAAGTGCGGGCTCTTGGGGATTCGTGTGTCGAAGAACAGTTCCGGACCGAGGGAGGCGTGCAGTTCGGTGGGTTCCAGGCCGACGACGAGGAGGTCGGCGAACTCCCGCCGGATTTTCCAGTCCGGGTGCCCATCCACCAGGCGCTCCACGGCGTCGCGGGTCCAGCACCCGTTGGTGTCGTGCAATATCTGTGCGTGCCGCAGAGTGGATGCCCGGCTGGTCACCCAGCCGACCGTGTTCGAGGTGTTCATACAGCGGATCATGTCAGTCGCCTCCGACATCACACCGCCTACCTGGAAGCCTCCGACCGGCCGGTCAGCGCCGAGTGCGAGCCCTGGCACGACCTGATCACCGGCATCGCCGTTCCGCGCTGCCGTGCACGACGTCGCCGACCGCCTGCGGTCGATGCGCCCGCCGCGTAACGCAATGCAGGCCCCGCTGGTCGCCCGAGGCGACGTCAGCAGGGCCTGTGTGTACGACAGGTCAGACCGCGGGAAGCGGGTCTGCGGTGCCCGGGTACGGGCCGTAGGTCTCGTCGCAGTCGCTCCTCCCTGCGAGCATGACCACCAGCCAGATGACGCCGATCAGCGGGGCGAAACTGAGCAGGCACCACCATCCCGAGCGGCTGGTGTCGTGGAGCCGACGGACGGTCACGGCCAGGTTCGGCAGAACTGTCGCGAGCGTGTAGATGAGCACGGGCGGATATGGCGCATGCAGATCCCAGCAAGTCGCTTGCGAGGAGGCGAAGTTGATGGTCGTCTGGCGACGAAGGCGGCGCGCTTCGAAGGCGCGCGATGCGACGACGTTGGGAGGCGTCATGGGCGGCAGCCGCGGTGATCAGGACGGGCAGGTAGGCGGGGACTCATCGAGCCCGGGCGACCCCGGGAACCCGATGCCGGCCCCCGAGCCGGAGCCGGATGATGACTGATGCCCCTGCGGAGGACCGGCTGGCAAGCCTGGCCGCGGAGTTGCGCGCCGAGTGCGCGGCCGAGATCGACTGCCGGACAGTGGGGCATTTCAATCACCGGCCGTGGCTGCGGCAGACCTTCCTGAAGGTGCCGCGCGAGTACTTTGTACCGGACCAGGTGTGGTGGCCGACGCCGCGCGACGACGGACTCCACCATGTGATCGACCGTCGTGAACGGCCCCGTGCCTGGCTCAAGGGGGTCTACCGGCCCCGCGCATCCCTGATCACGCAGGTCGCCGACGGCGCAGTGCTACCGGAGGACGGGCCCACGGACGCGCCGTTCACGAGCGCCGTGTCCTGCTCGGCAGTCGTCGTCGACATGCTGCACTACCTCGACCCCGGGCCCGACGACACCGCACTGGAGATCGGCACCGGTTCGGGCTACAGCACCGCGATCCTGGCGCACCGGGTCCGGCCCGAGAGCCTGGTGACGATCGAGATCGACGAGCAGCTCGCTGATCGCGCCCGCAAGGCGCTGGCCGGTCTTGGTCTTCACCCGACGGTCGTCGCCGGCGACGGCGAGGCTGGATATCCGGTCCGCGGGCCGTACACGCGGATCATCTCCACCGCGGCCGTCCAGGAGATCCCGCAGGCCTGGCTCGACCAGGCCGCGCCCGGCGCGATCGTGGTCGCCCCGCTTCACGGACCCTTCGGCCACGACGCTCTGCTCCGACTGGTCGCCGACGGGCAAGGCGGCGGCACCGGTCGGCTTGTCACCGGCGTCGCCTTCATGAAGATGCGCGGGCAGCGTGCCGATCGGTCGTTCGCGGAACTGGGCTGGCCGACGGCCGACGGGCCCTGGCCCGCGTACGCCGATGCCGACTACCGCGTCACCGTTGGAGGCGGACGGCAACAGATTCAGATCCACCGAGCTAGCCGGACGTGATGCGGCCCCCAGGTCGTAATCTGGGAGCCTTGCGTGAAGACATCCCCGGCGTCGGCGGGGAGCACGCGTTCATTGCTCATGAAGCGATTCATCCCGGCCACCGGGGAGAAGCGGCGCGTCAACCAACATGCCGGCAGGCCCCGTTGCATCGCAGTTGTTACCGACGAGGGGCCTCACAAAGGCCGCTGTTCGCGGGGCCGATCGCGTGAACAAGTAGGTCCGCGGCTCGCCCCGGTCGGATACCGTGGCCTCCCCGCAGGGCGCACGCAACCGCTCTGGGTGAGTCCGGCGGGGTAGAGATACAGGGCGAGCCCCCAGTCACTTCATCTGACTGGGGGCTCGTCTACTGCGGGGTGGGTCAGACGGTGCTCGACGCGTAAGCGACGAACCGCTGCCACTGCTGGACAGAGACACTCAACATCGGCCCGGCGATGTTCTTCGAATCACGGACGTGAACGGCCTCAGGGCGAGTCGCCACCTCGACGCAGTCGCCTCCCTGGCTTCCGCTGTAGCTTGATTTGAACCACGCCAGGTCGCGCGTGGTGAGTGGTTCGGCCTTGCTCATAGCTCTCCCGCCATCTCTTCGGTCAGGTCCTTCAGGCGCTGCAACGAGTGCTCCGCGCTTAGGGCTTGGGTCCGAAGAATGCCATAGCGCTGCTCCATCTCACTCACCCGCTTCGGGTCAGCGATGAAGCGGCCGCCGCCCTGCCACTCGACGTATCCGAGGTTGGTGCCGTCGTCCGCTTCGAGGAGGGTCATCGATCCGTCGAACCCGGCGTGGCTGCCTCTGCGAGTCTCCAGCACCTGAATCGTCACGTTCCTCATGCCGGCGCATGCGACCAAGTGCTCGAGTTGCTCGCACATAGCCTTCTTGCCGCCGGTCGGTCGACGCAGGACCCACTCCTCAATTACGAAGCCCAGAGTGGGTGAGGGCTTCCTGGTCAGAAGTTCCTGTCGCTCGATTCGACCTGCGACAAGGCTCTCGACCTCATCCTCGTCCAGCGTCGGCACGTATGAACTCAGAACTTCCCTGGCGTACGCCTCGGTCTGCAGGAGCCCGCTGACTACCTGCGTCTCGTACTTATAGATCTTGCGCGCCGCCGCTTCGGTGAGTGCGTACTTCTCGAACCAGTCTGGGTGGTGGCGCTTGGCCATGTCCTCGACGATCGCGACGAGAACACCTTGGGCGTCCAGGGCGCTGTCGATCTTCTTCACGTACTTCAGCACAGGCTTGCGATTCCCGAGCTCGACTCCACGGATCTGGCTCTCGGAGTAGCCAGCCCGTTCGCCCAACTCGTTTTGGGTCAGCCCGCGCATTTCCCGTAGGGCCCGCTGCTGGCGGCCGAAGAGCTGCCAGGCCAGCGGCCTGTCACTGTCGCGAGTGTCGTAGTCGTCGTACCCGTCGTCCACGCTCACATCATGGCTCCCTTCTCCACATGAACTGACCGCACAGACCGGTCAAAAACTCGGCCCCACCGATCATTTCGCTTTGTAGCGCTCTGTGAACTGGCTAACACTATCGGCGCCGAGCCAGGGTGATACCCATGACGAAGGAACCCGACGCGCCCCAACTCCCGCTCATGAAAACCGAGTTGACCGAACGTCAGATCGATATCTATCGGCCTGGGTGGGTTCCCGAGACAGGGCATGCCACGTGCAAGGCGGGGGTCTACTGGGACGCCATTCGCATCCCCGGCGAGCGCGGCCGCGAGGTCGCCGACGGCATGGAGAACGCGCTCGACGGAGCGTCCCCGGGCCCGGTGATCTGGAGCAACACCGGCCGCTACGTCCTGTGGTTCCTCGTTGCACGCGGCACTGCCCAACTGCACCGCTGGCCCCCGGGGGTCACCGTCTACACCCACGACAGCAGCGAACACATCAGCATTCCCGGAGCTGGTGGCCGTACGCACCCGGTGCAGTGGCTAGCGAGACCTACCCGGGAGCGCGAGTTCATCGACGTGAACCAGCTGCACAAACTGGTCTGCCAGCTCACCGGCTGGCCTAGCTCCGAGGGGGCGCAGTGACGGCCCTTCTCAGGTACGAGTCTCTCCCGCTCCTGACTCCCAGCCAGCGACACGAGGGCGCGGTCTACCTTGCCCGGCGGTTGAACGCCCTCGTCTATGCCGGAGGCCGCATCCGCGGGTGCCTCGACGTCGATCCGGCCATCCGGTCCCGTCTCGACGACTCGATCCGCCGCGGCCAGGAGGCCGGTGACAGCCTCGCGCGATGCGCCTACCGGCCCACCGGGCCGCAACTCACCGAAGTGTTGGAGGCTGCCGGGACGCTCGCGGACAGCATGAAGGCCGCCCAGCAGCCGAGGAGCGACCGGTGACGACACTCATGACACAGCACCAGCCGATCGGTCCTCCCCGCGAATTCAGCCCCGCCACTACCGATTTGATGAAGCGGCTCGTGGCGGGTCTGAAGGCATACGAGACGCCGGCCGAATTTGCGGAGCGAGCTCGCATCACCCGGCGCCGCCTCCACGAGGCGGTTCGCACCCTCGCCCTTGTTCCGTCGCCCAGCCCGGAGCTCGTCACAGCCCACTGGCGTGCCCGGCAGATGCTCCTGATGTACCCGGCTGACCGGAACCGGCCAAGGCCCAAATACGTGGCCGCGCTGTCCCAGCGCCTTACCGACCTCCTGGTCCACCGCGTCGCGGCCGCCGCGTACACGTGCACGCCTGAACTGCATGACCTGACGTACCTCCACCGCCGTCTCGTACGGGCAGGCGAGGAGCACGCGGGTTCCGTGCGCGTCATCCTCGACGACCGCAGCCTGCACGAGTGGCCGCTGTCGCTCCGGCCTGGCTGGAAGCGGGTCCAACGCCTGGTCGAGGACCGGCAGATCGGCATGCTGCTCGTCGACTCAGCCGACGCGCTGGTCCCGCCAGAAGAGATACGCGATCCCGGCTGGGACCGCCAGAGGATCGAGGCGAGGCTGGCGAGTTGGGGCATACGCCTGGTCTGCCTCGCCGACGCCGACAAGGCGAAAGGCGGTGCGCAATGACGCTCCTCGTCTTGCTCCACCAAGCTCCTCGGATCCACCATGCTCTACTCGCTCTGGGCCTACGGCGTACTGCCCGGCTACGGAGTCTGGCTCGTGTGCGCGGTACGGCGTGCACACCGCCGGAACGCCTCGCCTTGTTCCGCCCCGCGCAGCCCAGCGCCGGCAGCACTACCTCAAGGGTTGCGCAGGATTCCCGCTGCTGTGCCTGGGGCTGATCGCCTCGACCTTGATCTGGACCGGCCGCGTCCCCTGACCCCGTCTCCTCCATAGAGCGGTCGTCTCCCCGGCATCGCTGGCCCCCCGATGCGTGCCCGGGAGACGACCCGACGAGCCCATCGCCTCGTGGCCGTCAACGGGCGGCGCATGTGCGCGAGAGATGGGCGGCGGCTTCGCTCGCCCACTGCCCCGAACCGGCAGCAGCGGAGCCGCCCGGCCTTCGCCGACCCCGGAAGTCGGCGAAGGCCCGCCGCTCTTCCATTGCGGTGCGCGGCACGACTTCACTGCCCTGATTGCGACCTGCGCCGTTCTGCGCACCCGCCCCAACTCCTGGAGCTCGACATGACCTTCGCCCTTGGCCCCGGTCCCGTAAACCCCGCTGGCTCTGCCCTCGCGGAAGAACCGGCGCCCGAGACCCCCGCGCCCGACAGCGCCCCGACCCAGGACGACCAGCAGGACCAGTAAGCCCGCCGCCCGGCACAGCGGGCACAGTCCCACACCACCCCAGATCTTCGTCTTCCCGCCGGTTGCCGGGGCCCGATGCCCGTGACGAGGCCCGGACGGGGAGACGGAGCCCCAGCCCCGGTGCAGCGCGGCCACCACACCATGCGGTCGTCCTTCGGCGGCCGCGCTGCACCGGGCCCGAACTCTCGCTCTTTGGCCCCCGAGAAAGGGGAATCTGATGAACAATCTCGTCTCGGCTGCCGCCCGGTCCTGTTACCGGCCCGCGACTGGACGACGGGTACCGCTCGCCACGCGCGCCGCTGCTCAGCGCAACGGGAACATGCCCTCAGCCCTCGACCGCGTCACCGCAGTGGGTGACACTGCGCCGTCGGCCTCCGCATTTCAGTCCGCGCTCTGACCCCGGCCCGTCCGTCCGGTGGCCGATGGCCGGGCACTGCCCGCTTGTACGACTCCGTCTGGGGAAGTGCGCGCGGCACCCGGCACGTCCCCGTGATGGCTCAACTCGCGCGCGACGAGCTGGACCGGTTCGCCGCCCTTGCCTCCCGCCTTCGTCACTCATCGGAAAGCCACAGCCTCATGTCCGCTTCCCTGCTGCCCGGCTACGTCTCCGACGAGCTCAGGGCTGCCTGCTACGACCTCGACACGGCCCTGTGGGCCGCCGGCCTCTCGCCCGTCACGGACATCGGCGCGAGCACACACGCTCAAGCGGTGACCGTCCGCGTCCAGCCGCCGCGTCTGCCCGGCACCACCCCGCAGCGGCAACTCGCTCAGATGAAGCGGCTGCTGCGCGGTCACCGGGTCGCTGTGCGGGTCGAGTTCTGCCCGGAACCGTATCCCCGGTTGAGCCTGCACTTCGACACTGCCGAAGCCGTGCGTCGCCTGACCACCGTCATCGCCGGCCACCTCTCAGGCCTCGACGCCGTCCGCTACCGCCTACGCCTCGCGGCCCGCTCCGTCGGCGTCAACTGGTACTCCCGCATCCGGCCCCACGCCATCTGGCCCAGCGAACTGACCGCAGGTCAGACCTTCGCCCTCTACAGCACCCTGTTCCCTCAGCCCGACGACACAGAGTTCGAACCGGAGGACGACGAGGCGGTCGAGGAGATGCTGGAGGCGTTCACACGGGCACTCGCCGGCATCGGCGTGAGCCTCTCCATGTGGCGGAGCGCTTGTTGCCCGCACGACGTCGAGTTCCACGGGCTCAGCGAGGAAGCAGCATCCCGGCTCGCCGACGCGCTCACTCGGTGCGGCCGCGATCGTCGTGCCGCAACCCCGTCACCCGAGGAGACGCCGTGATCAAGGGAGCACCTCAGGCACTGGGCATGCGCCATATAGGCAGTGGCCTGGCCCATCTGCTGCACGCGGCCCAGGAATGTGACCGCATAGAGGACCCGCTGCCGGGATGGATGTTCCGTCTCGCGTTGTGCGAGCGCATCGCCACCACGTACATCATCTCCGCGGGACGGTCCATACCTCCACTCGCCCGCACTCGCGAGTACGCGGCGGAATTCCGCAAAGCGGGGTGGCCGGAGTATCAGGCCGAGCTGAAGGCATCCCTCGACCGGACTCTGCCGGTGCCCGGCCGGCAGGTCACGGTCCTGCTCGACGAGTTACTCCTGGCGCGTCACGTCGGCGGAGCGGCGGTCATGGCTGGGCAGGTCGGCCACCTGATCGACCAGGCCGAATCACGCGCTGCCAGCATCCTGGTCGTTCCGCCCACCTCCGATACACATGTTCCGGCTTCCACACTCGGCCATCTGCTCCTGCCAGGGGATCTCTCCCTATTCACGGAGGAAGACAGCGACTGCGTCTCCTACTCTGCCGGCCCGGACGCGAGCGCCGAGCGCAAGCAGCTCGTCGAGGCCCTGCTCGACGCGGCTCTCCCCCAGCCGCAGAGCCTCGACCAGCTTCGGGAAATCCGGGACAAGTTCTCCCGCAAGGCAACCTGATGTGCAGAATCTGCACGCGGGATGCACGGTCTGAGTACGCCCCCTGGGGCCGTTCGTCCCGCCAGCCCTGCCCTGCCCGTGTCTACAACTGCCTGACCGGCGGAGTGGAGTCATACGAAGCCGACCGGGCGCTGGCCGAGAAGTTGATCGGCGCCGATGGCCTGCTCATCATGGCGACAGCGATCAATCAGGTCCACGCGCCGCTCGTCGTGCGCGCGCTCGCGCGCCGGGGCTTCAGCCAGTTCCTGGACCTGGGCTGTGGCTATCCCCCGTTGCTGGCCCGCGGGCGACGGCGCCACGACCCGCCGCTGATCAGCGAGGTGCTGGCCCCGTTCCAGACGGGCGCCGCGGTACTGCATGTGGACGTGGACCCCGTCGTCGCCGGGCAGGCGGAGTCGGTGATGGCGGGACCGTCCGGGAACCCGGGCGTCCTGTGTGCCGATCTCCTGCACATGGCCGAGCTCCTCGATCACCGTGATGTCGCAGGCCGCTTCGATTTGAGCCGCCCGATCGCGGTACTCCTCCACGACGTCCTGCCGTGGGCCGGTGACGACCAGGGGGTCGCCGATGCCCTTGCGGTGCTCCGCGACTGGCTGCCGCCCGGCAGTGCCCTCTCGATCACGCACGCCACCAGCGACCTCGACGACCCGACCGTCATGGCCCGGCTCACGGCCCTGTGGGCCGAAGAAGCAGCCGTGGCGTTCCGGCCGCGCCGAGGCACCGCAATCACTGCCCTGCTCGGCGACTGGCCGCTCATGTCTCCCGGGCTCGTCCCGACCGCACGCTGGCACCCCGGCCACCCCAAGCACGCCCAGCCCGCCCTCGCCTCGCGTGCCTACGCGGCCGTGGCGATCAAGCCCGGCGCGTCGCCATCGAGCGCCGCATGACCGCCCGCACCGGGAACTGGCTCTCCTGGAACCACGCGTCCGGACTGCCCCCTCTGCCCGTACTCCGTGAGGATTCGATGAGCACGTTGGAAGACGCCGCCGTCGTGTAGCCCCAAGGCAGGGCTGCCCCCGGAGCCGATCACCGCCGGCCCCCGGCCGGCGGTGTCGAGTTCGACCGCAACGCCGCGGCGCGCAGCCGCTGATGCTCCGCGAACCCTGTGTCCCAGGACTGAGAAGTCAGCGGCACTGCAGCACTCCTCATCAGCACGATCAACTCCCTATCCGGACGGAGATCCACCGTGACGAACCTCGGCATCCCTTTGGTGCCCGCGCAGACCGAACTCCAGGTCGGCGACGGCCTGACGTTCTCCACCAGCGGCCACCACTTCAACGCCCCCGACGCGCTCGACGTCGAAGCCCTCGCCGCCGCCTCCGTGGCTCCGCTGTCGGTGATCCTCCAAGTCACCAAGCGGTGCAACTTCGACTGCACCATGTGCTCCGAAGTCCTTCAGATGCCTGACCCCACCCTGAAGGACCTCGAAACGATCGCCACGAACCTGACCGTCAAGAACAGCGACGGCGCCCTCCACCAGATGCGGGTGTTCCAGTCCGGAGGCGAACCCATGATGCGCAAGGACTTCGGCGACATCATCGACATGTACCACGAACACGGCTTCCTCCAGGCCGTACCGACCAACGCCACCTACGGCCTGGACCACGCCCGCCGGATCGCGGACAAGATCCTGTACGCCAACGTCGGCTTCGAGGGTCCGCGCGCCACGTTCCAGCGCATCCGCGGGGACTACGACCTGACCATGGCCGGCATTCGCGCGCTGAAGGACGAGGGCATCCCGATCTCGATGTCGACGGTCGTCACCCGCTCCCTGCTGTCCGCCCTGCCGTACATGGTGCAGATCGGCGACGTCCTGGAGGCGGGCAAAATCAAGTTGATCATGCCGCTGCGCAAGGGCAACGCGCTGAAGATGCCAGAGCACGAGTTCATCACCAACGCCGAAGCCGAAGCGACCTTCCAGCGGCTGGTCGCCGAGCGGACCACCTACAACTGGTCCCCGGCCATCCGCCTGACGACCTGGACGCCCGCTAACGAGGGCCACATGATCGTGGTCGAGCCCAACGGCGTCGCCCGCGCCTGGCCCGTCTACGACGCCCCCGACCTATGGCTGCCGCTCGGCAACCTCCTGGAAGAGCCAGTCACCGCGATCTGGGAGCGCTACCCGTTCAAGGTCAACCACTTCAACAAGTACCTGGGCCGCACCATCTCCGCCACCCCGCACGGCCTGGCCCAGGTGAAGTGACATGCTCGAACTCACCAACCTGAACTGGCCAGTGACTCCGTACGGCAACACCGGCCAGATCATCCAGCGCCCCCGCCAACTGCTCACCGGCATTGCCACCCTGTGGGCCGACGACAACGGGCTCGTCCTGGCCGGCGCGGCCGCCGTCTTCCTCGACGTCCACCGCACCAAAGCAGTCCCGGTCACCAACGGTCTGTTCACCTTCGGCTACCGGGCCCTGGCCTGTCAGGGCCCCGAGGACTGCGAAGCGATCCGTCAGGCCCTCGATGTCCTGCTCGTCCAGGCCCGCCGGGACGCCCCGGCGCTCGCCTGGCACGCGGCCGACGACGACCTGCACTGTCTGCGCGTCCTGAATCCGCCCAGCCCGGGCGCCATCGGTCTCGACGACGCCTGGAAGCAGCGGACTTCGCCAGGCAAGGGCATCGCCCGGTGCATCGACACCGCCAACGATCTCGGCCCAGCCGGTCTGCTCAGTGACACGGCTGCCACCCACGGCCTACCGCTCGGCCCCGCCCTCCTCCCACTCCAGAGCACGGACCACATCCAGCAGTGCTACGAGGAACTCGCCGCGGGAGAAGGCGCTCCGGCCGCGGCCCAGGGACTCGCGGCCGGAGCGCTCGCCCAGGCCCTCACCGTCGCACTCCTCGGCGGCCGCCACGCGGGTTTCCTCACCTGGGAGACACCGCCCAGCGTGTACGACGCGCTGGACGGCGTCGCCTGGAGCGAGTTACCTGTCCTGTTCCCCACCAACACCACGGCGTAGCCCAGTAGCGTCGCCCACCGGGTCCCGGACGGTCCGGGACCCGGCCACCTTGAGGAACAGGCGCGTGATCACCCTAAGCAGCATGTCCCGCCCCACACAGCCCCCGGCGCGCCGTAGCGGCAGCTCGCGGATCGCTTCGATCGACGTCGAATGGACCGACAAGCTTGTCAAAAACGGCAACCGGCCGTTCTGCTACTCGATCGTCTGGCTCGATCTGCCCACAGACGCCCCCGCCGACCTCACCGCAGCGGGCTTCGAGTGGACCAGCGTCTACGTCGACGACCCCGGCGAGCAGGACGAACTCGTGGCCACCGCCGCAGCCACCCTGCGCACGGCCGCCGAGCACGCCGACCTCATCACCGGCCACCAGCTGTGCAGCGACCTCGCTGTCCTTGCCAACAAGGCCCCCCGCTCCCACCCTGCCCTCGACCAGGCCCGTGCGCAGTGGAAGCAGCGCAACCAGCCCGCGCCGGGGCCCGCTGTCCGTTACCTCGACACCCGCTACGACGCCGGACACCTCCTCGATGGCCACTCACGGCGCCTCGTGGACGTGTGCACCGAACTCGGACTTGATGTCACTCAGCCTGAACTGCTAAGCACCTCCATGCCGGCCTGGCACCGCAAGTGGATCGGCGAGCGCGCCACCGAAGGTCGTGAACGCATCAGCGTCCTGAACCTGCGCCACTCCCTGTCCACTGCTTACGTCGCCGCCCTCGCTGCCGGCCTCACGCCCCGCGGACAGCAGGTGAACGTCAACAAGATCCTCGCCACCGGCGCCAAGGGCGCCTGGGGCTGGCTCGAACACCCCACCTTCACCCAACTCCTGGAGGCACCGTGCCCATCCACGGCACTGCAGTCATCGGCTTCGAAGGCAGCCAAGCCGCGGGCAAAACGACGCTAATACACGCCTTGACCAGCCACTTCCGGGAGCAGGGCATCCATGTCGCCTGCACCGGTGAGCCAGCCCGTACCAGCCCCTTCATGGAACAGATCGTGCTGCACGGAAAAGGCTCCTTCGACCTGGTCGCCGAAGTCGACCTGTTCGCCCAGCAGCTCAGCGTCCCGCTGCGCGCCGCCCGCCACCACCAGCTCCTCCTTGCCGACAAGAGCCCCGCCAACGTCCTCGCTCTGTCCCGCCTCCTACTCGACCAGGCCGACCCGCAGACCGCGCCGGTCCTCGCCGCGATGGAAGCCTTCTGCCGAGCCTGGATGCCGCACACGTACGACGTGATCGTGTACTGCCGCGACCGCTTCAACCAGAAGGCCGGCGGCGACCGAATGCGGGAGAAAGTCCTCCACATCCAGGACGAAGCCGACCCGTACATCGCACAGGCCTGCCAGGACTCCGGTGTGCCAATCCTCGGCCTCCCCACCGGGATGACGACCGCCGAGCGTGTCCAATGGACAACAAAGCGGGTTAGCGAAATGGGACTCCTCGCGGCGCCCTGAGCCGCCGCGGCTACAGTCCCCGACGACGCCCACCCGTTGGAGGACTCCCTTGCCCGCCACCCCCATCAACGACGTTATGGTCATCCTGGAGCGCCGCAACGGCCAGACGCTGGAAATCTGTCTCGCCGAACGGTCCAACACCGGCTACGCCGACGGCCAACTCAACCTCCCCTCCGGGAAGGTCGAAGCAGGCGAAGACATCTACGACGCGATCATCCGCGAGACCAAAGAGGAGACAGACGTCGTCATCGACCGGGCAGCCCTGCGCCTGGTCCACGCGATGTACTTCCGCAACCCCGAGGGCGAGACCAGGGTGGGCTGGTTCTTCGCGACCTGCGAGTACACCGGCGAACCGGTGAACAACGAGCCGGCCAAGTGCGCGGGCCTCAGCTGGCACCGTCCGGACCAGCTCCCCGACAACACCGTCCGCTACAACGGTCTCGGGATCGCCCACTACCTCAAGGGTGAACCTCTCTCCGCGCACTGGTACGACAGCGGCACCGTTTAAGTCCCGTGAACCTGCCGGTTGGCGAGTCGACGCGCCCTCGGCGGGGGCCGTTTCGCAGCGGGACTACCTCCGCTGATGCCGGCACCGCAACCTGGGCAGCGGCGGCGACAACGAACCGGGCGGCTCCGACAGCAGGGGCTCCGACGGCGGAGACGGCCATGGAGACGGCGGCGGAGAAGTCGGCGAGGACTAGGCGATCGCGTGGACCCAGACCATCCGATCGCGCACGTCGCAGCGGAAGCCGGAGTACCTGCACCGCCCGGCCAAGCGGTACGCCCTATCAGCCGGGCTGCTCGATCCGGATACCCCCACTCCCGGATGGCAGCCGTCAGGCCGTAAATGCGCCTGCGCGATGGGATTTGGCCGAGCCAACCTCGACCTCCTCTGTAGACGAGTACTTCACAGTCCGGGATCTCGTCGATGCCACCCTTGGGGACCGCCAGATGCGCAATGTGCATTCGTGGCGCGCCCAGTTGCCCAGTCCCGGGCCTCGCTTCGCCAGCGACGAGCAGATTGTGGCTCGGATCGCATGGTCCGAACGCGAGCATGCGTATTCCAGGACGCTCTCTCTGGCTGATGCTGACAGGCCATCAGCGCTTCGGTCTGGCGATCTCCGCTCGCCTCGGCGCGGCAGCCAAACGCGCTGCGGATCGGATTCTGCAGCGTGGATGTAGGACTGCGTGCCGAGCGTCCAGTTGGGCTTCACGAGCCTCGCTCGTAAGCAGGTTCGCGTCATCGGCGCAACCGAGGTCACGTCTAGGCCGGCTCCTCTGGCGCAACGTCTAGCGGGTCTTTCGGAGACTCACTGACGACTTGCGCATGCCACTCGGGCGGGACCGCGACAGCGGCCGGTTTACTCCGGTACGTCACTGCTACGTGCTCTCCCGCGTAGGCGCGGTTGAGAAGGTCGGATAGCTCGCGGACCGCGACCTGCGCGGTGATCGTGTCCGTCACCTTTCCTCCGGCCTGAGCGTGCCATCCGGCCGGCACCAGTACGGCGGCCGCGTGCCCGTGCCGGGTGACCACGTGATGGGCGCCCTTCAGGCGTACCCGGGTCAGGACTGGGCTCCATCCCGACCGGGTGTCGTCGGCGCTGCTGCTGGTCGTCTCCATGAGCCGGAAGTGTACGGACCTCCCGGACTTCACGAACAACTCGCCACTTCCCAAACTTCCATAACTTCCCGAACTTCAAGGTGTGCGGTACGGTCTTCCACGTCGGAGGGAAAGCCCCGGCCGCGCCACCTCCGCCTCGAACAGGCCGAATTCGCCATGCCCTCGAACCCATCAGGGCGGCCCACAGCACCGCCGCACGACGCGAGGAGGCGTACCCCTCCGCTCATCCGCCCCGCCCGGCGTCTTCAGCGCCGGCCGCGGGCGAGCCCGATCAACCTCACGAACCGAGGAGCTCCACCGATGAACAGCACCAGCAAGCGCGTCACCCTCACGGCCGCCGCAGCCGCCGGAATGCTCGGACTGCTCTCCGCCACCGCGCAGGCCGAGACCACCGACCCCGGCAAGCCGGTCCGCACCTATACCGAGGAGCGCACCAACCCGGTCACCGGCGAGAAGGAGACGGCGACGATCACGGAGTACCCGGACGTCATCAAGCGCGGCGACGGGGGCACCTCGGACAAGCCGACCCGCAGCTACACGACCGACACCAACCCGATCACCGGCCAGCGGGAGAAGACGACGGTCACGGAGTACCCGGGCACCGCCAAGCGGCCGAGTGTCCCCTCCGGCACCGCGGCGCCCGCTTCGGGTACCGGCGGGCTCTTCCTCCGCGACGCCGACGGCTCCGTCAAGGGCCTCATGGGCGAGGGCGACCGCGCACGGATCATCGCCTGCCACCCCAGCAACCCGAACCTGGTCAAGGTCGAGCAGACCACCAGTGGACACAACGGCTGGGGCGCGTACATCGGCTACGTGACGATCGCGGCGACCGCGGACCCGAGCCGTATCGCCTGCGGCTGATCCCTCACGCCCAACCTCGTACCCGGCCCCATGATCCCCCATCTCACGGACTGCAAAGAGGAGAGACCCGTGCCCGCTGGCATTGAACGCCTGGCCGAACTGGCCGAGCGCCGCACCAACCTCATCCGTCAACTCCTGGCCTCGACAGAGAACTTGCCGGTGTTAAATCTCGGGCCAGGTCACGTGGACACCGATTTCGCCAGCACTCTCCTGACCCTTGTGGCCGAGGACGTCGCTGCACTCGAAGGAGTCCTGCTCGGCGGCCTCGCCGACCCTGAGCACCGTCACAGTCGCTGACCACCGATCGCCGGATCTCATCCGCCGACAGCTACGCGGGTAACGGGCGCGCTCCTCGACAAGGGGCGCCTTCACCCGCGCCCCCCAGTCCCGTGCACAAGCCCGACCCGGGCCCGCCATCCGGGCCTTCACCGCCGAACGGCCCTGACCCGGTGTCTTCAGCACCTGGCCAGGGCCTCGCCGACCGAGCCACAGACCACGAACCGGTAGGAGCCCATCAGCATGGCCAACCGTACCCGCGCCCGCGACTTCGAACGCCGCCTCCCACGCATCAACGCCACCGCGCAGCGTGCCGAAACCGCCCGCTCCGCTGCCACCCGCCTCAGCCAGGAGCACGTGAGCACCTCCGACTCCCCCGTCACCTCCCTGACCGGGGCAGCCTGATGAACTACGGTCGCAGCAAGGACGACAGCTCCACCAGCTCCACGCAGGGCACTTCCTCCTCGCCGAGCGGCTTCACCGCCGAGCAGAGGGCCAGTCAGCAGGCACTCCATGACCGACTGACCTGCAGCCGCCTGGAAGACCGCGACAAGGACACACCTCCCGGCAGTTTCTGACCGCCGACAGCCCACCGAGGAACCCTCGTTGAACGCGTAGCCCGCCGTCCCGGACCCCGCCTGGGGCGGCGCTCTGCCTTCAAGCCCCGTGCGCCGTCCGGGCGTTCAGTCGCCGGTCGACTTCTGGGCGTGCCTACGGCCTGCTGGCCCGTTTGAACCGGGAGACCTCCACAGCCCACTGCGCCACCGCTTCAAGATCTCCCCGCGGCCGCGGCCGGCCGACAGCAGCCGCTATCCGGGGGTAGGCCGGATGCATGTCGTGATCGGCCCCCGTAACCAGCGCGGACAGCAGGGGCGCAGCCCCCTCTCGGCTCCGGTCGACCTGGATGAGCACACCAGTTTGCTGGCTCCGGTCGAGGGTGGGCAGACCGGGCGGGAGTTGGGCGCGAATCTCCCGCCAGGTGAGCGTTGTTCCGGTCGCTGCTGCCTTCTGCAGGATGGTCTTGACCGCGGTGGCCAGCGGGTCGAGCTTCACGCGCGCGGGGCTCTCCCGTTTCCCGGCTGCCGGGGGCTTCGTGCGGGCACGGGGCTTAACCGCCGCGGTGCGCGCCGACCGCCGCTGTCGCGCCTTGCGACCCCAGCGGGCAACCCGGTCCCGCTCGCGACCCCTGAGTTTGGGGCCTGCGATGTTCGCCACCCGCGTCAGCTCCTCCACCAGCTGCGCCAGCTCATCGCAGTCCAGCAGGTCGCTCTCGCGATCGAGCCGCTCCAGCAGGGCACGGGCTCTTGCTGCCGACTCCTTTGCCCGGTTCGGCTTCCTGCTTTTGGAGGGCTCCGGCCTCTTCGGGGCTGGCGGAACCGGCTTGTAGTGCAGCTGCCTTCGTAAGGCCGCCTGGGCCGGGGACTGATCGGCATAGTCGTGCTCGCGCAGATAGGCACGCGCCGCGGCCAGGATGCGGTGCTCCTCGGCGCTGGCCCCACGCCGGGTCAGTGAAGCGGCCTGCTGAATCCCGGAGCGGACATCCCACGCCCGCCGTTCACGGACCGCAGTGTCCAAGTCCTTGAAGACGTGGCGCTGGTACTCCTCGTGGGTGGCTAGCCACTCCTTTGCTTCCTCCAGAGCCCTCTCGGCCTCGGCGCGCGCCGTGGGCGTCAGGTTGTCCAGGAAGGAGCTGCTGCCGTTGCAGAGCCTGCGCACGTGGTCCACCGTCCCCGTTCGCTGCGCCGCCTCCAGGCCGCGGACGAACGTGACCACACTCTCCGGCAGAGCACCTCGGCCGGAAGTCGGCCCGGGTACGGCCGGCCGGCCCCCAGCGGCGGAACGCTCCCGCAGGATGCGCGAGGCGGCAGGCGTGAGCAGGCCCTCGTCCGTCCACCCGCACTCGCTGAACGGGACCCACTCGGTGGGGTGAGCCAGGCTCTGGGTCCCGATCCAGACCCGGCGGGATGCGCCGTCGCTGTCGCACCGCACCCGGTAGACGTACGGGCAGCCGGCCAGCCTGCCCGGGTCCGGCACCACGCCGGGCCCGAGAACCACCGTCCGCAACGTGTCATCCCAGTCGGGCCGCACGGAGCCGTCCATATGGATACGCAAGGAGGTGCCGTCCTCCAGGTCCACATCGACCAGGGAACCGATCGGCGGAGGGAAGACGAAGCGCGCGCCGCGGCCGTGATCCAGCAGCGACCGTGACATCGCCGACTTCACGTACAGGTGGTCCGCGCTGGATTCGCCCACGGCCGGTCGGCGGCAGGTATTCGACATGCCGTCCGGTTGAGGGAAGTGCTGGAAGTGACACTGCCGATCGACGTAAAGCTTGGAAGCGAGCTGGGCGCCGCAGCCGCCCAACAGCACGCCGCACCAGAAGGTGTCCTGTTCGTGGGCGTGGCGGAAGGCGTCGAGCTCGATCGCCTCGGGTGGCAGGACGACAGGGACATCGGAGTGCTCATCGCCGATGACCGCCGTCTGCACCAGTCGCGTGTCCCGAACCACGTCGCCCCCACTCTTCTCTGCAACAAACGATAGGTCGCTGGATTCATACGCGCGGGTCCGATGCTCACCCTTAGCTGGAAGAAGCGGGCACGGCGCCGACGAAGATGTAGTCGCGGTGCAGGTGGCGCACATCGGCCCGGCCATCCTGACCGGCTGCGAGTCCACCGTCCACCATGGGCCGGCCACGCCAGGGTGCGGACAGCCGTCGAGGAGCGGGGCCGCCAGGAGACGCGGGCGGGTGCCGCGTCCCGAAGCAGCCCGACCTGTTCTTCGTGGACGCGGCCGCCCGGGGTGAGGCAGCCGCCGTGCCGGGGGACTCGATGACGCACGTCCACCACGAAGTCCCGAAGCGCGCGAAGAAGAACGCCCTCGCGGCCAGACGCTGGATCCGGGCCATAGCGAACCTCCAGATTCGAAACGTCGGGACGTCTGGGTGTCCTGGTGGGTCCTACCCCTGCAGCCTCTGTCCACAGCCCCGCGCTCGTACGGTCCGGGTCTCAATCATGGAACGGAAGGGCCCGACATGTCCGCAATAGCTTGGCTTCGACTGTCCGACGACCGGCTAGTTCGAGCCGATCGTGTGGTCTCCGTCGACCTGTGGGGGCCGGTCGCCGGCAACACCGGGCAGATCGAGGCCACGAAGGCGGTCGCCGGACATCCGGCACGGATCGTGGCGCAACTCGCCGGCCCCGGCACGCCCTGGGTCCACGTCGCGACCTGCGCTGCCGTGCGCGGAGGCGAGTTGATCACCGGGCTGCTCAACGCGCTCGCCTCGGCCGCCGCGCGGCCCTCGGGCATCGCGTTCGTCTACGGGCTGCGCCATGGCGGGGAGCTGTCACGGTGGGCGTACGGGGCGGCAATTCCGCTCACCGACCCCCGCGTTGCGCCGTTTCACGAGGTGCGCGATCCCGCCCCGGGGCGATGGCTGATGCGTCCGCTGCGGGGTGAAGCGTAGGAGGGGTTCCTGAGCCCCGTGGCGGCGGGCGGGCGGCAGCTGCTGGTGGTCAGGAGCGGTCCTCGTGCCTCTCCTGGCTGTCGTCTGCCGCCTGGTGGAAGGGGCGTTCGCACGGCAGGGCCGGCCGCTGTGCGACCCATCCCGATTCGTATGCGGCGGGATCGTGGACGGTCCGCAGGTGTGTGAATCCGAGGCGCTCGTAGTAGCCGTGGAGGCGTGTGTTGGTGGTCCAGGCGTCGAGGCGCAGCCACTTCGCCCCGAGGCGGGTCGCCTGGTCTCCGCACCAGTTGAGAATTCTTGCTCCCAGGTTCTCCCCGCTGCCCGGCCGCGCCAGGGTCAATTTGTGGACGTACAGGGCCGGTTCGTGTCGTTCGTCCTCGGTCCACAGGACGGGTTCGGCCTTCTGGTCGAGGGTGACGGTGGCCACGGGAGCGGACTGCGCTGCCGGGTGGAAGAGGTAGACCTCGCCGGCCGTCACGCTGTCGATGAGGAGTTCGGGCGGGTAGGGCGTGGACCACTGGTCGCTGCCCTGGGTGCGTAGCCAGTTGGCCGCGTCGGTGCGGAACTGGAGGAGCCGGGGAATGTCGGCCGGCACGGCCCGGGCAACGATCACTCTCCGCCTCGCTCGGTAGTGCGGAACCGCTCGTACACGGTGATGTTGCGGTGGGCCGGCAGCGTGAAGAGGGTGACCTGTACGGGCAGGTCGGCGGCGTCGTAGTTGGTGCTGACGATTTTGATGGCGGGCACGGAGTTGCCGGCCCCGAGGCCCAGGCGCAGGTTCTCGCCTTCGGTGGTCGTGTGGGGGTGGATCTCGTCGATGGACCGGACGATCTCGTGTCCGAGTTCAGTCAGGACGCGGTTGGTGCCGCGCTCCACGTTGTCCTGCAGCACCCAGTCGCTTCTCTCGACGATGCGCAGCGCCACGTAGGAGTCGTCGGTGTGGGCCGCGGCCCCGTCCACCATGTTGGTTCTGCGGCGCACGGCTACGTATTCGCCGTCCAGCAGGCCCAGGCGGCTGCGGACGAGTTCGTCTGCCGGCTCGCGCGTGATCTCGTCCATCCGGGCGTCGCCCTTGCGGTGCGCGGCGTCGAGGAGGGACGTGTAGATGTCGATGTTGGGCGCCTGCTCGTGGAACTCCGACTGCGGATAGAAGAGCAGCGGCTTCCAGTCGTGGACCCAGGCGCCCGAACCTTTGCGTGTCCGCACAATGCCCTCGGCCTTGAGTTTCTCCAGCACACGAACCAGCGACTGCCGGCTCAGCCCGTACTCGTCGCCGAGAACCTGGGCTGAGGGAAGCTTGTCCGGAGAGCCGTCGGGCTTGCGGAAGTCTCCGGCTTTGATGCGTTCGCGCAGCAGGATGACGACGTCGTCGACTGTCGTCTTCTCCTGCGGCTTCCGCGGGCGATTGCTACTCATGGCCGCACCTTAGCAACCTGTCGCGACAGGTTAGCAAGAGTCGCTTCGCGATGCACCCCCACCCGCCAAGACGCTGCCGCATCGGCAATGCAATGCCCCGCACCTTCAATTCAACCTGTCTTGACAGGTGTTGACGGGCCGCCAGCTGATCGCTACGGTCGTGACCGGCACCACAACCTGTCTTGACAGGTTGGCGGGTCTACGGCGGTGCATACCTGGTCTAAGCAGCACAAGTTCGGCGCACTGCCAGACCCTGCTCAATACAGGCCCGCTCTTTGAGAACTGCACAGCGGACATAGGACTGAGCGCCCGCCAGCTACCCATCGGCACCGCCGAACAGCAATTGAGCGGGCGCGATTGACAGTCCAGACAACCAAGGCCCGGCACACCATGCGTGTGCCGTGGCCTTGGCCGTCTGGCCAACACAACGGCCCTGACCGGGAGTTACTCCCGGCCAGGGCCGCCCTCGGCCCCTCTGGGGAGTCGCCACTCCCGCCAGGGCCTCACCCGAACACCTCACTCACCGAGGAGTCCGAACTATGTCCCAGATTAGTGATCGCCCCGCTCGCGCCACCGTCCAGTTAGGGGCGATGAGCTCCGCACACTCCAAGGTCATCGCCGCCGCGGTGGACACCGATACGCGTGCCCGCGCCGCCGAGGTCGCGGGGGCGTACCTGTCCAGCCTGACTCTGGCTTCCAAGACGGCGGCCGCGAAGGGGGTCCTCTGATGTCCGTGCCCGTTCCCTTCGAGCCCGTACACCCGAGTCTGATCGAGTTTGCAGGCATGGCTCGCAGCCGCCTCGGCAACCTGAGTCCGGCCGAACGCCGGGTGAAGGCGGCCGAGGCTGCGCGCGACGTGCTGCGCCGCGTGATTAAGCTCGACCTGTCGAACATGACGGAGGTCCAACTCGTCCTGGAGCTCATGGAGATGAGGGGCGTGCTGGCCAGCTGGCTGACCGTCATGGTCCCGGCCGCCGTCCCTCCTTCTCGGCCCGAGCTCGGTGGACTCGCCGACGACGACCTGGTCGCCAGCCTCTTTGACATGATCAGCGACGTGGCGCCGTTGGAGGCCGACGTGGCTGTCCACATCGGGCGCCCGTTGCCCAACCCGCTGATCGACTCGCTGGCCAGGGCAATCAACGCGCCGGGCCTGCACGACGCCGGTGAGTACCTGGAAGCCCGTGGGCACTGCGGGACTTCCACCGTGCACATCACCGCCATGGCCTCCACCGGAGGTACGCGGTGACGCAGACCACGCCCCCGGCCACGCAGCCCCGCGAGAATCAGATCCTGGCCGAGCCCGCCACGGTCGACCGGTGCCAGCAGGACTACGACCGCGGCGCCGCCGACCGAGCGACCGCCTTTAAGCAGATGCGCCGGGCGGAGCGCCTGATGCCTCGTGACCACAACGCTTCCCCCTGACCCTGCTCCGACCGCCGCCGCCAGGGCGCGGACGGCGCCCTCAGGGGCAGCCAGAGCGCGGGCGCGTGTCCCTTTAGTACATCGCGGGGGACGGCAGAACCCCGTTGTCCCCCGCGTCTTCGCCCCTCGGAGCCGCCTCGCACAGGAGAAGTACGGTGACCACCTCCAGCACCAGCACCCCCTCTACGACGTCCTCGCCGGCCTCGGCCGACGAGGAGAGCCGACCGCCGCTCAACAAGGCGCAGCGCGTGATCGTCGGTGTCGTGGTCGGCGGCGCGGTGGTGATCGCCGGGATCGGGTTCGCCGGCTCGTATGCCGCGGTCCGCGACCTTGCGATCCGCAAGGGCTTCGGCACCTTTGCTCACGTGTTCCCGCTCGGAGTCGACTCGGGGATCCTCGTCCTGCTCTCTCTGGATCTGCTGCTGACCTGGCTACGGATGCCGTTTCCCATGCTGCGGCAGACCGCTTGGCTGCTCACCGGCGCAACCATCGCGTTCAACGGTGCCGCGGCCTGGCCCGACCCTCTGGGGGTCGGCATGCACGCGGTGATCCCGGTCTTGTTCGTCGTGACGGTCGAAGCCGCCCGGCACGCGGTCGGGCGGCTGGCGAATATCACCGCCGGCCGTCATATCGAGCCGGTCCGGCTGATCCGGTGGCTGCTCTCGCCGCTTCCCACGTTCAAGCTGTGGCGGCGGATGAAGCTGTGGGAGCTGCGCTCCTACGAGAGGGTCATCACGCTCGAGCAGGAGCGCCTGGTCTACCAAGCCCGCCTGCGGAGCCGGTTCGGTCGCGCCTGGCGCCGCAAGGCCCCGGTCGAGGCCCGGCTGCCGCTGCAACTCGCCCGCTACGGCGTCCCGCTCAGTGCCGGCCGCGACCTGGTGTCGGCCCCTTCGCCGTCGTTGGAGAGGAGCCCGCTGGAGACCCACATCGCCGACGCGCTCGCGATCACCTCCGCCGCGGACGTCCTGCCGGACGTTCCCAGCATGAACGTTTCCGTCCAGGCCGTGAACGCGAGTGCCGGCGCCGATGTGAACTCCGGCGACGGAGAGGCGCCGACGCAGTGGACGGCAACCGTGAACTCGGCGGCCGAGCGTGAACGGGACACCGTGAATCCGGGCGCCGGCCCGAGCGTGAACCCGCCGATTCACACGCCGGCCGATGCCCCCGTGAACGGTTCACGGCACGGCAGTTCACGGCTGCCCGTGAACCAGTCCGCGAGCGGGGCCGATTCACGCATGAAACCGTTCAAGCCCGCCGTGAACGGCATCACCGTGAACCGCGTGAACTCCGTGAATCCGCTGCTCACAGGCACCGTGAACGAGTTCACGCCGATCGTGAAGCCCCGTGAATTCACGCGTGAAGCCGAGACCGTGAATCGACTGGCCTGGAGCGTGAAGCATCCGGGCCAGGTGTGCGTGAACCGCTCGGCCGACCGTGAATCGGGCACCGTGAACGACACGTTGGACACCGTGAACCCGGCACCGGACAAGGCCGTGAACAAGCCCCCCGGCGATCGTGAAGACGAGCGCGTGAACGACGGCGGCGTGAATTCACGCCGCGCCCCTCGCGTGCACGCCGCGAAGGCGCCCGCGCCGACCTCGGTTCACGCCGCCGTTGGTGCCCCAAGCCCGGAGGAGGCGGAGCGGGCCAAGGCTGCGGCCGAGTGGGTCGCCGCGAAGAAGGCGGACCCGAGTTTGACGCAGAAGGCCTTCGTGAAGGGCCTCGGCCGCTCGCAGGGCTGGATGTCCAAGGCGCTCAAGGAGGCGGAGCAGAAGGCCAAGGCCGCGGCCGATGACTGAGCCCGTCAGCGAGGACCTTCCCCGCGTGCCGGACCTGGGTCCGAGGCCCTCGCCCGGCCCCGACAGGTCCCACGCCCGACGCACGGCGGGACCGCTGAGCTGCGAAAGCACCGACCACGACGAGAAGTTCATACGCATGCTGATCCACCTCGCCCTTGCGGGAGAGCGGATCACTGGAGCCTCCGAGGAGGGAGGAATCGTGACCACTGCCGACGAGAAGATCGACCCCTTCCACGTGCCGCTGCCGGATGAGGTGCCGGTGCAGGAACACACCCAGCCGCGCCCCGGGGCACCTGCTTCGGGCGACGGCAAGGCGACGGCAAAGCGTCCGATCGCACCCCCTGCAGCCGGAGCGGTAGATGCCCCTGTAGATGCTGTAGATGCCCAGGTCAGCGCCCCGGAAGGGGTCCCGCCCACCCCTCGGGGGAGCGGAGTGAACAGGACAGCCGCGCAGGGGTCGAGTGCATCGTCCACCGCTCCCGCGGGCAAGCCGGATTGGTGGCGCATCGCCCGGAACGCCCCGAAGCCCGCCGCCTCGCCGAAGGCCGCTCCGCGCGATGCCAAGCCTGCCTGGTGGGACCCCCTCTATCGCGACCAGGACGCGGACCTCGACACCAACTCGGGCCACATCCTCACCGTCCCCGCCGATGGTGGGCCGGTATTGATCCAAGTGCAGAAGAGCAACGAGCCTGATGCGCCTGGCCCTCATGGCGAGGAAGCCGACGAGGCCGTCGCACGCCCGCGGCTCTTCACCGTCGAGAAGCCGCGGCCGACGCTCCAGTCTCGGCCGCAGTATGCAACCCGGTGGCGGCCCAGCAGATTCTGGCGCGTCATCACCTTCAACGGCACCGCTGCGGCGGCCGGATCCGTCCTCGGCCTGAACGCATACCTGTCGCAGTTTCCGCCTGCCGCCATGACCGCTGCCGGCGGCCTGCTCGGGGCGGGCATGGCCCTCGCCGGGGCATTCGCCGCGTGGAAGGCCGCGGGCAGTGAACTGCTCGCTCCGTTCGTGCCGTTCGGTGTATGGGGCCGCCTTGGCGTGGTGTTCATCGCCGCCGAGGTTGGCCGCCGCCTCGGTCAGACGCTCCTGCCGTACACCTCCGACACGATGGCGCGCTCCGTCGGGCTGAACCAGACCGACGTTTCCCTGCTCGTCGTCGGTCTCACCATGTGCGGCGCCTCGGGCTGGCTGGTGTGGCGCACGCGCCACGGCGGATTGCTCAAGCGCTGGCTGTCACGCATTCCGCTGGCCACTTCCCTGCTCGTCTGCGCGCTGTACTACAACGGCCCCGTCATCTGAAAGGCACTCCACCCGTGACCCCCATGAACACCGTGCTCGCCGCGGCCGCGCCTGACTCCGGCGCCAGCTTCACCCAGGGCCTGGGAGCGGTCGGGCTCTCGTCCCTCGCGTGCGCCGGTTTCTTCCTCTTGATCATCGCCATCCGCAACAAGTCGAAGATCACCAGGAAGTACTTCGACGACCGCCGTCAGCTCGCCGGGCTCGCAGCGGTGACTGGTGTGCTGTTTATGATCGCCGGGGGGACCTGGAGGAGTCTGGCCGAGGGAGTCCACAGCACCGCGGCCTCGACCCTCACCGATCCGAACTTCGCCTCCGGAGCCTCGCCGGCGGGCATCGCCTTGATCCTTTTCATCCTGTCCTTCCTGCCGGAATGGCAGCGTCGTCTTCCCCCCGCGTTCTTCGGCCTGAGCCTTGGCGTCGCGTGCGGCGTCGCTGGCGCGTTCTGGGGGATCCTCTTCAAGGTGACCGGCACGTTCCTTGAGAAGCTCGCATGAAGGAGTTGCTCAGGGAGATCAGCATCCCGTTCCAGGACGGCAGGCAGGCACCGCGGCTGTTGCTGCTCCCACTGCTGACCGGGTCACGCCTCATCGCATCGTTCCTGCTGCGCAGGGTGGGCCGAGTCGTCAAGCTCGGCTGGACGGCGGCCATGAATCTCGACGCCCCGCCGGCGAAGACCGCCCCGGCCGAACAGAAGCAGGGTGACGAGTCCGCCGGTGATGGCTCCGCGGGCACGCCGGGGCCGAGCACCGTCAAGGTCTCCAAGAAGGCGGCGCGGGTTGCCACCGACGATGCGATCGAGCGGGTCGGCCTGGGCTGCCTGATCATCCTGTTCGCCGGCGTCGTCGTGGCGGGGCTCATCTGGCTGTTCATGTGGCTCGCCTGGCCGTACATCGCCCCGTACGTGCCGATGGGCGGCGCCGTCCTCGGGGTGGTGTGGGTAATCGCCGCATGGATGATCGCTCCCCCACTGCAGGAGACCACCACCCAAAACGATCATGAAAAATCTACGGGGGAGCACACCCAGGAATCCGACCAGGACCTCGCCCGCCGGCTCGTCCGGTTCATCGTGGCTGCCGTCCTGGACGCTGCACCCAAACACATGGGCGTTCACATCGCCGAGCTCCTCGAGCGGCTTCAGACTGAGGCCAAGGGCTTCGGCGACTGGGATCAGGCCCAGCTCCGGGAGTGGTGCACTGCAGCCGGGATCCCCGTCAGCAAGAACGTCCGTGCCAAAGGGAAGGGGCCCACCTGGGGAGTCCGGGCCGACGAGCTGCAGGCGGCGTTCGGCACCTCTCTGGAGGAGGCCCTGAAGGCCCTCACCCGACCCGTCCTCCCAACCCCGTCCGAGGGGCCCCCGGCCACCCCCGTCCAGGCCGAAGAAGGGGGCCCCGCAGCACCCCTCACCGCACCCCCCGCCGAGGCCCCCGTGCCGGCCGGGCTCATCACCCCCGTCCAGCCCCACCTCCAGGCTGTACCCGACCCCTCCCCTGGAGCCGTCGCCTGATCCGCCCCTGTGGGGGCGTAGATGCCATCTACACCCCCATCTACCAGGGCATCTACCGCTCATCTCACCGCCGTCGACGGGCCGTCGACACCTCTGTCTACGCCCGTCGACATCGTGTTCGGGGGCCGACCCTCCGGCGCTTTCGCCGCCGAAGGCGAGAAAAAGGCCCTGTCCGTCCGCGGGAGTTGTCTTCGCCTCTACGATCCGGATGACCACCGTTCGGATCAGGAGGCGGCCGTGCCGTTCACGTACAACTGCCCGCGCTGCGGCACGGCGTCCCGGCCCTACTCCTTTCGCGCAGGCGCAGAAGGCCACGGTGTGCGTCACCGACGCCGACGTCACGACGGTGACTACCCCGTGGGGGAATGCATCCAGCGCATCGCCTGGATCAGCCCGTTCGCCCGCGCTGCTGCCTGGCGGCCGTCCATGGGCGACGCCGTCGCCGCGGCAGTCGTCGGCCTGCTCGTCCTCTGGAGTGTCTGGCGCGCGTTCACGAACTGACCCCAGAGCGCCACTTCACGCAAGATGTGTCGCTCTGGGGTCAGTTCGTTTTGCGGTCTGGGACCCTCGTCCGCCCGCTACGCGGAATTGGGCGCCGGGTGCGTTGCCGGGTTGGGTCTCAGACGTCAGGGCTCGCCGTCTTCTTCGCCGACGGCACTGGTGGTCAATCGGGTGGCGGCCTCGCCCCGCTCAGGGCGCCAGCGGGAGGTTGCCCCGCACGGCCCCCGGTAGCGGGTAGGCGCCGGCACGAGCCTTGATGATCTCGTGGGCAATCTCCCGATCGGCCTCGGGATCAGCCTTCGCGACGAGCGCGCCGCAGCCGCCGCCGACGAGGCGATACGGCAGGGGCGTAATGATCTCGATTCCCTCGCAAAGCTGCCCGCGCAAGCGTTTCGGTTCCCCTCGCGGTGATGTGGCGGCGGGTCGGGCGGTGTCCGCGGCGCTGCATGGGCCGCTGGCCTCGCAGTTTCTTGTATCAGCCGGTCCGACAGCAGCGTGGTGCGGTTCAGTTCTTGGTCAGCGCGGGGCGGGTGTTCATCTCCAGGGCGGCCATGGCTTCCTTGGGGACGGGGATGACGCTCTCGATCAGGGTCAGTGCGCGGCGCAGGGCGATCTGGCGCTGGGGGGCGTAGCCGCGCTCGTCGAGGGCGACAGCCAGGGCGGCTTGGGCCTGTTCGATGTTGCGGCGTTCGGCGGGCGGGAGGTATCGGGCGCCGGTCGTTCGGGCGTGGTGGTCGGCGCTCTTGAAGGCAGCTTCGAGGGCGGTGACGGTCTTGCGGTAGGTGTCGAGGGTTTCGGGGGCGGTGGAGATGCGGGCATCGCGCGCGGCGTCGAGGGCGTCGATGAGGCGGGCGGTCTGGGTGACGTTCACGTCGGCAAGGGCCAGTCGGTGGAGGTTGTCCAGGAGGTTCATTTCGAAGTCGCCGTATGCCTCCCGCACCGCGTCGTGCCGGGTCTCCAACTCGGCTCGCCTCTGGGAGAGTTCGCCGTCATGCCGCGACTGCGCTTGCGTACGCTCGCGTCGGCGGCGCAGCACTGCGGCGAGAGCGCTGGCGATGAGCAGGAGCGCGATGAGTGCCGCGATGGTGCCGGCGACGATCGCGATCGTCCCCCACGACGTGCTGTCAGTGTGCCCCGTTTCGTCCGGCGTGGTCGTGCCGTGGTCCACAGGGGCGGGGTCGGCGTCGAAGTTCTTGGCGACGGTTGCCCGCAGCCTGGCCGCCAGCTCCATGGGGAGGCTCGGGTTGAACACCAGGGTCAGCAGTGTCATGGCCCCGATCAGGGCCGTGCACATACGGGGCCAGTCCTTGGCTATCCAGAACCGGAGCATCTGGACACCTAGGAGTAGGCACGCGATGTTGCCGACGAGGGTGAGTATCCAGGTTGCGGTCGTGGACGTGGCTGCCATGGGCCGGGCCTTTCACGGGATGCCTGCCGCAGGGCGAGCGCGTGATGCGGGCCCACGGCGTCCTGGTAAAGAGCAGGACACGATCACGGTGTGCAAGGGCGCCTGTGGACAGAGCCCGGGGCCGACGCCCTCCCCTGTGGACCGCGGCCGCCGCATGGCCGTGGCGTCGCGGGCTGGATCAGATGCGGTCGCCGATCTTGATTTTGCGCCACGTCGTCTCGGTGACTTCCTTCCAGTTGGAGCGCTTGCCCTTGACGATCTGAACCTTCCAGACCTCCGGGTGCGTGTTCACCCCGGTCTGCACGCGCCCGAGGTACTGGCGGTCGCAGACCCGGCGGGAGCTGGACTTGCCCCCGCTCGTGCTGCCGTTGGATCCGCTCGAGTTGCCCTTGTCCAGCTTGTTCGGAGTGCCGGGCTTCACCTTCGAGCCGCCCCCTCCGCCCCCGCTGGTGGTCGAGCGTCCGCCGGTTGAGGGCCGGCTTATGCCAGTGAGGGCCAGCGCGTTGGTGGTGACGTCGCGGCAGTTCGTCTCGCGGTAGCGGTCTTCGTAGACCGGTGTGGAGGGCCGCGCCTCGTTGTGGTCCTTCTTCTTCACGGTGCCGTGCTCCAGCGGCGGGGGCTTGGGCGTGCTGGAGGTGCAGGCCGTCAGCAGGATTACGGCGGAGACAGCGGTGGCGGTGATCGCGACCGGGCGAGTGGCGGGGAACATCGGGTCGGGGCTCACTTTCTGCTGCGGGGAGAGGAGTTGGTGGGCGCGGGCGGCGAGACGACTGTCCGCCAGGTGGCCTGTGGACAGCGCCCCAGCCGAGGGCGTAGGTCGCTGGTGCCGTCCATGAACGTCTCGGCGTACGCAGTCGGGGCCGGCGTTCAGTTGCTGGTGTCAGTGGAACGGCAGCGCAGGGGCGGGCTCGAGTGGTTCCCCATGTGCCCGATGTGTGCCGCGGCGATACCTTCCACTGCCTTGAGCAGGGAGTCAGGGGTGCGGGAGGTGCTGACGGGGGAGGCCGAGCCAGGTAAGCCTGTTCCCGCACCGGGTACTGCCGTCCAGCGCGGTCGGGGTCTCGGACACGGCGGAGGTATAGAGCTGGGTGCCACAGTGTCCGCATGCGCTGTGCAGGTGCGGGAGCTCGGCGTCCTCGCCTCCGCCCAGGTGTTCCAGGTAGGCCATCACATAGGCCAGGTCCTGGGGGGCCTGGGCGATGAATTCGGCGGAGGCCCGGGAGACGGCCAGATCTGCGGTGGGGTCTTCGCTGTCGCCGGGTTCGTGGTTAACCGAGACTTCGGCTACCCGCAGGCCTTCGGCGTCCATGATGTGGAAGTCGGTGTGCGTGGCGGCGGGGTCGTCGTCCGCGACGAGTGCGCCATGGCGGTCCCATGCGTACGGGTCGATGTACCAGGGGTTGCGGGCGGCGGCGGTGAGACGGTCGCGGATCTCGGCCATCCGCGGCATGTTCTGGATTTCGGGGGGAAGGGCGACGGCCTGGGCCAGGTCGAGCCGGTAGGCGATCGTTCCGTCAGGGGCGGTGTCGCTCTGGCACAGGGGCATCCAGATGTCGCGGTTGTAGTCGTTCAATTGGTGAGCCCAGCCGTTCACATCGCCCGCGCCGTAGCCTGCGGCGGGAATCGAGAGGCGGCGTGCCTCGCCGGTGGTGGTCCAGTACGTGCCGTCGGCTTCGACCGTACCGAGAGGGAGGAGGATCAGGCGCAGGTGGGCGGCATCGAATGGTGCGTCCGGGTCGGGGTGGTGGTCGGTGAGGATGTCGCGGACGGCTGCAGCGATGTGCGCACACGCGATGCGGGCCAGGCGCTCCTCGGCGCGCTTGATGCGTTCGTGGGCCTCGTCGAGGGCAACGGTCAGGCTGCTGTCGTCGACGGTGTATGGGGTGGTCACGGGACTCCCTCTTGCTGGGTATCGGGTTTCGGGAGCCAGGGCTGCGGCGCTGTCCCGCAGCCCGGCGGATGCGCTCAGGTCAGGAAGTGGAAGACGATGCCGAGCGAGCTGTCGCCCTGGATCGGCTCGCCGAGAAGCGGCAGCCCGTAGGCGTAGCCCACGTTGTGCTCGGCGCGGTGACTCCGTTCAAGGCCAGCGGGCGGAGGGCGACCCGCTCGTCAGGTGACTGGCCGGTCGGTGCGCGGGTGTTCAGTGATGGAGAGTGTGAATCTCCTGGATCACCGAGGGGCCGTCGCTGCCGCGGACGATGCGGTGGACCAGAAGGTCACCGCGGTGGAGGGCGAGGTGGCGGGCCTTGTCCTCGATGGCGGCGAGTTTGCTGCCGGAGGGGCGGAGGGCTCCGCAAGTGCACTGGAAGCCGAACCCATTGCGGCCGCCGAGGGCGGCACAGTCCGGGTTGAGCGGCCGTCCCTGGTGGTGGCGGTGCTCCGCCTCTCCACTGAGGGGGCATGGCGAGTGGTCCGTAGTGTGCAGGCCCACGACGTCGGCTGTGAAGACGTGGTCGTTGGTGCTGTGCGCGTCCTTGGTGTTCGCGGCGTGCGTGGCCACCGTTGCCCCTTGTCGTAGTTGGGTACCGCCGAGCGGTGCTTTCGGTGTCGAACCATCAACCCGTTGACGCTATTAACTTTACCAACAATGGATTTATGTGTCAATCTAATAGGGTCATTGCGATGAGTGGGCCGCACCGCAACAGCCCACGCATCACCGGAAGTTCGACAGCCTGGAGGCCCATTGACCCGCCCGCTCGGCCATCATCAGCTCACCGCTCTCAGCGCACTCGCCCGCCTCAACAGCGGCACCTGGAGCCCCGACTGCGCCTGGCGGCTGCACTCCGTCGCGTACACGGCCCGCGTGCTGAACACGCTCGTGGAGCGGGAGTATGCGACCCGGTCGAGCGCGACCGGCCGCTACGCGATCACCGAGCAGGGCCTGAACAAGCTGGGCTGGTTCACCTGCGGGAACTGCACCCGGCTGACCCGCTCCCCGGTCTTCGAGCAGCCCTGCACCTCCGAGCGGCAGGTGCGGTGCTCCTGGTGCGTCGCCCCCGAGCAGGCTCCGCCCGCCAGGGAATCCGGCCTCGGCGGAACTCGGGTTCCCGTCACGCCGGTCCGCAAGGTGACGGCCTGATGGCCGCCGCCCCGGCGAGTTCCGCCGTTGCGCACCGCACGAGGAGGTGCTCACCTATGGACTGGATCCGGATCCCGGCCGCGCCGGAGGACTCCTCGCGTACGGAGCGGCGGGTGATGTGGACGGTGTCGGTCTATCGCCGGTCGGGCGACACCGAGGTCCACGAGTACACCAGCCACCGCCTCGACTCCCCCGGTCTGGCTCGGGAGCATGCGCGGCTCGCGCGGGAGCGTCCCTGGGTGTCGCGGGTCGCGCTGACCGAGCATGTCCGTGAGGTGTCCCGGCGCGCGATCGGCGAGGAGGGCCTGCCGGTCCGCAGTCTGCCGCCCCGGCGGGTGCCGGACCGGCCGGGCGGGCGCCTGGTCGCGCATTTCTATGAGATCGAGGGCCTGGAGGGCGCCGGGGAGCTGAGCGCCGACGACGTCCGCTGCCACCTGTACTGGCTGCGCGAGGCGGCAGCCTCAACGCGGCCACCCGAAGGCGCCGGGGCCAAGAACGCGAGCGCCACTCTGTGGGAGGTCGTGGTGGTCGACATCGACCGGCTGACGACGGAAGACGCGCTGCCCCACACCCTGAGTGACCCTTAAAATTTGACATATTGCCAATGTATTCCTTACTTTAAATGGGTCGCCGATGGCGTGATCCGCCCGCCGAGGGACGGCCGCACAGCCGCCGAGCGACGCCAACTGCACTTTCTAGCCTGCTAGTTCCGGGGCCACTCGACCTTTCCGAGCTGGTTGCTAGTCCGGCCGCCCCGGCCCTGCTATCTCTGGAGGAGACCCTGCCCCCGTCTGCCCACGCCCGGCCCGCCGCCCATCCGTACACGCCGATCGCCCGCGCCCAGCGATGGGACATCCGTCTCGCCCGTACGCTCTTGGCCGAGCGCACCGACCTGCCCGACCTGGACACCGGCGAGTCCTCATCGACCGGCTACGGCGTCAGCGCCGACTTCTGGCGCGTCCAGATCATCTGGATACAGAACGGCAGCCTCACCCTGCCGAGGGCCGGCACGGCCGCGCGCCGCAGGTGGGACGCGGCCCTCGACGCCATCGAAGTCGCCCTTGGCTCCGGGGAGTTCACCGCTCTGGCTCGCAACCGATACTGCGTGTCTGCGGCTGCGGTGGTTCCTGACGAGCCGCAGTGCACCGCGCGGCTGAGCCGCGTCGGCCCGCTCGGAGCCTTCCGCAGCGAGGTGACCTTCGACGGGTACGCGGCCCAGACCGCGTCCGGCGCGCTGGTCCTCGCCTCGCACGGCGCCTCTCCGACGTCGACGCTGATCGTCACCGACGCGGCGGGCGCCGAGGTGGGGCGCGGCTGCGACAGCCACCAGCACGCGATCGAGTCGCTGGCCCACCACTACGGCCTACCCATGCCGCTCGCCCTGATCGACGAAGGGCGCCGCCAGTGAACCACCCCTCCTCAACCTCCCGTTCGCGGCCCGCGGCGGCCCGAGCCAGCCAACTCAGCGCGTCCCAGCGCGCGGGTCTTCATGCCGCCGCCGTGCACGGCGAGGGACACATTCCAGCGTGCCTGCCCGCCAACGAGGCCCGTCAGCTCGCCGAGCTGGGCCTCGTCCAGGCGCTCAGCACGGGCCTGGACACCCGGTTCGGTCCGCTGACACGCGCGCCGTCCTACAGGATCACCCGAGCCGGCCGCAGCCGGGCCCAGCGCGCGCCTCGGCCCCAAGTCCTGCTCGTGCCCTGCTCGATGGGCAAGGCCGAGGTGCCTGCCGCCCCGGCAGGCGAGATGTACGTGGGTCCCTACCACGTCGCGGCCCGCAAGGCCGCGGCTGCGGCGGCCGAGGCTGCGGACGGCTCAGCGCAGGTCCTGACGTTGTCCGCGAAGTTCGGGCTGCTGCGCGACGAAGACCCGATCCTGCACTACGACCTGCGCGCGGGCCAGAACGGCACGGTGTCCCCTCACGTGCTGGCCCGCCAGGCCCACTTCCTCGGTGTGAGCGCCGCGCGGGTGACGGTCTTCGCCGGCAGGTCTTACGCGGACCTCGCCGCCGCGATCTGGCCCACGCTGGAACACCCGCTCCGTGGCCTGGGGATCGGCCAGCACCTGGCTTTCTTCGCCGACCTGTACCGGCCCTCCCGCCGCACCGTCCTCCAACGCCCGTAGGTGCCGCCGGGCGGCCGGGCTCTGTCCACAGGCCGCTCCGCGCAACGTGTCCTGATCAACTCCACGGCCCCACGGCCCGACGACAGGAATGCTCATGTTCAAGAAGCTCTTCCCCGGTTCCTCCTCCACCGCCGCCTCCCCGGCCGCTGCGCCGGCCCGTTCGACGATGGAGGGGCTGACCAACAAGGCCGCGCACAGCTTGCGGAAGTTCGGGCTGGCCGGGCAGCGGGCGGCGGTCTATCTCGTCCTGGACCGCTCGGGGTCCATGCGCCCGTACTACAGCGACGGCACCGTCCAGTACCTCGCCGAGCGGATTCTGGGCCTGGCGCGGAACCTGGATTCCGACGGCTCAGTGCCGGTGACGTTCTTCTCCACCGACGTTGACTGCGAGTTCACGGTCAGCGTGGACGACTACGCCGGCCGGATCGAGGACGCCCACCAGCGCCTCGGGCACATGGGCCGCACCAATTACGCGACGGCCATCCGGGCCGTCCTGGAGCAGCACCGCCAGTCCGGGGAGACCCTGCCCGCGCTGATCGTCTTCCAGACCGACGGCAATCCGGACGACCGGGCCGATGTGATCGCCCTCCTGCGCGAGATCGTCGGAGAGGGCGAGGGTGAGGGGATCGAGGCGTTCATCGCCTTCGTCGCCTTCGGCAAGAAGGTCGACTTCCTGCATACCCTCGACGACCTCGGGCTCAAGGACGACCGCGTCTCGCGGTTCCAGGCCGACGAGCCCGAGCACATCACCGACGAGGAGCTCTACGACGGCATCACCCACGAGTTCGTCCCCTGGCTCATCGCCCGCCAGCCGGTCCGGCACTGATCCTCGCCGGGAACGCCGGCCGCCGTCGCGCGGCCGGCCCGCCGGACCCTCCTTCTCAGCGAAGCGCGCGGCCGTCGTCCGCGCCCGATCGATGAACTGGACACACCGATGAGCAACTCGACACTCCACGCGTCCTACAGCAGCGCCTCCCGGGCTGCCGGCGCACTAGCCGCAGCCCTGCAGGTGCTGGTCGCCCGGACCGGTGCGGACCCGGACCTGGCGCGGGCGCTGGCTCGGATCGACACCACAGAGATGAAGGGCGTCCTGGACGCCGCCGCTCTGCAGGCCGCGCTCGCCGAGGCGCAGGCGGAACGCGACATCACCGCGGCGCTCGCCGAGCGATGCCTGCGGCGCGAGGCCACCGGGGCCGCGCTGGGCACCCCGTGCGCGTGCACGCACTCGGCCGCCACCCACGCCCCCCGCCTGACCAAGGGCGGGCGACTGCCCTGCCGGCACACCGGCTGCGGCTGCGACGACCTCACCTTCCGCTGACCTCGCGACCGGACCTAAGACCTCGCTCCCCGCCCCCCGAACGCTTCAGCTCATCCGCTCTTTGGCCCTGGGATTCCGGTCCCGGGGCTTTCGGCGCTCCCGCAGCGTTGCATCGCCGCACCGTCCAGCAGCCGACCCTGAAAACTTGCCGTACCATCGGCCGTAAATTTACTTTTTAGCGACAAGGAGCCGAGATGGCCCGCAAAGACGACCTGCTCAACCTGAGCGAGATTGCGCGGCTGGCCGGCGTGGGCCGGACAGCCGCACAGAAGTGGCACACGTCCCGCAAGACTGGCGGGGAGCCGCCACTGCGCATGGTCGCCCAGGCCATGGAGGTCAGTGTGCCGGAGGCGGACGACGCTGCGCCGCGCTACCCCCGCAAGGTGGTCGTCGCCTTCCTCAAGGCCGTCGGCTACATGAACGCGGACGAGAGCCTCATGTACCGGCGACCGGGGAAGGGCAAGTGGACGCCGGCCAGCCCGACCATCGACCCCCGCCGCGTGAAGCAGCCGGCCCCGGACTCCGACGAGAAGCCACTCAAGGTGGATCCGCAGACCGGAGGCCGCTACCGGTACTACGTGCCGCATGCCTGGCAGGTGGCGGGCTTCGGCTCCGAGAACAGCTTCACCAGCTCCAAGACCCACGGCCGCGCACCCGAACCCGACGGGATCGACGAGCTCGAGCGCCCCTACTGGTTCGCGGAGACCCTGGAAGCGTGGAAGGACGGAGCTGCGGACCGGAAAGCTGAGCGATACGCCAGCCGCACCATCCCGCCGGATGGCTACACACCCGCCGGCGAGCCCTATCGAGTCCTGCCCGGGACCAACTACTACGCCCGGCAGGCTGCCAAGGAAGCCGGACAAGGCAGCGAGGAACAGCCCTCCAGAGAGGAGTAAAAGAGCCCCTGACCTGCCATTTTCTAATGTACCTGTGGTAAAATTAATAGCGTCAGAGGGAGTCGGCTCCGGCCCACGGTGCGCCTTCGCGCCCCGTCCTGGACCCCGACGAGCCGGCCCCTGAATCCACCGAGGTGCTCCCGGAGGGCTCTTGACGGACACCACGACGCACCCACAGGAAACCCCCAGTCCCACCGCACGCCCGCCCCACCCGCAGTTCCCGTTCGGCCCCGCAGTCAAGACCCGGCTCCCGGGACGCATCGCGCTGATGGGGCCCAGCGGATCGGGCAAGACGTACACCGCGCTGGAGATGGCCTCCGCACTCGGCTCCACCACCGCGGTCATCGAGGCGGTCCACGGGCACGCCTCCAAGTACGCCGACCGGTTCAATTTCGACGTCTGCCCGCCCCTGACGTACTGCTCGCCGGAGGCGCTCATCGCGGCCCTGGCCGAATGCGCGGCCCAGGGCTACGCAACGGTGATCGTCGACCCGTACACGCTGTTCTGGTCCGGCCACGGCGGCGTCCTCGAACAGGTCGATGACGCCGCCAAGCGCGGCTCCAGCGGTAACAAGTCCGGCTGGAACGAGGTCCGCCCGCGTCAACGCCGCATGTGGGACGCCCTGTTCGCCTACCCCGGCCACGTCATCGCGACGCTGCGCTCGAAGACCGAGTACCACCTGGAGGCCGACGAGCAGGGTCACCACACGATGCGCCGGTTCGGCGGCAAGCCCGAGCAACGCGACGGCGCCGAGTACGAGTTCAACTTCGTCGGCGCGATGGACGACAACACGCTCGTCGTACTCAAGGCGCTCTCCGCGGACCTGTCCGGCGCGGTCGTCTCCAAGCCCGGGGCCGAGTTCGCCGCCCGCGTACGGGACTGGCTGGAGGACGGCGAGCCGCCCACCCCGCCGGTGCCGGTCACGGAACTGATCGCGCAGGCATGCCATCCCGAGGTGACCCATGCCGCACTCGGCCAGCTGCGGGACACCGTTCGCGCCCGGTTCCTGGAAGACGTCCTGATCACCGACGACGACGGCGTGACCCTCGTCCGCCTGGACGACTACATCACCCGGCGCGGCCGTTCTCTGCAGGCCACCGCTGTGCAGGACGCCCACGTCTCATGACGCCGGCGTGGCGGCCGCACCTGCGGCCGCCACGGCGTCGGCGCCAACCATCGCTGCTCTCCATCCACTTCACCGCTGGAGGTCCCGTGCGCACCACCTGGCTAGGCCGCATACCGACGCGACCCCGACCTCTGGAGCACCCTTGCCCCTTTCCACGCGCACCCCACTCGTCTCCCGCGCCGCCGCCGCGCTCCACGATCACACCGCGCGCGCTCTGATCTTCCTGGCCGACCACGCGGCCCGCCGCTCCCGCGTCCCCAACCCGGTGGCCGCGACCCGCCTCGTGCTCGTCCACATCGCCGACCAGAACAAGTCCGGCGCCGACGTGCACATGGAGATCACCTCGGGCCTGGAGAACCTCGGCTTCACCTGGCCCGCCGGATGGTGCACCGGCTGCAATGTCGCACTCACCGATGACCAGGTCGAGGACGGCGGCCTGTGCGCCGCGTGCGCCCCTTGGTTCTGCGCTTGCGCGTTCGAGAACCCCGGCACCGAGGAGCAGTGCGGCGGCTGCCACCTCACCCGCAGCGGACTGGGCGAGACCATGCCCCCGTGCACCTGCGGGTGCGACACCTCCTTCGGGGAGTTCGGCGACTACGACACCGAATCATCCGTCTCCCGCCAGCACTTCATCGACACCGGGCTCTTCCTGCGGCCCGGCGAGACCCTCGACGCCGGCTGACCGGCCCTCCTCGCAAGGGCGCCCTCCCTTGCGGGCAACTCCCAGACCGCGACGCCCCCAGCGGCTCCATCCCCCTGGAGATCACCACACCATCAATGACCCTTTTAGCTTGCCCAATAAGCAATCTCGAAGTAAAATTAGAAGGGTCAGAAGGTGGTGGCTCCGGCTGCTGCTCGTACGCGACCCCAGGGAGGACACCCATTTCCGACACCGTGATCGAGAAGGCACTCCGGGCAGCGAACGAGCAGCAGGAGGAGGTCGTCCGCGAGGTCTTCCGCGCGGCCGGCCTGCTCTGGCAGTGCAAGGGCCGCGACTGCCTCTTCGACAACACCGCCGCACAGGAACTGTGCGAGGGGTGCGGCCGCCAGCGCAACGGCCGGCGCATCGCCGACCGTGTTCCCCCCTCCTCGCACCCGGACGACTTCGCCGCCCTGCGCCCCCTGCTGCAGGCGTACTTCACCGGCCAGGGCACGCCGATGCCGGACGCGGTGACGTTCGAGAAGGACTTCGACAACGACTGGGTCAGCTACGGCGCGACCCTCCACTACGGCCCGCGCACCGAACTCCACGACTTCGACGGCGCCGTGGAGGAAGCCCTCGACGCGCTCGACCGCGCCGAGCCCGGCGAAGACCTGCGCGTCGCCCTGTACCGCTGACCACCGGAGATCCGAGATGCCTGTTTCCCTGGCCACTGACCCCAACACCCCGGGACCGACCGCCCGTCAGCGCACCTGGCTCTTCGCGGCTCTGCGCGCCGATGACGGCCTGATGCCGCTGGGCGTGCCCCACCGGTCGCTGGACCTGATGCGCGAGCGCGGCTGGCTCCAGTTCGCCCCGGCCACCGATGACGACCCCCTGCAGGCCCGCCACGTGCTCACCGCAGCCGGCCGCTTCGCGTTGCTCAGTGTCGGCAAGGCCGACGCCTTGCTCAGCGTCCTGACCTCCGCCGAGCCCGGCCGCATCGAAAGGCCCGTGCAGCGGCAGATCCTCACCTCACTGCTACGTGAGGGCCTGGTGCGCCGCCTGTCTCGGCGCGGCGAACAGGGCGAGGGCCAGGTGCAGTTCACCTACATCACCAACCTGGGCCGCCGCCTGGTCGGCCTTCCCGAAGTCGACGACACCCCGGCCAGCGACTACCTGGTCGCCGCGTTCGCCGCGAAGGGCATCACCGTCGCGGTGGAGAGCGACAGCTGCGGCGACACCCGCGTCGTCTACCGGCTCGGGGACATGGAGGCGCGCTTCTTCCGGAAAGTCTGGAACCCCGGCCACGACACCTACAGCGCCCGGCACCCGTCCTGGATGCACGACATGCCGTGGACCGCCCTGATCACCTACTCCGGCGACGGGGCCGTCGAGAAGCACCTGCCCAACGGCCTCGGCATCAAGGAGGAGAGCGCCCGCATGGCGGCCGCCCTCGCCGACTGGCTCGCCGACCGGGACGACGCGGCCTTCGCCGCCTGACGCCCACCACCCACTTCACCCCGGGGGGGGACCTGCCGCCATGAACCTGACCGCCCGTCTGCATCTGCTCAACCTGATCCGCCTCTCGGCCAGCGCCGATGGCACCCGCCGCTCCGCCGAACGCGCCGCGCACCGCGCCCAGTTGCGCCGCAAGGAAGCGGCCGCCGCACGCCGCCGGCACCGCTATGTGGTGCGCACCGCCTCCAGCTGTGACCTCGACGACGCGGTGAAGGCCCTTGCCGACGCCGAGAACGCGTATGCGGCACGCGCCGCGCAGGTCGAGACGGCCGGTGTCCGGTGGCGCCGCGCCTTTGCGGCGAGCGAGCGGGCCAATGCGCGGCTGGGTGAGGAACTCGCCCGCACCCGGATGCTGACCAGCGCGGGAGGCGCCGGCCGCAAGGGCGCCCGGCTCGCGGCCGAGATCTCCCTGCTGGCGGAACTCGCGGCCATGCCCGAGGAGTTGATCCGTGCAGCCTCGGCGCTTCTGGTGCAGAGTTCCGCTGGCAAGGACAGCGTCGTGGCGCTGGACCGCGTAGTGCGGTGGGCGAAGGCCGCCGGCTGCCTCCACAAGCTCGTGGTCGTCCATGCCGATATCGGTCAGGACGAGGAATGGCCCGGGGTCCGTGATCTTGCCCGGCAGCAGGCCGAGCGGTACGGGCTGCGGTTCGTCGTGGTCAAGGCGCCCGTCGGCTTCCTCGGCATGGTCGAGAAGCGCGGCATGTGGCCGGACGCGCAGAACCGGCTGTGCACCTCCACCCTGAAGCGGGACGAGGCCGCCAAGTTCTTCACGCAGATCGTCGAGGAGCTCGGGCTCGAGGAGCAGGCGCTGCTCGTCAACTGCCTGGGCATCCGGGCCGACGAGTCCCCCTCGCGGCGCCGCAAGTCCGAGCTGGCCATCGACCACCGGGCCAGCAACGGCCGCCGCCTCGTCCTGACATGGCATCCGGTGTTCCGCCTCTCCGAGCGGGAGATCTGGCAGGAGATCGTGGACAACGCGCTCGACTACCACCCGGTGTACGACACCCTCATCCCCCGCCTGAGCTGCATCTTCTGCATCCTCGCGCCGTTCGACGTCCTGGCGCGCGCCGTCCGGCTGTGCTGGGTGCTGGGCCTGGAGACCCCGAAGACGTACGTCGACCTCGAGGACCGGCTCGGACACCGCTTCAAGAACAAGTTCAGCCTCGCCGACGTCGTCGCCGAGGCTTCCCGCCTGGAGGCCGCCGAGGGCCCGATCACCTGGCGCCGGGGCGACGCGATCCGCCACCACCTCGGCGAAGAAGCAGCGACCGCCTACCTGCAGCGCCTGGTCCTCGCAGCCTGACCCAGACCCCCACCACTGAAAGGTCGAGCCCCGTGACGATCACGAGCCGAGTGCCTGCCGGCATTGCGGCATCCCCCGCCTTGAGCACATGCAGCGGTGGACCACGGACGCCGGATGGCACAAGTGGACCCTGCCCACCCAGGCGCAGATCAAGGCCCGTATGCGCGCCCGCGCCGCACACCGCTGACGCACCGCCCCTACCCCCCTTTCGAAAGGCCAGCCCCTTGCTCGTGTCCCCCTCTCCCACCGGTCCTGCCCCGCTCGTCGCCACCATGGACTTGGACGCCGAGCTCGGCCGGCTCCTGGACAGCCTGACCGCCGCGCAGCTGTACGACATCGAGATCGCCTGCGTGCAGCGGCAGAGCGCGCACTACGGCCGCCAGCTGGTCACCGCGCTGCGCCACCGCACCCGTGAGGTGGTCGCGGCCCGGGAGACCGGCTCACGCTGGCCGGTGGTCGGCGTCGTCTTCGGCACGTGTGAGTGGGACAACGGCTGGTTCTGGGAGACCAGCGGTCAGGTCCGTCACCTCGACGGCACGCGCAGCATCGTCGACCTGGACTTCGACGAGGTGAGCGGGCTCCTGGCCGACCTGTCCGGCACCGAGCGCCTGTGCGGCGGCGAACGCCTGCGCGTCGACCTGCTCACCGGCGACGTCACCACCTCGTGAACAGCCGCACGGTCGCGGTGCCCGGCCCGCGCCCGTCGCCCCCCGGGCGGCGGCGCGTTGGGCGCGGCCGCACCACCACGGTCGTCTACGACTCCGCGCACCTACGGGTGCGCCTGAACAATGACCACGTCCTGTGGTTCGTCCGCGACGTCGCCGGAGCCCTCGGGTTCCGGCCGCCGCTGACGTCAGGCTCCGACGTCCCGCAGGTCCTGGTGACCACCGCCGGGCTGGACGCTGTGATGGCGGCCGCCGGCTTCTGCGCGCCCCGCGCCTTCACCACCTGGGCTGCCGGCATCGAGCGCCAACTGCCCCGCCAGCGCTGACCGGACGCCCCGCCCCGGCCGGCCCTCCCCGTCTCGCCGACGCCGCTGAGCTGCTCGACTCCCTGCGCTTGCTGGGCCTGCAGTCGGCGCCCCGTCCCGCGGCACCGCCCTCCCCCACCCCGTAAAGGAACATCGTGTCCTCCGCTCCTCCCACCCTGTTCCCCCTGCCTGCGCCCCGTGGCTCCGCATCCCGGCCGGACAAGCCGATGACGGTGCTGTCGTACGGGCTCGGCGCCGACTCGACAGCGATTCTGCTCAAGTACCTTGATCACCCCGTGCGCTGCTGCGCCAGCACCCGGACCTCGCCGCCGAGGCACTGATGATGGAGTACGCGTCGATGGCGCTGAACGAGCCCATGTCGTTGTACGGGACGCGGTCGCTGTACCAGCAGCTCGCCGAGGACGAGCGCAACGACGCGGTGCTCACCGCGTTCGAGGCACGGCTGGATGAGGCGCCGTTCTCCCTTTACGAGGTTCGTCGCCTGTACCTGCCCGGCCGGACGAAGGACTGCCGCCACCACCACGGGGACCGGTGCACTCGCCCGTTCTGGTGGTGCCGCACCGAGCGGACTGCCTCCTGTCGCCGTGAACACGCGGCGTTTGCGACCGTCGCCCCCCCTCTGCACCAGCACCGAGCTGCCCCCTCGGTGTGCCGACCTCGATAGCGGCTGCCGCGGCAACCCGGTCAAGGGTGCGGCGTGGCGGTCGGTGCGCACGGTGTGGGAAGGCCCGCGCCTGGAGGCGGAGTTCACCTTGATGCGCTGGGGACGTGAGACCGGCGTCCAACTGCGTCACGGCGAGCGCTCGATGATCAAGCGCCGGCATTACCTGAACCGCGGCGAGGGCTACCCCACGGCGGAGGCGTACCTGGTGGCTGCACCGACCGGCGCCGACAACAAGAACCGGAACTCCTTCGACCGCAAATGGACGGAGATCACGGGCCTGATCGGGACTCGGTGGGAGCCCGTGCGGCCGCTCGTGAACCATCCGGTCAGGCGCGGCTCGCGCGTCGTGCCGGTCATCCGGCCCTCGGGCGTGGCACACGTGCCCGCCCTGGCCTCCGCCTGAGAACAGCAATGGAGGACACCATCATGGGCGTGGCCGCGCAGACGGTGGCGTGGTGTACGGCCCGGGACCACCCGTACGTCACCTACAACCCTTGTGTGAAACGCAGTTACTGCCGGTGCGGAAGCCGACAGGCCGACGGGGAGCTGCCGGTGGACTGGACGGCCAAGCACGAGCTGTTCCACGCCCATTCGCCGGGCGGTGCCTGCCGGTGTTATCGCGTGGTGACCGCGTGCAGTGCGCTCCCGCTCCTGCCGCGGTGCAGTCCTGGCGCACGGAGCCGCGCAGTCCTTCGGGATGGACCTGGCCGAGCTCGAGGTCGAGGTGTACGAGCAGGTCGGCGGCCATCACGGCGCCGACGCATGGACCGATGGGACATGCCGTCGTCCATCCGGGAGTTGGTCGGCTTCGAGGGGATGGTGTGGCTGGCGGCCTGTGAACAGAGCCAGCCCGGGGCGGCGGGGCACTGCGCTGGGCGGAGCCAGCCGCTGCCCGCCGCGCGCGGCGGGCCGGGCGGGGCGCTGCGTTCAGGCCGGGGACGAGGCGAGTAACGCCTGCCCGGCAGCTGAACGGCCCGGCCGGACTGGCGTGAAACTCAGCGCGGCGCTCCACTGCGGCTGGTACTGCTCCTTGTAGCCGGTCTGCCCGTTGGTCTCCGCCGTGCGGCCGAGGTCCAGACCAGTGAATCCCTGGCGGGTCAGGTCGTCGATGAGCCGGCGCAGCAGGAGGTGTCCGGGAGCCAGACGGGCGGCGCCGGGGTCCATGGCGGGTCTGAGGGACCAGCACATCGTGCCGCGGAAGAGGCAGAGCTGGGCGGCGACGAGCGCACCGTCGATGGTGAGGGTGGCGATGAAGGCGGTGGTGTCGGTGAGGTCGCTCAGCACGGCTCCCCAGTCGGGCGGTGACGACCTGGGCCGAGGATCCGGTGTCCAGCGGGCGGCGTGCAGCCGCTCCAGTTCCGGTTGCAGTTGAAGGAGTTCGTCGGTGGTACGGGTGCGGGCGTAGCTGATCGAGTGGCCGGTGCGGGCCCGTCGTTCCCGCTTGGCGTGCTGGCGCCGCAGGTTGGCGGGCAGGGCCTCCCAGTCCAGTGGAAGCGGCACGAGAGCTGTGCGCGTGCGGGTTGCTTGCCAGGTGCGTCGGCCGTCGAGAGCGCGGCCGAGCACCGAGTGGGCGGGGACGTCGGCCAGTTCGGCGTGCTTCCTGTGCTGGAGGAGCTGGTCGAGACCGTCAGCGAGGGCCTGCGCGATGTGCGGGTGTCGGGCGCCGGGGCCGACAAGGTCGTTGTACTCGGCGTACGGCGTGAGGGCGGAGATCACGTCGGTGGCTCCGGTGCGGTGCCGGGCGAGCGGGAGGGCGGCGCAGATGCCTCCTTCGTCGGTGACGGTCATGACGACGGGGCTGCTGGAGGAGGGCAGTTGGCGCAGCCAGGCGGTCACCCACTGCGGCGACTGGTAGGCGCTCGCACACGGGTCGGCTTCGTAAAGGGTGGGCCACCACCGGCTGATCCATGTGGCGGCCGCATCGTTCTCGAGGATGCGGACGTGGGGGTTCTGGGGAATGGGCATTGGGATTGCTCTCCTCTTCGCGGGGTTCGCCGCAGCGTGGAGGAGAGCGCCTGTGGATGGAGGCCGGCGGGATACATCGGGGGGGCGCTGGGCCGGGCGGATCGAGGCCCGGTCGATTGACGACGCCGCGAGGCACGAGGTGTTCACCATCAGCCCGTCGGTGCTCCGTGCCGGTGCAACCTTCCCCGGTGACCGTGCCGGTGCCGTGTGGGTTCCGTGGTCCCGGGTGACCAGTCTGGAAGGTGGGCGGCATCAGGCCTGTCGGCCGCGGGCGGCGCACTCCCACTCCTGCCAGGCGGTGTACTCCTGACGTACGTAGCCGCGCAGGCCCTCGGGTGACTGCCATTGGGGCAAGTCGGCGCCCAGCGCCCCTTCGACGTGGACCTGGTCGAGGTCGAGGTCGAGGTGCAGGAGCAGGTCGGCGGCCATCACGGCGGCGTCCGCAGCGTCCGCGGCCTGCTGGGAGGTGATGAGCCGGCCGCGGGCGGCGACGGCCATCGCGTGGGCGGCCCGGTCGAGGTAGGCGGCCTGGCGCAGGTAGAAGAGTCGGTAGCCGCCGGGGTGGACGGCCGGCCCCTGGCCGTTGCGAGCGGCGTGGGCGCGCAGGTTGATGCCCTCGGCCCACATCGCGAGGGTCAGTTCCTCCTCTGCGAGGGCGGGCGCTGTGCCGTACGCCTGGTCGTAGTCGGGCGCCAGGACCTGCGGCAGCGCACTGGGGCGCCAATGGTGGCCGCACAGCAGACAGGCGAGTGCCGGGGTCGTCGACGGGTCGTTCGGGATGGGGTGTTGGGTCTCGACTTCGTTGCTCGGACAGGCGGGGCAGTGGATCACGAGGTGGTCGGGCATCAGGGGCCTTTCGCCGTTGCGGATGGTGGGCTGCTGTCGGCTCTGTGGCGGGCCCGGGAGCGGTTCATGACGGCGGCCCCGGTCACTGATGTGGTCGGGGCCGCCGTAGTCGTGTCGTGGGCTGCTCATCGTGCTTAGCCGGAGGACGGGGCAAGCGCCGTCGTCTCCCTTTCCTTCGGCACGGGCTGCGCGGGTTCCTGTTCGGAGGTGTCGGCCGTCGGCGTTGGTGTCGCGCGCGGGGCGGCGGGGGTGCGCAGACTACGGGCGAGGGGATAGCAGGCGGCGACGGCGAACGCGGCGCTGGCCGCGAGGAGGACCGCAACCAGGGGGCGGCCGCCGGCATCGAGGGCGACAGCGATGCCGAGGGGCGGCAGAGAGGCGAGCGCGGTGGCTCCGCTCACGACAGCCTGATAGCGGCCGGTGGCGCCGGGCGGCGCGGCGGTGGAGATGTAGGCGCCGACGGCGACGCTGAAGCAGATCTCCCCGGGGGTCAAGACGATCGCGGCGATCGCGTAGCCGAGAACGGTGTGCTGGAAGGCGCCAACGGTGATGCCGAGTCCGAGGATGGCGGAGCCGGTGGCGAGCACGGGCACGAACGGAAATCTGACAGTGTCGCCGCTGCCGACGAGCAGGCGCATGAGCGGCGGCGTCAGGACCAGGACGGCGAGTGTGTTGGCGACCATGGTCCAGCCGTAAGCCGTCGCGGGCAAAGAATCGTTGGTCATCAGCAGCGGGAGGACCGAGACGAGCCCCCAGGCGCAGATCATTGAGCAGACGGCGACCACGGTGATCCAGCGCAGGGTGGGATCGCTCAGGACCTGCCGGTAGCTGACCACTGGTTGGTCGGTGGCTGCGGGCTTGGGTGCCAGGGTCCGGCGGGCGATGAGCGCGAAGGCCAGGCATACGACGGCGTTGACGACGAACAGGGCCCGGTAGCCGTGATGCTGGGCCAGGTAGCCGCCGGCACCACCGCAGATGGAGATGCCGATATTGGCTGCGAAATACAGCCATGCCTGGGCGCGGGTCCGGCCGGCCTCGGTGGGGATCGTCTCGTTGATGGTGGCTGATACGGCCGGCCGGTGGGCCTCCATGGTCAGCCCCAGGCAGAGGGCGACCATCAGCAGGGCGGGCAGGGACGTGGCGACTGTGAGCGCGAGGCACGCGACGGCGGAAAGGATCATCAGGGCGATGAGGGCGGTCCGTTGGCCGAGCCGGTCGGTCAGTGCGCCGGCCGAGACCTGGCCCAGGCACCAGCCGATGCCGAACGCTGTCAGTGCGGCGCCGGCCGCGGTGGTGCCGTGGTGGGTTCCGTCTGCCACGTAGTAGCCGAGGAAGTCCCAGCTGAAGCCCCCGGCCTTCACGGCGAGGGAGCTGATGACCAGGATCCAGACGGCGGATCGTGCTGTTTCTACGGACGGTACGGCAGTGGTCGCGGGTGTGTGCGTGGCCATGCAGCGTCTCCCTGCAGGCCCGGCCTGCGGTCGTCATGAACAGGAGCGGACAGCCCGAAGGCGGCCGAACCAGGGGCCGGCCGCCTTCGGAGTGGTGCTGGTGTGCCTTAGCGCACTGAGCGGACGCAACGGACGGAGCTCTTGCGGTAGGGGCGCATGGGTGTCTCCTCTCTGGTGGTGCCGACCCCCGAGGTCCGGGGATAGGGCGAACGTATGACCAGTCCAAAAGCGCAGAGGCCGTTGCGGTCCACCCCGGACATGGTTGAAAGGCAGAGCATGTCCGGGGTGCACCGCTTCGCCGGCACCCCGCAAGATCGGCTACTCAGCCTTCGTCACTCCAGGGCCGGGACGGTGCCCGCGGGCGTGATCGCGGCGCCGGATAGGCCGGCGCGGAGCAGCTGGGCGGTGTCCTGGCGGGGGTAGTGGAAGCGGAGTTCGGCCTGCTCGGCGATGGCGGTGACGCTCCGCTCGGCCACGTCGGGGTGATGCAGGCTGAGCCACCCAAGGACCTCCTCGGCGGCTCCCGAACAGGCCTGCCCGGTGGCGAGGTTGGCGAGGACGGCCTGGGTGACGAGCTCGGCGAGTGCGGGGGCGGGGACGTCGTCGTGCAGCTGCTCGGCTGCGAGGTAGGCGAGGTCCGCGGCGACGTCGTTGACGGCGTCGCGGGTGCGGTGGCGCAGCACCCACCGGGCACGCCGTTCGGGGTCATGCCACAGCGCCGCGAAGAGGGCCGGGGTGAGGCGTCGGCGGATCTGCTCGGCGCCCTGCGGCAGGGCCTGACGGGCGTGATGAGCCGGCCAGCGGGTGGCGGCAGGGCGGCGCCGGTGAGCGGCCCAGTTCTCGGCTACGGCACCGGACCACATGGGCCGACCGCCGACGATCGCCTGGGGCTCGGGGACGGAGCCCTGGCCGCGGCTGATGTAGGCGCGCAGCGCCGAAGGGCTGATAGAAGCAATCTTGGCCAGCGCGGGGGTGCCGAGCAGCCGGTCGCCGGCCAGTTCTGGGGCGGTGAGGCCGACCACGCAGCGTTCCAGTGGCAGTCGCCCGTCCGTGGGGGTGCGTTGTGTGGCCCAGAGCGCCAGATCGTGCAGCCACTGTGCTGTGTCTGGGGCGGTGTCCTCGCGGAGGTCGGTCACCTGGTGCAGGCGTCCACGGGCGGCGTCGGCCAGCGGATCGTCGAGGAGACGGGCGGCGGTGATGGTGGAGGCGGCGGGCACGGGCTGTTGCTCGAAGCGGCCCGTGGTCTCGTCGCAGAGCTGGGGCGGGCGGAACCAGCGGGTGCCGTCCCACCAGTAGCCGCCGGCCCGGGCCACCAGCGGCCGCTCTGTTTGCCACTCCCACGGTCCGCTGCCATCGGGGCCGGCCTCGTACAGCAGGACGATCCGGCCAAGGTGCCGGTCGCTGTGGACGATCCACACGAAGCCGGCGCGGGATGGGTCCCTGGTCCAGGCCGGTCGGGCTGCAAGAGCCGTCTCGAGCGCAGGGGCGCCCAGGTGAGTGTCGTCGGCGAACGGCAAACCGGGGATGGGGTGATCGGTGCTGGCGCCGTTCGCCAGCAGCCGGTGTACGGCCATGGTGATGGTGTCCTTGGAGGTCGAAGGCACGGGGTCAGGCGGCTCGGCGGGCAGGCGCGGGACGAGGCTCGCGGCTGGCGGAGAACATCGAGGACCGGCTTGCGGCCCGGCGCAGCAGAACCGCGAACTCCTGTGCGCACAGCGGATCGTGGAACAGGGAGTCGGCCCCGGTGAGGCTGAGGACGGCGACCAGGTGCTGCCCGCGCAGGACGGGCGTGGCCATGGTGCAGATGCCGGGGCAGCGGTGCATCGCGATCCGGGTGGAGCGGATGGTGTCCTGAGTGGTGGGCGGCAGGGAGAGGGCCCGGTCGTCGGCGTCAGTGGCGAGTTCGGCGGGAACGTACGCGAGGGCCGCACGTCCGGCGGCCGTTGCCCGCGGGTCGCCGTCCATCTGCGCGGCCGCGGTGCGCAGATGAGGGCTGGAACACGCCAGGTCGACCAGGGTGAGGTGCAGGCCGCGGCCGGGCCGGAAGTGCGGCTCGTGCCAGGCCACGGCGAGCCCAGTCTCCTCTCGCAGGTGCTCGACGATGCGGTGTACCGCAGCCGTGGTCTCCGTGGTGTTCACCGGGGCGAGTGGCACAGCGTCGCGGGTGATGCGGTAGGTGCCGCGGCGGACGCCGTGTTCGACGAGGTCCTCCGAGGCCGCGGCCTTGAGGAGCTTGGAGGCGTGCGAGGGCTGCAGATGGGCGGCGCGAGCGATGTCGGCGAGCTGGTGTTCGTCATGGGCTCCCAGACGCAGGAGTGCGTGCAGGACGCGGAAGCCGCGGCCGGCGGACTGTGGCGGCTGACGCCCCTCGCTCACGGCAGCGAGGACCGACGGCACGGCGGGCGCAGACCGGCAGGCGGACGAGGAGGGGCTGGGCGGGACATCGATGCTGGACATGCAACCTCCAGGTCGGTGTGGGCGGTCGGGCCTCCGACGTCGAAAAGCTGGGGGAAGAGGGGGCCGGGCAGCAGGGCCCGGCTCCAGGCGTCGTCATTGGCGATGGTCAGGGGCGATAGGGGCGCCGCCGAGGGCGGAAGGCCGGCGGTTCGGCCGGCGCCGGGACAGCGACCTCGTCGGCGTCGGCGTCGTCGCTGTCCGCCGCTGTGCTGAGGAATCGCGGCTCGACGAACAGGTGTTGAGCCCGCCACTCCGGGTGCGGGGACAGGGGTGCGGGCCGGAGCCGGCGCACGGCCCCTTCGGTCCGGCGCGGCGGGATGCGGCGCTGGTTGTACACGGCTTCTCCTGTTGCTTTCGGGTCGGGCCGGGGCGACGCCCCTTGCTGGCCTCGGTGGGCGGTGACTGACCGGGACACATGGCCAGGAACGCGTCATAGCAGTCTTCCCCGGCCATCTGCTCCTCCGTCAGCACCGGGAAGTGGCAGGTTCCCTGATCCCTCGACCGCTGTGGAATGGAGCGGCTCGCTGTCCAGGGCGAACCAGGCAGGTCGTCAGGGCCTCGCAACGTGTGCGCAGGTTCAAATCGGCGGAATCCCCTTTTGATTCGGGCCGGGGGCGCGGTTGCCGCACCCGTTGATGCTCACGCAGGGAGTGCTCGTGAGGAACCGGCCCGGTGCAGGGCGCGGGCGAAGGCCCTGACCTGTTCCATGGCACCGTCGAGCGCGCCGGCTGCAGTCTCGTGAAGAAGGGGACGGATCAGCGGCGAGCCAACCACTACCGCGTCGACGTACGGAGCAACGAGGGCGGCGAGGCGCGGGGTGGAGATACCGATCCCCCCGACCACGGGCAGCGAGGTGGTCGTGCGCAGCCGTGTGGTGAACGCGTCCAGCGCGGGAAGATCCAGCTCGCCCTGGTAGCCGGTGGCCGCGGGGGCGGCCGGCGCGTAGACCCAGCCGGATGCGGCCTTGGCGATGGCATCCAGTTGGTCGCTGTCGGCGCTGCGCGGGGCGAACTGCGGTGTGTGGATGCCGGCGGCGCGGGCCGCTGTGATCCACTCCCCTGCCTCCGTGACGGGAAGGTCGGGAATCATCGCGCCGGCGGCGCCGGACCGGGCCAGGTCCTGGGCGAACCGCTCGACCCCGTAGTCGAGGACGGGGGCCCAGTAGGTCATCGCCACCACAGGGGCGCCTGTGCTGGAGGCAGCGAGGCGGATGGTGGAGAAGACGTGCGCCATGCGGGCGCCCTGGCCCAGGGCCTGCGCGTAGGCCTGCGTGATGTCCGGGCCGTCCAGGGTCGGCATGCTGTGCGGGACGCCGACCTCAAGGAAATCGGCCCCGTGGCGGACGAAGGAGCGCAGAGTCTCAATCCCGGCCGTCCAGTTGGGGAAGCCGGCGGGCAAGAACGCGCCGAGGGCCGGGCGTTGACGGTGGGCCAGCAATGTTGTCAGCCCGATGGCGGCAGGGGTCAGTGCGGTCATGACAGGGCGCCTTTCGCAGGGCGTGGTGCGGTGGGGCTCGGGGGCTGGAGGTGGGCAGCCACGTACGCACAGAGGGAAGGGGGCCGAGCCCCGGCCGCCGTCTCACGACGGCCGGGGAGGCGCCGGAGCTAGCCGGCGAGGTGGAAGTTGATCATGTCCTCGCGGATCCAGCCGGTGGTGCCGGCCTTGAGTCCGCCCTTGGACCGCGTGATGAGCTTGGCCTTGTACCAGGCCCCGCTCTTGCAGTAGAGCCCCAGTTGATCCTTGTCGTAGACCAGGCCCTTGCTCGCATACGAGGTCGAAGGTCCGGTGCGGAAGTTGATGCCGTTGCCGGCGACTTCGGCGCCCTGGTCGTAGCTGGAGCAGTCGCCGCCGGCGGCAGACGCTGCGGGCGCCAGGACGGCGGCACCGCCTGCCAGCAGTGACACGGTCAGGGCGACCGTGGTGAATCGCTTCAGAGTCATGTGGTTGGTCCCTTCAGCAGGTGGGTGGGTGTCCCAGGTGATCCGCAGGAGCGCGGGCCACCGGTTGCCGGGTCACGGCGTGGTGTCCCGGGGAGGGTGGTGCCGTCAGCCCTGGTCGGTGGTGCGGCGGTTGGCCCGGCGCTTGCCGTAGCCGACAGCACCCGCGGCCGCGAGACCGGCGGCGATAAGTCCGCCTGCGGTGAGGGCCAGGGCCGTGGTCCCGTCCGCTCCCGTGTGCGCGAGGCTCGCGGCGGGCGTGACGGTGTCGCTGGCGCTGACCTGCTCGGCTGCCCCGCCCTTGGGTGAACTGTCCGAGCTGCCCGCCTTCCCTGCCCCACCCTTGTTGCCCGAGGTCGGGTCAGGTGACGGCTGAGTAGTCGGATCGGTGCCCGGATTGGTCGGATCCGTGGTGGGCGGCTTCGTGGGGCCCGTGGTGGGCGGCTTCGTGGGGTCTGTAGTGGGAGGGGTCGTCGGGTCTGGGGTGGGTGGAGTCGTCGGGTCTGTGGTGGGTGGGGTCGTCGGATCCGTCGTCGGCGGCTTCGTCGGGTCAGTCCCCGGCTCCGTCGGATCGGTCGTCGGCGGCTTCGTCGGGTCAGTGGTGGGCGGCTTCGTCGGGTGGGTACCCGGTTCCCCCGTCGGGCCAGGAGCCGGCGTTCCGGCGGCATGCACCGAGACCTCCGTCTTCAAGGCGATCGACGCTTCATCTGCCGTCGAAGCCGACACCTTCGATGATGGTGAGTCGGTGAGGGCGAGCGCCGCCGGTGCAGCCAGCGCCCCTGACGCGGCAACGATCGCGGCGGTTGCCACGACGTGCCGCAGAACGCGTGTACGAGTCATACGCATGAGTGAGATCAGCCTCCACTGGTCCACGGCAGGCTCGACCGTCAGCGCACGCTGCGCCGCGGCGAAGTACCTGCTGTGAACTGATCTTGGAAGCGATGGCCTGTGGATAGAGTCCGGCGATTTCCGAACCTGCCCGTCGCAGATGCCGGGCGTGGCACCGTAGTTGGCCAGTCACAGCGGTGGGCATCACGTCCGTGGCTGGTGTTGGCATAACCCAGGCTGGCGCTCCACCACGGGTGACAGCATGACGCCCGGCACACCCGCACAGGGCGGGGCAGAATTGGAGAGCAGCACATGCTCGATCTGGATGATCGCGTCAATCGCGTGTACAACCCCGACGTGCGTCCCCTGGTGCAGGAGGCACACCGCTGCTATTCCTCAGGCTCGGCGCGCGGAGCCATCGTCCTGGCCTGGACAGCGGTCTGTGCGGACCTGATCACGAAGGCTCAGACCCTCAAGGAAGACGGGGAAGCCGCTGCGGCCGACCTTGTCGCGACCGTGGAGAAGGCCCAGGGGAGCAAGGAGGAAGAAGCAATCCCGCTCATGCTCAGCGTCGAACGGACTCTGCTCGACACCGCGGAGACACTCGAACTCATCGACCACACCCAGAAGAAGCAACTGGAGAGGCTGCGCGACGACCGGAACATGTGCGCGCACCCCTCGCTTCGCCCGCTGGGCGAGCCGTACGAGCCGACCATGGAGTACGCGCGCGCACATCTCGCCGCCGCGCTGGAGGCCGTCCTCATACACCCGCCGAGCCAGGGCCGGAAGATCGTCAAGAGCTTCGCGGCCCACGTGGCCGACCCGGCCTATGCGTTCGACGCCGCCTATCTCGCCTACGCGTTCTTCGACCGGGTGAGGCCCTCCGCCCGAGTGAAAGTAGTGGAGTTCGCGGCGAAGTTCGCCATCCTGGAGATCGACGCTCCGGAGCTCAGCATCACGCCGGAACGCTACGCCGACCGGATGGCTGCGTGTCTGCGCTGCTTCGCCGCACGGGATGCGGCCCTGGCGAAGTCCGCTGTGGCCAAGCAGATGGCGCGCCTGGAGAGGGCCGACCCTGGGGTGCAACTGCGTGCTCTGGCGCGGCTCGGCGATCTCCCTGCTTTCTGGGCGTCGATGGCCGCTCCCATGCGCGCCTTGTTCAACACCCGCATTGAGTCGATCGGCGACACACAGCCTCCGGGCCGGATGAGCGATGAGAACGTCAACGTCCTTGCGTTGGTGGCCCATCCCGAGATCCGCGAGGGCCTGCCGGCGCTCGTCACCGCCTTCGAGGCGCTGAGCGCTGCCCGCACTGTGCGCGTCATCGCGGCCCGCCCCGACCCGTACTTCGTCCCCTTCCTTCCTGAGCTGCTGGAGCAGGCGGGTTCATTCGACACCGGCGAGTTCAGGGCGGCCAATGCGGTCCTCCCCTGCGCGACCTTCTTCGATCTCGAACAGCTGCGGGCGGTTCTCAGGCAGTGGCAGGACAACGATCAGTGCTGGGGACGGGCGATGCCGTCGTACCTGATCGAGTTGTACGAGCTGACCGCCCACCTCGGTCCGGCGCGCGACACGGTGTGGCGGGACTTCCTGACTGAACTGCTTCCGTACGACGACGTCTACGAGACTCTCTCCAGCGGCATGGGACTCACCGTCCACAGGCCCGACGAGGTCTCGTAGATATCATCCGCCGCGGCTGCCGATTCCTGCGTTCGTCCCAGGGAGCACGGACCTGCGGTGATTCCGCAAACGGGGCAAGCATGAAGGGGAGATGGCCGACAAGCAGGTCTGGAGCTGGGTGGCGGACGGGCGGGAAGTACCGCGAGCGTGCCGAGAAGCGGCGGCGGTAACACCTACAGGGGCCAAGGTGCGGCTACTACAGGCGCAGCACAGTTCCCTTCCGGGCGGCCGGGCCCCCGGCCTGGGGTCCCTGCTCCGTACCGGTGGCGCCCTCTGCCGTGCCCGAGTGTGCGGGGCCAGCCTGCGTCAGTCGGTCCAGCGCGGCATCGAGCCTCCCGTTGATCTCCTTGGTGTGATCAACTCCGTCAGAGGTGACGAGCCGGATGGGGTCCTTTGCCGCGAGGGCGGCGCGCTTTGCGCCGCTGCGCCGCTCGGTTTCGTACACCATCTGCATCGTGGCCTTGGCGAAGAGGACCTCGATGACGAAGCGCCGTTTGTCGTCGACACCCGTTGTGATCTCCACCCCCTCCCGGTCAGCCAGAGCCTGCTTCAAGCCAGATACTTGCTGATGAATCTCCAGGGGGAGGCGGGTGCCGTCCGGGATCGGCGCCAGCGCGGGAAGGGCTGCAGAGCTGCCTTGCTCCGGGTGGTCGGTCCCTTCCGACAGTTCTGCGAACAGCGTGGCGTACTCGCCCCAGGAGCCCACCGGCGGTCGCTTCTCACCGTCCTGGAACAGCTGAGAGGAGGACCGCTTCCAGCCTCGGCTGCTCTTGCGGTAGATCGTCTCCACCCGCAGTCGGCTATGACCGTGGCTGATGCGGATGACTCCCGTGCCGTCATGCGACATCTCGGCATCGGTGCCTGTGTGTTCGCCCAGCCAGTCGGCCTCCTTCTGAGCTGCCGGAGGGATATACCCCGTGGTTGAAGGGTGAGTTGCCACGTGCCCGCCTTCCGCGTCGAACGATGATCTGACTTCAGCCTATGGAGCGAAGGTGGATGGCGGACCGGGTTCAGCCAACTGCCGCCCACGGATTCTTTTGTGCGCCGGTGGCAGGGGCTATCCGCCCCGGGGGAAGAAGGGCGGTGTCCAGCCCACGTAGTGGGCACCCCACTTGCTTTCGAACAGTTCGGCGGGGACGACATCGATGTAGCCGACTCTCAGGATGTCGTTGGAGGCGACCTTTCCGTCGCCGACGTAGACGGCGATGTGTCCGGCCCTGTGGCCGGTGGTCCAGTACATGAGAGCGCCGGGAGGTGGGTGGCGGTCGCCGTCGTGCCGCATGTCCTTGGGCACGACCTGGTAGTGGTCGATTGCGTAGTCGACGCCGGAGAAACTCCACCCGTAGACGATCGCGGTGAAGGCCAGGCAGCGCTGGTACCAGCCGGCGCTGGAGCCAAGGCCGGAGTGGGTTTTTGCCCAGGCGATAGCGTCATTTACCGAGCGGGGGTTGGTGAGCTGCCAGGTCTGGCTGCCGTCGGTGAATGTCCCGCCTGCTCCGCCCGCTGCACCACCGGGAGCGGCGGGGGTGGCGCCGCAGTTGCTGTTCTCGCTCGTCACTTGCTTGCTGTCGTCGCCGGCGCCGGCCGGGGCGGTGGCCGACCCGCTCTGTTCGAGATCGATGCCGGCGTCCTTGGCGAGCTTGCGCATCTCCGTCTCGTGACCGCTGTACAGGCCCGGGAACCCGCTCTTCTGGACCTTCTGGGCGGCGGTTCCCAGCGGCAGTCTCTCCCAGCCCAGGATGCTGATCAGGCCCGGGTTGCCGCCACGGCCGAGGAAGAACGATTCGGCGGCGAAGCTGGGTGTCATGATCTGCTGTTGGGTGCCCCAGTTCATGGAGGGCCGCTGCTGGAAGAGCCCCAGAGAGTCGCGGTCGCCGTGGTCGAGGTTCTGCATCGTGCTTTCCTGCATCGCGGTCATGAGCGCGATGAGGGTGGCTCGGCCGGGCAGCTTTGCCTTCCTGGCCGCGGTGTCGATGATCTTGGCGTACTGGATCTGCTGCTGGTGGAGGCTGCCGGTGGCCTGCCCGCCGGAGGTGTCGGAGATGGCCGAGGCGTCGCCTGTGCCAGGGCCGGAGTCCTCGCAGTCGGAGGCGTCTGCCGTTCCGGCGGGGAAGAACGCTCCGAGCAGCAGCAGCCCGACGACGAAGACGACCAGGGCGATGGCGCCGAACTTGAGCTGGGCGCCTTTCTTGACGACGCCGGCGGCTTTGACCGCGCCGCGCATGAGTTCCCGCTCGTCCACGGCTACCCCTTCAGCCCGAGGACGCGGGTGACCATCCAGCGGGAGACGGCGTCGGCGCGCGCGACTTCGATGGTCAGGTGGCGGGTGTAGGTGTAGGGGTCGGTGGCTTTGACGTCGAGGGTGACGTCGGCCTGCAGGTACACGCGGACCGAGGTGTCGGGTGCGGGCCGGTTGGAAGTGGGCTGCCCGATGCTGACCTTGGTGGGGGTGGCTTCGGTGGCCTGCGCGGCCACCAATTCGTTGAAGTCCCGGTCGTCGTGCTGTTCGAGGTTCTCCACCAGCGGGGTGGAGGCGTAGGGGGCGGCGCGTTCGACGGCTGCCCGGTGACTGCCGTCCTGGAGCGGGCGGCGGGTGGTGTAGGCGGTGACGAACGCGGTGGCGATCGCCTCGGGGGTGTCGGCGACCGTGGGCGTGCTGGCCGAGGGGGTGGGTGAGGGGCTGTCCGGGGCGGCGGGTGCCTGGACGGTCGGGGACGTCTTGGCCTCGGGGGGGGTGCTGTGGTGGTCCGGCCACAGCAGGGCGGCGCCGGTGACAGCCGCGGCCAGGATCAGCGCGATGACCGGGACGACGATGGGGGTGGGGGTCTTCTTGCGTTCCTGGCGGATCCACTGGGTGCGCTCGTCGCGGCGGGCGGAGCGCCAGTGCCGTTTGGCCTTGCGGCGCTTACGGCCGCGCAACTCCCCTATTTCGGGCGGCAGTTCCTCCTTGCGGAGCAGTTCGCGCCATTCGGCGGCACTCTGCGGCACCGGCGCCCGGCTGGGGGTGCGGCGGGGCGA
>NZ_LGDD01000082.1 GCF_001279695.1 Streptomyces sp. WM6378
CATGACGGCTTCCCGGAACCGGCCCCTGAGGAACCGTCAGCCCGCTAGGCTCGAAAGACCGCCCCTGACCAGCGAGAATGATGAAGTACCACTGGAGTACTAGATCCCCACGTCAACACGTCGCCCATGTAGTGATCACCAACGGATTTGTCACATGCCGTGTTCGGTGAGCGCCTTCCCACGCGCCGCAACTGCTGGACCACGGACCGATCACACGGCAGCTCGGGCTGCGTACCGGCGCTCGGCGGGCCTGCTCACGGCTGGATGAACCAGGGGTGGAGCGGGCGGAGTCGGCACTGTTCGGCGAACTCGGTCAGGGGTGTGGTGGCGAACGCCGGCGGTTGGAAGAGCCGCAGTCTCCCCGCGCCTGCGCGGGGAGACTGCGGCCAGGGTGAGGTGTCCTGTGGCGGTGAGGAAGGGGCAGGCCCGCCTGGTGGCGGGTCACTGCCTCGTACGGGATGGCTCCCGGGGCGCTTCTGCCATGGTGGGCCCTGACCAACGGCCGCCCCCGGGTGGAGGGTTCGACCGTCGAGATCAACTCGCGCGGCATGCTGTACGTCGGCTACAAGCAACTCTCCGGCGGGTGCTGACCAATCTCCTGAGCTGACTGACACGTTGGTGCTGCCTCGCACGCCGCGAGGCAGCACCAACGTGTCGCCGCGGGGTGGGTTGTTGGCGTGGGTCATGGGTGGGTTGGCCTGGGGTTGCCTCTTCTTTGATGAGAGGCCAGACAGGCTGCCAGGCCGGGGCGGGAAGGGACCGGCCGGAGGGTCAGGCCCCTCCTCCCAGTTGAGGAACAGCCCCGGCACAAGACCAGCGCGCTGCTCCCTACCGCCCGTTGGCGAACCACGGGATCAGCCTGCCCGCCCTCACCGCCGCCGGATGCGTACCCGCTGCATCAAGCCAGAGTCCGGGGCGGGGCAAGTGACTTGATCCGGCCTCGGCAGATAAGCCGGTGCCGCAACTTCCCTGGACGCCAAGGGGGTTGACGGGTAATTTCAGCCAGAATGTTGCTGTACTGTCAAGTCATGATCACTCGCAAGAAGATATTGACGGCCGCTGCGGCGGTTGGAATGGCGTTCACGTGTCTGCTGAGCGGTGCCGGCTCCGCAGCCGCCGGCACCAACGGCCAGAAGCTGTACTTCCACCAGGTCTACTCCCAGCCCCATGCCACCTACTCAGTCCTCGTCCAGGGCTACAACGAGCAGGGAAGATGGGTCACGGGCTGCTTCAACACCGAGGGCGCCGAGTGGAAGACCCTCGACGGCTGGTGGTGGGTCGGCCAGGTTGCCTACTCGACGTACCCCTTCTACAACTGCCAGGGCACGCGGATCTACTCCAACACCGCCCAGGTCCCGAAGGACCAGGGCAGCCAGGACTGGGTAGTGATCCAGGGCTAGCTACTTGCTCCGGGCGGCCCGTCCTTCAGAGACGGGGGGCTTCTCCGGGCGACGGCATGTAGATGCGTCCGGCCAGGTCAGGGTCTATGTCGAGGAACTGATGCCGCTGCTCGGCAAGCCCCGGCAGGTGCTGCTGGCGCGCACGCAACTCGTTGATCAGCGACTCAAGCCGCTGCCGGTCCAGATTCTCGGCCTGCGCTGCCTCACGGGCGGCCGGGGAAGTACCGAGCCCGGAGGTCTCCGGTGTCGCAGAAGGGCACATGACGATCTCCGTTCTTCTGAGAGGCAGGTACGTCCCTCCCCGCGAGCGTCTCTCTCGCGCCCTCAAGACGCGCCGCCGTGCCCTTTGGATTGCTCGCCCGGGCAACCTGCGCGGCCAAGGGAGGGACTTGCTCACCGGAGCGGGGATGGAGGGACAACGCGCACCTCACCAGCTGGGTCGGGCTGCACCACTGCCGTGGGCCTGCCTGGTGATCAGGTAGCCGCACTGGCACCAGAATGACACCGGCTCACCCGCCGAGGTCAGTCAGGGTCCAGCGACGACGACCGCCGTCCCCCTGATCGGTATCCGTACCGCACGATACAACGCCGAGCGCGGTCACCTCACGCAACAGGTCCCCTCCCTCGGGCGAATGGCCGCTCTGGTGGGACAGGACCAGGATCAGCGCCTGATGGTCCTGGTCGGCCAGATGCAGGCTGATGCGGCGGCCGCCGTCGGACAGGGCCGCCCGAGCCAGCAGAACGGTCACCGCGGTGATGCTCGCTTCCCGGTCCTCGGTCAGTCGATAGCCCCACTCCCCCAGTTTGGCCGTCACGTGCTGGCCCGCTTTCGCGGGAGTCCAGGGGGCGTTCTCCAGCGTCCAGTTCGCCGCCCTGCGGTTCGCGATCCGCGCCGCCAACCGCGGCCGCACCAACACGGAGCCGGGCGTAGCGTCTTCGGGACGTGGCGGCTCAACCGGCTTCTTCGGCGGGGGCGGAGTCTTCGGCGGGTAGTCGGGACGGTGACCGTCCTCGCGGTTGGCGTCCAGCGGCGGCGGCACTGCCACAACTGCCTCCCCACGAACGGGCGTTCAGGACCTGGCCCCGTACCGCCCAATCGTAGACCCCGCCCCCGGAATCAGGCGGCAAGATGCCCCAACAGTCGCTCCCCCACGAACGTCTCGCGAGGCGCATAGCAGATCACACGGCAGTCTGCGGTGCTTCGGTGTGGGGCGGCCGCCCGATCATCGTGAGGCCGCTCCACAGGACGGTAGATGCACGGTCAGGGCGCGCCACAGCCTCAGTACCGCTGCCAACTTCGTAACCCTTCAGCGCCCCTTGTCGCTTGGCTCCCTCTACGCTGAAGGGGTGACAGAGTGCATCGACAACCCGGCTGAGAGGCTTCACGGCCTTCTCGTCGAGTTTTGCCGGGTAGGCAAAGAGTTGGGCCCCAATGTGAGCAGCTGGACGGCGTGGGCCATGACGATGGACTACGGGGGAACCTCTCTGCGGGAAAACAGCGCTGATTTTCTCCATCGCCTCGCCGAAGCGATGGAGCTGCCGAGGAAGGTTCGCGAGGCAGTAGAGATTGCAGTGCCCGACCCTGAGCACCGTGAGTATTTGCTGGGGCCGCTTGCCGGTGTTGAGGCTGCTCTGCAGTCGTCCGTAAGCCCCAGCACTCCGATCGCACAGGTGTGGCAGCACTTCTGCAGTGGCGGTGACACGGCCAGCAGCGCTGCTATCTACAGTCTGCTCGGCACCGCCCGCGACCTTCGCCGGGCCCAAGTGGAAGTCGGTCTGACTGAGGCCGACGGCCAGAGCCTTACGGTCTTGATCAACGAGCTTATTGAGGCAGTCATCGCGTCAGAGCTCGACGAGGCAGACACCCACTTCCTGCTTTCGCGGCTCAACGAGATGCTCGCAGCTGTGCAGCAGGCCCGGCTACGAGGCCGTTATCCGGTGGAGTCAGCCGTCGACGCGGCCGTGGGAGCCCTCCGGCGCCGTCCCAACCTCCTCCAGCGGATGCGTGACGTGCAGTTCCTCGACCGTGTCGCCGCCTTCTTCACCAAGGTCAACGTCGTCCTCGCTCTTGCGGGCCAGACCGAGCAACTGACGCAAGATACGGTGCGCGCGATCGAACACGGCCTGGGCAGCTAAGGCACAGCGAGGACCAGCTCGTTCTGCATCCCCGGCTGCCGCTTCACCCAAGCACCAGCGCGTCGATCGCGGTCTGCGCCGGGGCCGTACGTGCGTTCACGATGTCTGCGGTCATCGCGGACCGCTGAACTGGGGGCACGCTTCCCAGAGCACCCGCCCCTCGGACAGGGCCGGGGCAGGAGCGCGGGCCGTCGTTCACACCACCGGGTCACCGGGCCCCGGGACACGGTTCAGGTGGTCATCTGGTGGATGGTCTCGTCGAGGGCCGAGACGATGTCGTCGGCGCGTGCAGCGCAGTGTGCGGTGGCCAGTTCGGCGCTGAGCCGTCCGTTGAAGGTGGTGACGATGTAGGTGGAGGTGGGGGCAGGAGGTTCGCCGGGAGTCGCCCC
>NZ_LGDD01000083.1 GCF_001279695.1 Streptomyces sp. WM6378
TCCGAGAACGACACCATCCCGGCTGCCGGTTAGCCACCGAGCCTGGAACCCAAATGGTGGGTCAGGTCAGCCTGGAACCCAAATGGTGGGTCAGGTCAACCCGTCACCCAACCCTGCACCAGACCCGAACACGAACCGCAGGGTGTGGCCGCCCCCTCTCTCTACTCTCGAGTCATGAACGTGTTTGGCGGCGGTGGCGGCCGGTACCTGGAGATGACCAACGGCGGCACGGCGGTGTTCGTGGACGTTTTGATGCTCGCGGTGTCCGCGCTGGCCCACGAGCCGTGGGACTTCCGCTTCGCCGCGCTGCTGACGCTCCAGGACCAGAACATGATGGGGCGTGGGGTGGTCGGCTTCGGCCTGGCGGAGCTCGACTGGGGGGACACGCCGCAGGAGCGGGCCGCGGCCAAGGACTTCCTGCTGCGCGTCCTCGATCTGGCGCTGTCCCGCCATCGGTGGGAGGAACTGACGTACGAGCCGCCCCGGGCCGAGGGGTACCTGCGCACGTACCGGGCGATGGTGGAGGAGTTCGACCCTGCGACCGCGAGGGCCGGCACGGGCGTCCTGCCCGGGCCGCGGGATGCCGCGATGGCCTCGTGCGTACGCCACCGGGTGCTGGACGCGCTGCCGTTCTGGGAGGCGTGCGTGTTCTGCACGGCCGGAGTCTGAGGGGCTACGCCACCGTCGCCTACAACGCGTACCAGGCGCAGACGGACCGCGAGATCCCGATCGTCATCATCGAACCGCTTGCCGCGCCCGAGGCCTGAACCCGGACGCCCGCTCCAGGCTCGCCCGTTCGGTGTGCAGTCCCAACGACTGTTCTGGCGTGACGCGGCGGACGTCCGCCCGCTGCGATCACGAGCGGATGCCGGACCCGGCCGTGGATGCCCGAGCGTTGGGAGTGTCCGGGCCGGGAGTTCCGTCACGGGCGTGGTTGCCAGCCCCCCGGGCATCGCCGCCCTAACGGCCCATACCCAGTCCGTTCCGAGCTCGGCGAGCTGTTGTTCGTCGTTGCCCGCTCTGGCCCAGTTGATCAGAGCAGTGGGCTCCTCATCGGCGGGTCAGTCGGCGGACGCGGTGGGGCCCGCCTCGCGGAGGCAGCGTTCGAGGAGCCGCAGAAATCCGTTGAAGGAGTCGTCCGCGGGCCAGGTCTGATAGGCAGTGAGGGTGGCGGCCACGGCGAGGTTCATCCGCAGGGTCGCGGTCAACTCGTCGGACCCGGCGGTGCGTTCTGCCACCCAGTTCCGCAGGTCGGTGAAGAACTGCTCCCCGAAGCTCTGGCCGGACTGGGCGAGGGCGGGCGACTGCGCCTTCAGGATGCGCTGGATCGGCATGCGCTCGCGCAGGCTCTCGCAGAACCCCGTCAGGATCGCGGTCAGCGAGTCCCAGAGCGGCTCGTCCGCGGGGCGGTCGTCCATCAAGGCCTGCCAGTTGCGCCGCTCCTCGGGGTCCTGGTCGAAGACGACGGCCTCCTTGCTGGCGAAGTAGTTGAAGAACGTGGCGCGCGAGACGTTCGCCGCGGCCGCTATCTGCTCGACGGTCGTGACCTCGTAGCCCTCCTCGTCGAAGAGCCGCAGCGCGGCGGACCGGATGGCGCGCCAGGTCGCGAGCTTCTTGCGCTCTCGCAGATTCATCGTTCCTCCCATGGGTCCATCGTACGGCCCGATTCCTGGACGAGTGTATTTTTGGACGCGTCTAAGTTTTCGCGCTACGGTGGAGTCGACCCCGAAGGAGACACCATGAGCAAGGTCTGGTTCATCACCGGTACGTCCCGCGGCCTGGGCCGCGCATTCGCCGAGGCCGCGCTGGAGCGCGGCGACAAGGTCGCCGCCACCGCCAGGAACGCGGCCGCCTCGGACGATCTGGTTGCCAAGTACGGCGACGAAGCGGTCCTGCCGCTTGCGCTGGACGTCACCGACAAGGCGGCCGTCGCCGATGCCGTGGGCGCCGCGCACGAGAAGTTCGGCCGCTTGGACATCGTGGTCAACAACGCGGGCTACGGACTGTTCGGCATGGTCGAGGAGATCACCGAGCAGCAGCTGCGCGACCAGATGGAGACCAACTTCTTCGGCGCGTTCTGGGTCTCCCAGGCCGTGCTGCCGATCCTGCGCGCCCAAGGCAGCGGCCACATCGTGCAGGTGTCGTCCGTCGGCGGCGTCGTCGCACTGCCGTCGCTGGGCGCGTACCACGCATCCAAGTGGGCGCTCGAAGGCTTCAGCGAATCCCTCGCCCAGGAAGTCGCCGGCCAGGGGATCAAGGTCACTGTCGTGGAGCCGGGCGGCTTCACGACGGACTGGGCCGGCTCCTCCGCCGCGCAGGCCGAGCCGAACCCCGCCTACGACCCGGTCCGCGAGGCTCTCGCGGACCGCATCGGAGACGCCCGGTACGCCGCCCCCGCCGACGCGGCCACCGCCCTCCTGCAGATCGTCGATGCGGCGGCCCCGCCCCTGCGGGTGCTGTTCGGTACGGAACCCATCGAGCTCATCGAGCCCGCCTACGCCCAGCGCCTTCAGACCTGGGCCGACTGGGAGCACGTCTCCCGGACCGCTCAGGGCTGACCTTCTCCCCCTTCCCCCTCTCTCACGTCAGGAGCCCCACCTCATGTCCGCACCGCAGACGCCCCGCACGTTCGGGGCAGCCACCACAGCCGCCGAGACGATCGACGGCGTGGACCTGCACGGCCGCCGGGCCGTGGTGACCGGAGCCAGTTCCGGAATCGGGGTGGAGACGGCCCGGGTGCTCGCCGCAGCAGGCGCCGACGTCACCCTGGCCGTACGAGACACCGACGCGGGCGCCCGGGTGGCCGCGCGCCTGGAGGCGGAACTTCCGCCCGGATCGGGGAAGTTGGCCGTGGGGCGGCTCGATCTGGCTGACCGGTCGACGGTCTCGGCGTTCGTGGCGGCCTGGACCGGTCCCTTGCACATCCTGGTCAACAACGCCGGAGTGATGGCCCCGCCGGAGCTCGTCCGCACGCCGGACGGCCGGGAACTGCAGTTCGCCGTCAACCACTTGGGGCACTTCGCCCTCGCCACCGGCCTCCACCCGGCACTCGCGGCAGCGGACGGCGCACGGATCGTCTCGGTCAGCTCCATCGGCCACCTCTTCTCCCCGGTCGTCTTCGACGACCTGGACTACCGCTTCCGCCCCTACGACCCCTGGACCTCCTACGGGCAGTCGAAGACCGCCAACGCCCTGTTCGCCGTCGGTGCGGCCGAGCGATGGGCCGGCGACGGCATCACGGCCAACGCGCTGATGCCGGGCAACATCGCAGACACGTCCCTGGCCCGGCACTTGGACATGGACCAGGTGGCTGCCTTCATCGCCTCGGGCGCACTCGCGCTGCCGCCGCAGAAGTCGGTGGAGCAGGGCGCCGCGACCTCGGTGCTGCTGGCCGCCTCTCCGACGGTGGAGGGCATCACCGGCCGCTACTTCGAGGACTGTGCGCAGGCCGAGCCGGTCACCGGGCGCGCCGGCGCCGCCGCCGGTGTCGCACCGTACGCCCTGGACCGGGAGGGCGCAGCACGCCTGTGGTCCGTATCCGAGGACCTGATCCGCTAGAGCCCTGCGCTGCGCGCATGACCTCGCGACACGAGCAGTGGGCCCGGCTGTGCCGTCAGTTGTGGCAGCCTGCGCGCCCCCATGGCGAGCAGCCGCGCGAACGGGTGGCCGGACCGCTCGAGCTCTCCTACGACCTGGTCGTGGTCACCCTGGTCGCCCACCACTTGGCCGGGGGACCACCGGTTCGGGCCAGCAGCACATGTGTGACCCTGCAGCCCGAGCAGCGCGTCCGGCGCGCCCGCAGGAATAACCCAGCGCCTAGTGACCTGAGTCGTTGATGCGTCGGCAGTAGTTGGCGAGGCTGTTGAGAATCTGGTCGGCGGTCTTGTGCCACACATAGGGGCGGGGGTTGGTGTT
>NZ_LGDD01000084.1 GCF_001279695.1 Streptomyces sp. WM6378
CGCTGGGAACGACGCGATGACATCCACGAAGCCTTCCTCGGCCTCGCCACTTGCCTCATCACACACCGACACGTCCAACGCCTTTGTTAGGGCCTCTAACGCCATGCCATCCTCCATGGGACATAACAAGGGCGGAGGTGCTCGTGACCGCACCTCCGCTCAACGGCGGCAACTATAGGGATATAGGGAGGCGACTGGGTCCTGCGCAGCAGGCAACCGGGCTCGATACATGCCGCTGGGCTGGATAGATGCCGTCCGCTTCGCCCCCACCGGCCGGAGCCCGGCTCTCACCCGGCCCACGCCGATCCGACTGCCCCCGAGACTCCGCTACCGCGACCCTTCGGACAGACCCCGACGCTGTCCCGTCCGGCCACCCGCTGCCGTCCAGACACACTCTCTGCAACACGGGGCCACAGTGTCCGCGCTGCGCCCCTGGTCGGCGAAAGCATTGGCCTGTACGGGATGGTGGGGCGTGTTGCACGGGGCAGCGGACAGCACGAGACCCCGGGAGTCTGTCGTGACGCTCGGGGCTTCGCGTACCCGGCGGGTGTTGCCGCTGCTGTCGGCCGGCGCCTTGGTGATCCTTCAACCGGGCGCGCGCGGGGGAGATGCCCACCGTGTGCCGGATGTTCTTCGGTGTGACGCTCGAGCAGGCGCCGGTCTCGGCGATGAGCGGGGCAGCTCCCATGGCGTGCGTCGCCGGACCGGTCGGGTGTCGGCCTTGCCATGGGGTCAGGCGCGTGTCCCGTCCAGGATCAGGTCGACCAGGCGCGGGGCCAGGGTCTCCTCCAGGGGTTCGCCGGTGAGCAGCACCCGTGCGAGCAGGGGGCCGGTGATGGCTTCGACCAGTAGGTGCGGGTCGGTGTCAGTGGCCAGTTCGCCCCGGTCGATGCCGCGCCGGACCAGGGATTCTGCACGCTCCAGGCGGGCGCGCCAGTAGGAACGCCGCCCTTCTTCGAGTGCGTCCTCTTCGTGGAGCGCGCCGAGATGCAGCAGCGCGGTGCCGGCCGGCGTCGCGAGGAAGCGGGCCAGTGCGGTGAAGAACTCCGTCAGGTCCTGGCGCACGGCACCCGTGTCCGGTACTGGCAGAGCTTGGTCCGAGCGGGTGGCCAGGGCATCGAAGATGAGGTTCTCGCGCGTCTTCCAGCGCCGGTAGACGGAGGTCTCGTGGACGCCGGCCGCGCGGGCCACGGCTGCCACGGTGGTCGCGGCCAGGCCTCGTGAGGCCAGCAGGTCGGCTGCGGCAGTCAGCACGGTCTGCCGCATCCGCTCGCCGCGGCGCCGAAGGGGGCGGGCTTCTTCGTCATCCGTCACCGCACGAGTCTAATGCAGGTGGTCTTGCGATGGGGCGATGGTGGGCGTACGTTGGAACGCAAGTCGACTTGCGTTATCTCGCGCGGGTCACCGACCGGAACGGACGAACCCGCCATGGACCTCATGCGTGCCGCGCGGCTGCACATCCCCTCCCACGCGCTGACGATCGAGGACGTACCCAAGCCCGCGCCCGGGGCCGGGCAGGTACTGGTGAAGGTCGAGGCGGCGGGCGTCTGCCTGTCCGACGTCCACCTGATCGACGGCACCCTCACCCCGGCCTACCTACCCGGCGACACCGTCACCCTCGGACACGAGGTCGCCGGGACCATCGCCGAGCTCGGACTGGACGTGACCGGCTGGACGGCCGGGCAGCGGGTGGTCCTGCAGGCGGGCGAGGAGCGCGACGGCCGCCTCCTCACCCGAGGTGTCGACTACGACGGCGGCTGGGCCGAGTACGCGCTGGCCAGTACCCAAACGCTGTTCGCCCTGCCCGACTCGATCCCCTTCGAGCAGGCCGCGATCATCCCGGACGCGGTCTCCACCCCCTGGGGAGCCATCACCACCACCGCCGGGGTCCGTCCGGCCCAGGCCGTCGGCGTATGGGGCATCGGCGGGCTCGGCGCCCACGCCGTCCAGCTGCTGCGCACCGTTGGCGCCTACCCCGTCATCGCGGTCGACCCCGCCCCGGCCGCCCGCCGGCGGGCCCTGGACTTCGGCGCCGACCTGGCCCTGGACCCGGCCGACCCCCAGCTGCACGAGCAGGTGCAGGCGGCCACGCACAACGAGGGCTTGGCGGCCGCGTTCGACTTCGCCGGCATCGCCGCCGTCCGCGAACAGGCCCTGACCGTCCTCGCCCCCAAGGGACGCCTGGTCCTGGTCGGACTGACCGACCAACCTCTGACCGTCACCGACAGCACCCGCTTCAGCCAGCTCCAGCACCAGATCCTCGGCCACTACGGCTCCGAGGACAACGCCGTCCCGCAGCTGATCGCCCTGACCGAAGGCGGCCGACTGGACTTCTCACACTCCATCACCGACGTGCTGCCGCTCACCGACGCCGCCCAGGCCGTCCAACGCCTGCACACCAAAGAGGGCGACCCGATCCGGCTGATCCTGCGTCCCTGACCCATCCCCACCCGCCCGGGCGCGGACAGCGAAACCGCCGCCCCGTCCGGTCCCCGATAGCGGCATCCCCACCGTGGCCGCACGATGCGACGGCAAGCGACGCACTGCCCTGCCATTGGCTGCCCCGTACCCCCAGACCGCCTCCGCCGAAGGAAAGGCGCCTCACGTGCCCGTCGAACCTGCCATCGCTGCCCTCCTGGAACAGATCAACGCGCTCCCAGCTCTGTCGATCCGCTCGACGGACCCCGAGGTCCTGCGGGAGGCGGAGAGAGAGCTGGGGGCCTCCATGGTTCCGGCGGAGCCGATAGAAGTGGGCTCCGTGCGGGACACCACGGTGCCCGGGCCCGCCGGAGACGTGCCAGTGCGGATCTACCGGCCCGCCAAGCAAGGCCCGGTCCCCACCGTGGTCTTCTACCACGGCGGCGGCTGGATCAACGGCGACCTCGACAGCCACGACCTCGTCACCCGTCGGCTGTGCCGCGACATCGAGGCCGTCCTGGTCGCCGTGCACTACCGCAGGGCCCCGGAGCACCCCTTCCCCGCCCCTTACGAGGACTGCCTCGCCGTGACCCGTCACGTGGCCGACCGCATCAGCGAGTTCGGCGGCCGGGCCGACCGCCTCGCCGTGGCCGGTGACAGTGCCGGCGCAAACCTCGCCGCCGTGATCGCCCAGACCTTCCATGCCGAAGGCCGCCCGCTCGCCGCCCAGTTGCTCGCCTACCCCGTGGTCCAGTTCGACGCGGACACCCCCTCCCGCGCCGAGAACGCCACCGGCTACATACTCACAGCCGAGGCCATCTCCGACATCCAAGACCTCTACGCCGGAACCGACCCCGCCGTCCGAAGGTCGCCCAAAGTGTCCCCGCTCCTCGCGGAAAGCTTCCACGGACTAGCCCCGGCGGTCATCGGCACCGCTCAGTACGACCCATTGCGCGACGAGGGCCAGGCGTACGCCAGCGCGCTGCAGGACGCCGGCGTGGACGTATTCGTCCGCAACTACGACGGACTGATCCACGCCTTCGTCAACCTGTTCCCCATCTCATCCGCCTCCGAGGCCGCAGTCAGTGAACTGATCACCCAGTTCAAGCAACGCCTCGGCTAGCCCGACACCACACCACTGTGAGCAGCCCGCCCGCCAAGCTGAGGGAGCCAAGCTGAGGGCGCCACGCTGAGGGTTCCGACCACATAGTGGTCGTTTCCGGCCTTCTCGCCGGGTTCGGCTGACTGGTCTCTCGTCCGGGTTCTGCTGGCGGGCGTCTATGCGGGGTGAGGATTTCGATCTAGCCGCCTGCGGCGGCGCCGTCCCTGCGGGGGTCGGCGGCTGCCAGGAGTGTGCCGTCGGGGGTGATTTCTACGAGGGCG
>NZ_LGDD01000085.1 GCF_001279695.1 Streptomyces sp. WM6378
ACCACCACCCACCCCAGACCGCAGCCGAACCCCACCCACCCCCGGAGGCCACGCGGCGGAGCCGCAAAGTGTCACAGCGGGAAGGGGCGGGGAGGGGCCCACGGGGTCTGGGGCGCAGCCCCAGCGCGCCCCGGCCGAGCCGCGCCCCCGCGCCGCCCAGGATGCCTAGTCGAACCAGCGGTCCCGCGCCAGTTCCTCCGTTCTCGACGGGTCTTCCAACAGCGCCGCCACCTCGAAACGGCGGGGCCATTGGCCCGCCGCCCAGGCGAGGCCCGCTGCCACGCCCTCCAGGGTCGCCGCGTGGACCACTCCGTCGGCCGGGCGGCGCCAGTCCAGTTCCACGCCGCCTGCCAGGAGTTCCTCGTGTTCCACGTACGTCGCAGGCGTGGACGGGCCCAGCAAAGCCCTCACCGCGGTCGGCACCTCGTGCTCGACGCCCGTCGACGTCACCTCCGCCGACCCCAGCTCGCTCAGCCGCCCCACCTGGAGCAGCTCCGCGAGCTCGGCCGCGCGGGCCGGGGCCACCGGCAGCAGGGCCCGGCCGGCGGCGAGCGGGAGGAGGTCCGGGGCGTCCGCCACGACCGCCTCCGGCGCGTCGACGACCCGGACCTCGCCGTCCACCACCACCCGCAGTTCGTCCGGCAGTGTCACCTGCTCGGGGTCCAGATCCGCCAACGCCGTGTACAGCGCGTGGAGTTGGGAGCCCGAGACCGGGCGCGTCTCATCGGCCAGGCGGCCGAGCAGCTCCGCCGCACCCCCCGGCTCGTCCAACAGGGCCGGCACCGACGTGCGTACCCCCAGCGCCCGCAGCACCTGCGTGTCGTCGAAGCCCGTCGCGTCCGCGGACTCGTACAGGCCGGAGAGGAGCGGATCGCCGCCCGCCGCGCGCAGGCCCGCCGGGCGGCGGCCGCCCAGCACCGGGTGGTCTCGCAGCCACCAGGCCGTGTACGGGCGTACGGATTCGGTCGTGCCGTCGGGCAGCAGTACGCGCACCGGCTGGATCAGGGCGTCCCGCAGCGGCGGCTGGGCGAGCAGGGCGAGGGCCTGCGGCCAGCAGTCGTCGTCCACCAGGTCCAGGTCCCGGACCGCGATGATCTCCGTGGCGACAGGGGGGACCGGGGAGGCGGGGAGGCGGTCCAGGGCGTCTTCGGCCCAGACGTCCACCGCGTCCAGCAGGCCCGCGTCGTCCGGTTCGGCGAAGTCGCCGTCGCGGGGCTCCAGTTCGTCCGGGTCGAGGACGACGTCGGTGGCGCGTACGAGGGCGAACGTGGCGAGCACCCCGCACGCGGTGAGCGGCTGCTCGCCCCAGCGGTCGGCCAACTCGCGGTCTACCTCGGCGAGTTCACCCTCCCGGATGACGGCGGCGAAGGGCGACCCGGGCAGGACGAGTTCACCGGCGGGGGCGAGTTCGCCGTCCTCGTCGGGCAGGGCGAGCGCGCCGAGCCAGGGTTCGTCGCCGGGTGCGAGATTCGCCTCGCGCACCAACGTCAGTACGGTGTCGGCGAGTTCGTCCGCGTCGAGGCCCCCGTCTTCGTCCCAGACTTCCCCGCTGTCGAGCGACGCGGCGACGGCCGCCCGTACCTGAGGGGTCGTCAGGACGGCGCGCGGGGTGGCGGGCAGCGCGCCGAGCTTTTCGAGCAGCGGGTGGGCGGCGTCCGGGTGGGCGACCTTCAGGCCGAGGCGGCCCAGGTCGGCCGGGGTGTCGGAGAGCGGCAGCAGGATCTGCCGGGGGCCGATCACGGTGCGGCCGCCCGCGAGCGGCACGGGGAGCCCGGAAAGCCGGTCGGGGTCGACGCCGGCGAGCGTGTCGTAGAGCCGGTACCACCACTCGGGGGCCCGCTCGGCCCCGGCGATCCGCTCGATGGCGTCGCCGAGCGGCAGCCGCCCGACCTCCAACGTACGCAGTTCCGGGCGGCGTTCGAGACCGGCGGGCAGCAGGGTGGGCAGGACTTCGGCCAGGACGCGCACCGTGTCCGCGCCCGCGCCCTCGACGACCTCCGCCTCGAACGGGCGCAGGGCGACGAGTTCCTCGGTGGGCGCGGCGGGCGCCAGGAACGCGACGCGGGGCAGCCGTTCGAGGACCGCCGCGCGCAGGGCGCCGTCCAGCTCGCCCCGGCCGAGCGGGCCGGGCACCAGGTCGACGGTGCCGGTGGACACCGGCCGCCAGGCGCCGAGGAGTTCGGCGTACGCGTCGGCCGCGCGCTGCACCAGGAAGTCGGTGAGCGGGCCGGGCGCGGGGTGACGGCGCGCGGTGTCCAGCGGGAACGACGCGATGAGCAGCGCGGGGACGCCGAGCGGCTCGTCGGTGGGGGTCGGCGCGTGCACCACGGCGGCGGTACGGGGCCGCTCGGGCGCGCCGTCCTCGTCCACCGGGACCGCCCAGGTCACCGTCCAGTGCGGACGCAGCCGCTCCTCGACGGGCCGGTCGGCGAGCAGGTCCGGGTGGATCGCCCCGTGGTGACTGACGGTCCGCCAGCGATGAATGGATTCATCCCGGCTGTCGTCGATGTGTACGTAGGCGTAGGCGTCGTCGTCGTGCACGGACCGCCGCAACACCCGGGTCGCGTCCGGGGTTTCGACGACGATCTCGGTCAGGCCGGGGAGGGTGAGGAGGAGCGCGTCGTCGATGCCGTCGAGGAGGCGCCGTACGAGATCCTCCGCGGTGCCGTCCCGAAGCGGCAGCACCACGACGGTGTCGTACCCCTCGGGGGCGGCGCCCTCGGCGGGCAGCGGCAGCCTGAGCAGCGGTACGTGTCCGTCGCGGCGGCGCAGCTCGTCGCCCAGGCCGGGGCTGGCGTGGGCGGCCTCGGCGGCCAGTTCGCGGGCCTCGGCGAGCGACCAGCGCACGCCGCCGGTGCGGCCCACCACGGCGGGCTCGTCGCTGACGGCGAGCACCGCGGCGAACCCGACGCCGAACCGGCCCACGGCCACCTCGGTGTCGGCGCGCTTGGCGCTGGCTCGCAGGGTGGACAGCGACTCGACGCCGATGGCGTCCAGGGGGGCGCCGGTGTTGGCGGCGGCCAGCACGGCGGGGGTGTCGGGGCTCGCGGGGTGCAGGGTCAGCCGGAGCCTGCCCGTGGTGTGCGCGCGGGCCGCGGCGTCGGCGGCGTTCTGGGCGAGCTCCACGACGAGGCGGTCGCGGTAGCCGCCGAGCGCGAGGTCCTCCTCGGCGTTGGCGTCCTCGCGGAATCTGGCCGGGCCCGCGCCCCAGGCGTTCAGGACCCCGCGACGCAGCCGCGCCGTCCCGAAGGGGTCGGCCCCTTCGGCCGCCATCGCCTTGACGATCACGCCGTACTCCGCTCTGTCCTGCCCCCGCGTGTGCCGGGGGGCTGCGGGGCGAAGGTACCGCGCGTTGGGCACGGGCCTTCAATTTCCCCCGCCTTGGCCCTGCCCTGCTGTGACACTTTGCGGCTCCGCGGCGTGGCCCTCCGGGGGGGCGGGGGTGCGTTCGGCTGGGTGGCGCTGGGGCTCTGCCCCAGCCCCCGGGAGGCCCCTCCCCGCCCCTTCCCGCTGTGACACTTTGCGGCTCCGCCGCGTGGCCTCCGGGGGTGGGTGGGGTTCGGCTGCGGTCTGGGGTGGGTGGTGGT
>NZ_LGDD01000086.1 GCF_001279695.1 Streptomyces sp. WM6378
CTCTTGGGGTGTCGGGTGCGGGTGGTCGGGGGTACGGGAGGCTCGCTTCGCTCGGCAGCGAGGGGGTGGGGGTGGTGGGCGTTGTCGGGTGCCGGCCGAAGGGAGTGGTGTTGAATCGGGTTCTGTTTGTGGGGTTTTGAGGGAGTGTCACCCGGCTTGCCTATGTGGTGGACATCACATTGCCGGGGTTCTTGGTCTCACTTTGCAAAGTACAAAGCTCGGCTCAGGGCCCGTCGGCACCCGTACGCCGCGGATGCGGCGGGGGACACGGCCGCCGTGCGGACGCAGCCCACGAGGTGCACGCGGGGCTCGGCGACGGTGCGGGAGCCCGGTGCGGGGCGGCGGGCAGGCCGGGCGCCGGATGTCACCGAACAACGCCGGACAACGGCGAACGCCTCGCTGACGAGCGGCACTTGGTGGCGGGGCGCAGCGTCCTTCGTCGGCTTCGGCTGGACGTTTCTGGACGTTCTCGGACGGCGTCGGACGGCGCGGGACGGCTTCTCGGCGGGGACGGCAGGCCGGCTGTTCAGGCGGTGCGGCTCCAGGGTGGTGCGGTACGTCGGGCGAAGGCGGTGATGCCGGGAAGGTCGGGACGGCGGGCGGCGGCCTCGGCGGTCAGGGCCCGTACCGAGGGCCGGCGGGCTTCCTGCGGCGCGGCCTGCTCCACCTGCTGCAGCTGGTGGAAGGCGGCCGGGACGTCGTCGGCGGCCAGGAGCGCGCGGGCGGTATCGGTGGCCGCTCGGGCCCGGCGCTCGGGGGTGGGCAGCACGGCCGCGTCCAGGCGCGCGGCGTACGCCAGGGCCCGGTCGACGTCGCCGAGCTCGCGGTGGATCCCGACCCGGTACAGCGTGCACTGCGCCACCGACAGGTCCCCGCCCCGCCGCACGCCGGTCGAGGAGCGGGCCAGGCGCTGCGCGCTGTGCTCGGCCCAGGTGGCGAACTCGTCGGCGGCCGCGGCCTGTCGGGCCTGGGCCGCGGTGTATGCGGCGGTCAACGCCACCATCCCGGACGCGTCCAGTACCTCCGCCGACGGCGTCGCGACGGCGTCCAGCTCGTCGTGGGCGTCCTTCAGGAGCTGCAGGGCCTGATCGGCGCGGCCGGTACGGCGCAGCGGTGTCGCCGCCGCCCGCGCCGCGGCCGCCAGGAGCACCGGCCGGCCCGAGCGGCGGGCCGCCTCTCCGGCCTGTGCCGCGAACTCGGCCGCGAGGGCCACATCGCCGTCCTTGACCGCCAGTTGCGACACGAGCGCCCACACCCGCGCCGCCCGGCCGGCTCCCACCGGCCCCGCCTCCTGCGCCGCACGCGCTCGGGCGGACAAGATCGGGAGCGCGCGGCGCAGGTGTCCGTACTCCCCCGCGGTGAACAGCCCCTGTGCTGCGGCTACTTCCCTGTCGCGCAGAGGCCGGCCCCCGGGCATCGCCCATGCCGGCCCTTGCCCGGCCGCCCACCAGCCCACCATGCCGAGCCCCGCGCCCAACACCGTCCTGCGCTCCACCCCGACCGCCCCCTTGTTCTCCTCGTCCTGCCCTCCCCGCACCCCCGGCCCGGGGGAAGGGGGCCTTCGGCCCGTCCTTGCGACCGTACGAGCCGACCGGCACCCCGGACAGGGCGCACACCCGCCGCCACACGCGCCCCCTCAAAGCTCCCGCCGCCGGCCCGGGAGCCGCCGGTGTTGCGCACCTCCGCAACATCCCGCCACCGCGGCATCGAGCTCCACGACGCGGGACGACGAGAGCGCCCCAACCCCCGGCGGCCAGGCCCCGGCCCCCGGGTGTTGCCCGGGAGCGGCAACACCGAGCTCGCAGGCCCTCTGTACAGGCACGGAACCGTTGCCGACCTCCGCACCCCCCCGGTCAACAACCACAGTTCACCGAACACGCACCCACCCACGGCAACACCCCGAGACCACGCCCGGGGTGTTGCCGAACCCCGCAACACCCCGCCCGGCGAACGGCCGCAGCGGCGAACAGCGACCAGGGCGCAGCAGCCGACACCACCAAGCCGCGGCACGGGGCGGCAGGGGACGGCGGCCCGAGGCCGAGGACGACGAGCGGGAGCAGCGGCGCGGCCAGGTGGCGGCCACGGGGCGGCGGGCGGCCAGGGTGCGCGAGGCGGCCGGCCGCCCTATTTTTTTGACCTTAACCACCTCTCGGAGTACATTAGTGAATACATCGGGGCGGGCGCCCCGCCCCGAATCCAGGAGGAAGTTCGATGGTCATCAACTGGGACAGCAACCAGGCCTACTCGTGCCCGCGGTGCAACCACGACACGGTCGCCAACGTCTCCAGCTGGCTGGTGTACACGTGCTGCAACTGCGGCACCCGCTTCGCCCGCTTCCCCCGCCTCCAGCGCTTCCTGCGTCACGTCGGCATCACCTGCGAGTTCTGCACCGAGCGCCACCCCGTCGTCGTCGACGGCAAGCCCTACGGCTTCCTGCGCAACCGCCACAACGGCATCGGCACCCACGCCCACCACCAGGTCGAGGCATGGAAGTACGACACCGACGAGATCCCCGACCACAAGGACCGCGTCCTCTACCGCGACACCTGCGCCACCCGCGCGGACGCGCTGGCCTCTCTCGCCCGCGCCCGCAGCTTCAACGGGGTCGAAGACGACTTCAGCCCCGTCCTCGCCGTCGTCGTCGACGAGAAGTTCGACAAGTACTACGGCGCCGACCACCTCACCCAGGAGCAGCAGGACGCCCTCCATGACGGCACCCTTGAGGTCTACGGCGTAGGCGTCATCCGCACCCACGACGCCCCCAGCCGCATGCGGGGCTGGTTCTACCCCGACACGGACACCTTCACCTGGGGCCTGATCGCACCCTCCGGCCTGGAAGGCCTCTACACCAAGGCAGCACCCCAGGCCCTGGCCGCGCACGCCCCGAAGCTCTGACAACAGGGGCCACCGGCCCCAAGGGCGGGGCGCAGCAGGCGCCCCGCCTTCCCGGCCCGACACAACAAGGAGCGCCGACCCATGAGCCGGTACCACGCCAGCCCGACGCACATCCTCGCCCTGGTCAAGGGCGCCGCCGAGGGCGATGCCCTCAAGCACATCACCCCGGCCGGCCTGGGCACCCACCTCGACGACGCCGTGGCCTGCGGCCTGCTCACCGTCGGCAGCGACGCGTACGACCTGCACCTGACCGATACGGGGCGCGCCCTGTACGAGGCGCACCTCACCGGCCTCCCGGACGGCCGGGCCAACCACTGGGGCAGCGCCGTCCCTGCCGCCGCCGTCGACCAGGTACACCAACTGCACCTGGAGGCCACCGGCCGCGCCGTCGTCGTCGAGGCCGAGCTCACCGGGCCGGGCCACGGCACCGTCACCGTCCCCCACGGCACCCGCCACGCCACACCGCCCCGGGCCACCCTGGGCCGCACCCGCAACGCCGCGGGCCGCGCCACCGGCTGGTACATCGACCCCCCCCCGGGCGGCCCCCCCCCGGCCCCTGCCCCCGGGCGCACCAA
>NZ_LGDD01000087.1 GCF_001279695.1 Streptomyces sp. WM6378
GGGAGGGGGGAGGCGGGTGGCCGGGGGGGGGGTTCGCCCCGGCACGGGCCGCATTCGCCGCCCGGCAGGGCCTCCGGGCGGCCCGGAGTGCCGCACTTCGCGCACTCCAGGACGCGCAAGGCCGGGCGTGCCGGCGCACGCTCCGGGGGCAGCTTGCCGATGAGGCGGGTGCGGGTGAGGGCGGCGGCGCTGTAGACCGGGGTCGGGAGCCCGGTGGTCAGGGCGCGCAGTACGTCCTGTTCCGTCGCGCCGCGCTCGAACCAGGCCACCACCAGTGGCTCCAGGTCCGAGCAGTCCCGCGCGGAGAGGGAGAGCGCTGGTGCGGTACGCCCCAGGGCGGCCAGCAGTATGAACGCCCGGCTGCGGGTGGGGTGTTGAGCGGGAAGGAGCCCGGAGGAGGGAGGGGGCGGGGGTGGGGGCGAGAGGGACGCGTCGTTGACACACCCTCGGGTGAATTCCGCCCACCATGCGTCGTCCCTCGCCGTGCGCGAGAACCAGGTGCGGGTCACCCAGCGCGCACTGTCCGAGCCGAGCAGGTGTTCCCGCCCCCGGCGCAAGTGGCCAGCGCCTACGAGGCGTTGGAGCGCGGTGCGCAAGGCGCACTGGCCGTACGGCAGCACCTTGGCCAGCGTTTTTACGGAGATGTCCGCGCCTTCCGGGAGCCGGTCGACGTATGCGGCGACGGCGGCCTCGCGGGGCGGAAGGTGCGAGAAGTCGTTGTTCGTGCGGGCCAGTTGGCCGGGGACGCACCGCTTTCCGTAGCCCGGGTTGGCCATTGGATGCGGGTCTGGGTGCGCGGCGGGGGACTCGGCACTAAAGTGGCTGTCAGCCATCGGATCGCCTGTTTCGATCGTGGTGGTCGCGCCGCCCGGATCGCTGCTAACGATCTTGGCGGAGGCCCCCGGAGGCGTTTCTGCGCCCCGGGGGCTGTTTGTTGTCTTGGACGCTAAAGGTTCGTCACCCTCCGTTGCAAGTCGAACGCGGAAAGTATGAATTCTTTGTACGGCCCGCTCAACTTCCAGGGAGGGAGGGTGGGTTGAGGCCCTCCGCCCATTCGATTTCAAACACGGCTCGCGGCTCGCCGCCTGAGCTTCGGGGTGTGCGCGACGCCATATCCGGGACGCATGTAACGCCTGCATCGCCAAAGTTCGCCAAATAGCAGACGGGGCCCGGGGCTTGAGCGCCCGGACCCCTTACGCGTTCTGCGCCTTCAGTGCGACGACCCCATCACGACGAGGCCGACGATTACCCCGATGACCGTGACCACGATCAGTACGCGTCCCATCGGGTTTGCGGGGTTGTACTCGTACCGGTTGGTGCCGAACCCGCCCTTGCGGAAAACGGGTTCGTCGTCCCGGTCCCTCACGCGCGTACGTCCTCCACGAACGCCGCCCAGGCAGCGGCCGGGAAGACCAACACGGGGCCGTCCGGGTTCTTCGAATCCCGGACGGGGACGATGTGGGGGAAGTCGTCCGAGACTTCGAGGCAGTTGCCGCCGCTGCTGTCGCTGTACGTGGACTTGCGCCAGTGACCCACCTCCAGGCAGTTGCCGCCGTCCCCGCCGCTGTAGGTGGACTTCTGCCAGCGGGCTATCTCCAGGCAGTCGCCTCCGTCGCCGCCGCTGTAGCTGGACTTGTGCCAACTTGCCTTGCTCAGGTCGTACTCAGGGCTGATCCTCATGGGCGTAATCCTCCGCCACTGATTCGATCAAGGCCAGGGATTGTTGTGGTGGCAGTGCGCTGGCCCCGAGTAGATCGTAGGTCAGTTCGTGGCGGGTGACCGTGGCGGGATCGTCCTGGAGCCGCCCGGTTCCCAAGCCTTGGAGATAGGCGAGGGGTGGAGCATCCTCGAAGCTCATCAACTTCAGGGAGCCGTTTAGTGCCGCATGCCCACCAGCCTCAAACGGCAACACCTGCACGATGATCCGGTGCTGGATCCCGAGAGCCGCCACATGGGCCAGGGCCTCGGCCATCACCGCGCGGCCGCCGACCACTCTGCGTAGTACTGCCTCGTCAAGTACCACCCACAACATGGGGGTTGTTGGATCAGCCAAGAGGTGGGCGCGGTCCAGCCTGGTCGTCACCAGGTCGTCGATGACAGGGTCCGGGGCGGTGGGCTGGTAGGCGCGGAACACGGCCCGCGCGTACGCCTCCGTTTGCAGCAGACCCGGGATGAGAAGGGGCGCGTACTCCCGGATAGTCGTCGCGACCGCCTCCGCCTCCGCCGCCTCGGCGAAGTGGTCCGGGTACTTGGACTTCGCGGCGGCGACGCAGTTGCGGGTGAAGAAGCCGTCCGTACCCAGGATCTGATCGATCTGGCGGGCGTATTCGAGGTGCATGCGGCGGGTGCCCGATTCGAGCTGGCCGATGAAGGAGCCGGAGACGAAGAGGGGCTGGCCGAGTTCGTCCTGGGTGAGGCCGGACTTTTCGCGGGCGAAGCGGAGTTCGGCGCCGAGGAAGGCGCGGGGGGAGGAGGACGGGTCGAGGTCCTTGGGGCCTGGCATGGGCAACTCCCTGGACATGCGGGGTTGTTGGGTCGCCGACAGTAGTCAGGCTAGCTGGATTCGGCCACGCTGGGTAAGGAAAGAAGGACACTCGGTATGCAGGAGGGCGAGGCAGATGGCGCTGACGGCTGTGGAACGGGTACGGGCGGCGGAGGACGCCGTGGAGCAGTTGCGGGAAGAGCTGGCGCGGGCCGGGGTGGTGCTGCCGTCGCTGCGGATCGACCCGCTGACCTGCTCGGGGCACGTGCTGTTCCCGCTGGTGGACCTGGGGCGCTGCAACCTGGACATGGCGCTGCGGCTGGTGGCCGTGCTGTCCGGGGCGTACGGCCCGGAAGGGGCACCGCTGGGCAGCGGCACCCCTTCGGCGATCCGTAACTGAGCTCCGTGACTGGGCTCCGTAACTGAGCCCGTAACCGAGCTCCGCGATTGGCATCCGTAACTGGCGGTATTTCAGGGCCAGTTACGCACCGCCACCACTGGAAGCCCTACGGCGGCGGAGCCAGATCAGGCCCGCGCCGGCCGCGAGCAGTGCCAGGGCCGCGCCCGCGATCGTGGCGATCTCGGTGCCGGTGTTGGCGAGGCCGCCGCTGGCGTGCTGGTCACCGGGGGCGGGCTGGTGGCCGGTGGGGCCGGGGG
>NZ_LGDD01000088.1 GCF_001279695.1 Streptomyces sp. WM6378
AGGAGGGCAGCACGCCGGAGTACGTCCTGGTGCCCTTGAGTGACCGGGTCGAAGGATCCTGGGAAGAGGGCTCGCATGATCGGAGAGAGTAACAAGCGGCCGCCGCCCGGGAGTGCAGTGCCAGGGCAGACAAACCACCAAGATCAAGCGTGACAGGGAGACGTCTAGACGATCGATTCCAAGGGGTCGGCGATCGTGGGCGGCCGGCGTTCAGCGGGTGTGACGTTCCCGGTCCGTCTTCTGTGTGCACGAACCGTGGCGTCCGATTCCCGCCAGCAATCACATGTGCGTCGATCCAGCATGGGCGCATGACCAAGTACGCCGTGCTCCCCGTTGAGGCAGCCGTCCTCAAGGAACTGCGGGTTGCCGATGACGCGGGCCGTCCCTGCGCCCCGTACATCGCGACCCGCGACGACGTGGGCTCACCGCTGCGCTGCTGCCTGCGCCCCATCACGCTCGGCGAGCGGATTGCCCTTGTTTCGTATGCCCCGTTGCGTCGCTGGGCCGCCGCGAGGGGTGCAGATCCGGTCGCGTACGACGAACAGGGTCCCGTCTTCATCCACGCCGATGACTGCGGTGGGTTCACCCCTGGCGAGAAGTATCCCTTCGATCGGCCGGGCGCTCTGCGTACCGTGCGCCGGTATGACGCCCGGGGGCATATCGAAGGTGGCCGCCTTCTGGAGATTCCGGCCGACGCCACGGCTAGCTTTGATGCAGCCTTCGACGATGCTTTCAGCGACCCGGACGTGGTGCTCGTGCACGTCAGGGCACTGGAATACGGATGCTTCCACTTCGAGGTACGACGGCCCACGGCCGAGGAACAGTAGTCGCCATGCCACTTGAATGATCGATTTCAAGGGATCGGCTGCCCGCATGTGACAAGGGAGCCCAAAGTGCGGTTGTGACGCCAGACTTGGACTCCCTCGCCACCGCACTGTATGTGAAGACTGACGACTTGCTGAAGGACTCACCGCATCTCGCACCGTGGCGGCCACCCATGGGGATCGCTCCACGACTCACCGATGCCGAGCTGGTCACGCTCGCGATGATGCAGGCCATGCTCGGCTTCACCTCTGAGGCGAAGTGGCTGCGCCACAGCCGCGCTCACCTGCGGCAGCTCTTTCCCTACCTGCCGAAACAGCCCGGCTACAACAAACGTCTGCGCAAGGCCGCCGAGCTGCTTCGCCGGGTCGCCCGGCTGCTGGCCACCGATACCACCGTGTGGAGTGACGACGTGTGGATCGTCGACTCCACGCCGGTCGAATGCGGACGCTCCCGCGAGACCGTCAAAAGGTCCGACCTCGCCGGATGGGCCGAGTACGGCTACTGCGCGATCCACAGCCGCTTCTTTTGGGGCCTGCGCCTGCACCTGGTGTGCACCCTTCACCTGCCGATCGCCTTCGCCCTGACCGGAGCCAAGGCCGACGAACGCGAGACGCTGCTGGCCTCTCGCTGCCGAACCGGAACTGGTCGCCGCCCGGCCCGGACAGACGCTGATCGGTGACAAGAACTACTTCGGCCGCGACTTCGAGCACCAGCTGGCCGGGCTAGACGTCCGGCTGCTGCGGCCGGCCCGCAAAGGCGAGCCGGAGCGGGACGGGGCACCACTGTTCAAGCCGCTGCGGCAGGTCATCCAATCGGTCAACGAGAGCTTCAAGGGGCAGCTCGACCTCGAACAGCACCGCGGCCGCACACCAGCCGGCGTCATCGCCTGCGTCATACAGCGCATCCTCGCGCTGACCGCCGCGATCTGGCACAACGACCACACCGGACAGCCGGTTCTGCGCTCACTGACCGCCTACGACCACTAACCACGGACCCCTTGGAATCGATCATCTAGGCACTCAGCGTGTCCCAGCCAGGCGGAATGATCAGTCGTCGAGTTCGTGGCGGACGCGTCGGGAGGGGCTGAACGTGTAGAGGTCGAGGATGTCGGGTGCCTCGGCGAGGCCGGGGCCGCCGTTCTTGACCCATGTGGCGATGTCGTTAGCGGCGCCGGGGTCGTTGACCTGGCCGAGCCAGACTGGGCGTCCGCCGTTCGTGCGGCCTTCGGCGGAGGGCTGGATGACGATGACGTTGGCGCGCTCGCATGCGTCCAGGCAGTCGGTGCGCCGGACCATCGCGACCTCGGCCAGCTGGGTGCGCAGGTCGGTGAGCTGAGCTTCGTGGTCCAGGTGCGGCACTTTGGCCGGGGTGCCGCAGCAGCAGCCGCGGCAGACGGTGACGGTGGGCCGTGCCGCCCCCGAAGCAGGGGCGGCCTTCTTGGTACGGCGGCTCACCGCATGTCCTGTGCGGCGCCGTTCCAGGCGGCGTCGCGCAGCAGGCGCAGGCCGTTGAGGCCGACGATGACGGTCGAGCCCTCGTGCCCGAGAACGCCGAGCGGCAGCGGCAGGTGGCCCATCAGGTCCCAGACGACCAGGCCGGAGATGAACACTGCGGCGATGACCAGGTTCTGCACCACTAGGCGGCGGGCCGCCCGCGACAGGCTCACGACCGTGGGGACGGTGGTGAGTTCGTCGCGGACGATGACGGCGTCGGCGGTCTCCAGGGCGAGGTCGGAGCCGGCGCGGCCCATGGCGATGCCGGTGTGGGCGGCGGCCAGTGCCGGGGCGTCGTTGACGCCGTCACCGATGACCAGCACCTTGCGCCCCCGGGCCTCCAGGCGCCGTACGGCTTCGACCTTGTCCTGGGGCAGGAGCCCGGCGTGGACTTCGTCGCCGGTGATGCCGGCCTCGGCGGCCAGGCGGGCGGCGGCGCGCGGGTTGTCGCCCGTCACCAGTATCGGCGTGCTGCCGGTCAGCGTGGTCAGGGCGGCGACGGTCGCGGTGGCATCGGGACGCAGCCGGTCGGCGATGCCCAGCACCCCGACGGGGACGCTGTCGCGCAGGACCAGGACGGCCGTGCGGCCACCGTCCTCCAGGCCAGCCGCGACCTCGGCGGCGCGGGCAGAGCCGGTGTCGTCGTTGCCGTCGAGGAGGCGGGCGGGTGCGCCGACCGCCACCAAGTGACCACCGACGAGGGCGGTGACCCCGACGCCGGGAGTGGAGGTGAAGTCGCGCAGGTCGGCGA
>NZ_LGDD01000089.1 GCF_001279695.1 Streptomyces sp. WM6378
CCGGTTCTGGTGTGGTGGGGTCAGCCGATGACGGTCCAGGTGTCTTTGCCGGCGAGGAGGGTGGCGAGGTCGCCCTTGCCGTTCTGTTCGATGGCGGTGTCGAGCTGGTCGGCCATCAACGTGTCGTAGACCGGCCGGTCCACCGAGCGGAACACCCCGATCGGGGTGTGGTGCAGGGTGTCCGGGTCGGCGAGGCGTGACAGTGCGAACGCCGTGGTCGGCGACACACTGTGCGCGTCGTGGACGAGGATGTCGGCCTCGTTGTCCGGAGTGACCGGGACGACTGTGAGGTCACCGGTCGCCGCATCGCGGACCACGCCCTTCGAGGCGTCGGCGCCGAAGCGGATGGGGGCGCCGTGTTCGAGGCGGATGACGGCTTCCTCGGCCTGGTCCTTGTCCTTGAGGACCTCGAAGGCGCCGTCGTTGAAGATGTTGCAGTTCTGGTAGATCTCCACCAGCGCCGTCCCGGGATGTTCGGCGGCCTGGCGCAGGACCTCGGTCAGATGTCTGCGGTCGGAGTCCACCGTCCGCGCCACGAAGGAGGCTTCGGCGCCGATGGCGAGGGAGACCGGGTTGAACGGGGCGTCCAGGGAGCCCATCGGCGTCGACTTGGTGATCTTGCCGAGTTCACTGGTCGGCGAGTACTGGCCCTTGGTCAGACCGTAGATCCGGTTGTTGAACAGCAGGATCTTCAGATTGACGTTGCGGCGCAGTGCGTGGATGAGGTGGTTCCCGCCGATCGAGAGGGCGTCGCCGTCGCCGGTGACCACCCACACGGACAGGTCACGGCGGGAGGTGGCCAGGCCGGTGGCGATGGCGGGGGCACGGCCGTGGATGGAGTGCATCCCGTAGGTGTTCATGTAGTACGGGAAGCGGGAGGAGCAGCCGATGCCGGAGACGAAGACGATGTTCTCCCTGGCCAGGCCGAGTTCGGGCATGAAGCCCTGGACGGCGGCCAGGACGGCGTAGTCGCCGCAGCCGGGGCACCAGCGGACTTCCTGGTCGGACTTGAAGTCCTTCATGGACTGCCTGCCGTCGGCCTTGGGGACCAGCTGCAGGAGCTCGTTGGGGTGAGCGTCAGGCATGGATGGCCTCCTTGAGGGCGTCTGCGAGCTGTTCGGCCTTGAACGGCATGCCGTTGACCTGGTTGTAGGAGTGGGCGTCGACCAGATATTTGGCGCGGATCAGGGTGGCGAGCTGGCCCAGGTTCATCTCCGGCACCACCACCCTCTCGAAGCGCTTCAGGACCTCACCGAGATTGCCCGGGAACGGGTTGATGTGCCGCAGATGGGCCTGCGCGATCGGCTCACCCGCCGCCCGCAGCCGGCGCACCGCCGCCGTGATCGGGCCGTAGGTGGAGCCCCAGCCCAGCACCAGCGTGCGCGCACCGTCCGGATCATCCACCTCCAGATCAGGCACACTGATGTTGTCGATCTTGGCCTGACGGGTACGGACCATGAAATCGTGGTTGGCCGGATCGTAGGAAATGTTGCCCGTGCCGTCCTGCTTCTCGATCCCGCCGATCCGGTGCTCCAGACCCGGCGTCCCCGGCACCGCCCACGGCCGCGCCAACGTCCGCGGATCCCGCTTGTAGGGCCAGAACACCTCCGTGCCGTCCGCCAGCGTATGGTTCGGCCCCGTCGCGAACTGCACCCGCAGGTCCGGGAGTTCACCGGTCCCGGGAACCCGCCACGGCTCCGAGCCGTTGGCCAGATAACCGTCCGAGAGCAGGAACACCGGCGTGCGGTACGCCAAAGCGATCCGTGCCGCATCGATCGCCGCGTCGAAACAGTCCGCCGGGGTCTTCGGCGCGACCACCGGCACCGGCGCCTCACCATTGCGGCCATACATCGCCTGCAAAAGATCCGCCTGCTCCGTCTTGGTCGGCAGACCCGTCGAAGGGCCCCCGCGCTGAATGTCCACGATCAACAGCGGCAACTCCAGGGAGACCGCCAGACCGATCGCCTCCGACTTCAGCGCCACCCCCGGACCCGACGTCGTCGTCACCGCCAGCGAACCGCCGAACGCCGCACCCAGAGCCGCACCGATCCCCGCGATCTCATCCTCCGCCTGGAACGTGCGCACCCCGAAATTCTTGTGCCGCGACAACTCATGCAGGATGTCCGAGGCCGGCGTGATCGGATACGAACCGAGGTAGAGCGGCAGGTCCGCCTGCTTCGCCGCCGCGATCAGCCCGTACGACAGCGCCAGATTCCCCGAGATGTTGCGGTACGTCCCCGCCGGGAACGCCTTCGTCGCCGGGGCCACCTCGTAGGAGACCGCGAAATCCTCCGTCGTCTCACCAAAGTTCCAGCCCGCCCGGAACGCCGCCACATTCGCCTCGGCGATCACCGGCCTCTTCGCGAACTTCGCCCGCAGGAACTTCTCCGTCCCCTCCGTCGGCCGGTGATACATCCACGACAACAAACCCAGCGCAAACATGTTCTTCGACCGCTCCGCCTCCTTGCGGGACAGCCCGAACTCCTTCAACGCCTCCACCGTCAACGTCGTCAACGGCACCGGATGCACGCTGTAACCCGACAACGACCCATCCTCCAACGGAGACGTGTCATAGCCGACCTTCGCCATCGCACGCTTCGCGAACTCATCCGTGTTCACGATGATCTCCGCACCCCGCGGCACATCCGCCAGATTCGCCTTCAACGCCGCCGGATTCATCGCCACCAAAACATTCGGCGCATCCCCCGGGGTGAGGATGTCATGATCGGCGAAGTGCAACTGGAAGCTCGACACACCCGGCAACGTCCCGGCAGGCGCCCGGATCTCCGCCGGAAAGTTCGGCAACGTCGACAAATCATTGCCGAACGACGCCGTCTCCGACGT
>NZ_LGDD01000090.1 GCF_001279695.1 Streptomyces sp. WM6378
GTTCGAGACAACGCCCCTTCCGGCACGAAGACTTGGCCGATGGTCGGCGCGGGAGAGGGGTACGGCCGCCATATTCTTCGAGCCTGCCTCAACCCTCCTGGCCGTACCCCCGGTTGGGCAGGGGCCGAGCGGGCCGGCTGGTGGGCCGGTTGGCCTGTTCCCGAGGGCCGGCCGGTTAAGGGGACGCTTCCTTCGCACGGGCGTCCCCTTCGGTCTGTACGGGCGCCGCCGCCCACTCACCGTGCGCCGAGCCGGACCGCGCGAGGCCACGCAAGCTGCCACCGTAGAGTCAGAGGGTGCCTCCGCCGACACCCCTATCGGCCCAACCCCCCGCCCAGCAGCAGCCCGTGAGAGGACTCGATGCACGCCAACGAACAGGCCCAGACTCCCGAAGGTAAAAAGCCCGCCCGCTCCGCCGCCAAGGCTCCCGCCCCGGGTGGCGGCATACCCGGCGGGCTCCATGCCCTGCAGAGCAGCGCGGGCAACACTGCCGTCGTCCAGATGCTCCGGGCCGCGGGACACAGCTGGGCCCAGCCCGAGCAGCACCAGCACAGCGCCGGCTGCGGCCACCAACAAGCCGCCGGGCAGCCCGCAGTGCAGCGCTCCGCCGTCCACGACGTCCTACGCGCCCCCGGCCGCCCCATGGACAACGCCACCCGCACCGACATGGAATCCCGCCTCGGTGCCGACTTCTCCGACGTCCGCATCCACAACGACAGCGCCGCCAAAGCCTCCGCCGCCGAAGTCGGCGCCCGCGCCTACACCTCCGGCAACCACGTCGTCATCGGCAACGGCGGAGGAGACAAACACACCCTCGCCCACGAACTCACCCACGTCATCCAACAACGCCAAGGCCCCGTCGCCGGAACCGACAACGGCACCGGACTCAAAGTCTCCGACCCCTCTGACCGGTACGAACGCGAAGCCGAAACCAACGCGACACGAGCGATGGCTCGCCCATCCCCCCAGAGCACGGTGGTGAGGGCTGCCCCAGCACATGAGCCCTCGGCAGCTGAGCACATCCAGCGCACGCCGACAAGCTTCGGGGTCAACAACACGGACAGCCTGACGACCCAGCAGTGGCAGAACTCGGGCCAGTCCACCTTCCTCTCCATCATGTACAAGACCAGTGACGACCTGATCGATCTGGCTGTTACGAAGTCCAATCGGTCACAGACGCACGGAAACGAGCATGCCGAAGACGTGGCGCTGCGCATGATCCGGGACAACCTCGGGATGTTCGCCCCCGGGGTGAGGAATCACCTGGTTCTGAACGTCACCAAGTCGCCGTGCACATCGACCGCCCGCGGTGCGCTGCCGACCACGTCGAACAAGCCGACGGGCTGTACCGAAGAGCTGATCAGCCTGGTGACCACCGGGCTTCAGGACGCCGCCGGAAACCAGTACGACTTCGAGCTAGAACTAATCTGCCGTGGCCTGTACGCGCCCAATGTTCAGGGCCATTCACAGGCGAATGTTCTCGATGCCTCGCAGGCGGCAGTGGCCGCCATGAAGGCGACCGGCCACATCGCGGTGTCCGGCGACGCGCGGCCAGCGTCCTCGGCAAACCGCTATGAGATAGGCGATTGACCGGTACGGGCCGCAGCCCCGTACGGCCTCTCCTTTGAAATCTCCCCCTTGATCGTGGCCCCTGGAGAGTGAGACGTGTGAGCCCAGGGGACGCCTCCCGCGGCACCAAGTGACGGGGGCGAAGCCGTAACAGCGGTCGAAGGCAGACCTGTGCCGTTCGGAAACTCATCGCGAGGACAGCGAGGCCCGCCGTCGCCGTTGCGCGGGCACCCCGTGACCGCGCAACCTCGGTCGGAGAGATTCTGGCGCTCCGGCTCCGCTCCCGCCGCCACCGCACGGAGTAGAAAGGAAGGATGGGAAGACAGGCAGTCGTCGTGCTCTACGTGCTCGCGCTGGTTGCCGTCGTGATCGGGGTGGACGTTCTGCTCTTCAGGCACCAGTTCTGGGAGCGGCTGATGGTGAACGTCGGGATCGTCCTGGTGTTCGCGGCGTTCTATTTGAGGTTCCTGGTTCCTGAAGGGTTCATGAGCGCAGCTGCCGCCGCACTGCGGTCCACCCGGCGGGCGGGTGATCCACCCCCGGGAGGGTCCACAGGCGCAAGGACCTGGCGCGCCTCTGCTCCGCCCTAGCGAGCAGACGATCGCGCAGCTGCATCCCGGAGTCGGGCAGGGAGATCCTGCCGCGTGGTCAGGATATGGGTGCGTCGGCCGCCGGGTCGGGCCGAAGCCGGGGCTCGAGGAAAGTAGCGGGCGGAGCGTCGGCCGCCGAGCGCGGCTCCCGACGCGGACGTGCCGGCTCGGGAGAACTGAAGGAAGGCGTGTCGCTGTCCAAGGGACTGCGTGGGTCTGTGGTCACCCGCCCAGTCTCCCCCACCGCACACCCGACCCAACCGGTCGGGCCGGACAAACCTCGAACCCCGCCCTTCACACGGCCACCTGCGCCCCGCGACAGACATCGCCCAGGGCGACGGGCAGTTCGCACTCCTGGCAGATCAG
>NZ_LGDD01000091.1 GCF_001279695.1 Streptomyces sp. WM6378
CGGGCAGTTCGCACTCCTGGCAGATCAGGACCAGCTCGTGATCCACAGCGTCTCCCTTCGTGGCCGGGTTCATCCGGACAACGCCACGAGGCCACGATGAGGGGCGCCGCTTGGACGTGTAGGGCCCGAATGGCCGCCTCGCCCCCAACCGCTCAATCCACCGGCAATCAGAAGCACCCCCGCGCCTTGGGGCGGGGCGTGGCGTTACGGGTCGGCGTGCGGGATCAGGGGGCATGGATGCCGCGCAGGGCGGCCCGCAGGCGACGGCCCTCCTTCGATGCGGGGACTTTGACCCGCTCGGGATCCATGGAGGCAAACCGGGCCACAGCCTCACTCTGATCATGGCCGCGTTCGTGTGCGACATGCAGCCGGTACAGGGCTTTGTAGAGCGCCTGGGAGACACCGGGCTGGAACGCGGCCACGAACGGGGCGAGTGCCGCCCGCAGTTCCGCGACCGGATCCACCACCCGCGCCGTCCTCCGGCGCCGGTAGGCCTTCTGCCGGCAGCGCGCATCACCGTACGCAGAATCGGCACGCCCAGCCGTAACAAGCGTGCCGCAGCTGCCACACGGGCGGCCCGAACCCCTGCCTCCGTTACGTTTACGCGTGAGAGAGGTCCGGCACGCCCGCGAGCACGTCACCCCCTTCAGGAGCTTCTCCGCGCGCCGCACCACCACGAGCCCGCAGGCCAGGCACGGCTCGGGTGGCAGGAGCTCTCCGCGGCCGGCCAGCTCCAGCCACTGGGCCGTTCCCGCCTGCCGCGCCGCGGCCGGGCGGGACAGCCCCGTGACCGGGTCCGCACGCCCCCGGTGATAGCACTGCTCACAGATCAGGAAGCAGCCGAACACCCGCCGCCGGCCCCGGCAGGTGCTCCCGACGACCAGATACGCCGTCCCGCCGAACAGGTCCGCGCCGCACATCGTGCACGGCCGAGAAACCACACGCACACCCATAGCGAACCCAACGACCCACACACCCAGCCGCAACGACCCGCAGACAGCCGACACCCGGACAGGCCCTGCTGCGGACCTGGAGCCCGGCAGGCCCTCAACGGGCCAGCATGCGCGCCGACGACTGGTCCCTGTCGAGATGCCGTAGGAAGTCGCAGGTCACAGCCATCGAATAAGACCCGCGCATCAGCAATGCTCTTCCGGTCGCACTCCCCAACTCCCTTGCAGGGCTAACCGCTGACCCGTTCATGGTGCTCCCAGGACGTGGACAACCGCGTTTATCCACGTCCCGCCCCGCGACACAGACAGCACTCCCCCGTCAGGCTCCGCCCCACCAGCGTGCTCCCGCACGCCCCGCCCCGAAGGATGACCGTGTCCACCAACCCCACGCCCACCGCACCGACCGCTCCCGCCGGCAGCCCCGCCCAGCCCCGGCCGCTCCCCCAGCACCAGAACCGGCGCCCTGACCGGCCTCCCGCTGGAGGAACACCGCGCTCACCCTCGGCACCCTCACCTACCTCCAACTGATGGCAATGGTGGTCATCCTGTGGATCCCGTACCCCTCCGTCCGCGAACCGCTCCAGCTCATCGGCGGCACGCTCGTCTTCGCCGGCACGGCCATACCCGTCTGGATCAGCGCGGTACCACGACGATGACCCACCCCGCCCACTACCACTTACCGAAGTAGCAGCCTGCGGTGCCCCGGCAAGGGCACCGCGACGTTGTCGGACACCATCGTCGCCTGCGGCAGTCGGCAACCCTAGCGGGGTGAATCGGCCTGGAAACGCTTATCGACACCTGCTCACCGCAGCGGGAGCGATCGGCGATACCGCCCCGTTGGCGGCGGATTCACGATCCGACATTGACTGGACACTGAGCCACATCGCGCTCAGCGACCGCATACTCGCCGCCGCAGCGCATGATGTGCTCACCGGCCTTCTCACCATCGTTGACAACCGCGAGGCCATGGACGAGAACGCGATCAGTTCATTGATCGCCTCGACCACCCACACTCAGCGTGTCGACCTTGTGAGCCGCAACTCGGCAGACCTGGGTGCTGCGATCCGCGCAACCCTCGAACAGGCTGCCGCCATACCTGTGCCACTCCGCCTCGTCAGCCGTGATGGGCAACCACTACCCGAACAGCGGTTGCGCCGGGGCACCCTGGTTCGTCTGCGCGCTACCGAACATATCCCCGGACACACAGAGAGGATCAACTTGCTCGCCTCCGCGGAGTAGCTCGTCCCGCATTGGCCTGGTGGCTCACCCCTCCCGTCTCTGAGTAACCAACCTGGGCATCGGTGCTGCTGGGTGGCCGCAGGAAATGTCACCGTCGTGAGACGAAACCCTTCCGACACACCGTGAGACAACGAGAAGAACCACAGGCCACAGAGCTGCCACCTGACAGCGAAGCTGAGAACAGTTGTTGTAGGGACTCACCGCCCATGGCCGAATCTGACGAACCGTGGCCACTCGGTGGCCAGTTGGCCACGAATCACCGAGGTCAGTGTTGTCCTGGTCCGAAAATGAAGGATGAGCCCAGGTCAGCGAGGTGACCGGCGCGCTGTGTTCATGCGGCCTCAATGGGGTCGAAGCGGACGGTGAAGCCGAGGG
>NZ_LGDD01000092.1 GCF_001279695.1 Streptomyces sp. WM6378
AGCACCTCACGCTCGCGCTCGGACAACACCAGTTCGGCCAACCGCGGCCCCGGACGCCCCATGCATATCAAACGACGCATCAACGACTCAGGTCACTAGCTGTGCGCCGGCGCCGCTTCGGCGGCCACCGGCTCGGTGGGTTCCGCCCCAGCACCGGCGAGCCGCTCGCGCCAGACGGCGAGCACCGCGGCGTCGGTCGGCTTCGTCGCGTACGACACGAGGACGTACGAGAGGAGCGAGGCGAGCAGTCCGTAGTAGACGGGCTCGTTGGCGAGGATGCCGTACCGCACCATGAGACCGACGACCGCGAGGCCGCCGACGGCGACGGAGGCGAGCGCGCCCGAGACGGTGCCGCGCTTCCAGAGCAGCCCGCCGAGGATCGGCACGAGCAGCCCGCCCACGAGCAGGTCGTAGGCGACGGTGAGCCCCTCGACGACGCTGCTGAGCCGGGTCGCGATGACGATCACGGCGAGCCCCATGACGAGGATGAAGACGCGATTGCCCTTCACTTCGTCCTGCTCTTCGCCTCCCCCGATCTCCCCCTTGATCCTCTTGAACCTCGCCCAGATGTCGTTGTTGGCGACTGTGGCCGAGGCGATGAGGGCGCCGGAGGAGGTGGACATGACGGCGGCGAGGGCGGCGGCGAGTACCAACCCCCTTACGCCGATGGGGAGTTCGTCCTTGACGATGGTGGCGAAGGCGTCGTCGGCGCTGGTGAGGTCGGGGTAGAGGACCTTGGCTGCGGTGCCGATGACGGCGCCCGCGAGGGCGTACACCAGGCAGTACGTTCCGGCGACGGTGCCGCCGAGCCGGGCGACCTTGTCGCTGCGCGCGGTGAACACGCGCTGCCAGATGTCCTGCCCGATGAGCATGCCGAAGGTGTAGATCAGCACGTACGTGAAGATCGTCTCGCCGCCGATGCCGAGCGGGTCGAAGTAGGAGGTGGGGAGCGAGGCCTTCATCTCGCTGAAGCCGCCGGCCTTGACGACGGCGATGGGGAGAAGGAGAAGCAGCACCCCGACGGTCTTGACGACGAACTGGACCATGTCGGTGAGGGTGATGGACCACATGCCGCCGAGGGTCGAGTACGCGACGACGATGGCACCGCCGAGGACGATCGCCACGGTGCGGTCGAGGTCGAAGAGGACGTCGAAGATGGTGGCGTACGCGATGGTCGAGGTGACCGCGAGCATCAGCGTGTAGGCCCACATCACGACGCCGGATATGAGGCCGGCGCGGCCGCCGTAGCGCAGGTCCAGCATCTCGGAGACGGTGTAGACGCGGAGCCGGGCGATGCGGGCGGAGAAGAAGACGGAGAGCGCGAGCAGGCCGAGGCCGATGGTGAGGACCATCCAGGCGCCGGACAGGCCGTACTTGTAGCCGAGGCCCACGCCGCCGATGGTGGAGGCGCCGCCGAGGACGCTGGCGGCCATGGTGCCGGAGTACATCGCGGGCCCCAACCGCCGCCCCGCGACCAGGAATTCGGACTTCGACCTGGCGCGCCGCATGCCCCACCAGCCCATAGCCAGCATCCCGGCCAGATAGACGACGATCACTGTGTAGTCGACGGCCATGCGGGGCCCTCCTTCGCGCTCACTCGGTGGCGTGTCGTGCAGATGGAGTGGTCGGCGGCTGTTCGCGGGGACATCCGCCCGTACCCGCGGCCGCCGGTTCGACTTGACCTTAGGTGGCCGGAAAGCAACGCTGAAGTGTACGTTTCCTCCACTCCTGACGCTGCTGATGGATGGATCGTCCACCATGCCGGAACCGACCGCTCCGCCCACTCCGCCCATCGCACTGGCCGCGCTGCTGGCCCGCGCGGACCTGGGCCTGCGCCAGATCGCGGGGCCCGTCGATGCCTCGATCCGCTGGGTGCACACCTCGGAGATGGCCGACCCGTACCCGTATCTGCTCGGCGGGGAGCTCCTCATGACCGCGGGGGTACAGCTCCCCGACCCCGAGCTGTACGTGTCCCGGGTGGTCGCGGCGGGGGCGGCGGCGCTGGGCTTCGGTCTGGCCCCGGTGTACGACGCGGTGCCGCCGGCACTGGTGGAGGCCTGCTCCCGCCACGGCCTCCCCTTGCTGGAGGTGCCGCCGCGCACGACGTTCTCCGGGGTGGCGCGGGCGGTGTGGCTCCTGATGGCCCGGGCCGGCGAGGACGAGCTGCGGCGGGTGAGCGAGGCGCAGCGGGCGCTGGCGGCGGGGGCGTCCCGTTCCGACCCGGTCGGGGCGGTGCTGCGGGTGCTGTCCGGGCGACTCGGGGGGTGGGCGGGGCTGGTGACCCCGGAGGGGTCGGTGCTGGATGCGGCGGGGGGGGAGCCGTCGGCCCCCGCGGGGGGGGGGCTGCCGGGGGTGGGGGGGGGGGGGG
>NZ_LGDD01000093.1 GCF_001279695.1 Streptomyces sp. WM6378
GCCTTCGCCCAGGCGTACCACGACCTCAAACACCTCACCGGCCTGGAGCCGCAGGCCGTCGCACACGATCTGCACCCCGGCTACCTCTCCACCCAGTGGGCCCAGTGCCAGCCCCTCCCCTGCGTCCCGGTCCAGCACCATCACGCCCACCTCGCAGCCTGCGCCGCCGAACACGGACTGCGCACCCCGTTCACAGGAGTCGCCTACGACGGCCTCGGCCTCGGCGACGACGGGACGCTGTGGGGCGGGGAGATCCTCGTCGGCGACCTGACGGACTACCGGCGGGCAGGCCGCTTCGCCACCGCGCCCCTGCCGGGCGGGGAAGCAGCCGTCCGCCATCCGTCGCGGATGGCGCTGGGCTATCTGTACGGCGCCGAGTCACTGGGCTCGCCCCGCCCGTTCCGGTGGCTCACCGACGACTTCACCGAACGCCTCGATCCGGCCGAAGTGTCCACCGTCCGCACCATGGTGCGCCGCGGCATCAACACTCCGCGCGCCTCCAGCGCCGGCCGCCTCTTCGACGCCGCGGCAAGCCTGCTCGGCCTGGCCGACACCGTCAGCTACGAAGGCGAGGCGGCACAAGCGCTGGAATCCGCTGCCGGCGACGAGCACGCCCGGCCACTCGCTCTGCACATCGTCCTGTCCGGCGGCATGTGGGTCTACGACACCTCACCGACGCTGACCGATCTCCTGGAGCGCCGTGCCACAGGCGAGCCGACGAGCCGTCTCGCCGCCGCCTTCCACCTCACCGTGGCGATCGCCACCGCCGAACTCGTCGGCCGCGCCGTCGCGGACGGTGCCCCGCGCACCGTATGCCTGGCGGGCGGCTGCTTCGTCAACCGCCGGCTGCTCACCGAGGTCAGACGGCGACTGCGCGCGCAAGGCCTGCGGGTACTGGTCCCCAGCGCCGTACCCGTGGGCGACGGCGGCATCAGCTACGGGCAGGCCGCGATCGCCACCGCCCGGCTCACGAAGGGGTGAGGGCCGTGTGTCTAGGCATACCAGGCAGGGTGACGGAGATCCACGAAGACGCCGGGCTGCGCATGGCGACCGTCGACTTCGGCGGCGTGCGGCGCGAGGTCTGCCTCGCCTGCACTCCCACCGCCTCCGTCGGTACGTACGTCATCGTGCACGTCGGTTTCGCCATCACCGAGGTGGACGAGGCCGAGGCCCGCCGGACCTTGGAGGTCCTGCGAGCCATGGCCGGGGCGGTGGAGGGCGAACTCGGCGAACCGCTGCCCGGGACCGGCTGACTCCCCAGAAGGGGGCCGGTCGGCCCCTGTCCTTGCCCCCGGCGGCCTCTGGGGCAGGGCAGGCACCCGGCGGATGCTGCGTATGTCAACTGGCGGAAGAGGGAGCCGAGATGACCGACAACGAGCCCACTGGACGGCCGGTGCACGCGCTGCTGACCGACGGCACGACGGTACGGATACGGCCGGCACAGCCCGGCGACCACGCCCAGGTGCTGCGGATGTTCGAGGAGATGTCGACCGAGAATCTGCGACTGCGGTTCTTCTCGATCGCCCGCAGCTCCGCATGGCAGGCCGCCGACCGCTGCTGTCGACCGGCCGAACCCGGCCACCGGGCCCTCATCGCCGAGGCATCCGGACAGGTGATCGGGCTCGCCGAGTACGAGGTCATCGAGGCGCCCGGTACCGCCGACATCGGGATCGCCGTCGCGGACGGGCACCACCATCTCGGAATCGGCACTCTGCTCCTCGAACATCTGGTGTCCGCCGCACGGGAGGCCTCGGTCACCGCGTTCACCGCCGATGCCCTCGCCGAGAACCACGAGATGCTGAAGGTGTTCGCGGACCTCGGCCTGCACACGGCCCGCCACTTCGAAGGGCCCGAGGTGCGCTGCACCGTACTGCTCGACCAGGACGAGACCTACCTCTCGGCCGTCGAAGAACGCGGCCGGACCGCCGATGTGGCGAGCCTGCGGCCGCTGCTGCGCCCGGAGTCGGTCGCCGTGATCGGCGTGGGCCGCAAGCCCGGCTCGGTCGGACGCGCGATCCTGCACAACCTCCGCACCGGCGGCTTCACCCATCGGCTCTTCGCAGTCAATCCGAGCGTCACCTCGGTCCTGGGAGTACCCGCATATCCCTCGATCGGCTCGCTGCCCCGCGTTCCTGATCTCGTGGTCCTCGCGGTGCCCGCCGCCGCGCTGCCGGCCACCGCCGAAGAGTGCGGCAAGCTGGGGGTGCGCGCGCTGGTCGTCGTCTCCGCCGGGCTCGACGCCACGCAGGCGGACGCGCTGCTCACCGCCTGCAGGACGTACGGCATGCGGCTCGTCGGGCCCAACTGTCTGGGGATCTCCAACACCGACAAGGACCTCTCCCTCGACGCGACGTTCGCCGCAAGGCATCCGCGACCGGGCACAGCCGGTGTCGCCGTACAGTCCGGCGGCGTCGGAATCGCCCTGCTCGACGGCTTGTCCCGCCTGGGCATCGGCGTCTCCAGCTTCGCCTCGCTCGGCGACAAGTACGACGTCAGCGGCAACGACATGCTCCAGTGGTGGGAGTCGGACGGCCGGACCGACCTGGCCCTGCTCCACCTGGAGTCCTTCGGCAATCCACGCGCCTTCTCCCGAACCGCTCGCCGGGTGGCCCGGCGGATGCCGGTGCTCACCGTGGACGCGGGCCGCACGGAAACAGGCCGGCGCGCTGCCGCCTCGCACACCGCGGCGGCGGCGACCCGGACCATGACCCGGCAGGCCCTGTTCGCCCAGGCCGGCATCACCGCCACCCGCACGATCGCCGAACTCCTCGAAGCCGCGGCCCTGTTGCACGCCCAGCCGCTTCCGGCGGGGAACCGTGTCGCCGTCGTGACCAACGCGGGAGGCGCGGGCGTACTGGCGGCGGACGCCTGCGCCGAAGCCGGACTCGTCCTGCCCCCACTCGGCGCCGACACGATGGGCGACCTGCTGGCGGCTCTCCCCGAGGGAGCGACCGCGGGGAACCCCGTCGACACCACCGCAGCAGTCTCCGAGGACCAGCTCGGCCAGTGCGTGGACCGCCTCGTCAGGCACTCCCGCATCGACGCCGTCCTGGTCGTACTCGTACCCACCGCGGTCGCCGCGGCGACCGGCGACGACCTCACCCGGGCCCTTTACCGTGCCCCCGGGCGCCGCACCCGAACGGTCGCCGCGGTACGCCTCGGCCAGGACCTGCCCGTCAAACTGCTGCCCACCGAGGACGGCGGCGCGGTCCCCGCCTACGCCGACCCGCAGTCCGCGGCCCGCGCGCTGGCCCACGCCGTGGACCGCGGCCGCTGGCTGGCCAGGCCGCCCGGCACTGTCCGGGAACTCGACGGAATCGAAACCGACACCGCACGGGCACTCGTCGACACGTTCCTGGCCGACCACCCCGACGGCGGCTGGCTCGCACCACGCGAGTGCGCGGCCCTGCTCGCCTGCTACGACATCCCTCAACTCCCCTGGGCCTGGGTCGAGACGGAGGACGACGCGGTCTTCGCGGCTGAGCGGCTCAAGGGCCCGGACGGCCTGACCGTCCTCAAGGCCCACTGGCCGGGCCTGCTGCACAAGACCGAGCAGTACGCGGTCCATCTCGATCTGCGCGGCGATACACAAGTACGCGCCGCCTACCGGGACTTCGAGACCCGGTTCGCCGGTCTGCTGACCGGCGTGGTCGTCCAGCCGCTCGCCCAGCGCGGCATCGAGCTCTTCGCCGGGGTCGTCCAGGACGAAGTCTTCGGGCCTCTGGTTCTGTTCGGTCTCGGCGGCACGGCCACCGAGGTGCTGGCCGACCAGGCCGCGTGCCTCGCCCCGCTCACCGATCTCGACGTGCACGACCTGATCACGGCCCCGCGCTGCGCCCCGCTGCTGTTCGGGCAGGGCGGCAACGGACCGGTCGACCTCGAAGGCCTCGAACAGCTGCTGCTGCGTCTTTCGCGGATGGCCTGCGATCTGCCCCAGCTGGCCGAGGCCGACTTCAACCCCGTACTGGCGCGGCCCGGCGGTGTCACCGCACTCGACGTCCGCGTACGGCTGCTGCCGCGCAAGGCCGACAACCCCTATCTGCGGCGACTCCGCTGAGGAGGAGACAGAGATGAAGCACAGCAAGGTCGGCTCCGTGATGACCACCGAGGTGGTCGCCGCCCGCTTCGCCACCCCCTTCAAGGAGGTGGCCCAGCTCCTCGCCCAGCACCGCATCAGCGGCCTGCCGGTGGTCGACGCCGACGACAACGTGATCGGGGTGATCTCCGAGACGGATCTCCTGGTCCGCGAGGCCGAAGCACCCCGGCCGAGCGCGCGCAGGCGCCGCTTCTGGCCACCCCGGCTGAGCCCTGCGGCCCGCAGGGCTCGGGCCAAGGCCCAGGCCCGTACGGCGGGGCAGCTGATGTCGCGGCCGCCCGTCTGTGTCCACGCCGAGAACACCATCGCCGAGGCCGCCCGCTGCATGGCCAGGCACAAGGTGGAGCGGCTGCCCGTGCTCGACGACGAGGACCGCCTGGTCGGCATCGTCACCCGCCGCGACCTGCTCCAGATCTTCCTCCGCACGGACGAAGAGATCCGCCGCGAGGTGATCGCCGAGGTGCTGGTCAACACCCTGTGGCTGTCACCGCAGACCATCACGGTCTCCGTGGCGGACGGCGTCGTGACCCTCGACGGGAAGCTGGAGCGCCGCAGCGAAGTACCGATCGCGGTGAACATGACGCGCCAGGTCGACGGGGTCGTGGCAGTACTCGACAAACTCACCTACCACCTGGACGACTCCCGCATTCACCCCACCGAACAGGCCTTGCACGGCGTCACCGAGGAATGGCTGCGCAAGCTGTGAAGGGATGAGTCATGCGTCACTACTGGAATGGCATGGACATGGACGGCTGGGGCTACACGGCCGTGGGTCTGACCCTGCTGGTCCTCATGGTGCTGGTGGCCGCGGTCGCGATCGCCCTGTTCCGCAGGGGCAGCGACATGCACCGGGACCGGACCCCGGCAGCTGAGCAACTGCTCGCCGAACGCTTCGCCCGCGGCGAGATCGACGACGAGGAGTACCGCAGGCGGCTCGCGGTCCTTCAAGACGTCAAGCCTTCGGGAAAGGACAGGTGAGTTGAGATGGCGGAGCTCGCGCTCGTCGTGTACGGCACGAAGTACGGCTCCACTCAAGAGATCGCCCAGTCTATCGGTGACGTCCTCCGCAAGGAGGGACTCGTGGTCGACGTACGGCGGGCGGCAGATGTGCGGGACATCAGCCCTTACGGCGCGGTGGTCATCGGCGGTGGGCTCTATGCGAACCGCTGGCACCGGGACGCGCGGCGCTTCGCGCGCCGCCACCGCCGCGCGCTGAAGGACCGTTCGCTCTGGCTGTTCAGCAGCGGGCCGCTGGACCGGTCGGCCGCCGAGCGGGACATTCCTCCCGTACCCGGGGTGCGCCGCGTCGCGGACCGTCTGGGTGCCAGGGGGCACACGACCTTCGGCGGCCGCCTGGACGACACCGCGAACGGCCGCATCGCCCGGATGATCGTCAGGTCCGGCAAGGGCGGCGACTTCCGCGACTTCGAGCAGACCGCCGCGTGGGCCTCGGGGATCGCCGGCGAACTCGCGGGCGAGGGGGTGCGGCGCCGTGAAGAACGTACAGAGTAGGACGAAAGTGCGGCGGTGGCGGTGGCGCCGCAATCCGCTGCGCCGCAGGTCGGACACGATCGAGGCATGGACCGGACTCGTGCTGGGCGGCGCGCTGTTCATCGGCGCACCGCTGGCCGGTTCGCTGGCCGGGCTGACCATCTATGACCAGGCGCAGGCGACAGCCTCCCAGCAGCGCGCTGCGCGCCACCTCGTCCGGGCCACCGTATTGGAGGACGTCCCCACCGCTCCGGCGTCGACCGACGGAGTCGCGGCCCGCCAGGTCTCCCCCGTGGCCGTGCGCTGGACGACCGAGGACGGCCGGACCGTTACGGGCAAGGTGAAGTTGCCGGAGGGCACCAGGAGCGGCAGCCCCGCCGAGATCTGGGTGGACGCCCACGACAGGACCACCACCGCTCCACGGAGCAGCAGTGACAGCTGGGCACAGGCCATGGGGGTCGGGGGCATCTCAACGGCCGTTGCTGGTCTGGCAGTTGGAGCTGTCTGGGGGACTGTACGGTCCGCGGCCCTGCGTCACCGCATGGCCGAGTGGGAGCGCGACTGGGCCGTGACCGGCCCCCAGTGGGACCTGCGCGACCACTGAGCCAGTCCGACCGGCCCATGACAGGGCCAGTCGGCCCCTGCCCCGGCGCCCACTTCTCCTCGAAGCTGGACGCGGCGAACGCCGCTGGACGAAGGAGGACGCAGATGACCACCACCGGAGCCACGGCAGTCCTCGACCGGCAGGGCCTTGAGGCGCTGGTCGCGGCACTGGTGGCCGGCGGCCGCACCGTCGTTGGCCCCACCGTCCGCGACGGCGCGATCGTGCTTGGCGAGCTCGATTCCGCCGAGCAACTCCCCTACGGCTGGGGCGTGGAGCTGGAAGCCGGGCACTACCGGCTGCGCCGCCGCGAGGACGGGGCCGCCTTCGCCCACTCCGCGGGGCCGCAGTCCTGGAAGAACTTCCTGCATCCCCAGCGGGAGAAGCTGTGGAGCGCGGACCGCTCGGCGGAAGGGGAGGTTACCGTTCGGGCCGAGCGCCCGCTCCCGCCCTCGTACGCGTTCCTGGGGGTCCGGCCCTGCGACCTGCGGGCCATCGCGATCCAGGACCGGGTGTTGGCCGGCGGCCACTTCCAGGACACGGGCTATGAGGAACGCCGGAGGGGGGCGTTCCTCATTGCGGTCGAGTGCACGGAGCCCGGGGCCACTTGCTTCTGTGTGTCGATGGGCACAGGTCCTGGGGCGGATTCCGGTTTCGATCTCGCGCTGACCGAGGTCGTCGACGACTCGGGACACCGCTTCCTCGTGCGGGTCGGCAGTGAGGAGGGCGCCACGCTCCTGGACGCGCTGCCGAGTCGGGAGGCCGACACGGCCATCGCCGGCGCCGCCCGGGAGGCCGTAGCCGGGGCCGTCGACAAGATGGGGCGCTCCATGCCACCGGTGGACCTGCACGCCCTGATGGGCGCGAGCCTGACCGCCGAGCGATGGGACGACGTCGCCTCCCGCTGCCTGACTTGCGGCAACTGCACCATGGTCTGCCCCACGTGCTTCTGCACCACCACCGAGGAGGTCACCGACCTCACCGGCGACCACGCCGAGCGCTGGCAGCGCTGGGACTCCTGCTTCGACCTCGACTTCTCCCACCTCCACGGCGGGCCGGTGCGCGCCTCGGGGCGCAGCCGCTACCGGCAGTGGCTCACCCACAAACTCGGCACCTGGCACGACCAGTTCAACAGCTCCGGATGCGTCGGCTGCGGCCGCTGCATCGTCTGGTGCCCCGTCGGCATCGACATCACCGAAGAGGTCACCGCTCTCAAGGAGGAGGCCGAGCGATGAGCACCTCGACAGCCATGTGGGTCTCGCTCCCGGCCGAGCACCGGGACCGGTTGATGCGGATCGCGCGCGAAGTGGCATTCCCTGCCGGTACCCGAATCTTCGAGGAAGGCGGCCACGCCGACCGGTTCTGGATCGTCCGCACGGGGACGGTCGGCCTCGACATGCACGTGCCGGGCCGCCGCTCTCCCGTGATCGAGAACCTTGGCCGCGGTGAACTGGTCGGCTGGTCCTGGCTGTTCCCGCCATATCTGTGGCAGTTGGGGGCGGAGGCCCAGAGCCCCGTGCGGGCGCACGAGTTCGACGCCCTGGCGGTACGCATGATGTGCGCGGACGACCCGGCGCTCGGCGCGACGGTCGGCCACTGGGTCGGCCGGGTCCTCGCCCATCGGCTGCACGCCGCGCGCATCCGCCTCCTCGACCTGTACGCGCCCTACGGCAGCGGGTCCGGGGCCAGGGGATGACCGCCGTACCGGTTCCGTACCGGGTCGTCGTCCGCTGGCCGGAGACCCCCGACACGGTCACGCTCCGCCTGGAGCCGGTGGGCGAGTCGCTGCCCGTCTTCGTCCCGGGCCAGTTCGCCATGGTGTGGGTGTTCGGGCGGGGAGAGATACCGGTCTCGGTCAGTTCGATCCCCACGAATGGCGGGCTCGCGCACACGGTACGCAACGTGGGCGCCGTCTCCGACGGGCTGTACGCCGCGCGAGTCGGCGACGTGCTGGGTCTGCGCGGTCCCTACGGCACGGGGTGGGAGCTGGACAAGGCCGTCGGCCAGGACCTGCTCGTGGTCGCCGGCGGCATCGGACTGGCCCCGCTGCGCCCTCTGATCCGGGACGCAGTCGCGGACGCCGGACGGTACGGCCATCTCAATGTGCTGATCGGCGCGCGCACTCCCGCGGATCTGATGGCGAAGAACGAGACCGGGAAGTGGCCGACGGCTTTCACCGGCGTGACGGTCGACCGGCCGGACGACCACTGGGCCGGGCGGATCGGAGTCGTCACCAAACTCCTGAACCAGGTCCACTGCAGACCCGCCAACACCACCGCGTTCATCTGCGGCCCCGAACCGATGATCCGCGCGACGGCCCGCGACCTGGCGCACCGCGGAGTGCCCGCCGACCGCATCAGGGTTTCCCTCGAACGCAACATGCGCTGCGCGACCGGGCACTGCGGACACTGCCAGCTCGGCCCGCTACTGCTCTGCCGGGACGGCCCCGTCGTCGACTGGAAGCAGGCTGAACCCCTGCTCTACACAAGGGAGTTGTGAGATGCCCGGGATCCCCACCCTCGCGGTTTTCAAGCTCGCCTCCTGCGACGGGTGCCAGCTCACCCTCCTCGACTGCGAAGACGAACTCCTGACCCTCGCCGGGCAGGTGGAGATCGCGCACTTCCTGGAAGCCTCCAGCACCGTGCGCCCGGGGCCCTACGATCTCGCGCTCGTCGAAGGCTCGGTCACCACGCCCGGCGATGCGACCCGGATCCGTACGATCCGTGCCGCCGCTCGCCACCTGGTGACGATCGGGGCCTGCGCGACCGCCGGCGGCATCCAGGCCCTGCGCAACTTCGCCGATGTCGACGAGTACCGACGCACCGTCTACGCCCGCCCCGACTACATCGACACTCTCGCCACCTCCACCCCGGTCTCCGACCACGTCGATGTCGACTTCGAGCTGCGCGGCTGCCCGATAGACCGCCGCCAGCTCCTGGAAGTGATCACCGCGTTCCTCAGCGGCCGCAAGCCCGACGTCCCCAACAACAGCGTCTGCTTCGAGTGCAAGCGGCGCGGCACGGTCTGCGTGACCGTCGCCCATGGCACCCCCTGCCTCGGTCCCGTCACTCACTCGGGGTGCGGAGCTATCTGCCCCTCGTACGGGCGGGGTTGCTACGGCTGCTTCGGCCCGTCGGGCTCCACCAACCTGCCCGCCCTCATCCCGCTGCTGCACCGCGACGGCATGGGCGACCGGGACACCGAACGCTTCCTGCACACCTTCAACGTGGCGGCGTTCGACAAGGAGGCCCGGTCGTGACCCATCGAGGTTCCCGTGTCCTGCACGTCGGCTCGCTCTCCCGCGTCGAGGGCGAGGGCGCCCTGCACCTGAGCGTCCACGACGGGACCGTGACCCGGGCACAACTGCAGATCTACGAACCGCCTCGGTTCTTCGAGGCATTCCTGCGCGGCCGCGCACACACCGAGCCACCGGACATCACGGCCCGGGTGTGCGGGATCTGTCCGGTCGCCTACCAGATGAGCGCCTGCGCGGCCATCGAGGACGCCTGCGGCGTGACGGTCGACCCGGCCATCCGGGAACTGCGCAGGCTGCTGTACTGCGGCGAGTGGATCGAGAGCCAGACCCTGCACATCTACCTGCTGCACGCCCCCGACTTCCTGGGCTGCGGCAGCGCCATCGAACTCGCCCGTACGGCACGCGGTCACGTCGAGCGGGGCCTGCGGCTGAAGCAGGCGGGCAACGCGATCCTCGAACTCCTCGGCGGCCGCGCGATCCACCCCGTCAACGTCCGCGTCGGCGGCTTCCACCGCACCCCGACCACCACTGAACTGAAGCCCCTGCAAGCCCAGTTGAAGAGGGCACTCGAAGATGCCTGGGAGACGGTCCGCTGGGTGGCCGGATTCGACTTCCCGGACGCCGAGACGGACGCCGATCTCTTCGCGCTGGCAGCCCCTGGGACATACGCCATCGAGACCGGCACCCCGGCCGTCCTGCGGCCCGACGGAACTCTGACCACCTTCCCGCTCCACACCTTCCTGGACCGGGTTCGCGAGGAGCACCTGCCGCACTCCACTGCCCTGTACTCGACGCTCGACGGGCGCTGCCATCTCACCGGTTCCCTGGCCCGGTTCGCGATCAACGGCCGTTGGCTGTCTCGCACCGCGGTCGAGGCCGCCCGCACGGCCGGGCTCGGCGACCCGTACGAAGGTGCCGTCTGCCGCAATCCGTACCGCTCGATTCTCGTCCGGGCCGTCGAGGTCGTCTACGCGGTCGACGAGGCGCTGCGGATCATCGGGACGTACCAGCCGCCGGAGCACCCGTACGCGGATGTCCCTCCGATGGCTGCCACGGGCCACGGTGCGACGGAGGCCCCGCGCGGACTCCTCTACCACCGGTACGCCCTCGACGCCGAAGGCACGGTGACCGACGCTCGGCTCGTTCCGCCCACCGCGCAGAACCAGGGTGCCATCGAGGCCGACCTCCGGCGCATGGCGCAGGAGGCGATCGCTCAACTCGACTTGGACGACGCCGAGTTGACCGCCCTCTGCGAGCGTGCGATCCGCAATCACGACCCGTGCATCTCCTGTTCCACCCACTTCCTCGACCTCACCGTCGAGCGCACTCACAGCATCTGAGTCCACGAGGAGGCCCGCCATGATCAGTTCTCCGCACACCGTGAGCGACGTGATGACCCATACCGTCGTCTCCGTCGGCCGCGATGCCGCGTTCAAGGAGATCGTCGAGCTGATGAGGCAGTGGAGGGTCAGTTCCGTGCCCGTGCTGGAGGGTGAGGGCCGGGTGATCGGAGTCATCTCCGAGGCTGACCTGCTGCCAAAGGAGGAGTTCCGCGACAGCGACCCGGGGCTCCTGCCGCTGCACCGGCTGTCCGACGTGGCCAAGGCCGGAGCTGTGACGGCGGGCGAGTTGATGTCCGCTCCGGCCATCTCGGTGCATGCCGACACCACGCTCGCCCAGGCCGCCCGGATCATGGCCCTGCGCAAGGTGAAGCGGCTGCCCGTCGTCGACCGGGTCGGGATCCTTGAGGGCGTGGTGAGCCGGAGCGATCTGCTCAAGGTGTTCCTGCGCCCCGACACCGAGCTCGCCGCCGAGGTGAACCGCACGGTCGTCGCGGTGCTCTTCCCCGGCCAGGCGGTGTCCGCCTCCGTGCAGGACGGCGTGGTCACCTTCAGCGGGCCGACGCGCGACCGGGCCCTGGCACCCGTGGCCGTCAGGCTGGCCCACGCGGTCGAAGGGGTCGTGGACGTGCGCATGGACCTCACGGCACCGGCCGCAACGCCGCGATGAAGTATCTCGACGAGTACCGCGATCCCGTGCTCGCCCGGCAGCTCCTGGACGAGTTGCGCCGTACCGCCGCACACCCCTGGCACATCATGGAGGTGTGCGGCGGCCAGACCCACACGCTCGTGCGCCAGGGCATCGACGAACTCCTGCCCGCCGGAATCCGCATGATCCACGGCCCCGGCTGCCCGGTATGTGTCACCCCGCTGGAGACCCTCGACCGGGCGATGGCCATCGCCGCCCAGCCCGGTGTGATCCTGACCAGCTTCGGCGACATGCTGCGCGTCCCCGGCACGCGGACCGATCTCCTCGCGCTGCGGGCCCGGGGCTGCGACGTGCGGGTGGTCTACTCCCCCATGGACGCGGTCCGCATAGCCGACGCGCACCCCGATCACGAAGTGGTGTTCCTCGCCGTCGGGTTCGAGACCACCGCTCCCGCCAACGCGCTGGCGGTGCGGCACGCCGCGCACCTGGGTCTCGCGAACTTCTCGATGCTGGTCAGCCACGTCCTCGTGCCGCCCGCGATGACGGCCCTTCTCGACTCGCCCGACTGCGCAGTGGAGGCGTTCCTCGCCGCCGGACACGTGTGCGCGGTGATGGGCTGGCAGGAGTACGAGCCCATCGCGCACCGGTACCACGTACCGATCGTGGTCACCGGCTTCGAGCCGCTCGACCTCCTGGAGGGCATCCTGATGGCCGTACGGCAGCTCGAAGAGGGCCGGTCCGAGGTCGAGAACCAGTACGTACGTGCCGTACACCGCGTCGGCAACACCGAGGCGCAGTCCGTCATCACGAACGTCTTCCAGGTCACCGACCGGGCCTGGCGCGGCGTCGGCACGCTGCCCGCCAGCGGGCTCGAACTCGCCCCCGAGTACATGCAGTTCGACGCGGCACGCCGCTTCCGGGTCGACACGCTCCATTCGATCGAGGACCCCGAGTGCATCGCGGGCGCCGTCCTGACCGGCGCGCGGCTGCCCACCGACTGCACCGCGTACGGCGGACGCTGCACGCCTCGCACGCCACTGGGTGCCCCGATGGTGTCGACGGAGGGCACGTGCGCCGCCTTCCACTCCGCAGGCCGTACGAGGAGGAACCCGGCATGACAACGCCGAACTGCCCCGTCCCCCACCGCGAGGACGAGCTGGTGCTGATGGGCCACGGTGCAGGCGGCCGGCTCACCGCCGAACTCCTGGAAACACTGGTTCTTCCCGCGCTGGGTGGCCCGCCCGCCGGCCCCTTGGAGGACGCGGCACTCCTGCCAGGACTGCCCGAACTCGCCGTCACCACGGACTCGTTCGTGGTCAGTCCGCTCGCCTTTCCTGGCGGCGACATCGGCTCGCTCGCCGTCCACGGGACGGTGAACGACCTCGCGATGCGCGGCACGCTTCCCGTCGCCCTCACGCTCTCCGTGATCGCCGAGGAAGGGCTGCCCCTGGCCGAACTGCGCTCCCTGCTCGGCTCGGCGGGCAAGGCCGCGCGCGAGGTGGGTGTGCCCTTCATCACGGGTGACACCAAGGTGGTGGGGCACGGCGCGGCCGACCGGCTGTTCCTCAACACGACCGGCATCGGCCGCCGCATCCACGGCCTCAGCCCGTCCGCATCACGCGCCCGTGCGGGCGACGCGGTCCTGCTGTCGGGGCCCATCGGACTGCACGGGACCGCTGTACTCTCCACCCGCGAGGGGCTCGGCTTCGAGGCGGACATCGCCTCCGACACCCGCCCCCTGCACCGGCTCGTCGCCGCCCTCGCCCCGTACGGCACCCACGTCCACACGCTGCGCGACCCCACCCGCGGCGGTCTCGCCGCCTCGCTCAACGAGATCGCCCGGGACTCGTCGATCGGCGTGGAGATCGACGAGAACACGCTGCCAGTGCCGCCCGCGGTCGCCGCGGCCTGCGATCTCCTCGGCCTGGACCCCCTGATCGTCGCCAACGAGGGCTGCCTGGTGGCCTTCGTCTCGCCCGAGACCGCCGACGGGGTGCTCGCCGCGATGCGCTCACTGCCCGAGGGCTCGGAGGCGGTACGAATCGGGGAAGCCGTCGACGGCCCCGCGGGCCGGGTCGTCCTGCGCACGCTGGTCGGCGCCCGGCGGGTGGTGGACATGCCGCTGGGTGAGCAACTCCCGCGCATCTGCTGAGCGGCGATCAATGGGGCCGTTCGGCCCCTGTCGCACCGGCCCGCACAACGGGCACTCTCAAGCCGGGGCCACCGACAGTCAGGGGACATCGACGTGAGCGACGCACGGACCTTCTCTCCGCAGCACCCGATCCGGGTCTTCCTCCTCGACGACCACGAGGTCGTGCGCCGCGGAGTGCACGACCTGCTCGACGCCGAGCCCGACATCGAAGTGGTCGGCGAGGCCGACACGAGCGAACAGGCGCTGGTCCGCGGCCCCGCGCTGCGCCCGGACGTCGCCATCCTCGACATCCGCCTGCCCGACAGCGACGGCATCACCGTCTGCCGCGAGCTGCGCTCCAGGGTGCCGGAACTGGCCTGTCTGATGCTGACGTCGTTCGACGACGACGACGCCCTGCTCGACGCCATCATGGCGGGGGCCGCTGGCTACGTCCTCAAACTGATCAAGGGCTCCGACCTGATCGAGGCCGTACGGACGGTGGCGTCCGGCCAGTCCATGCTCGACCCGGCCACCACTGCCCGCCTGATGAGCAGTCTGCGCGGACCGGACAAGCAGGCCACGGACGAAGACCCCCGGCTGGCGGGGCTGTCGGAGCGCGAACGTGAAATCCTCGCCCTCATCGGCGAGGGCATGACCAACCGGCAGATCGGCCAGCGGCTCTACCTGTCCGAGAAGACCGTGAAGAACCACATCTCCCGGCTGCTGGCGAAGCTCGGGGTGGAACGCCGTATTCAGGCAGCGGTACTCGCCACGCAGTTCAACCGGCCGGCCGACGAGGAGCGTTGACCCCACCCCATCACTTCAACCCGGACAACGGGACCTCCCACTCCAACCGTGTGCCGCCCTCGGGCCCCGCCCCCGTGGTGAGCTCCCCGCCCAGTAGCTGCGCACGTTCGGCGAGGTTGCGGAGCCCGCTGCGTCGTCCGCCTTCGGCGATGCCGACGCCGTTGTCCACAACGCCGACCGTCAGCGCCCCCTTGCGCACCACCAGGGAGACGTCAGCCCGCGAAGCCCGCGCATGACGGGCCGTGTTGGTCAGCGCCTCGCCGAGAACGGCGAGCACCTCGTCCGCCAGCGCCCGTGGTACGTCGGTGTCGAGCAGTCCCTCCATCCGAAGGGACGGGGTGAATCCGAGGGCGGTCACAGCCCCCTCGACCACCCGCACCGCCCGCACCCGCAGCCCGGAGCCGGGCTCCTTCGCCTCGTGCGCCCGCAGCCCGAAGATGGTCGAACGGATGATCTTGATGGTCTCGTCGAGGTCGTCGACCGCCCGAGCCAGCCGTTCGCCCGCTTCCGGATGGTCGACGAACCGCTGCGCGCTCTGCAGCGTCATGCCGGTCGCGAACAGACGCTGAATGGCGAGGTCGTGCAGGTCCCGGGCGATCCGGTCCCGGTCCTCCAACAGGCTGACCTGCTCGGCGTCACGCCGCCGGTCAGCCAGTTCCAGTGCGAGCGCCGCCTGTCCCGCGAACCCGGGCAGCGGAGCCGTCTCCGCGCTGCTGAACGGCGGCCGCCCAGACCCACGCGCGAGAAGCAACACGCCGCGCTCTCCCATCGGCACCGCGACGGCCGGCCCCATCCCCTTCCACCGTTCGGGCTGGTAGGTCACCCTCGGATCGCTGCTGACGTCCTCCGCCGTGACGAGCCCCTGCCCGGTCAGCGCGACCCCCGCCAGCGTCCCCGCACGCGGCACTCGCAGGCCTCGGTGCGCCTCGGCCCGCTTCCCCAGCGCAAGGACGCCGCGCAGCTCGTCCGAGCCCTCCTCCACCAGGTCGACGAGGCCCAATTCGGCCGAGGTGATCTCCTTTGCCCGCTCGACCATCACTTCCAGCACCCGTGCCTCGGGCATGCCGGACAGCAGTCCGGCGGTGAACTCGGCGCTGGCCGCGAGCCATTGCTCCCGCAGCCGGGCCTCCGCGTAGAGCCGGGCGTTCTCGATGGCCACACCGGCCGCCACCGCCAGGGTGGCAAGCACCGACTCGTCCTCTTCGTCGAACTCGGCTCCCCCGCGCTTCTCGGTCAGGTAGAGATTGCCGAACACCTCGTCGCGTACGCGGATCGGGACACCCAGGAAGGAATGCATCGGCGGATGGTGCGCCGGAAAGCCCGACGACGCCGGGTGCTCGGACAGTTCCGGCAACCGAAGTGCGTCGGGATGCCGGATCAGTTCGCCCAACAGGCCGTGCCCGGACGGCAGATCACCGATCTGGGCCCGCAACTCGTCGTCGATCCCCACCGGCAGGAACTCCGACAGCTTCTCCCCCTGCCCGATCACACCGAGTGCCCCGTACTCGGCGTCCACGAGCACCACCGCAGCCTCGACGATCCCCCGCAGCACCTGCGGCAGATCCAACTCACGCCCCACCGAGAGCACCGCTTCGAGCAGGCTGTGCAGCCGGTCGCGAGTACCACGTACGGCATTGATGCGTACCTGAAGCTCGTCGAGCAGCTCGTCCAGCCGGAGCCTGCCCAGCTGACCGGCGGCACTGTTCCGCTCTCCTTCATGCATGGATCCGTCCCCACCTGGTTCGAGCAGGACAAATACACCGTCAAGCTCACGGTAGCGGCGGGCAGAGTCGGAGCACCCTTCTCACGGCGAGTACGGCCGGGAAACACTCGGGCCGTTCAGCCGTCTGTCGGACCTGGTCGGCACATGTCGGTCCCGGCCGCGGCGAACGAGAGCGGGGGGGAGGGTTCGTTCGCCTTGCGACAACCGGACCGGCGCCGGACCCGCACGCTGCCGTCGGCCGAAGACCGGGAGGGCCTCCCAGCGGAGACGGTGCCGCCCTGCGGTGCGGCCGCCATGGCGGGAAGATGGAGTCCGCATGTCCTCCATGCCGGATCCGCCAGGGGCTGTACCGCGTACCGCTCCGTGCCGCAACCTGAGCCAGGACGATGCCGACGGGAGGCCCGACATGGCCGGAAAGAGCAGCAGGAAGGCGAAGCCGGGCTCCGGGGCAAGGGACGCAGCATCGGAGCTGCCCAAAGCTCTGTACGAGGCGGAGCTGTACCGCTTGCAGACGGAACTCGTGAGGCTTCAGGAATGGGTGCGCGCGGAGCGGGCCCGCCTGGTCGTCGTCTTCGAGGGGCGGGACGCGGCGGGCAAGGGAAGCACGATCAAGCGCGTGGCGGAACACCTCAATCCGCGCGTGGCCCGCATCGTCGCCCTGCCGACGCCGACCGAGCGGGAGCGCACCCAGTGGTACTTCCAGCGCTACGTCCAGCACCTACCGGCCGGTGGCGAGATCGTGCTGTTCGACCGCAGCTGGTACAACCGGGCCGGGGTCGAGCACGTCATGGGCTTCTGTACGGGCCAGGAGCACCAGCGGTTCCTGCGCCAGTGCCCGGTCTTCGAGCGCATGCTGGTGGAGGACGGGATCCTGCTGCGGAAGTACTGGTTCTCGGTGAGCGACTCCGTCCAGGAGGAGCGGTTCCGGCGGCGTCTGGAGGACCCCACCCGACGGTGGAAGCTCTCCACCATCGACATGGAGTCGATCAGCCGGTGGGAGGCCTATTCGCGCGCGAAGGACGACATGTTCGTCCATACGGACATCGCCGAGGCTCCATGGTTCGTCGTCGAGAGCGACGACAAGCGCGCTGCCCGTATCAACATGATCGCCCACCTGCTCTCGACGATTGCGTACCGCACAGTTCCGAGTGCGGCACTGGAGCTGCCCCGGCGGCCGCCGAACACGGGCTACCAGCGGCCGCCGAGAGACCTGCAGAGCTACGTCCCTGATCACGCCGCGTCGCTCAGGGCGTGACGCAATCACGGGTCAAACCCGCTGCGGCACCACGGCCACCGGGCAGGCGGCATGATGCAGCACCGCGTGACAGGTGCGGCTCAGCTGAAGCCCGAGGCCCTTGTTCCGGCGTGCTCCCACGACCAGGAGATCGGCCGCCGCCGACCGGTCCACCAGCACCCTGTGCGTAGGGCCTTCGACGGTATCGGGCCGGACCGGCACATCAGGGTGCCCAATCCGGGCCGCGCGCAGTGCCTCGTCGAGTTCTGCTGCCGCCGTGCCCTCGGGAGTGTCTCCCGCAGCTTTGTCCGCTGCCGCCGGGGCGGTGCGTCGGCGTACGGGGCTCCGCCAGGCGTGCACGGCGTCCAGGGCACTGCCCCTGGTCCCGGCTTCCCGGAAGGCGAACTCGACCGCGGTCGAGTTCCTGTCGGGATGGCCCACCCCGAGCAGGATGCGTTCGTGCCTGCCGTCGACGGCCGATCGGTCGCCCCGCACGACGACCACCGGGCAGCGCGCCCAGGAAGCGACGCCCAGGCCGACCGACCCGAGCAGCATCCCTTTGATGCTGCCCCGGCCGCGCGAGCCGACGATCACGGCCGCGGCGCCGTCGCTCTCGCGCAGCAGCGCATCGGTCGGCTCCTGCGGGAGGACGGCGGCGGTCGTCCGCACGCCGTGATTGCGGCGGTGCGCCCGCTCCCCCGCCGCGTCGAGGATGGCATCGGCCAGCGCCCGGTCAGATGCGTTCGGCGAGCTGTAGACGTAAGCCGCACCTTCGTAGTGCTCCCACAGCGAGGCGTACACGAGCCGTAGCGGCAGGCCACGCAGGGCGGCTTCGTCGGCCGCCCAGTCCACCGCCCGCAGGCTCTCCTCGGAACCGTCCACTCCGACGACCAGTGATTGCTCCATGGCTCTGTCTCCTTCCGGAACGTGGGGGCACGGGGCTGAGACCCGTTCTGGCCAGCCGCGATACCGCTGATGGTCGTCGTGACCGCCGATGTAGTGCCGCTCCTCGATAACCGCTTCCCGCTCACCCGGCCGCCGACGCGCACGCCCCGCGGCCTTGGGCTCGGCGCGGGATTGTGCCACTCCCATGAAACTCCTGACAGCCGACACAGGCAGTGGGCCGTACGGGCCAACGAAGGTGCCGACCGGCTTCCCCCGGCGCCGTAGAAGGACCCACACGGCCCCGTGCCGGGACCCACCGGCACCTACTCGCCGGCCGGGCGCCGCACCACGCTGGAATCGGAGGAGGTGGGCCTGATGCTCCAGCCGATCGTTGTGGGCCTGGACGGATCGCGTGAAAGTGTTGCCGCAGCCGACTGGGCGGCGAGGGAGGCACTGCGGCGCGGACTGCCCCTGCGCCTGGTCCACGCCTGGGAGGGCTCGCCCGAGCCGGCCGAATCGACTGCCCTGCCCGAACTCAGGGTCCCGCAGTCGTTGGTCATCGGGCGCGAGGCACCTCACCCGACAGCCGGGGGCCACCTGGGACGCGTCGCACCCGCGGCGATCCACCACGTCCGGTGCCCCGTCCCCGTGATCGCACACGACTGACCGGATTCCGGCGAGGTGAGGTGAGGTCATGAACATCCTGGTGGGCTACGCGACCGCGCACGGCTCCACCCGAGAGATCGCCGAGCACATCGGTGCCCGGCTCGGCGAGGCCGGCATCAAGGCCGATGTGCGGGCCATGACCAAGGTCGGGCGCCTCAACGGGTACGAGGCGTTCGTGCTCGGCAGCGCGGTCCACGGCCAGGCGTGGCTGCCCGAGGCGAAGGACTTCGTCCGCCGCAACAGCACACTGCTCTGCTTCCGCCCTGTCTGGCTCTTCAGCGTCGGGATGCCCGGGGCGCTGCACGGGCCGTGGCGGCGACTCGCCCGCAAGGAGGAACCGCTCATCGCTCAGGGCCTACCGGGTCAACTGCCCTACCGCAGCCACCTGTTGATGTCGGGCGTCATCACCCCTGACCAGCTCTCGGCCCGCGGTCGCATCCTCTTCCGGCTGATGGGCTGCCGATACGGCGATTTCCGCGACTGGGACGCGATCGACGCCTGGACGGACCGGGTTTCCAAGGACTTGTCCCGCGTCTGACAGCGGGCCTGCCCGAGGGGGCCGAACGGCCCCAACCAGGGCCGGCTCGGCCCCTGTTCCCCGCCGCGAGGACGCACCACCGTGGTGCCCAGGCCCCTTCCGGCAAGCGAGCTGAAAGGCGGTGGGGAGCATGGACCTGCCCCTGATCGTGGGCATCGACGGCTCGGATTCGAGCCTTCAGGCAGTCGACTGGGCCGTGGACGAGGCAAGTCTGCGCGGACTCCCGCTGAGGCTGCTGTACGCCTCACTCTGGGAGCGCTACGAAGGCGCCTCCTACACGTATGACCTCGGGGTTCCGACGAAGGACGATTCCAGCGAGGGCATCATGGGGGCCGCGGCCGAACGTGCCCTGCGGCGCAATCCGGATGTCAAGGTATCGACGTCCGTGCTGCCCGAGGAGGCCGAGCCCGCCCTGCTGCGCGAGGCGCGCAACGCGACGGCTCTGATCACGGGCTCGCGCGGTCGCGGCCCGCTCGCCGAACTCCTGCTCGGCTCGGTGAGCCTGGCGATGGCGGCCCGCGCACACTGCCCCGTCGTCGTGGTGCGGGGCGGCGAGACGAGTCGCGCCGGCGGCCATGGGCGCGTACTGCTCGGAGTCGCGGACCCCGGGCCGGACCTGGCGTCGGTACGGTTCGCCTTCCGCGAGGCCGAGGCACGGCACTGTCCCGTTGAAGCCGTGTCCGCATGGCGCTGTCCGGCACAGGATGCCCGGGCCCACCCCGTGCCGGCAGCGGAATTCTCCGCGGAGTACGAAGCCCGGGCGTCGGCTCTGCTCGACACGGCCCTCAAGGCGGCCGCGGCCGACCACCCCGAAGTCCATTTGGCCCGCAGCGTCGTCGAGGGCCCGGCCCACAAGGTGCTGCGGGACCTCAGTGTCACCGCCGACCTCCTGGTCCTCGGCGCACATCGCCACCACAGCCACGTCGGCCTCCAGCTCGGACGCGTCGCCCACGCCCTGCTGCACCACGCCGACTGCCCGGTGGCGATCGTGCCGCAGCACGACTGACCGAAGCCCCCATGTGACCAGCCCGGTACGAGATGAAGGAGCGCTCCATGACGGTGCGAGTGGGCATCAACGGATTCGGCCGCGTAGGCCGCAACTACCTGCGCGCTCTGCTGGAGCGCGGCAGCGACACCACCGGCGTGGAAGTGGTGGCCGTGAACGACATCACCGCACCCAGCACCCTGGCCCATCTCCTCACGTACGACTCCACCTACGGCAGGCTCCGGCACCACGTCGAGCACGACAGCGCCTCGCTCACCGTCGACGGCCGACGCATCGCCGTCACCACGGAACGCGACCCCGCCGCGCTGGACTGGGGCGCCCAGCAGGTCGACGTGGTCATCGAGTCGTCGGGCCGCTTCCGGGACCGTCGCCACGCGGCACTCCACCTCAAGAACGGGGCTCGGAAAGTGCTGCTCTCGGCGCCCGGCAGGGAGGCCGACCTCACGGTGGTGATGGGTGTCAACGAGCACACATACGACGCGCTGCAACACCATGTGATCTCCGCCGCCTCCTGCACCACCAACTGTGTGGTGCCCATGGCTGTCGTGCTGCACGAGCGGTTCGGCATCGCCAAAGGTACGATGACGACCATCCACGGCTACACCAACGACCAAGCGCTCCTGGACAGCCCGCACAAGGATCTGCGCCGGGCCCGGTCGGCCGCGCTCAGCATCATTCCCACCAGTACGGGCGCCGCTCGTGCGGTCGGAGCGGTCGTGCCGGAACTCGACGGAGTGCTCGACGGCCTGGCGGTGCGCGTCCCGGTCGAGGACGGCTCGCTGACCGACCTCACGGTGGTGCTGCGCCGCGAGACCACCGCCGACGAGGTCAATGCCGCATTCGCCGAGGCGGCACAGGGGCAGCTGAACGGCATCCTGAGGGTCGCCGACGCACCGATCGTCTCCCGGGACGTCATCGGAGATCCCGCCTCGTGCCTCTTTGACCCCGGTCTCACCCAGGCGCACGGCGATCTGGTCAAGGTCTTCGGCTGGTACGACAACGAGTGGGGCTACAGCAACCGGCTGCTCGACCTCACCGGCTACGTCGCCGAGCGACTGTGATTCCCGCAGCGCTGCGCGGCTTGCGCGCCGTGGTCCTCGACACCGACGGAGTGATCACGGACTCGGCACGGGTGCACGCCGAAGCTTGGAAGGCTGCCTTCGACGCCCACATCCTGGAGCATCCGCCCCAGGACCCGTACCAGCGGCGGCCGTTCGACGTACGCACCGACTACCTCCAGTACGTCGACGGCAAGTCGCGCATCGACGGCGCGACGGCCTTCATGGCCTCACGCGGACTGCGCACGGACGGAGGACTGGCGGAGGCGGTCGCCGCGGACAAGGAGCGGCTGTTCGTCCAACGCCTGCGCGCGGGCGGCATCGACGCCTATCCGGGCACCGTCCGCTTCCTGCAGGCGCTGCGGCAGGACGGAATCCGATGCGCCGCGGCGTCCGCATCGCGGCATGCGGGCGAGCTCCTCGTGCACGCTGGGGTGATGGACCTCTTCGAGGTACTCGTCGACGGCACCGAGGCGGCCCGGCTCGGCCTGCCGGGCAAACCTGACCCCGCACTGTTCCTGGAAGCGGCCCGGCGGCTCGAAGTAGCCGTTGCGCAGACGGCTGTCGTGGAGGACGCCCTGGCCGGTGTCGAAGCCGGGCGGCGCGGCGGGTTCGGGGTGGTCGTCGGGGTGGACCGGACGGCGGGACGGGGAAATGGAACCGCCTTGCTCAAGCACGGAGCCGACCTGGTCGTGAAGGATCTCGGTGACCTGCTGACTGAAGAGGCCGGGACATGACGGACGAGGTGTGGCAGTACGAGGGCTACGAACCCGCGCAGGAGCGGGTGCGGGAGTCCCTGTGCACTCTCGGGAACGGCTATTTCGCCACGCGCGGCGCCGCCCCGGAATGCACGGCTGACGCGGTCCACTATCCGGGTACTTATGCGGCGGGCTGTTACAACCGCCTCACCTCCACCGTCGCCGGCCGGGAAGTCGAGAACGAGGACCTGGTCAACCTCCCCAACTGGCTGCCGCTGCGCTTCCGGACGGATGGCGGTACGTGGTTCACACCGGACGGAACGGAGCTTCTGTCGCACTGCCAGTCGCTGGACCTGCGAGCCGGGGTGCTGGAGCGCGAGTCGCGATACACGGATGTGGCGGGCCGGACACTGCGCGTGCGTCAGCTTCGCCTCGTGCACATGGCGGACCCTCACCTCGCCGCACTGCGCACGGAGTTCACGGCTGAGGGATGGTCCGGCGAACTGGAAGTGGAGTCCGCTCTCGACGCGACAGTGAGCAACACGGGCGTCGAACGCTACCGAGCACTCAACTCCTTGCACCTGACCGATACCGAAGCCGGTGCGGCGAACCCCGACACTATCTGGCTGCGCTGCCGCACCACCGCCTCCGACCTCCGGATCGGCATGGCGGCCCGCATCGCCACCCCGGAAGCAGCCATCGAGGTGTGCAACGAGGAATGGCGGGCCGTCCAGCGCTTCCGCCTGCGACTGCGGCCCGGTCACTCGGCGACGGTCGACAAGACCGTTGCCCTGCACACCTCGCACGACCCTGCGATCGCCGACCCGCTCGGCGCCGCCGTCGACCGGGTCTCCCACGCTCCGGACTTTCCGACGCTCCTGGATACGCATCGCATGGCCTGGCAACACCTTTGGCAGAAAGCCGAGTTGACGGTTCCAGGGGACGCAGGACGCATTTTGCGGCTGCACCTCTTCCACGTCCTCCAGACGCTGTCCCCGCACACCGCCGACCTGGACGTCGGGGTGCCCGCGCGCGGCTTGCACGGCGAGGCTTACCGGGGCCATGTCTTCTGGGACGAGTTGTTCGTCCTGCCGTATCTCAACCTGCATTTCCCTGAGGTCTCCCGGGCCCTCCTCACCTACCGCCACCGCCGCTTGGGCGCGGCCCGCGACGCCGCACGTGCGGTCGGCCGGGCCGGTGCGATGTATCCGTGGCAGAGCGGGAGCGACGGCCGCGAGGAAACCCAGGAAATGCACCTCAACCCGCGCTCCGGACGCTGGCTGCCCGATCACTCACGGCTGCAGCACCATGTCGGCTCGGCGGTCGCGTACAACGTCTGGCGGTACTGGGAAGCCAGCGGTGACACGGATTTCCTGCACACCAAAGGCGCCGACATGTTGCTGGAGATCGCCCAGTTCTGGGCCGACTCGGCCACGTACGACGAAAGCCTGCGCCGCTACCGCATCCGCGGCGTGGTCGGCCCCGACGAGTATCACGATGCCTATCCCGACGCGAAGGAACCTGGTCTCGACGACAACGCGTATACGAACGTCACCGCTGCCTGGGTGCTGGAGCGTGCCCTGGAGCTCCTCAGGACGCTGCCCGAGCCGTGCCGCCGGGAGCTCGCTGAGCGCACCGGCCTCGACACGGATGCCCCAGCCCGCTGGGAGGACATTTCTCGGGAGCTGTACGTTCCATTCCACTCCGGCGTGATCAGCCAGTTCAAGGGCTACGAGGAACTGGCCGCGCTGGACTGGGAGCGCTACCGGGCCAGGTACGGGGACATCCGCCGGCTCGACCGGATTCTGGAGGCCGAGGGAGACACGGTCAACCGCTACCAGGCGTCCAAGCAGGCGGACGTGCTGATGCTCGGCCACCTCTTCTCCCCCGGAGAGCTCCGAGGTCTCTTCGCACGGCTCGGTCACCCGCTGGACGACGAGATCTGGAGCCGTACGGTCGACTACTACCTGCGCCGCACCAGTCACGGCTCCACACTCAGCGGCCTCGTGCACGGCTGGGTGTTGGCCAGGGCCAAACGAGCCGACGCATGGGAGTACGTGCAGGAGGCGCTCAAGGGCGACGTGGCCGATCTGCAGGGTGGCACCACCGGCGAGGGAATCCACCTGGGTGCCATGGCGGGCACGCTCGACCTGGTCCAGCGCGGCCTGACCGGTCTGGAGACCCGCGGCGGTGCACTGTGGCTGGACCCGGTGCCGCTGCCCGAGCTCTCCGAGTACGGCTTCACGATCCGCTACCGGGGCCACTGGGGTGTACGGCTGCACATGCGGCCGGGGCGCCTGAGCGTGCGGGTCCCGGACTCCGACCGGGCGCCGATCGACATCGAGCTGCCCGGACGGACCGTCTCCGTCGCCCCGGGAGAGTCGTGTGAACTGGCCCTTCCGCACCACTGGCAACCGCGATCCTCCTGACGGGTCACTCCGCGCAAGCCTGCTCGGCAGGGCCATACGGACCCGATCGATGCCCCTGTGGCCCATCCCGTGCCGGGTTCCCGGCAACAAGGCTGGTGAGGGACGGGGACGGCGTGTGATCACAGTGGCCACGCCGCCGAGGTCCTGCCCCGACGGCCCGCGCATGCACGAGAGGACGGCCATGAACCACTACGTGTACGAGTTCGCCGAAGGCAGCCGGGAGATGGCCGACCTGCTCGGAGGCAAGGGCGCCAACCTGGCCGAGATGACCCGCATGGGACTGCCCGTCCCGCCCGGCTTCATCGTGACGACCACGGCCTGCCGGGTCTTCCTGGCCACCGGAACCGAACCGCCCGAGCTGGGTGTCGAGGTCGCGCATGCCCTGGCCGGCCTGGAGAGGGCGGCCGGACGCGGCCTGGGCCGGACCGACGATCCGTTGCTGCTCTCGGTCCGCTCCGGCGGCCGCTACTCGATGCCGGGGATGATGGAGACGATCCTCGACATCGGTCTGTGCGACGCCACCGTGGCCGGGTTGGCCAAGGCTTCGGGGCAGGAGCGCTTCGCCTGGGACTCGTACCGCAGGCTGCTGCAGATGTTCGGGCACACGGTGATGGGCGTCGACGGCGAGCTCTTCGAGCAGGCCATCACCAGCCTGAAAGCGGCGCGCGGTGCCACCGACGACCACGAACTGGATGCCGCCGATCTCATCCTGCTGACCGAGAAGTTCAAGGCGCTCATCCACCGGGAGTCGGGTGAGCGGTTCCCCCAGGACCCCGTCGAGCAGCTGCACCGGGCCATCCGTGCTGTGTTCGCCTCCTGGAACGGGGAGCGCGCACGGACATATCGCAGGCGGGACCACATTCCCGATGATCTGGGCACCGCCGTGACCGTTCAGGCGATGGTCTTCGGCAATCTGGGCGAGGGCTCCGGCACCGGTGTCGCCTTCACCCGCGACCCAGCCACCGGCGAGCGCGGTGTGTACGGCGACTACCTGCCGGACGCCCAGGGCGAGGACGTCGTCTCGGGTGTCCGCAATGCCGTACCGCTTGCCGAACTGAAGCAGCTGGCCCCGCACGCCTATGTCGAACTCAGCGACCATCTGCGGACGTTGGAGCGTCACTACGAGGACCTCTGCGACGTCGAGTTCACCCTTGAGCGCGGCAAGCTGTGGATCCTGCAGACGCGCGTCGGCAAGCGGACCGCCGAGGCGGCCTTCCGCATCGCGTACGACTTGCTGGACGAGCGTCTGATCGACCGCCGCGAGGCTCTGTCCCGGGTCAACGGCGCACATCTCACGCGTCTGCTCTTCCCGCGCTTCGCGACCGACGCCGCCGGCGCACCGCTCGCGACGGGGATCGCCGCCTCACCAGGCGCAGCCGTGGGCGCGGTCGTCTTCGACTCGGCGACCGCGGTCCGGCGCGCGGCCGCTGGAGAACCCACGGTCCTGGTACGCGGGGAGACCACACCCGACGACCTCCCCGGCATGATCGCCGCGCAGGCCGTCCTCACCACCCGGGGCGGCAAGACGAGCCATGCCGCCGTGGTCGCCCGCGGGATGGGCAAGGTCTGCGTCTGTGGCGCCGAGTCCCTGGTCGTCGATCCGGAAGGCCGCTGCCTGACCACCCGCTCCGGGGTCGTCGTCCGCGAGGGTGACACGGTCTCGGTGGACGGCACCGCCGGCACGGTCCACCTAGGAGCCCTGCCGCTCACCACCTCCGACGTCGGCCGGGCCCTGGAGTCCGGCAAGCAGACCGGGCCGACGTCGGCGGCCGTACTGCGCGCCCTGTCCCACGCCGACGCGGTACGCCGCCTTGAGGTACGGGCCAATGCCGACACTCCCGAGGACGCGGCGCGCGCCCGCCGCTTCGGCGCCCAGGGCATCGGGCTGTGCCGCACGGAGCACATGTTCCTCGGCCAGCGCAAAGCCCTGGTCGAAGCGATGATCCTGGCCGACGACGATGCGGCGCGCGGGCAGGCACTCTCCGCCCTGCTGCCACCGCAGCGATCGGACTTCAAAGCGATTCTGGCTGCGATGGACGGGCTGCCGGTGACCATCCGCCTGCTGGATCCGCCGCTTCACGAATTCCTCCCCGACCGGACGGAACTCGCCGTGCGCGTCGCCACGGCCGCACCTCCCAATCCGCGCGACGTCCAGCTCCTGGCCGCCGTCGAGCGCATGCACGAACGCAATCCCATGCTCGGTCTGCGCGGTGTCCGACTCGCCCTGGCCGTACCGGGCCTGGTGGCCATGCAGGTACGGGCGATCGCGGAAGCAGTCGCCCAGCGGATGCGCGACGGCGGCAGCCCGCGGGCCGAAATCATGATCCCGCTCGTAGGCACCGTCGAGGAGCTGCGCCTCGTACGGGCCGAGGCAGAGCGGGTCTTGGCCGAGGTAGCCAACGAGACGGGGCAGGCCTTCCACTGCCCGATCGGCACCATGATCGAGTTGCCGCGTGCGGCTCTGACCGCGAGCCGCATCGCGCAGGCCGCCGACTTCTTCTCGTTCGGAACCAACGACCTCACCCAGACGACGTGGGGCCTGTCCCGCGACGACGCGGAGGCATCGTTCTTCCCGCGCTACCTGGACCGGGGAATCTTCACGGATTCGCCGTTCGAGACCCTCGACGAAGAAGGCGTCGGCCGACTGGTGACGATCGCCGTCCAGGAGGGCCGCGCCGCCAATGCCCATCTGTCCATGGGAGTTTGCGGCGAACACGGCGGTGACCCGGCCTCCATCCACTTCTTCCACCGCGCCGGGATCGACTACGTCTCCTGCTCTCCGTTCCGCGTTCCGGCGGCCCGCCTCGAAGCGGGCAGGGCAGCCCTGGCCGCCCCCTGAAACCGGGCGGACCCCGCACAACCGATGTGGCCCGACCGGCCCTTGTCGAGGGCCGGTCCGCCCCTGCCCGCATATGCGTCGCGGGGGTACTTCTGAAGGTAAGGAAGGAAACCCGGCAGAAGGAGCGCAAGATGAGCGGAATGATCGAGCGGCTGCCTGGCTGGCCCCCTCAGTTCCCCGACCTGTTCAGCTGGGTCGAAGCGGGCCTGCCGAGCGCCCCAGGGATCCACAACATTCGCATCGAGGAAGCCCTCACGGACGAGGCGTACACCCTGCGTGCCGAACTCCCCGGGATCGACCCCGCCCACGACGTCGAACTCACCATGACGGAGGGCGTGTTGACCCTGCGCGCCGAGCGCAGGGCCGAGACAACCGATAAGCACCACACCGAGTTCCGCTACGGAAGCTTCGCCCGCTCGGTCCGGCTGCCGGCCGGAGCGCAGGGGGACGAAACAACCGCGGAATACAAGGACGGGGTCCTGACCATTACGGTCCCGTTGACAAACCCCAAGGTGAGCACCCGGACCATCACGGTGCGGCGCACCTGACGTCGCGTCAACGACTGGCCTGTGCGCCCGGGGACAGCGGCGCGCACAGGTCCCGGCACACCAGCTCGTGCACCCGTTGCACCGTTGTGTCTGCACATAGGCCGCAGCATACGAGCCGTCCCCCCTCCGTGCTCCACCGCCGCTCGAAGGCGGGAAGTCAGGGCCGGTACGCAGCACTGACCGACGGGGCGGCAGCCGTTGCCGGACCGTCATTCTCGATGCGGCCGTGCGCGCCTACTGGACACGTGCGCGGACGGCTGCGGCGATCGCGGCCGACACTCCACCACCAGCATCCCGGCCAGTGCCGCTCCAGCCGAGACGACGCCCCCGACTGCCGCGTCCTCGGCTCAGACGCTGGCCGGGCATGACGCACGCAGCGTGGGGCAAGCTCTTCGTCCGCAAATCGCACCAGGATTTCACCGACAGCCAGGGCGACACGTCGAAGCAGCACGCGTGCTCGGACGCCGACGGCTACCCCGACCCGGACAACGCCACCCGCACCGCCGTGAACTGCCGCCTCGGCAGCGGAACCTCCGGAGGCCCCTTCGCCCCGAACACTGGGACAAGGTCCCCGGCATCATCCGGAGCCACTCTGCAGATCCCACGAAGAAGCCACCTGGCACCAGGCAATCTCGGACTCATGAAGGAGTGCTGACCGACCCGAGCGGCAGAGTCACACCCCAACTGAGATTGTCGAGAACCCACAACTCGCCCGCTCGCACACAAGCGCGGACACGACAGTCAGAGCCCTTTGCCACCCCTGGCCGGCACCCGTCAGGTCAGGGGTCAGCAATGAGGCGAGCGCGTCTCGCCACGAGCGCTCCCCAGACGCACTAAACGTTCAGCGATATACCCGCACGCGAAAATGACGCATCGTCAGCAAGGTCAGCATTGGGTCTACCAAACCCGCCCACACAAGCTCACACACTGGACGACGGAACCCCTCCCGCGCACCAGACTGGAGGGGTTCCGTACGACATCCATCGATCGCTTTCAGGGCCGACGCCTACCAGCCCCACCGCCCGGGCCCGATCGCCCATAAGCGCAGATCAGCGCACCCGACCCCGCGCTTTCAGGGGCACTGCCGGCAGCTCCGGCGCCGGGATCGGCCCCCCGTCGTACCC